>JBGATO010000115.1:0-10082 GCA_044229145.1 Candidatus Eiseniibacteriota bacterium | reverse complement strand
GCGCAGCGGCGCGTACGTCCGCGCGCTGCAGCGCGCACGGCCCGATGCGCAGGTGACGGCGGTGGCGTGCCCGCTGTTCGTGCCATTCGCCGAGGAGGGACTCATCGACCACGCCGCGCTGCAGGTCCTGGCCGACGAGTACTTGGCGCCGTTGCGTGAGGCGCACGTCGACACCTGTATTCTCGGCTGCACGCACTACCCGCTACTCGCCGGGGTCATCTCGCGCGCGCTGGGCGGTGGCGTGACGCTGATCGACTCGGGCCGCGAGGCGGCACTGGAAGTCCGTGCGCTGCTGGCCGACGCACACCTCGCGCGGCCGTCGGGCGCACCGCCGACGCACCGCTATTTCGTCAGCGACCTGCGGCCGCACTTCGCGCGCATCGGCGAGGCATTCCTTGGACGGCCGCTCGGCCAGGTCTGGCCGGTCGAACAAACCGATTTGCCGTGGTACGAGCGCCTGCACGACGAAGGTGACCGCGACACCACGGGTGCCGACATCGCGCCGGCGACGCCGGCCTCTCACACCTCGGAGACTTCATGACCACTCGCGACGCTTCGCCGTCGGTGGTGCGCGCCGACGGGCGTGCGCTCGACGAACTGCGCCCCGTTACCATCGATCGCGGTTTCCTGCGCCACGCCGAAGGCTCGGTGCTCATCGCCATGGGCCACACGCGCGTGCTGTGCTCGGCGACGGTGGAGGACCGCGTCCCGCCGTTCCTGCGCGGCCAAGGCATCGGCTGGGTCACGGCGGAATACGGCATGTTGCCGCGCAGCTCCGACTCGCGCATCGCGCGCGATCACGGCAAGGGGCCGAGCGGCCGGACCCACGAGATCCAGAGGCTGATCGGCCGCTCGCTGCGCGCCGTGGTCAATCGCGGCCTGCTCGGCGAACGCACGGTCCTGCTCGACTGCGACGTCCTCGACGCCGACGGCGGCACGCGCACCGCGTCGATCACCGGCGCCTACATCGCGCTGCACGACGCGCTCACCTACATGCAGGGCAAGGGACAGCTCGCGCAGTGGCCGCTGCTCGACGCCGTGGCGGCGATCAGCGTCGGCATCGTCGACGGCGAGCCGCACCTCGATCTGCCGTACAGCGAAGACGTGCGCGCCGAAGTCGACGCCAACATCGTCATGACCGGCCAGGGCAATCTCATCGAAGTGCAGGGCACAGCGGAAGGCGATCCGTTCTCGCGCGCGCAGCTCGACGCGATGCTCGACCTCGGTGCCAAAGGCATCGGCGAGTTGTTCACGATGCAGGCGCGGGCCCTCGGCGTGACGCCGCCGCCTGCCGCGCGATGACCGCACCGCAGCGCGTCGTCCTCGCGACGGCGAACCGGCACAAAGCGTCCGAGATGATCGTCGTGTTGCAGACGCCGGGCGTCACGCTGCTCGGGCCTGACGATCTCCCGCCGCGCGACGAGGTCGACGAATCCGGCCACACGCTCGAGGAGAACGCGCTCCTCAAGGCACGCGCCGTGTGCGCCGTCACCGGACTGCCGGCGATCGCCGACGACACCGGGCTCTTCGTCGATGCTCTGGGCGGCAAGCCGGGCCACCACGCCGCGCGCTACGCTGGGCCGAACGCGACCTACGCCGACAACGTCGCCAAACTCCTCGACGCACTCGGCGACACGCCAACCGAGAAGCGCCGCGCGGCGTTTCGCACCGTCATGGCGCTGGTGTCGCCGGACGGCCGCGAATTGCTCGCGCGCGGCGCCGTGTACGGCCGTATCTTGCGCGCCCCGCGCGGCGGCGAAGGCTTCGGCTACGACCCGGTCTTCCTCATCGAACCGCTCGGCCGCGCGATGGCCGAACTCCCGGCGGAGACCAAGAACGTGTGGAGCCACCGCGCCCGCGCGGCGGTGGCGGCGCGGCGGCTGTTGGCGGGACTCGTGGCGGAATGATCTGCGGAATGGCGCGCCTGGCAGGAGTCGAACCTGCGACCTAGGGATTAGAAGTCCCTCGCTCTATCCAGCTGAGCTACAGGCGCACGCGGGAGGGTCGGCCCTCGCCAGGGCACGGGAAGGTCGAAACGCTACCCGATCGCACCCGTGCGCCGCAACCGGCCGTCCCGCTGCCGCTCAGCGCGCCGCCTCGGCAACGCCCATGGTGGCGAGCAGCAGCGCCCCCGGCGCGCCCAGGTAGCGCCCCAGCCGGATCCCGAGGCAATACGCCGTCTCGCGCGTCTCGTAGCGGTCGACGACGAAGCAGAGCGCAATCCAGTCGCCGCGGCCGATCGCCAGGCTGCCACCGGGGCGCGGAGCTTCCCACTCACGCTCGACGACGCGCACTTGCAGGTGCGCCGCGCCGTCCAGCACCCAGCCGCCGCCGAGCCATCGGCGATAGCGCGCCGCCGCGCCCATGGTGCCCCACGTCGCGGTGTCGACATCGCCGGCGATCATGCCATGCGCCGTCACGCCGAGGGCGCTCGTGGCGGCGATGTTCGTCATGATGCCGATGTCGGCCTGTGCGCCGAGTTCGGTCCCCACGTAGAGGCCCGATTCGGTGAGCAGGAATGTGCCGCCGCCGGGGTGTCCGCTCCACGCGAGCCGCGCCTCGCAGGTGGAGCACGCGATGCCGCACGCGAGTCCCGCCAGCACGACGAACACGATCCGTCGCTTCGCCATGTGCACACCTCCTCACGCGACGCGGCCGGCCGCGCCGAGAAGCGACCGGCCGCTCTGCATGCGCCGCTCGGAGCACGCACCGCGCCCGGCACGCGCTCCGGCGGAGCCGCGAATTACTTCACGACCATGAACGGCCGCAGCACCGAGACCTTCCCGGCGGTGAGCCGCGCGTAGTACATGCCGCTCGGGATGCCCGAGGTCGGCAAGGTCACGCGGTGTTCGCCGGCCGAACGCAGGCCGCTGTCGACCACGCTGAGGCGACGGCCCGCCGCGCTGTAGAGCGCCAGCGACGCCTCGCCTTCAGCGGCCAACGTGTAGGCGAGCGTGATGCTCTGCGCGCCCCGCGTGACGCCGGTGATCGCCGTTTCGTAGGTCACGACGTTCAGCTGCAGGTTCGGCCCATCGCCGTCGCAGGTGCCGAGCGAGCTGACGAACTGTCCGTCGTCGATGCACTCGGAGCCATTGCCCATGTCGTGCGGCACGCAGACGGTGACGGTGCCACTGCACGTCCCGCCTTCGCCGTCCGACGCGATGTAGCCGACCACGTAGACGCGCCCGTTGCCCGGCACCTTCTTGGTGCCACTGCGCTCGGCGCGCAGCAACAGCGAGCCGTCACTCGCGATCATCGCGTCCGGGCAGAACTTGCCATCGCCGACGGTGTCGAGCGGCTCGTCCTGCGTGACGCTGGTGTAGGTGATGGTCAGGGCGTCGCCGTCCGGGTCGGTGAGTCCGGCGATGGTGACCGGCACCCACTGGTGGTTCGGCGGCCACAGCATGTCGGGGCTCGCCACGCCCGCGCTGCAGTCCGGCGGCTGGTTGCTGATGCAGTTGAGATCGAGCGTGCTCATCGCCGACGCGTTGAACGAGGCGTCGAGCGACTTCATCGCCACGTACACCGGGCCGCCGGGCAGACCGCACAGCGTGAAGCTCTCCGGCGTGCCGGGGTCCGCGGGCGACGGCTCGCCGACCACCTGCGTGGCGGCGGCGAAGTCGGCATCGCTCAGGATCGGCAGGATCGACCAGCGGATGTCGTAGTAGGCAGCCGCTTGCACCATCGGCACGCAGAACTGGCCGGTGGTGTCCGGCACGCTCGACGCGTCCGCCGGGGCGAACCAGGTGAGCGCGGCGCAGAAGTCGCCGGCGCCCGGCGCGCAGGTGCCCTGCAGGGTCACGGCGTCCGGTGCGTCGGTGTCCGGGCAGGCAATGCCCGCACCATCGAGGTAGGCCTCGCAGAAGTGCGCCGACGGCGAGCAGTCACTCGAAGTCAGTGACAACCGCACGGTGTGCCCGGCGATGGCCGACAGGTTGAGCGACACGGTCGTCCAGCGCCGGTACACGATGTCCGATCCGCCGTTGGGGTCCCAGCCGCCGAGGCACCACGGCGCGCACGGGTTCAGCGGGTCGTACGAGGTGGTGTAGTCGACGACGTTGTAGAGCGTGGTGGCGTCGGTGAGGTCGACCACCATCACGTTGAAGTACGGGTCGTACAGGTAGCCGTGACCGGGGTTCGAGGCGAGCACGGCGTACGCGAAGTTGAAGTTCACCGTGCCAGCGGGGATGACCACGTCCTGCGAGATACTGCTGCACTGCGGTTCGGTGGACGGGTCGAACCCCCACGCGAGGTCGTCGCCGAGCCGTGCGCCGTACTGACCCTGGTAGACCGCATTCATCAGCGGGTCGTTGTTGGCGAACGGCAGGACCTGCGGCGTCATCACGAGCGCTTCCGGTGTCATCGGCGCGCCGCACAGTGACGCGCTGCCCGTACCGGCCGCACCGGCGGTCGTCCAGCCGGAAAGATCGCCGGCCTCGAAGCCGCCATTGGTGAGCACGACGCCGGTCTGCGGCAATGGCCGGGAGTTGAGGATGTGCGTGCGAAGGTCCTTGCGGGTGGTGACGCCCGGCGCGATGGCCGGCCCTTGCGTCTCGGTGACGCGGAGGCCTGGCGCCACGTAGCGGTACGGGTACTGCGTCGATGTCTGCTCGACGCGTGCTTTGCCCTTGAGCGGGGACTGCAGCATGGCGCGTTCGAGCGGCGTGAGGTTGGGCACCTCGGCGAGAGCAACCGTCGCCACCGCGCAGAGGAGTGCGCCGGCGGTCGCGAGGATGCGTGTGGCGGGAGAATGCATGATCGTCTCCACGAATGGGGAGTTCGCGCGTCGCGGCAGGCGCGACCGGAATGACCGATGCACTGGGGGGCGGACAACTCATCCACGATCCGCTTTCGCGGCGTGTCCGGCAACGGCGACGATTGCAGCGCGTCGGCCGCGTCCGAAGGCGCAGACTGCAACGCAGAGCGGCGGAGAGCGCGAAGCTCTCCGCCGCCGCCGCGTGTGCGACGTCTGGTGCGGTGACTAGCGCACGAGCGCGACCGCGGTGCTGGCGACTCGCCGCAGGCGTCGAGGCGCGCCCAGTACACGCCGCGCGGCGCACGCTGTCCGCCGGTCATCGTCTGTCGCCACTCGAGCGTGTGACGGCCGGCGGCGTGCGGACCGTCCGCCAACGTCGCTACCAGCGCGCCCTGCGTGTCGTAGAGGCGCAGCGACGCCCCGCACGCATCCGGAAGCGTGAACGAGAGCACGGTGCGGCCGGCATCGGCGACCGGCGCGACGAGGGTCAGCGCCGATGCGGCCACCTCCGGCATGTCGGTTGCCGGCGCCATGTCCGCGAGCAGCGACGGGCCGTCCGCGCCCGCCGGCGCCGCAGCCGGAATCGCCGACGCCACCAGCGTGCCGATCGTGCGGTCGAAGCTCGACACGCCCTTCACCACGCTGTCGACCACGAAGCCGATCGCGCCGGTGCCGCACAGTCCCTTGAACGAGAAGGTCACCGCGCCCTTGCTGTTGGTGGTGCCGGTGACCACGGCATTCGTCCAGTAGTCGTCGAGGAAACGCGCGGTCACCACCGCGCCGCTCTGCTTGACGCCCGCTTCGTTGGTGACGGTCACGTTGGCCTTCGCGGCGTTGTACATGCGGCCGCCCTGGAAGCACTGGCCGGGGAATCGCGGGTCCTGCACGAAGCGGGCGCCGAACTGGATTGTGCTGACGCGCAGACAGCTCGCCAGACACGGGTCCGCCGGCGTCAAGCGCACCAAGCGCGGGCTGTTGCCGATGAACATCTGCGCGAGGATTTGGCCTTCACTGTTCTGCGTACCAGCGAAGCTGAGCACCGCGCCCTTGTAGGCGCCGGAGACGTATGGCGCCAGCGACTCGGCGAGACCCGTCGGGCCCCACGCGATGCGGGCCGCGCCGCCCTCGGTGGCGGTGATGTCGCCGCTCGCATTGATCGACCCGATGCCGTAGGGCTGCAAGTTGCCATTGCCGAGGAATGACACCTGCTGCCATGTGCCGGTGGCGTGCTGGAAGCGGAACAAGTAGCGCAACGCTTGCGACGTGGTGGTGGCGAGCCAGCGCGCCTGTTCGCCGTCATCGTTGATCGCCGGCGTGTCGGCCACTAGTTGGAAGCCGCTCGGGGCCGCCGGCAGGTAGGTTACGCTCGCCGGTGAGGAGAGCGAGTAGGAGGCGTTCCAGGTGGCCACCATGCCGCCATTGCTCATCGCCAGCGGCGCGTCCGCGGGATAGCCCTGGCTCACCAAGTTCACCATGCCGCCTGCTTCGGTCCACAGGAACGGTGCGCTGGTCGGCGGGAACGACAACGTGGAACAGAAGCCCACCACGCGTCCCTGGTCATCGATGCCGATGGCCGAGGAGATCGTGGTGCCCGGCAACGTGCCGAGGTCGATCGCCGTGTAGCCGGCGCCGTTCGGCTTCCACACCACCGCGTGCGTCGTCGTGCCGTTGAGTCCCGCGTACCCGGCGATCCATCCGTATGCGTTGATGCCGCGCACCGTGATGCCGCTCAGACCCGGCACGGTCGGGAGGACGGTGCGCACGCCGTTCTTCCACACCACGGTTTCCTGCGGCGGCAGGCAGAAGGAGCCACAGCCGGTGTCCGTGTACGAGGTGCCGATGACGTCACCGGCGCCGTTCATCGCCACGCCGCTGGCGGCGGTGGAGACGAAATCGGCGACATACGTCGAGGCGGGGGGACCGGCCAATGCCGCCGGCGTGAGGACCGCGGCCGCACACAGCGCGGCGAACGGCGACCATTGCGAGGAACGCATGGGTGAATCCTCCACTTCGCGAGGCGAGAGGGCGCCGGCCGGAGCCGGACACGAGAGTGGCGTGTGTCGACAGCGGAGAGGAAAAGAGGCGATACGGCCGCCGTGCGGGGATGCACGGTGACGGGCTCGCGCCACCCGGATCGGGAGAACCAGGCACGCAGGGCGAACAAGGAGAAGATGCACGGCCGGCGGCCCCTGATACAAGCCGACCAAGGTCGAAGCGGAGGGAACCGTTGAGGTGTGCGTGCCGGAGAGCCCGAAGGCTCCCCGGCACGGCGGGGCGAGGGGGCGTTTAGTAAACGCGGATGTCGACGCGACGGCCCTTGCCGGACACCTCTGGCGTGTCGCCGTAGGATCCGGCGCGCCCGGCGGCAGTCGCGGCCGCACGCACGACCTTGGTGCGCGCATCGAGCTTGTCGGCGGACTTGAGCGTGCGTTCGGGCGCCACCACGCGGCCGTTGGCCGCCAGTGCGGGAGTGGACTTTTCGACCTGCGCGGCGACGTGCTCGATCTTCTCGGCGCGGGCCGCGGGCCGCAATTGGGCAGGGCGAACGCTCAGGTTTTCCGACATGCAGACCTCCTCCCAGTCACACCGTCCCCGGCACGGGGTGGTGGCGACGTCGCGCGGAGGTGGGGTCGGCGCGAAGTGCGAGGACCCGAGGGCCCTCGGGAAAGACATCGTCGCCCGCCCGTGTGGGCTGGAGGATTGGGCGCGGGGCGAGCGGGGCGCGGGCGTTTTCGCGCGGAACGGCTAGGCGTAGACGTCGACCGTGGTGCCGGTCGACCGCAACATCGTGGCGAGTTGGAAGGGATTGGCGCTCTGCGGTTGCTGGACGAATGGCACCTTGCGCGCGTGGCCGGTGATCTTGCGGTGCTTCGGGGCGCGCGCGGCCGCATTCGCCTCGTTGAGGCGATCCACCGCCGACTTGCGGTGCTTGGCGTAGGCCGATGGGGTGGTGGTGCTGGTCACGGTCGTCGACATGTCCGAACTCCGGGCGCCGGACCGTCGCGGCGGGTGATGCCGGCGCGGCGGTCTCCGTTGTCATCGTCGACGGCGGGACGCCCGCGCTTGAGCGCCGCGTCGCGACGCGGGGCGCGAGTCGGGCGAATCCGCGCGGGTGGAACACAGCACGCCGGCCCTTGCGGACCGGCGCGCCGGATGTGCGGAGAATGTCGGCCTCGCTCGGAGGCGAATCGCGATGTCGGAGGCCGTGCCATCCGCCGCGACAGGGGGAGCTATCCGGAGACGTCCACGATCGAGCCGATGCCGGAGGCGCCCTGGCCGTCGGCGTCGCCGTCGGTAGCCGGCGGCACACTCGCCGGCTGGTGATTGGTGTACGCGATCTCGATGCGGGCGGCGCGCGTGGTGACGCGGGCAGCGACGTGCGCGACGTTCTCCGCCGCACCGTCCTTGCCGCGCGCCGACAGCGTGGCCGAGACGTCGTTCAGGTGATCGGCGACGGCGTTCAAGTGGTCCGCGCGCTTCTGGGCGTGGGTGGCAAAGAAGTTTTGGCGGGCGCCGATGATGCCGAGTGCAGACATGCGTCGTTCTCCTTCCGAGGGAATGACCATCGTGTCGAGCCGACCACGGTCGTCGTCATCGGAGGGGTGCCGATGGGGCAACGTTGAGGGAGGTCGAGTACCACGTCAGGAGGTGTCGGACGGCGGCGGGAAAAACTTGAGGCCGCGGCAGCGCGCGGCCTCACGGAAGAGCTGGGGTGGATGACGGGGATCGAACCCGCGACAACCGGAGCCACAGTCCGGTGCTCTACCTACTGAGCTACATCCACCAGCAATGCACGAACAGACGGGCCGGCCGCCAACCGATCCGTATACGGCTAAGTGGTCGGGGCGAGAGGATTTGAACCTCCGACAACCTGCTCCCAAAGCAGGTGCGCTACCGGGCTGCGCCACGCCCCGGACTCTCGTCGACAGGGTCGCCAAACTGCGGCACGCCGTCTGTGAAGAGGGGGAGAGTAGGGGCTCCCGGCGGCAAAGTCAAGGCTGCGACCAGATGGACACCGCCGATGGGCGTAGTATTCTCCGAGGTGCCTTCTCGTCGCAGCCTCCCCGCGCCCCCTACCGGAGGACATCCGCCATGCGCTTGCTCCTGCTCCTGATCTTCATGTCGTGCCTCATGGCGACGCAGTCGGTCGCAACCATCCTGACCTTCGACGTGGTTCCTGTCCCCGGCATCCTCTACGAGCAGTATGGCGACAACGTCGTCGCCGCGTCCATGTACTGGGGGAACTACGAGCAGGGTAATGGCTGGACGCCCGACGTGGTGGTCTCGTATGGCAGCCGGATGATTGCCACCGACAGTCTCGCCTGCGGGTGCGTGGCGACGTGGGGTGGTGGCTATGGAGACCTTGGCAATATCGCATATTCGGTCACCAACGCGGGCGCGTTCGCGGAGTACGTCTTCGACGCACCGGAGGGTGTGCAGATCCGCATCAACGGCTTCGACGTGGCGGGGTTCAACGTCGATCAAGGCGCCCAGCCCATCGAGGTGCGCGACCGCAACGGCGCGCTGCTCTTCTCGCAGGCGGTCACGGCGTACTGCTGCGTGCCGTTGTCCGATCCGTGTGTCCGCACGCATACGCACGTGGCGGTGGGCGTCATCGCGCCGGGGCCGCTGACCTTGCGGGTGGGGAACACCTGGAACGTCGGCGTCGACAACATCGATTTCGATCAGACGGGGACGGCCGCGGTGCGGGCCACCTCGTGGGGGGCGATCAAGAACCTCTACGCCCGGTAGGCGCGCGCGGCGGCGCGCGGCGCGACTGTCGGACCCCTCGTGTATGCTGTGTGTCCCCCGAGGACGTACGTTCGCCACGGGTGGCACGTAGAGGAGGCAGCATGGCAGGCGTCAACAAGGTGATTCTGATCGGTAATCTCGGCGCGGACCCGGAGGTGCGGTTCTCGAACGGCGGCACGCCGATCGCCAACTTGCGCATCGCGACCACGGAGCGCATTCCCAGCAAGACCGGCGAGCGGCAGGAGCGGACCGAGTGGCACAGCGTCGTGTGCTTCGGCCGCACCGCGGAGATCTGCAAGCAGTACCTCAGCAAGGGCCGCACGGTGTACATCGAAGGACGCCTGCAGACCCGCGACTGGACCGACAAGAACGGCCAGAAGCGCTACACCACCGAGATCATCTGCAACCAGATGACGATGCTCGGAGGTGGCGGTGGCGGCGGCGGCGGTGGCCGCGGCGCCGCGATGGGTGGCGGCTTCGAGGACGACATGGCGATGGCCGGCGCCCCGCCGATGGACGACATGACCGGCGGCGGTGGCGGCTTCCCGTCGGACGACGACATTCCGTTCTAGGC
>JBGATO010000114.1:0-10084 GCA_044229145.1 Candidatus Eiseniibacteriota bacterium | reverse complement strand
GTGCCCGGCACGGGTTCGACGACCCCGCGGACGGACGCGCGGCGGATCAGGCCGCCGCAGCCCAGGCGTGGGTGCGAACGCTCGGGTTTCTGCGCCGGTACTTGGCCTAGCTGGCGCCGCCCGGTATACTCAAGGCCTCGCGCGTCCGAAGCTGGCTCCTCTCCCCACCCCGGCTGGCGATCGTGACGCGTTCGCGTGGTGGGTGATGCCGCATCCGCCACACGCCATCGCGGCCATCCCTCGAGTGACTGGCCCCCAACTGTGCTGCGTCCGGCCGCGCCGCGTGCCGGACATTGAGAGGCGATCCATGACACCTGTGCTCCCGCGTCGTCGTGCGTCCGTCGCTTTGATCTTCTCGCTGCTTCTCGGCGTGCTCGGCGTCAGCACCGTGCGCGCGCAGTCGGCGGTGGATCAGATCGTCAATTCCGGCTCGGCCAACGTGATGTACAAGCTGCAGAACTCGGCGACCTTCCTCACGCTGGGGCCGGGACAGTCGCTGCCGGTGGCCGACGTGTACGACATCCAGAACCAGAGTTCGATCCAGGCGCAGCTCACCACGCAGCGCCTCGTCGGATCGACGTGGACGTCGGTTTTCGTCATCAAGCTGTTCCCCGGCTCGCAAGGCACCTTCGCGCCGGTCGGCACCATCTGCAACGTCGGCCAGTGGACGGTCACGACCTACTATTACTCGGGGCAGTACATCGGCAACCTGTACGCGCGGACCTCGCTGGTGGGCTTGGTCGCCGGCGCGCCGGCGCACGGCAGTGGCAGCGCCCCGATTCCCGTTCCGCCGGTCCTGAACGTGTGGGGCTACGAGAGCTACGCGGGCGGCAGCCGCATCGAGGCGACGACGTTCGACGCGGTGCGCACCGGCGGCACCGTGCAGTTGCTCGGGTCGCGCGACGAGAACTGCAACACGTCCGCCTACTCGATTACCGCGCAGGGGCAGTACGTGAACTGGAGCAACCAGGGCATCGTGACGGCGAAGACGATGCCGTGCTTGGTCATTCAGTCGCTGCCGGCGCTCGGGTGGCCGGGCGTGCTGGCGCTGCTCGCGGGACTCGCCGCGTTGCTGGCGTGGCGCCCGCGGCGGGCCGCGCAGGCGACGAGCCTCTAGCGCGCCAGCCGCGTTCCATCGCAGACTGCGCAGGCGCCGGCGGTGACGCCGGCGCCTTTCGCATGCCCATTACGAACTCCGGAGGATCGCTGCCCATGACCGCACCGTCGCTCGCCGGCCGCACCGCGCTGGTCACCGGCGCCGCGCGCGGGATCGGCGAGGCCATCGCGCGCGAACTCGCCGGCAGCGGTGCCCGCCTCGTGCTGGTGGACGCGGATGCCGCGGCCGTCGCCGCCACCGCCGCGCGGCTGCGCGACGCAGGGGTCGACGCCGCGTCGCACCCCGCCGACGTGCGCGACCTCGCCCGCGCCCAGGAGATCGTCGACGGAGTCGTGCGCACGCACGGCCGACTCGACATCTTGGTGTGCAACGCCGGCATCGCCGCCGACGCGATGATCTGGCGCATGAGCGAAGAGCAGTGGGACGACGTGCTCGGCGTCGACCTCAAGGGCGCCTGGGTCTACTGCCGCGCCGCCGCGCCGCATTTCCGCCGCGCGCGCGGCGGCCGCATCGTCGCGGTGTCGTCGATCAATGGCCTGCGCGGGCGCGCCGGCCTCGCCAACTACGCGGCCGCGAAGGCGGGCCTCGTCGGCCTGATCAAGACGCTCGCCTTCGAGTTGGGGCCCTATGGCGTCACCGCGAACGCCGTGGCGCCGGGTTACGTGCGCACCGCGATGACCGCGCACTTGCCGGACGACATCATCGCCGCGGCGACCGCCGAATCCGTGCTCGGCCGCCTCGGCGAACCGGACGATGTCGCCGCCCTCGTCGGCTTCCTGTGCGGCGATCGTGCGTCCTGGATCACCGGCGACGTCATCAAGGTCGACGGCGGGCAGTACATCTAGCGCGCCGGAAAACGACGACGGCCGGCGCTCCCTGCGGAGCACCGGCCGTCCCGCGGCGCGGCGCCGAGACGCACCGCGCACGCCGTGGGGCAAAGCGGACTAGCGGACGAACACGATCGTCCCGTCGGCCTGCCGCCGATTGTGTTGGAACCGATACAAGTAAACACCACTCGGCGCCGGCGCGCCAGCCCCGTTGCGGCCATCCCAGGCGATCGTGTGCGAACCGGGCGTCACGGCTTGATCGAAGAGCGTGGCCACCAGCCGTCCGCGGATGTCGTAGACCCGCAACGACGCGCGGCCCGACTCGGGCGTCTGGAGCCGGAACCGCAGCGCCCGCGTGTGCGGATTCGCCCCGACCGTGACGGCGAACGTCGAGGATTTCGGCTCCGGCGTCGACACGATGCCGGTGACGTTGCGCACCACGACCGTGCCGCTCTGGTCGGGAGTGGCCGGGTGGCCGAGCGAGTGCGCCGAGTAGGTCACGATCGTGCTGTCGCCGTCGAGCGCGGTGACCGGCGTCTTGACCGACACCCACACCGGATTCATCTCGAGCGTGCAGATGCCGGTGTCGCCGCTCAGCGGACCGGTGTGGTAGCTCGCGCTCCCCACGGGTGCGCCGTCGCGATCCACCAGCCAGCCGCGGGTGTCGGTCACGGTGACGACGAAGCTGTCGGCGGCGGCGCCACGGTTCACGACGCAGACGAGCGGGTTGAGCGAGTCGCCGCCGTTGACCACGCGCGTGTCGCTGCCGTTGACGCGGAAGGTCACCGCCGGATCGGCATCCACCCAGATCGTGTAGTCGGTCTCGCGGTGGAGCACGCAGCCTTGCGCGTTCGTCAGGTTGAACGCGGCGTGCAGCGTGTGCGGACCCGGCACCGTGGCGATCGTGCTCGCGGTGCCGTAGGACCAGTAGTTGTTGCCGGCGCAGATGTCGCCGCTGGTCGCGTTGTCGGTGAGCGTGTAGGTCTCGAGCGCGCCGGCGCCGGGGCGGTCGAGCGTCACGGTGCCGGACACCGCGCTCCAGCCGCCGCTCGGGCGGTTTGCCTCGGTCATGCGGAAGGTGGCGAGCAGCGGCTGCCCGACCAGGACGCGCGGCCGCGTCACCGTCGCCTCGATGCGGCCGAGGCCGCGCGCGTAGGCCGCGTAGTAGTCGCTCTGCGCGCCGCACGCGGTGCCGTTGCCGACGATGCCGCCGCCGTTGGCCGGCGTGCGCGCTTGCACCAGCCACGGCCCGCCGCTCACCGACGCCGTTTCGGTGTAGCAGAAGTTGGTGTACGCCGGCGTCGTGTTCTTCAGCCCGATCGTGCCGGTGAAGAAGCGGCCGTCGCCGGTGAGGCTCGCGTAGTTGGCCGGCGCCCCGAGCGTCACGCCGGCGCAGGTGAGGATCGGATTGGTGCCGGGCAGATAGAAGTCGGTGAGGATCGCCTTCTGGCCGCCGCAGATCTTCGCCTGCAATGCGGCATCGTAGACCTGCGCGCTGAGCCCGATCTGGCGCGCGAACACGATGAGGTCCCACGACTGCGCGAGCTTGGTGTTGAAGTCGGCGGCGCTGGTCGCGGTGGTCAGCGTCGTGATGGTGCCGGCGGTAACGTCGGCGTTGAGCGCGTTGCGGTAGACGCTGTTGCCGGTGCGCGAGCCGTCCTCGTAGTAGAGCACGTTCGCCGCGCCGGCCGGGATCAGCCGGTGGATTTCGTTGCGCACCAGCGACGTGCCAGCGACCAGCGACACGAACGCGTCGGTCGCGAAGGGATTGACGAACGTGGTCTGCGGCCGCACCAGCGCCCCGGTCCACACGCCCGCGGTCTCGCCGCGATACGGCAGGGTGACGCGCACCAGGCTCCACTCGGGACCGTCGCTCGCTTCGACGCCCGCGTCGTTCAGGTTCACCAGATTCCCCGCCGGCGTGACGATGTTCCAGGCGAGGTCGCACGATGCGTTCGCTCCGCTGACGTCGTGCGCGGAGACGAACGTCAGGCGGCGATCCGTCGTGCAGGCCTGCAGCGTGAACGGCACGTTGCTCACCTGGCCGGCAGGAATCGATTCGACCGGATCGAGCGCGGTGTTCTCGTCGGTGACGTGGCCGAACACGGTGGCGATGTGCTTCCACAACGTCACCGGCGCGGCGCTCAGATCGGGATCCGCGAGGAACAGGCCGCCGTGGCTCTCCGCGAGTGTGCGCAGCGAATCCTCGGGATCGCTGAAGCCGGCGCCGACGCCGATCGCCGCGAGGTCGATCTCGCCGAGCGAGTCCTGCAACGCGGCGTACGACAGACTCCCGTCGTTGGGCGCACCGGCCAGCACGACGATGACCTTGTGCGGCGCGGTCGAGGTCGCGAGCATCTGCCGCGCCGCCTCGATGCCGGCCGCCAGCGACGGTGTGCCGCCCGCGCCCTGCGCGACCAGCGCCGTCTCGAGCGCCGTGTCGTCGACACCGTCGTTGCTCACCGCGCCGTTCGCGGCCACCAAGCTGCCGCCGAGCAGCGCCGTGGCGCCGCTGCCGTACGTCACGACGCCGACGCGATGCTGCGCCGCCCCCACGCCCGGCCGCACGTTCTGCACCATGTCGAGGAACATGCGCGCGGCGAGTCGCGAGTCGTTGAGCAGGCACGGCGTCTCGCCGGCGTTGGCGTCGCCGCCCGGGCAGTTGTCGTCCATCGCCGACGAGCGGTCGAGCACGAGCACGAAATCGGTGGCCTGCAGCCGGTTGTAGTCGCGCCCCGTGACATCGAGCTTGCGGTGCGTCATCCAGAAGATCGGATCGTTCGGATTCCACTCGAAGAGCGTCATGTCCTGGCACACGCCGCCGCCCGCCGCCGTGGTCTGCGCGTGGAGCTGCGAGTGCCAGCTCGCGTTGAACGACGTCTTGCACTGCATGTCGCTGCCGACCAAACCTTCCGTCGCGTAGGCACCCAGGCTGTCCGGCCCGATGAACGCCGTGGGGAACGCCTTGCAATTCACGCACACGGTGCCGGCGGGGCGCGTGCCGCCGCTCGCGCAGTTGCCGTAGGCGGTGGTGGTGTTCTCGCCGTCGCCGGTCATCACGGCGCCGGGGGCCGCGTCCCAGGTTTCGACGCGATCGTAGCCGGTGGCCAGACGCCAGCGGTCGTAGCGGTCGCTGAGCGCGCGGTGATACTGGATGAGCGCGTCGCCCCAGTCGCTCATGTCGTCGGTGGTGCCGAGACAGGCGGCGGGCAACTTTTGCGATGTCCAGTTGTCGTGGTCGTCCTTGATGAGTTGCTGGATCGGTTCGTCGCGGCCCGCCAGGCCGCTGTCCCACGGAATCGGATCGTGCGCGACGTGGGCTTGGTTGTACATCCACGCCGGCTGCACGAGGGCGAACGCGCAGGACGCACCACCCACGGCGATCGCGATCGCGGGCATGACACGGCGCAGGATGTGCGATGTCGACATCGTCAGGATCCTCCGGCTCGAAGCGTGTGAATGGCCCACGCCCCGCGGGGCTGCGGGGCGACCGTCCGGGCAAAGGGCGCGGCGGTTAGCGCGCGAGGTAGAAGCGCTGCCGCGCGAGCGAGTATCCGTCCCGCAGGACGGCGAAGTAGATGCCCGGCGTGTGTGGGGCGTCGACGCGCAGGCCGCGTGGGCCATCCGCCGCCGTGTGCGCCTCCAGCGCCCAGCGGCCGACGCAGCGGCCGCGCACGTCGACCACCGCGAGCGTCGCGCCGTCGTGCACCGTGCCGCGGAGCGTGAGCGCGAGCGAGGCACCGTGTTGCACGTCCGCGAGCCGCAGGACGTCGCCGGCAAGCGGCGGCGTGAGGGCGAGCGCCGTCGGCCCCGGCGCTTGCGCGGCCGGCGTCTGCAGCGCGGCGAGATCGTTGTAGGTGTGGAATCCGCCGTAACCGCCGAACACGACGAAGCGCCGAGTCGACGGATCGAACACCGCACCGCCGTCGCGGCGTGCGTACGGCGTCAGACCGACCGGCGTCAACCGCTCCCACGCCGGCGTGCCGGCGAGCGACAACGCCCAGGTGTCGCTGAGATCGGAGCGGCCGTCGTAGCCCCCGAACATCAGCAGCCGCCGGTGCACGTCATCGAAGGCGGACAGCGTTTGCGCCCGCGCCTTCGGCGTGCTGGGACTGCCGGCAATCTGCGACCACACCGGATCGCCATCGAGCGCGAGACTCCAGGTGTCGTTGAGATATGTGCTGAGTCCGCTGCCGCAGCTGACGATCATGCGTCGCCCGGCCTCGTCGAGGACGGCCGCGTGCAGGTAGCGCGCTGGTGCCACCGGTCGCAAGGTGGCCGAGGTGGCCACCGGCGTCCACGCCGGCGGATCCGCCAACGCGAGCGCCCACGTTTCGCTCGACACGGTGCCGAGCCCCGTGCTGCCGCCGAAGACGATCATGCGGTCATGCACCGCGTCGACGATGGCGCTATGCCCGTACCGCGGCCGCGGCGCGGTGCCACCCGGCGCCAGCGCCACCCACGCCGGTTGCGCCCCCAGCGACATCGCCCACACATCGCCGAGTTCGGTGCCGTTGAAGTCGGCGAGCCCGCCGAAGAGCACCACGCGATCGCGCGCCGCGTCGTAGACCATCGACGCGTAGCCGCGCGGCGACGGCGGCGTGCCCGCCGGCTGCATCGCCGTCCATGCCGAGGTCGCGAGGTCGAACGCCCACACGTCGGCGTAGAAGTCGAGGAAGTTGATGCCGCCGAACACCACCAGCCGCTCGCGCGCCGCATCGAAGGCGACGCTCGCCGCGTAGCGTGCGGTCGGCGGTGTGGGCGGATTGAGCGAGGTCCAGCGCGGCGTGCCGCGCAACGGCAAGGCCGCGGCCGTGCTGTACGAGGTGGATTTCGCGGCGCCGCCGAACATCAGGAAGCGATGCGCGAGGATGTCGTAGGCCGCGCCCGCGCCGTAACGTACCGGCGGCACCGTGCCGACGGTCTGCACGCGCATCCAGCCCATCGATACCAGCGGCAGTTCCCAGGAGTCGTTGAGTTCCTGCGTCGAGAACCCCCCGAACACGACGAACTGGTCGGTGCCGTCGTCGTAGACGGCGCACGCGTCGCGGCGCGCGGTGGGCCCGAGTCCCACCGGGTGCAACAGCTGCCAGTTGGGCGTGCCGTCCAGCGACAGCGCCCAGAGGTCATTGGTGTTCGAGTTGGTTTCGTAGCCCCCGAAGATCAGCATGCGGCGACGCGCCGCGTCGTAGGCGACCGCCATTTGCGCGCGCGGTACGGGCTTCGTGAGGGTGGCGATCTCGCTCCACGTGGGCGTGCCGTCGAGGCTCAGGGCCCACGTGTCGTTGTACCACGCCGCCCCGTCGCCTCCGAAGAGCACCAGGCGATCGCCCACGGGATCGTAGGCCCCGGCGGCGAGGTAGCGGGCGGCCGGCGCCACGCCGTCCGGCGCGAGTTGCGTCCAGACCGGCACGGTGCCGCCGAGCGCCAGCGTCCAGACATCGTTCAGGTAGCCCTGGTAGAGACCCGGCGCGCCGCCGAACACCACGACCTGGTCGTGATGCGTGTCGTAGACCATGCTGAAGCCGTAGCGCGCGCGCGGCAGCGCTCCCGCCGGCTGCAATTGCGTCCACGCGGGTGTGCCGCGCAGCGTGAGCTGCCACAGATCGTTGAGCGGCGTGAAACCGGCCATTCCCCCGAACACCACGAGACGGTCGCGCAGCGGATCGTAGACCACGCCCGGGTAGTAGCGGCCGCGCGGCATGTTGAGCCCGAGCCACATGCCATCGCTGGAATCGCCGAGCGCCTGGTGGTTTGGCGGGTCGCCTTGGGCCGGCAGGCTGTCGCAGTTGTCGCGGGCGGTCAACTGGTCGAGCAAGATGCGCTGCCACGGCGCCATCGGGGCGGCGTCCGGGAGCGCGCGCAGGCGTTCGACCACCACAGCCGGCAACGAGGGCCGGCCGGCCCGCTCGTCGACTTCCTGGGCGTGGACGCCCGCTCGCGGCGCACACACGGCAAGCGTGCAACCGAGCGCGAGGACCAGTAGGCGGAGACGGCGCATGCGCGGAGGGTCCCGGGGAATACGGCGCGGCAGGGGAAACGACCGCCGGCATGGGCCCTGGGGACCGTGGCCGGTACACCAATGGTACGAGCTTCCCCCCTGCCGCGTCCACCAAGACGTATGGCGGCGCGGACACCCGGGAGGCTGGCCCCAGGCGGTCCGCGGCGGGCGCGGTTGACCCGCTCCAGAACGGCTGGCTATCCTCGCCCGTCCGATCGTGCGGCGCCCCGGCGCCCGCCCCCTTGTCCGGCTGCGAAGGAGCCCCATGTCCGACGAAATCGAACGCGACGTGCTCGAGATGGATGTGGTCTTCGTGGGTGCGGGGCCGGCGAGCCTGGCCGGCGCCTACCACCTGGCCCGCCTCGCCCGCGAGCACGACGAGGCGATCGCCTCCGGTGCCAAACAGGGCACGCCGCTCGGCGAGGTCAACATCGCCGTCATCGAGAAGGGGCCGGATATCGGCTCGCTCGGCATCTCGGGCGGCCTGCTCGACCCGTCGACCCTGCGCGAGTGGATGCCCGATTTCGCCGAGCGCGGCGCGCCCGTCACCGCACAGGTCACGCGCGACGACGTCTACGTCTTCACCGCCACCGGTCAGTTCCGCCTGCCCTACGTGCCGCCGGTCATGCACAACCACGGCAACTACGTGGTCTCGCTCGGCCGCCTGGTGACCTGGATGGCGGCGCAGTGCGAGGAACTCGGCGTCAACGTGCTGCCGGAATTCCCGGGCGTGAAGCTGCTCGAGGAGAACGGCGCCGTGGTCGGCGTGCAGACCGGCGACAAAGGCCTCGACAAGCACGGCCAGCCCAAGTCGACGTTCGAGCCGGGCGTCAACCTCACCGCCAAGATCACGGTGCTCGGCGAAGGCCCGCGCGGCACGCTCACCAAGCAGCTGATCGCCTCCAAGGGCCTCGACGCCGGCCGCGACCCGCAGGTGTACGCCACCGGCGTGAAGGAACTCTGGGAGATGCCGGCCGGCAGCGTCGAAACCGGCCGCGTCATCCACTCGCTCGGCTGGCCGCTACCGGAACACACGTTCGGCGGCTCGTTCGTGTACGGACTCGACGACTCGCACTGGTACGTCGGGTTCGTCACCGGTCTCGACTCGAACGATCCGACCACCGATCCGCACGGCATGCTGCAGGCGTTCAAGCAGCACCCGATGATCAAGCAGCTCCTCGAGGGCGGGAAGCTGGTCAGTTACGGCGCCAAGGCCATCCCGGAAGGCGGCTACTACTGCATGCCGAAGCCCTACGCGGATGGCGTGATGCTGGTCGGCGACAGCGCCGGCACCCTCAATCCCGCTCGCCTCAAGGGCATCCACCTGGCGATCAAGTCGGGGATGCTCGCCGCCGAGACGGCCTTCGAGGCGCTCCTCGCCGGCGACTACTCGGCGTCGCAGCTCGCGGTGTACGAGCAGCGCATCCAGGACAGCATCATCGGGCGCGAACTCAAGGCAGTGCGGCTGTTCCACCAGGGCTTCGTGAACGGGCGCACCCTCGGCCTGGTCAACGCGCAGCTGCAATTCATGAGCGGCGGCGCCCTGGCGCTGGTCGGCCGGCAGCCACACGCTGGACACGAGCGCCTCGAGAAGCGGCGCGGACGTGCCTTCGCCTCGCTCGAGGAGACGCAGAAGCGCTTCGACAACGCGTTCCTCTACACCAAGCTGATGGACGTCCACTATTCGGGCACCCGCCACGAGGAGGACCAGCCCTGTCACTTGGTGATCGACGAGATCAAGCGCGCCGAGATCTGTAACGGCCGCTGCGCCGAGGAGTATGGCAACCCCTGCCAATACTTCTGCCCCGCCAACGTTTACGAGATGGTGGAGGGCGCGAACGGCAAGAAGGAACTGCAAATCAGTCCGTCGAACTGCGTGCACTGCAAGACCTGCGACATCGCCGATCCGTACCAGATCATCACCTGGGTGCCGCCGGAGGGCGGCGGCGGCCCGCGGTACGTCGACCTGTAAACTCTCCGTCACGCACCACGCGGCGACCCAAAGAAATCGGGCCGTCCCACCTCGCGGTGGGCGGCCCGACTCGTTGGATGACTAGACTGTTGGCGGAGCGTTCACCGAACCGGCGTCCGCGATCCTGTCCCCCCTCGAACGGTCGCGTACTCTCGAAGTCCTGTGAA
>JBGATO010000013.1:0-71793 GCA_044229145.1 Candidatus Eiseniibacteriota bacterium | reverse complement strand
GTGCTGCGCGAGACGTACGCATCGTTCACGCCGGAGTTCGCGGCGCGCGAGTCGGGCGTCGACGCGGCGCAGATCGTCGAGATCGCGCGCGAGATCGGCCGCGCCGGCAGCGCGTTCGCCAGCCACGTGTGGCGCAACGCGGCGGCCGGCAATCTGCACGGCTGGCAGGTGTCGCGCGCACTCGAGTTCCTGCAGGTGCTCACCGGCTCGATCGGCACGCCTGGCGGCACCGCGCTCAACTCCACGAACAAGTTCGTCGCGACGCCGTGGCGCAAGCCGGCGCCGCAAACCGTGTGGAGCGAGCTGCTCTACCCGAAGGAATATCCGCTCGCCTTCTTCGAGATGTCGTTCCTGCTGCCGCACATGCTGAAGGAAGGCCGCGGCACGCTGGCGGCGTACTTCACGCGCGTCTACAACCCGGTGTGGACGAATCCCGACGGCGCGACGTGGATGGAAGTCCTCAAGGACGAAGCGAAGGTGCAACTTCACGGCTGCCTCACGCCGACGTGGAGCGAGACCGCGTGGTTCGCCGACTACATCTTGCCGATGGGCGTCGGCGCGGAACGGCACGATCTCATGTCGCAGGAAACACAGGCGGCGCGCTGGATCGGCTTCCGCCAGCCGGTGCTGCGCGTGATGCGCGAGGCGCGCGGCGAGACGTTCGAGTACACCTGGCAGGCGAATCCTGGCGAGGTGTGGGAAGAGGACGAGTTCTGGATCGAGCTGTCGTGGCGCATCGATCCCGACGGCGCGCTCGGCATTCGGCATCACTTCGAATCGCCGTACCGGCCGGGTGAGAAGATCACGATCCACGAACACTACCAGTGGATCTTCGAGAACTCGGTGCCCGGCTTGCCCGCGGCCGCCGCGCGTGAGGGACTGACGCCGCTCGCCTACATGCGCAAGTACGGCGCGTTCCTCGTCGAGGACAACGTCTACGAAACGCACGAGAAGCCGGTGCACGGCAACGTCAGCGTCGATCCCGCCACCAAGCTGGCGCGCGCCGACGGCGCGGTGGCCGGTGTTGAAATCGACGGCCGCGTGGTGGCCGGCTTCCCGACGCCGACGCGCAAACTCGAGTTCTTCTCGCGCTGGATGCACGAGTGGAAGTGGCCCGAGTTCGCGATCCCCGCGTACAGCCGCTCGCACATCCACTGGAGCGCGATCAACCGCGACGCCGGCGAGTTCGCGCTGGTGCCGACGTTCCGCCTGCCGACCCTCATCCACACGCGCAGCGGCAACGCGAAATACCTCAACGAAATCTCGCACGCCAATCCGGTGTGGATGCATCCGGTGGACGCCGCGCGTCTCGGCGTGGCCACCGACGACTTGATCCGCGTCAGCACCGACATCGGCTACTACGTCAACCGCGTGTGGGTGACCGAGGGCATCCGGCCCGGCGTCGTCGCGTGCTCGCATCACCTCGGACGCTGGCGGCTGGCCAAGGACACCGGCGGCGAACGCTGGTCCACCGCCGTCGCCGATATCAGCGCGCCGCAGCCGGGGCAGTTCTTCCTCCGCTACAAGTCCGGCGTCGCGCCCTTCGCTTCGAACGATCCCGACAGCGAACGCATCTGGTGGGTCGAGTCCGGTGTGCACCAGAACCTCACCTTCCCCGTGCACCCCGATCCGGTGAGCGGCCAGCACTGCTGGCACCAGCGCGTGCGCGTCGAACCGGCGTTGCCCGGCGACCGCTACGGCGATGTCTTCGTCGACACCAACCGGTCGATGGAGGTCTATCGCCAGTGGTTGGCGATGGCGCGCCCGGCGCCGGGGCCGGGTGGATTGCGGCGCCCGCTCGAAATCTTGCGGGCGTTCCGGCCGGCGGCGGAGGCGTATCGGATGGACACCGGCCCTGCCTCGTAAGTCTATTCGTCCCAGCCACTAACGCCGCATCGACCGCGTCGCGGCGCGCGCCCACGCTGATCCATGTCCTCGGGCGCCCCGCCCCGACATGACGCGCCGAGGACGACGCGATACGCGATCGTATCGTCCGTGCGCCGGCCCCGCCGGCGCGCCCGCGCAGGAGGCCACAGTATGCGGCGCCTCTCGCTTGCCCTCGCGTCGGCGTTCCTCGCCGGCGCCCTCGCCTCGCCGGCACACGCGCTCACCTGGCCGTGGGTGCGCTACGACCAGCCCTACACGCGCGCCATCCCGCAGGGCGAATGGATCAACCAGTGGGTCCACATCTGGCATCCGTGGCTGTGGTTCTGCGACGACGACACGCGCTACTGGCAGGAGACCTACCAGGATCTCGACGGCGACGGACTGGTGTCGCCCGGCGATTTCTTCCGGTCGCGCGATCCCGACCTCGTCGTGCGCTGGCATCAGGTGACGTCGATCGGCGTGTTCTTCACCCTCATCTCCGACGAACCACGCATCGGCCTGTCCTGCTACTGGGACGGCGGAGTGCTCGCGCCCGGCCACTCGCCGGCGGGCGCGACGCTGGACGCGCTGTGCGTCGACCCGATCATTTCGTGGGCTCCGTACGACGTGCATGCGTGGGGCGACGCGGGCGATGGCGTCTGCGGCATCGGCGACACGCTGTGGATGGAAGGCTTCGCGGTCAGCGGCGAAGTGCCGGTGCTCATCCAGGACGCGCACCTGGGCATGGGAGTCAGCGACACCCAGCCGGTGGAGGTGCGCCGGACGACCTGGGGTGCGATCAAGCGCGTGATGCGCTAGCCGGGCCGGCCGCGGGCGCCCGGCGCGCGTGAACTGCCTATTCCGGATACCTGTGTGGCTGAGGTATCCTCGTGACGGGTCGTACTCTCGCCTCTGCCCTGCACCTTGAGTTCCACCACCCGTCGCAAGGAGCCCCCATGCTCACATCGCGCCGTGCGCGCGCTGCGCACGTCTTGGCGTTCACCTGTCTCGCCAGCGTGGCCGGATCCACCGCCACCGTCGCCGCGCCCCCAGCCTCGCCGCTGGGGTCGACCCCGGCCTGGACCGCGGAGAGCAACCAGGTCAGCGGACGCTTCGGCGCCGCCGTCTCGGCGGCGGGCGACGTCGACGGGGACGGATTCGGCGACCTGCTGGTGGTCGCCGACCTCTACGACGGCGGCAATCCGCAGGAAGGCCGCGTGTCGCTCTATCGCGGCACCGCGACCGGCGCCGCCGCCGCGCCCGCGTGGACGTTCGAGGCGAACCAAGACAGCGTGCGCCTCGGCGCTGCCCTGTGCGCGGGCGACGTCAACGGCGACGGCTACGCCGACGTGATCGTCGGGGGATCCAGCTTCGATGCCGGGCAGCAGGATGAAGGGCGCGCGTGGTTGTTCCTCGGCTCGGCGTCCGGGCTCGCCGCCACCGCCGCGTGGACGGCGGAGGCCAATCAAGTCGGCGCGAAGTTCGGCACCAGCGTCGCGTTCGCCGGTGACGTCAACGGCGACGGGTATGGCGACGTGGTGATCGGCGCGCCGTCCTTCGACGCAGGCGAGTTGAACGAAGGCCGCGCGTACCTGTACCTCGGCGGACCGAGCGGTCTCGCCGCCACCGCGGCGTGGACCGCGGAGGCGAATCAAATCGGCGCGCAGTTCGGCGCCGCGGTCGCGGCGGCCGGCGACGTCGATCACGACGGCTACGCCGACGTGGTGATCGGCGCGCCGAACTACGACGCCGCGCTCACCGACGCCGGCCGCGCATACGTCTACCTCGGCTCGGCGAGCGGCCTCGCGGCCTCGCCGGCGTGGACCGCGGACGGCACCACGGCGAACGGCGGCTTCGGCAGCGCGGTGGCCGGCATCGGCGACGTCACGCTCGACACCTACGCCGACATCGCGATCGGTGAGCCAAGCGCCACCAATCCGGAAGTGCGCGAAGGCCGCGTCTTCGTGTTCTACGGGAGCGGCGCCGGCCCCGCGGCCAGTGCCGCGTGGTCCGCCGAATCGGATCAAGCGCAATCGTCCTTCGGCGCCAGTCTGTGTTCGGCGGGCGATGTCGACGCGGACGGCTACCCCGACCTGCTCATCGGCGCGAACCGCTACGACGATCCCGACGACGCGGAAGGCCGCGCCGTCCTCTATCGCGGCTCCGCGACCGGCCTGCACACCACCGCCGACTGGGCCGCCGAAGGCAACCTCGCCAACGCGCGCTTCGGCATGAGCGTCAGTGGCGCCGGCGACGTCAACGGCGACGGCTTCAGCGATGTCGTCATCGGCGCGAGTCTGTACTCGAACGGCGAGACCAGCGAAGGCCGCGCGTTCCTGTACCTCGGCGCACCGGCGATGCCGGACACCGTGGCCACGTGGTCGCTCGCCGGCGCCAAGCTGACGAGCATGGGCGTCGCCAGTGTCTTCGCCGACTTCAACGGCGACGGCCTGAGCGATCTCGCGGTCGCGGAATCAGGATACGAGTACGTGTTCGGCAGCGAAGGTCGGATCTACATGTACCTCGGGAGCTTCACCGGATTGCCGGTCACCCCCACGATCTCCTTCAGCAGCTTCAACCCCGACGTGCGACAGCTCGGTGCGACGATGGCAGCCGGCTCCGATCTCGACGGCGACGGCCGCGCCGACCTTCTGGTGGGCAGTCCGTCGACCTCGCATCCGGACAGCTCGGTCTCCTCTGCGGTGTTCCTGCTCAGCGGCGCCGACGTGTTCTTCGCGCCTGACCTCACGCACTCCATCGACCTGGGACTGAACTCGGCGTACGGGCTCGACCTGGCCTGCGTCGGCGACGTCAACGGCGACGGCTATGGGGATTTCGTGATCGGCAACGACGCGTACTCGGGTAGCGACACGCACGAAGGCCGCGCGTTGCTCTACCTCGGCGCGCCGGGCTTCTTCTCGGCGCTGTCGCACACGCCGGCGTGGACCATCGAAGGCAATCTTGCCGACGCGCACCTCGGACTGCGCGTGCGCGGCCTCGGCGACGTGAATGGCGACGGCTACTCCGACGTCGGCGTGGCGTCGCTCAACTACGGCGGCGGCCCGACCAACGCAGGCAAGCTCGCGGTCTACTACGGCTCGCCGAGCGGCCTGCCGGCGACTCCCTCGTGGGAACTGCTCGGCACCGATGTCGAAGGGCACTTCCCCAGCGATGTCTGTAATGCGGGTGACGTCGACGGGGACACCTACAGCGATTTGCTGATCGGCGACAACCTGTACTTCCCGACCGGACGCGCCCTGCTGTACCGCGGCAGCCGCACCGGCCTCGCGGCGTCGCCGAGTTGGACGGTCGCCGGCCCGAGCGACACGCAAATCGGCGCCACGGTCGCAAGCGCCGGCGACGTGAACGCCGACGGCTACTCGGACTTTCTCGTCGGCTCGCCGTTCACGACCAGTTCGCCGTTCGGCGCCGGCAAGGCGTTTCTCTACCTCGGCCGACCGTCGCTTCCCGAGACGACGCCCGCATGGACGCTGCGCGGCACCAAGTCCAATCAAGGGATCGGCTGGCGGCTCGCCGGAGGTGGCGACGTCGAGGGCGACGGCTTCGCCGATTTCGTGGTCGCCGAGAACGACACCTCGGGCAGCAACAAGGTCATCGGCCGCGTGTCGCTCTACCACGGCAACCAGCGCGGTGGCGCCGGACACTGGACGCGTCAACGGTCGGCGCTTTCGGCGTCCACGCTGGTCGCGCCGCTCGGCCTGGCGGGATCGTCGTCGTCGGTGCACCTGTCGGTGTACGCGCGCCTGCCGTTCGGCCGGTGGCCGAGCGCGTTGCAGTGGCAAGTGGCGCCGCGCCGCACCACGTTCGCCGCGTTGCCAGTGTCGAGTCTCGCGTTCGCCGATCCCGTGTCCACGATCTACGAACCGCTGGTTTCCGGCTTGTTCGGCGGTGAGGTGTATCACTGGCGGAGCCGCGTCGCCTCGACGTGGCCGTACGCACCGCACACGCCGTGGTGCGGACTGTCGGACAACGGCGCGGGCGAAGGCGACTTCCGCACCAACGGCCCGGTGGCGATTGCCGCACCGCCGGCGTCCGCGCCGGCGTTGCGTGTGTTGCCGGGTCAGCGGCTCGGCGTCTCGCTCGCGCGTGCGGGGTGGACGCGGCTCACGCTCGTCGACACGCGTGGCCGCCTGCGCGCAACGCTGATCGACGGATGGCGCGACGCGGGCAGCATCCTGCTCTCACTGCCGTCATCGGTACGCGGCACCCACACCATGCTCTTCGCTCAGCTGACGAGTGCATCCGGCACTGCCGTGGCGCGCGTCGTTCCCTTCGACCTCGCACCCTAAGAACGGGAGTTCGCACATGCGCCGTACGCTCATCCTCACCGTCGCCCTCGCCGCCACCCTCACCACCGGTGTGGCCGGCGCGCGAACTCTCGTCCTGCCGCGCCAGGTGCGCCTGCCGCATCCGGTCGCTGTGACGGAACCGGCCGGTCGCGCCATCGCGCGCCTCAATCGCTGCGCGGTGCCGCAATACAACGTCCTGGTGTCCTTCGACTCGCGTTACGACGATCGCGTGTGCGAGAGCTTCGTCGCCGACATCAGCGGCCAGGTCGGCGTCGCGACGTGCGGACTGAGCATGTACGGCTATCCGAACACCACCACACCGACGGTAGTGGCCGAGATCTACACCGACGATGGCATGGGCTACCCCGGCACGTTCCTGGGATCGTCGGAGCCGGTGACCGTGACGGTGAGCGGCCCGGGCATCGGACCGACGTCTGCGCGGCTGCCCTTCGTCAACGGCCCGACGCTCCTCGCCGGCAGTTCGTACGTGGTGGTCTTCCGGCCGGTGGAAGGGCTCTGCCTGTTCGCTACCGGCGGTGATGAGACGGCGTGTCCCGACGGCAAGGGCGGCCGCTGGGCGCCGCTCTACTACAGCGGCTGGGGCGATCTCGGGCTGGACGTCGCCGGATCGCTGATCGCGCGCTAACCGCGCAGCGCCGGAATCACCTCCGCCAGCACGCCGCGGACGATCGCCGCGCCCGCTTCGACATCGAACTCGGCGACGCCGCGCGCTCGGACGTGCGCGGCGATGCGCTGACGCGCCGGTTCGTCGTCGAGCAGCGCGATGACGCGATCGGCGAGCGCGTCGGCATCCTTCGGCGGGATGAGCGCACCGTCTTCCCCGTCGATTACGTAGTCGGGGATACACCCGACATCGGTCACCACCATCGGCAATCCGGCGGCCATCGCTTCCGGTATCACCAGCGGGAACGCTTCCGTCCACGACGGCAGCACGAGCACGTGTGCGGTGGTGTAGGCGAGCGCCTTCGTGGTGCCCTGCATCGAGCCGAGGAAGGTGACGCGATCGGCGAGGCCGTGTTCGCGCACGTAGTCGCGCAGCGGGCCTTCGCGTTCAGCGGTTTCGGCGAGGCCCATGAGCAGGAAACGCGCGCGCGGATGCCGTTCGAGAATGCGCGGCGCCGCGTGCAGCACCTCCCAGATTCCCTTCGGCGCCGACAAGCGTCCCACGAACAAGAGACCCTTCTCGTCGGGTGCGAGCCACGTCGCGTGCGAGTCCGCGGTCAGGCCGGCGTAGGTCGGCACCTCCGCGAGATTGGGCACCACGGTGAGCGCGTCGCGTCCCCACGCCGGCGCGAACTCGCGCGCGTAGGACGGACCGAGGCACAGGATGCGCGACGCCGGGCCAAGCAAGGCGCGGCCGAGCATGCGGCCGCTCGCGGTGCGCGGCGATGGGAAGTGCGTGTGCACGGTGCCGTGATAGTGACAGATCACCGGTGCGCCCGTGGCGCGCGCGATCGACATCATCACCGTGTCGCGCATCAGCGAATAGCCGGCCGCCGCGTGCACGTAGACGGCATCCGGCCGCAGGCGCACGCAGTCGCGCGCCAGTTGCGCGGCGTGCTTCGCGAGATCGAACGGCGTGCGCCACGATGCCGCCTCGACCGCCCATCGCAGGCGCTTCTTCGACGTGTCGACGATGTGGAAGTCGACGTCGTCGGCGAGCGAGGAGAGCAACAGCAGTTCGTTGGCGATTTGCACGCCACCGAGCGGTGGCGGCAGCGGGCCGACGATGAGCACCACGGGCTTGGCACGCCCGCGCACGCGGGTCGTCGTGTCAGCGGCGGCGCGCACCGGGCGCGGCGGCGCCGCGACGATCGACCGCGCCACCGGCAACTCCGGCGGCGTGGCCCACGCGTGGTCGCGCGACTCCGCATAGCGATTGCGCAGCACGAGACACAGCAGATGCCACGCCACCACCACCGACTCCGCCGGCGCGTGTCGTGGATCGCGCACCGCGGCGTAGGCCTGCGAGCCGGTCTTGCAAAACGCTTCCGTCCACACTTGCCACTCGGGGCGCGCCATCGCCGCGCACAGCCACTCGCGCAGCGGAACGTCCGCCGGTTCGGGCACGCGGCGCACCACCTCGCCGGGCAGCCAGCGTGCGGCGAGCGCACGCAGCGCCCGCGCACGATCGGCGGGCCACGCACCGCGCACGGCGTCCTCGGTGAAGGGAAGCGCGACCTGCGCACCGCGCGCGGCGGCCACCGCCTGCCACGCCCGCACGCGCGTGTCGCGCTCGTCGTGCAGAGGTGCGCGGCGCGGCACGCGCATGCCGGGAATCGACAGATCGTCGCCGAGGATCTCGCCGACTTCGGTGGCGTGCTCGGCGAGCGCGCGCGTGTCGGCAGACAGCGCGCCGGCGCCAGCCATCCACCGGACACCGTCGCGCGCCGCGTACCATCCGAGCAATGACGCCGCCACCGTGCGCGAGTCGCACAAGCCAGTCGATGTCGAGGCGATGATCGACGGGAGCGCCGCCGCCACCGCGCGCGCCGGCACCATGATCTCCTGATGCGTGGCGCCGAAGCGGCGCGCGAGCCGCGCGGCGTAGGCGAAGTCGGAGGAGGGCGTGCTCTCGTCGAAGCGCAGAAGGTAGGTGTGCAGCGGCGCGTCGGTTTCGGCGCGCGCCATCGCCAGCAACGTACCGGAGGCGAAGCCGGACGTCAGGAAGACGCCGAGCGGCCCTTCGCCGGAAGCGGGAAGCGCCGCGCGCACGGCGGCGCGCAGCGCGGTGTCCAGCGCGGTGACGTCGGGACGGCTCACACCGGACGGTACGGGAACGTCTGCTCGAGCGCGACCACGCGCCCTTCGACGATCGACCGGTGCGCCGCGATCAACGACTGCGCGGCGATCACGAAGCTGTCGGTGTAATCCGGCGTGCCCGGCGTGCGGGCGAACTGCTTCGCCATCTCCTCGAGCATCGCCTTCTGTCCGAGGTCCGGCTGCAGGCGCTTCGCCGTCTTCTTGCCCTTGCCGCCGAGCAGCGTGAGCGCGGTGAAGTTGGTCATGCGCGCCGCGCGCCCGCCGCCCAGCACTTCGACGACGTCGTGCTCGAAGCCGGTGGTCGACCCGCAGACGTAGTGCACCGAGGCGATGCCGCCGCTCGCGTAGCGCAGCTGGATCGCCCAGGACTCCTCGCGGTGGCTGACGTCGGGCGTCGCGAACGCTTGCACTTCGACCGGCATCGAGTCGGCGAGCCACGTCGCGAGGTCGATGTAGTGGCAGACGTCGCCGAACAACATGCCGCCGCCTTGCTCGGGATCTTGATACCACGAATCGCCCGGCACGCTGCCCGAGTGCACCAGCATGTGGATCTGCCGCACGCCGACGCCGTCGAAGTGCTGCATGATCTCGCGCGTCAGCGGCGCGAAGCGGCGGTTGTGACCGAGCCACAACGTCGGCACCTCGCTGCCGCCGTTCTGCGCGCGGCGCGCGGCCAGCGCGTCGGTGATGGTGTCGAGTTGCTCTTGCGTCTGCGCCAGCGGCTTCTCGACGTACACGTGCTTGCCGGCGCCGATCGCGTCGGCGGCGTAGCGCGCGTGCGAGTCGTGGCGCGTCGCCACCATGAGCGCGGTGATGCCGCGGTCGCCGATCAACTGCGCCGCGTCGGTGGTGGCGATGCGCATGTTGAAGCGCTGCGCCAGCGTCTCCGCGTTCATGCCCTTCGACGTGCAGATGCCTTCCATCGTCACGCCGGGCAAGTTCGGGATGTACGGGAGCAACATCGACTTCGCGTAGTTGCCGGCGCCGATCAGTCCGAGACGCACGGTGCCCGACGGCTTGGTGGTCTGGAAGATCTGCACGCGCGCGCTGGCGTCCGGCGCTTCCGCTTCCGCCTCCGGATACTGGAAGACGATGCCGACCGCCTTCGCCAACGATCCGTCGCTGATGCCGTCGAACACCTTGTCGGCGTCCGCGAACGGGAAGCGGTGCGTGATGAGCCGCGAAAGATCGAGCTGCCCGCCGGCGATGAGATCGAGGAAGCACTCCATGTTGCGCAGCTGCGTCCAGCGCACCTGGCCCACCGGATAGTCGTTGCCGCGGCGCTCGTAGTCCGGATCGCCGGAGCCCGGCCCCATCGCGCGGCTGAACAGGAACGACGCTTCCTTGGCGAAGAACAACCGCCAGTCGAGTTCGATGTGCGTGTTGCCCAGACACACGATGCGGCCGCGGTCGCGCAGCATCGCGAGGCTGAGATCGACCGGATCGTTGGACTTGGTCGACGCGGTGAGCAGCACCGCGTCCACGCCGCGGCCACCGCTGGTGCGCAGCGCGTGGTAGAGCGCTTCGTTGGTGTCGGGCGACGCGACCGCGTCGGCGCCGTTCTGCAGCGCAAGCTCGCACTTCGACGGATCGAGGTCGACGCCGACCACGCGGCACCCGTTGGCGCGCGCCAACTGCACCGCAAACTGCCCAAGCAAGCCGAGCCCGATCACGCCGACGGTTTCGCCGAGTTCGAGCTTCGCCTGCCGGATGCCCTGCATGACGATCGACCCGATCGCGGTGGCGCTCGCGTGTTCGAGCGACACGCCGTCGGGCACCGGGGCCACCATGTTGCGCGGCACCGCGTTGTACTCCGCGTGCGTGGCGACAGCCTCGCCGATCGCGGCGACGCGCTGTCCGACGCGCAAGTCCTCGACGCGCGAGCCCACCGCCACGACGACGCCGCCGACCGAGTAGCCGAGCGTGGTCGGCGCCTTGAGGCGCTCGGTGACCTTGCGGTAGGTGGGCATCACGCCCTGGTCCTTCAGCGTCTGCACCACCTGCTTCACTTGATCGGGGCGTTCTTTCGCCTTCTCGACCAGCGACATGCGGGCCTGCGAGACCTTCATCTTCTCGGTGCCCACGCTGACGAACGAATAGTGGGACCGCACCAGGACCTCGCCGCTGCCGATGGTCGGCACGGGCACGTCCTTCGACTCGAGCGAGCCGTCCTTGTAGAACTGGCGAATCTGCTTCACCCATCTCTCCTGTGGGCGGGTCGGGCGCATACATCCAGGGGAGAGGTTATCGGCAATTCCGCGCGCTCTCCGCAGCGTCCCGCGCAATCTGGGTGAGGAAGTATAGCCAGGGCGGGGACCCGGTGCAGCCTCGATCGCGCCCCGGACCCCCACCCCGCCCAGATGGCCTCTCCCCGCGGTCTACTGGAGCACGAAGTGCGGATCCTGGTCCCAGCCCTCGACCCCGCAGCGGCCGTCCTTGACCGTCGGCTTGCGCGGCACGTCGGCGGCCACGATGTCGTACCGATAGTGCAGCGGTCCTGGCTTGAAACCGCGAAGCGACATCGTCCGGCTGCCGCGCGCGAGGACCGGCCCGAAATCGGCAAAGGCCGGCGCCCCTGGCACCTGGCCGTACGGCCGCGGGTCAGGATAGGCGTCCGGACAGCAGAGGTAGTCCGGATCGGGCGCGATCTTGACGATCCACATCCAGCCCCAACTCGTCACGTTGTGCCAACGCACCGCAGTCACGCGGCTGGTGAGGAACTGCAGACACCCGCTCGGAGCGACGCGGACGTGGTGCAGCTTCAGTCCGGGGAGCGGATCCATCACGTACACGTCCAAGACGCCGGATTCGGTCTGGGACGCCATGGTACGCACGGCCATGCGGTCCTCCTCTCGCGACGGGCCGCGTGGCCCGCCTCGTGTGCGCCGCCGGCGTGGCGTGGCCCGACGGCGTGGTACTCCCTTAGCCTTCGCCCGGCGGCGGCGCGGATTGCGCGATCACGCGGTGGACCACGTGGCGCGGCATGCCGGCACGCGTCGCGGCCGACGCGAAGCGCGTCACCTCGCGCCGCTTGCCCTGCCACTCCGCCACCACGGCGGCGTCGAGCAGCACGGTGGCGTCGGCGGGCGCGTCGCGCAGCGCGCGGCGGATTTCGCGCGTGGCGTCGTCGCCGCGCCCGATCTTGACCAGCCAGCACGCCAGACGGGCTCGCGCTTCGGGGTCGCGCGGCGACCGCCGGAGGTGCCGGCGCATGAGCGTGATGGCGTGGCGGTACGCGGCGCCTGCTGCCTCGCGGCGATGCGCGACCCGCGCCTGCGCATCGCCCAGATTTCCCCACGTCATCGGGTCTTCCGGCTGCAGCCGCGTCGCGCGCTCGGCCCACTGCACGGCGTTGGCGAACGCGCCGCGGAAGAACTGCGCGGTGCAGATGCTGGTGGCGGTGCGCGCGGTGTGCGCGAGGCGCCATGAGCGGCGGAACTCCTCCATGGCGCCGTCGTCGTCGCCGGCCAGGAAGAGCGCGGCGGCGCGATTCGCGTGCGCGGCAGCCGGGTGCGGAATCGCGGCGGCGACGCGCGCGAACGCGCCCGCGGCGTCGCGGAATCGTCCCTGGGCGAACCACAACTTGCCGAGCTGATCCCACGCGATCCATGCGCCGGGCACGCGGCGCAGCGCCTGCCGGCACGCCGTGGCCCCTGCCGCCCACGCGCCGCGCGTGGCGTGCACGCGCGCCAGGCCGACGTACGCCTCCACCAGACGCGGGGACTGCTCGAGCGCGCGGCGGTACAGCGATTCGGCCTGCTCGGGATGCCCGGTGCGCAGCGCCACGTGGGCGAGTGCCAAGGTGGTAGCCGGTCCGCTCCCGTGCTCGCGGGCCGCCAACCGCGCTTCGTGGCGCGCCGCCGCGAGGTACTCGGGCCGGTCGGTGTGGTCGTAGAGCGCCGCCGCCGCGCGGGCCCGCGCCGCGCGGACGTCCCCGGGGCCGGCCGCGTCGAGCGGCACCGCATCCAGCAACCGGCGCGCGCGGCGCAGCGCGCGCACGCTGTCCACCCGGCTCAACCAGCCGAGGGCGCGCAGGAATCGCGCGCGGCCGGCGGTCGTGCCGCCGTCCTCCTCTGCACCACTCGCAGTGCGCGTGGCACGCAACGCGCCGCGCACCGCGTCGAGCATTTCGTCCTCCAGGGCGAGCAATCGCGCCGTCGACCCGCGCCGCGAGGCCGCCCACCTCGTGTGTCCGTGTTCGACATCGACCAGAGTCACGGTGGCCTGCAGCGCGCGGCCGGTGGAGAGCAGCACGCCGGTGAGCAGAAGCGTCGCGCCGCACGCACGCGCGGCGGCGCGCGCGTCCTGCTCCCACGACGGCGGGAGGCTCGCGGGCGGAATGACCGCGCAGCCGCCATCGCGTGCGAGTTCGGCGGCGCAGACTTCGCCGAGACCGCGGGCCAACTCCGCGTCCGCGCGCGTGCCGCTCGCCGTCCACGGCAGCAGCGCCACCGTGTGGCGCGTGCAGCGCGCGCGTGCCACACGCGGTCGACTTCCCATCGCCGCGGCACGCCGCACGACGCGGGCGAGCCGATCGAGCTCGCGCGCCGGCGGCCGGGCACTGACGATTTCGTGGTGGAAGGCGGAGACGAAGAATTCGAGCGCCCCGTGCAACGGCTGCTCCCCGCGACGCACCGGGACGAACGGCTTGCGCAACGCCGCCGCGCGCGCCAACTCGCGGCGCACCATCTCCGACCGCTCCGCCGCGGGCGACACGACCACCAAGAGCACCTGGCAGGCGCTGAGCGCCTCGTCGATTTGCTGCGCCCATTCGCCACCGCCGGCATCGCGGGGCGCGATCCAGCACGGCACGCCGCGCGCTTCCAGTCCGGCACATAGGCGGCGGGCGAAACCGCCGTCCTTCGCCGCCGCGTGGCTCACGAAGACGCGCGGCTCTGCCGGCGACGCGGCCCGCGCCGTCACGCCGGCTCCACTTCGAGCGGGCGATCGAGGTGCAGCATGAGCCACTCGGCGTGCTCGGCCAGCGCCTCGCGCCCGAGTTCGCGAATCAGTGCGCGTGCCCGGGCGGCATCCTCCGCTTCCAGCGCGGCGACGAGCGCGGCATCGGCCCGCGCGAACAGGTCGGCCGCGCCGCGGTAGCGCCGCCACTCCGCGACCCGGCCGTGGCGCAGATAGCTCTGGCGCATCAGCGTGATGCACGCAAGCGGCAGGATGATGAGCAGGATGCCCCAGTGATACGGCGGCACGCCGCCGTGCGTGCCGCTGTGCGCCGCGGCCCACGGACCGTCCGTCATCGCCCAGTACAGCGCGGCGACGCTGAGCACATGCACCGCGAGCATCGCCTGCCACAGCCGGTCGTGCCGGCGGTGCTCGCGCTGATAGCAGGCCGCGCGGCTGCCGTAGTAGTCCGCCTGCTCGGCCACCCACGACTCGCGCACCGCGCGCAACGCCTCCATGTTTGCGCCGGGGCAATCGCCGCCGCACTCCGCGGCGGCACCGCGCACCGCGCAGCGCAAGGCGCGGATGTCGCGCGCCGCGAACAGCGGATAGCAGTCGGCCGCGACGTTCACCACGCCCGCCCGGCACCATGCGGTCTGCACGCGCAGCGCCTCCGACACGCTGCGCGTCAGCCACACGCGAGCCTCGAACGATCGCCGGCGCACCCACACCTCGCCGGCCAATGCCGCAGCGATCACGCCCGCGTACACCGGCAATAACCACATCGCCGGCGTCCACAGCAGGTGCCAGGCGCTGAACACGCCGACGGCGAGGATGAGCGCGGCCGTGACGGCGGCATGCACGAGGGTGCGCTGCCGCGTGAGCGCGTCGGCCAACGCGCTGGCGGCGCGCATTCGCACGGTCAAGATGTCGTCGCCCGGCGCCACCTGGGGCGCGGACCGGTTCGCCAGGCATGCGTTGAGGGCGGCGACATCGCGGGCGCGCGCGTCGCGGCAGGCGGACGGCCCCGTGATGCGCTGCGACGTGCCGTCGAGGACTTCTTCCCAGACGCATACGCTGCTGGCCGCCGCCGTGGCCCCGCGGGGCGTGCGGATCCACGCCAGCAAGCCCCATTGCTCGCCCGGCACGCCGTCGACGGCGGCGGGATCGGGCGGCAGCGTGCCGGTGCGAAAAGCGTGGACCAGCGTCGCGGTTCCGCCCGGACCGCGCGACGCCTCGCCGTCCCACAGCGCCAGCAGCACGTGTGCGCGTTGGGTGAGATGGCGTGCGACCGCCACGTACCGATGGCTGGGATTCGCATCCACCGCCGGCACCACGTGGCGCGCGGCCGCGTGCTCCCAGAGAAAGTGAAATTCGTCGCGCGACGCGGGGAGCGGAAACTCGCGCGCGTACTCGTCGGCGGGTACCGGCAACACGGCAACGACGTGCGCACCGTCTTGCAACGCGATCCGCGCCACCAGCCGGTCGGCGCCTTCCGCGAGCGACGACAGCACGACGAGCGGCGTGTGCGGAAACGCCTCCCGCAGCGCGCGGAGCACATCCCGCACTGCATGTTCGAGTGCGGGGACGTCCGACTCGGGCACGGTGCGATGGCCGCACACGCTGATCACCAGCGGGAGGCACCCCGCCTTCCACTCGTCGACTCGCTCCGGACGAGACATCGCGTCTCCCGCACACACAATTCGCGTCGATGCACTACGGGAACGTGGCAATCACCTGAGGTCACTCGCACGGCATCGAAGACACGCGCGTGGCGCCATCCCCGCCAGCCGTCCAGTCTAGGCAGCGTGCGACGAATGCAATACCGGAAACTCTGCACTACGACCGGCGGCGCACACGCGGGTCCGTCGGCGCGCGTGGTCCGATTGACGCGCGGAGTGCGCATCCCTAGTCTCCCGCGCATGCGCCCACGCTCATCGCACGCCCAACTCGCTTTCGACTTCACGGTGGACGCAGCGGCGGCCACGCAGCCTGTCCATCCCGCCCCCGCACTTCACCTCGTCACGCCGGACGGTCCGCCACGCTGGACGTTTTCGCGCCTGGCGCTGCATTCCCGCCACCACAAGCGCATCGTCGAACGGCTGGAACTCGCGCGGCACCACTTCCCCGAACTCGAAGGGCTCACGATTCGCGTGGGGTTGGTGAAGAAGCGCGGCATCCTCGGCTGGGGTTCCCTTGACCCGGCGCATCCCGGCGTCTGGGTGCGGCCGCGGCGGCTCGATCTCTTCACCCTGGCGCACGAGTTCACGCACTTGCTGCAGGCGCGCGGCTTGGTCCCGGGCGGCGAGAGGGCGTGCGATCTCTACGCACTGGCGCGCACACCGGAGCTCATCGACCACATGCCGAGCTATCTGGCGCTGCCGGATGTCCTGCGGCGTCTCGACCGGGTCCCGGTGGTGCTGCAACATCAACTCTGCGCGGCGGCGCGCGACGCGATCGCCGCGCGTGAAGCCGGTGACCGCCGCTACATCGCGCGATTCGAACGGCTCGTGCGGGAAGCTTGCGAGCGTGCCGGCATGTGTCGCACAACGATCGCGCAGACGACGGCGATCGTCTACGACGAGAACATCGCCTTGGCGACGTAGCCGGCGATCTGCGGATTTTCCTTCAGGCGGCGCGTCGAGTAGGCATACCACCGCGCGCCGAACGGCACGTAGATTCGCACACGGTGCCCGGTGGCGAGCAAGATGCGGCGCAATTCATCGTCGACGCCAAGCAACATCTGGAATTCGTACTGGTCGCGCGAGAGCCCCAGTTCGCGCACCACGCGGATCGCCTCCGCGGTGAGGTATTCGTCGTGCGTCGCGATGCCGACGTACGAACCGCCGCGCAGCAGCGTCTCGAGGATTGCCACGTAGTTGCGCCGCACGATCTCGCGGTCGTGATAGGCAACGGCGCGTGCCTCGCGATAGATGCCCTTGCACAGCCGCACGTTGGTCTTCGACTGCACGTACTGATGCGCATCGTCGAGGGTGCGCCGCAAGCACGCCTGGAACACCACGCCCACGCGCGGGAACTCCTGCACCAACCGATCGTAGATCCGTAGCGTGGCGTCGGTGACCGTCGCGTCTTCCATGTCGATGCGCACGAAACAATCGCGTGCCGCCGCCGCGGCCACCAATTCGCGCATCAGGCGATAGCACAGCTCGGTGTCGATGCGCAGCCCGAGCGCGGACAATTTCACCGAGATATTGCCGGCGACCTTCTCGGCCGTGATCGCGTCGAGCACCTGGAGGTATTCGCGCATGCCGGCTTCCGCTTCGGCCTGCGTGAAGATGTCTTCTCCGAGGACGTCGATGGTGCCGAGTGCGCCTTCGGCGTTGAGTGTCCGCACGACGCGAATGGCATCGGCCAGCCCATCGCCCGCGATGTAGCGGCTGGCGATGCGGTGGACGAGCGGCTTGGGCACCAGGGGCAACGTGCCGACGACGAGGCGATCGAGCAGGCTCATGAGGCCGGGACCGTAGCAGCGCCGCGACGAGACCGTCAACGCGCGGGGTGGGTCCAGATGCGCGAAGGGCGAGGGGATGGCCCTCGCCCTTCGGATACCGGATCGTGTGCGGCTAGTGCATCGACGATGCGCTCGGCGGCCGCGTTGCGCGGAGGTCGGCGAGCAGCCACCCGCCCGGCGCCTCATCGACCGTCACCGTGACCTTGACCGGCCGCGCCCCGCTCATCGGCACGTCGAGCCACTGGGAACTCGGCTTGCCCGTCATCATCGTCGAGTTGTCGGGCAGCGTGAGGACGATGTCCTTGCCCGCCTTCGCGGTCACCACGCGTGTTTCGCCCTGATCGACACTGACCGTCACCTTGAAGGTCTTGCCCTTGGTGCCGGGCGGAAGTTGCGGTCCCGCGAGCCGCACGTGGAAGCGCACGTCCGGGCAATCGGCGACGACGCTGGCGGTCACCGATTGGCCTTGCGTGAGCTTGACGGCCTCGAAGGGATACGGTTGCTTCCCGGCCACCATGCAGTGCAATGAATCGAGCGCCGCGGCAAGCGTCATCTTCGCGGGGAGGCGCGGGAGTTCACCGTCTTCCTGCGCCGCCAGAATGGGATCACGCGCCCACTCCGGCAGTTTATCCTTGCCGGCGTATTGGCCGGCGTCGAACGGATTGGTCAGCGTACCGGTGTTCGGTGCGGGCGTGGTCGACGGATTCACCGACCCCCCGGCACCTCCGCCCTTGGCTCCGCCCCCGCCGCCCCCGCCGCCTCCGCCGCCCTGCGCGTTCACCGTTGCCGGCACGAGGACAGCGCATACGAGGCTGGCGAGTACCCACAGCCTCACCTGACGCAACATGGTAATTCAACCTCCTTGCACGTTCCGCGATCGCGCCGTGGGAGCCCGTCGCGGCTGGAGACAGCCTACCACTCGCGGAATCGGGCGTGGTGGAAACTTCGGAGTCCGGCGGGGTCGGCACGGCGCCTCCCACTGCGACGGCGCCGTGCTCCCCGCGGCGGGCGGTCCGACACCGCCAGCTCTGCCGCGCCGGACGACCCGGGGCTGAGACGCCGGTGCGGCGGACGAGGTTGCACGATGGGCCACCGGAGGACCATGATGGTGGACATCGCGAGTTAGGCTATCCTCACTTTGGCTGTCCTGGCGGCGCGCTCTACCGTCGCGTATGATGCGCCGCTCGTCGTGCGCGCCTGGTGCGCCGTCGCCGGAGGACTGTCGTGAAATCTCTCCCCCCCGCGCCCCCGCAACGCCTGCCCCGCTTCGGCATTCTGCTCGCGCTGTTCATCGCCAACCTGGTCGCCGCCTCGCTGTTGTTCGTCTGGCCGGCGGTGCGCCCGGTGCAGGCCCTCACCGCGGCCGGCATCCTTGCGATTCTGCTGCCGCCCGCCTGGCGCCAACTGCGCGGCTGGCGACGTGCGTATTTCGTCCTGTGGGCGATCCTCACGATCGCGACCGCCGCCCGCAGCCCAGGCTCGGCGATGTTCAGCGGCGCGATGTTCGGGCTCGTGACGCGCAAACAGATCGCCGGATGGATCACCGCGCACACGACGCGAGAACTGCTGGCGTTCGGCGGCGCGTTCGCCGTCTTGTTCACGGTGCGGATGGTCGTCCGCGAGGCGACCTACACGGTCCCGGTCACCGGCGTGTTCGTCCGCATCGACCAAGCGCTGTTCGGCTGGGCCATGGCGTGGTTGTGGATCGCCGCGCCGCGCGCGTGGGTCGAGGCGGGGCGCCGCGGCATTCGCCGGGCGCCGCTCAAGCTCAAGCTCGTGCTGGCCTTCGGGATCTTCGGCGCCACGCCGGCACTCCTCGCGGTGCTGCTGCTCAGCTTGCTGGCGTGGGTGCGCTCGGGACAATTCCGCGCGCAGTCGGTCGAGACCGACCTACGTCTCCACGCCGCCGTGCGCCCCTGGATCGAGCCGCTCCGCCGGAGCACGCCGGACGGTGCAGCAGACGTCATCACGGCAGTGTCTGCCAACGCGCGCGACTTGGCGGTCCGGCATGTCGATGCCGGCGTCCTCGAACGCACACCGCAGGGATGGCGGGTGGCCGGCACGCTGGGCGAACACGCCGACTCGTTGTTTTCGACGCCCGCCCTTGTAGCGGCCAAGGACAGCCTCTATCTCCAGTCGTTCGTCGTGCGTCACGACGCGTACCGCTGGATGGAGGCCGCGATCTGGCCGCCGGCCAACGGGCGCGATTCACTGGCGCTGCTCACGTACGAATTGGTGGATTCGGCTCGCGTCGAGAATCTCGCGCGCGCGATGCGCAGCGATCTCCTCATGGTGGGCGGAGGTCCGGACACCGGCGACGACAACCTCAACGTCAATTTGAGTCTGTCGGGCGCGAAGGTCACCAGCTCGACGGAATCCAGCGCGGAGCGCACGAAGCGATTGCGCGGAATGACGCGCCGCGAGCGGCGCGCGTACATGGATTCGGTCACCACGATTCCGGCCGAGAGCGTGATCGTCAAACTCCACATTCTGATGATCGGCACCGGACGCTATCGCACCTATCGCGGCGGCCAGTTGTCGCCCATGCCGGTGGGCGTGTATTCGGTGCCGACCCTGATGTGGAACGGCACGCGCTGGAATTCCACCACCGTGCCGGTGTTCACGCGGCCCGCCTTCGCGGAGATCGCCGGCCTGCGCTCCGTCTACCGCGATCCCGCGGGCCGCGGCGTCGACATCTTGCTCGCCTTCATCTTCGGCTTGGCGCTCCTCGCGTGGATCGTCCCGATGATCTGGGGGGGACGCATCGCGCGGCTGATTACGCAGGGCACTCGTCGCTTGCAGGTCGCGGCGCAGGCCATCGGCAGCGGTGACTTCACGACGCGTGTCGAAGTCACCAGTGCCGACGAGTTCGGCGAACTCGCCGCCGCGTTCAACTCGATGGCCGAAGGGCTCGCGGCCGGCCACGAGGCGATGCGCGAACGCGACCGCCTCCAACACGAACTCGAACTCGCGCGCCGCATCCAGACGCGGCTGCTGCCGGCCGCCCCGCCGACGCTGCCGGCCTTGCAAGTGGCCGCCACCAACGCGATGTCCGAGCAGGTCGGCGGCGACTACTACGACTTCGTCCCGCTGACCGATGGCCGCATCGGCATCGCGATTGCCGATGTCAGCGGCCACGGCGTCGGCGCGGCGCTCCTGATGTCGAGCGTGAAAGCGGCGTTGGTCTCGAGCGCGGCGGTGGACTCCACGCCGTGCGGCGTCACCGAGCGCGTCAACCGCCTGCTCGAAGCCAGCATGGAGCCAGGGAAGTTCGTGACGTTTTTCTTCGCCGCACTCGATCCGGTGACCCTGCGCATGGAGTACGTCAACGCCGGGCATCCGTCGCCGCTGCTCTTGCGCGCGGACGGCAGCTTGGAGAAGTTGGAGGAAGGCGGCTTCATCCTCGGCATCATGCCGGACGCCGCCTACAGCCAAGGCACCGTCACGCTAGCGCCCGGCGATACCTTGGCGCTGTTCACCGACGGCGTCACCGAAGCCGAGGCGCCGGACAAATCGCTCTATGACGAAGCGCGCGTCGTCGAGTTGCTGCGCCGCGAGCAAGGCCGCGATGCCGCGACGGTGCTCGAACGCTTGGTCGACGACATCCGCACCTGGGAAGGCGGACGCGCGGCGGCCGACGATCTCACGGCGATCGTGATCCGCGCCGCCGCGGCGGCGTAGCGCGGATCACGATGCACGCGCTAGTGCGCAACCGTGAGACGTTCGATTCGTGTGAGGCCCGCGTGCCGCACGCGGACGAAGTAGACGCCGTCGGACGCTGACGCCGCACCGGTCCACGGGATGCTCCAGTCGCCCGCCGGCAACCACCGCTGCGCCAGCCGCGCGCAGCGACGCCCCGCAATGTCGAACACCTCCACGTCGGTCGTTCCCGCGCCCGACACCGAGACGAGGATGCGCGCCACCCCGCGCACCGGGTTGGCCGACACTCGCACGGCAAGGGGCGGCCGGGCGTGATCCGGCGCCGCGCCGCCTTCGTGCGCGGCGGTCGCGCCGTCGGGATCGAACTCGATGCTCACACACAACGAGTCGAGCGTGCCTGCGGCGTCGAGCGAATCGTCGCAGACGTGCAGTCGCCATGCGCCGAACGCGTCTTCGCCATCGACTAGCCATAGCGTGGACTCGGGACGATAGCGCCCGACGAACGGCGCGACGCCATCGGAGACGACGGCGTCAGCCTCGTCATCGAACACCGTCCCCTCGTAGTTCGCGCCGAACCCGCCCCGATCCAGTGCGAGCGGCACGACGGTGCCGGACGGCGAGATCAACTCGAGGTCGAGGTCGCCATCCCGCGGGTGCGTGATGGACAGTGTGACGTCGAGATCGAGCACGCTCCAGTGTTCATCGACGTCGAGCGTGACGTCGCCGCAGCCGCCATCCGGCAACGGCGTGCCGACCGCCTCACCGTCGCCCGGACGGCGCGGCACGGCCGACACACACTTGAGGCCGCGGGGAGGCGGCCCGCCGCGGCGCACCGGTTCGCCAGGATTGAAGACACAGGTTTCCCCTCCAACCTTGCATGCCGGATTGGGGGCGAGTTCGGGCCCCTTGCCGTTGCGATTGCAGTCCTCGAACCCATCCTCGAAGCCGTCGCCATCGGTGTCCGCGTCACGCTCGGCGCGGCGGCCGTCGTTGTCGACATCCGCGAAAGCCAATCGCTGCGTCGCATTGGGGTGCAGGCCGGGCACGGGCGGCGGCACGGGATGCGTCGGGTGATCGACGGCATGGAAGGTGTACGCGCGGATCTCCTGCTTGTCGCCGATGCCGTCACCGTCGGTGTCGGCACGGTCCGCGCGGCACTCGTAGCGGCGGCGGGTAGGATCGAGCGTGCCGTCGGCTCGCAGGCCCTCGTCGAAATCGACCAGGCCGTCGGTGTCGCGATCGACCCATTGCCCGTTCGCGCGGATCAGCGTGCTGCCGGCCTCGCCGCGCATCGTCGCGTTGAGATAGAACGCGAGCGGACCGCGCAGGTCGGTCAGGTCGTACCACTTCGAGCCGTCAGGAATCGGGTCCAGCATGTGCAACCACGTGCGCGTCGTGCTGTCGGTGCGCACGATCGGTGTGCCGTTCGGATTGCGGCCGACGACGACCTTGCGCGTCGTGATCTTGTCCTCGACGCCGTCGAAGACCACGCAGTGCGACTCGTTGTCCTCTGGGGTCCATCGCGCGTGCCGCGAAAAGATCACGCCGACCACCGGACGTCCCGCGAGGATTTCCGTGCGGATGCGCGCGATCGACGGGTCGGCCCGCTCGATGCGTCGCGCCGTGTCGCGCAGGGCCCAGCGCAGCACGGTCAGCATGGTGTCGGCCGCACCACCCTGGCCGTGGCCGAGGTCACCCTCCGGGCCGGGGTTGTAGTGGTTCCAGAGATGGACGGCGATTTCGTCCTGGGTCAGCGTGCCGCCGTAGAACGCGTTCACCATCTGGAACGCGGCGCGCACGCAGTACATGTTGCAGTGGCGGCACGCGCGGATGTGCGCGCCGGTGGTCGCGTGCGGCGCGTCCCACGGACCGCTCTGCGTCTCCGGGCTGCTGCCTTCGCGGCACGCCGGACGAAACGTCTTGCGGTGCAACGGCACCGGCGAAATCTGCGACGCCAGACTCCAATCGCAGAGGAGTGGGGTGTCCTTGTGCTGATAGAGCTGCGGCACGGCGACCTGCGGCTGCAGCGCCGCATGCAGCGCGTGCGGTGCTGCCGCCGCGCCGGTCGACACGAACTGCCACACGGACGCGGGATACGGACCGCCCGGCAGGTCAGGGACGATCCGCCAGTACATCACGGCATCTGCGGGCACGCCGCCCACGAGGTACGAGGTGGCGGACACGGTGTCGTCGACGAGCAGGAGCTCGAAGGTCGAGTCCTCGGCGACCTGAACGCGATAGGCTGCAGCGTCCGGCACCGAGCGCCACTGCAAGGTGACCGCGGATCCGTCCACGAGTTCGCCGTTGGCGGGCGCGATTTGCACGTCGTTGTGCGACTCCAGCACGGGCGGTGCGACGTACGTCGCGGAGTTCACCTGCCAGTCGGTCACGCGATTCGTGTCGTAGCCCGAGGGAATCCGCTGCAGGTGCCCCTGCGAATCGGACGTGGTGAGATCGGCGAACGCGCCGGCCGGCCACGCCTGTGGGGCGGACGTGACAGCGTCAAAGTATGCCGCGCCAAAACTCGCCGTGCCGAATCCCCAGCACACGAAATCGATCTGCGTTCCACCACTATACAAGGCGGCTTCGCCGGCTTCTGGCTGCAACTCGACCGCCGTCGGGATCGCATACACCAGCGTGCTGTCTCCGGCGAGAGTGTCATCGAGCGGACCGTCGCCGAAATTGACGAGGCAATATGCTCCGGGCGGAAGCAGCCACGCAGGGAGCGGGGCGGTGAGCACGGTGTCTCCGACTGCCCGGATTTCGTGCGATCCGAGATCCACCGTCGCGGGCCCGGAATTGTACAACGTGAGTTGACTGGGGGAGGAATCGATCACACCCGTCGATCCGGCCCACGGCCGGACAGCATTGATGACGAGAGCTGCGTGCGCAGGCTGCGACGCCAGGAGGCAAGCGGAGGCGAGGGCGATCCACGGGCGGCGCATGAAACCTCCGAACGGTAGGGGGATCCGGGAGATTGCAGATGCGGACACGGGTGGGGACTCTTTCTCGTCCTCAACCGTAGTACGATTCTACCCGGGTCTCATCCAGAGGGCAACTTCTGCCTACCACTACTCCGCCACCGGATCCGGCACGTCGAGCCCGCAGGCACGTGCCAGCCGCACGTGTTCCTCGGGCGAAATCCACGGCACCACGAGATAGTCCATGATCGCCTCGAGCGACATGCCCATCCGCTGCGCCTCGCGCACCGAAATCGCGTACGCCTCGATCTCCGTCGGGCGGTCGACGTATTCGAAATTCTCGTCGAACAATTCGAGGCCGTGGTGGAACTGCCGCACGTGCGTGAGTTCGTGCACCACGTCGAGGTAGAGCGAATGCAGCTCGCCGGTGCGCAGGTACATCTGGCTGACGTGCAGCACGCCGTCCTCATCGTTGACCCACATGAAGCCGCGGCCTTCGTCGACGCTCACCAGAGCGGCATCGAGGAACGGCCCGCGCGCGGCTTCGTCCGCCACGACCTCCGCGAAGGCGGGCGACACATCGATACCGGTGAACACCTGGCGGAGCGGATGCACGCCGAGCGGCGCGGCGCGGTTGGCCTCGAATCCAGTCATGGTCCTCATCGAAGTGTGGGGGAATGCGCGCGCGGCGGGCACGGCGTTGATCGCCCCGTCCCGCCGCGCTCGAGTCTAGCGGGAACTTGCCATCCGCGACACGCGGATCATGCGTGCGCGGGCGGCAGGGCCGGGAGCGATGCGGTGCGGCTGGACGACGGCTTCTCCTCGGTGCGTCCGGTCTCCGGCGGTGTCGGGCGCAGCGCGTGGCGCAGCACGTCCTCGACGTTCTCCACCAGCACCACTCGCAACGCGTCCTTCACTTCCGCCGGCACGTCCGCGAGGTCGCGCTCGTTCTTCTTCGGCAAGAGGAAGGTCTTGATGCCGGCGCGGTGTGCGGCGAGCATCTTTTCCTTCACGCCGCCGATCGGCAGCACCTTGCCGAGCAACGTGATCTCGCCGGTCATCGCGAGGTCGCACGCCACCGGGCGTCCAGTGAGGGCGCTGACCAGCGCCGTCGTCATCGTCACGCCGGCACTCGGGCCGTCCTTCGGAATCGCGCCCGCCGGAACGTGCACGTGCAGGCCCTTCTTTTCGAAGATGTCCGCCGGCACGCCCCACTCGCGAGCATGGGCACGCGCGTACGACAACGCGGCGCGTGCCGATTCCTCCATCACCTTGCCGAGCTGGCCGGTGAGCACGAGATCCTGTTTGCCGTCGAGCAGGATGGCCTCGACGGTCATCACGTCGCCGCCGTACTCGCTCACCGACACGCCAGTCACCGCGCCCACGCGATCTTCCGCCTCGAGCTCGCCGCTGTCGAACCGCGGGGGCCCGAGCATCTCGGCGAGCACGCCGAGATCCGGCGTCACCTTCTCGGTGTGCCCCTCCATGATACGGCGCGGGATCTTGCGCGTGACGTTGGCGATCTCGCGTTCGAGATTGCGCACGCCGGCCTCGCGCGTGTACCGCTGGATGATGCCGCGCAAGGCATCATCGGTGAATTCGAGGTTGTCGACGGTGAGGCCATGCTCGGAGAGCTGGCGCGGCACCAGATATTGCCGCGCGATCGCCAGCTTCTCTTCCTCGGTGTAGCCGGGAAGCCGGATCACCTCCATGCGGTCGCGCAGCGGTGGTGAAATGGTGTCGGCGATGTTGGCGGTGGTGACGAACAGCACCTGCGACAGGTCGTACGGCACCTCGAGGTAGTGATCGCTGAACTCGCGGTTCTGCTCCGGGTCCAGCACTTCGAGCAGCGCCGACGACGGATCGCCGCGGAAGTCGGTGCCGATCTTGTCGATTTCGTCGAGCATGAACACCGGGTTGCGCGTGCCCGCCTGCTTCATCGACTGGATGATGCGGCCGGGCAGCGCACCGACGTAGGTGCGCCGGTGGCCGCGGATTTCCGCCTCGTCGCGAATGCCGCCGAGCGAAATGCGGATGAACTTGCGGCCCATCGCCCGCGCGATCGAGCGGCCGAGCGACGTCTTGCCGACGCCGGGCGGCCCGACGAAGCACAGGATTGGCGAGCGCACGCGCTGCACGCGCTGTCGCACCGCCATGAACTCCAGGATGCGGTCCTTGATCTTCGACAAACCGTAATGGTCTTCGTCGAGCACCTGCGCGGCGGTCGAGATATCCCAGCTCTCCGGCTCGGGCTCCTTCCACGGCAACGACACCAGCCAGTCGAGATAGGTGCGGATCACCCCGACCTCAGGGCTGGCCTGGTGCAGCTGCTGCAGGCGGTCGAGCTCCTTGAACGCGCGCTTGTGCACCTCCTCCGGCATGCCGGCGGCGGTGATCTTGTCGCGCAATTCCTGGTGCTCGTTCTCCCCTTCCTCCTCGCCGAGCTCCTTGCGGATGGCGCGCAGTTGCTCGCGCAGAATATGTTCGCGCTGCGCCTTGTCCATCGTCGAGCGGACGTCGGACTGGATCTTGTTGGTGAGCGCGAGCACTTCGTTCTGCTTCGCCATGAAGTCGGCGAGGAAGCGCAGGCGCTCACCGACGTCCGCGGTCTCGAGCAAGTGCTGGCGCTGCTCGCGATCGAGGTTGGGCGCGCTGGCAACCAGGTCTGCGAGGTAACTCGCATCCTGCTCCTGCGTCACCGCTTGGGCGACATCCGGCATCACGTTGGCGCCGGCCTGCACATACTGCTCGAAGAGCGTCTGCACCGAACGGACGAGGGCCTCGCGCTCGACCTCGTCCGGCGCGTGGTCGCGAATCTCCTCGACCGCCACCGTCATGTACGGCTCTTCCTGCAGCACGTCGACGATGCGCACGCGGACCAAGCCTTCGACCAGGATCTGCAAGCCGCCGCCGAGCGCGCGCCGCGCCGCCTCGATCTTCGCCAGCGTGCCGACGCGGTAGATGTCGTCCGCGCCCACTTGATCGACCTTCGGATTGCGCTGCGAGACCAGCACCACTCGTTCGTCGCCATCGGAGCCGAGCGCGAAGTCGATGGCGCCGGCGGACCGCTGGCGGCCGACCATGAGCGGAACTAGCATGTGCGGGAATACCACTGCGTCACGCAAGGGCACGACCGGCCACATGCCGGACTTCGGCGTGCCGCGGCGGCCGCGCGACGTGCGCTTGCGTGGCACCACGATGACTTGGGGCGCCGCGGGATCCTTCGCGGCGTCCTCACTCGCGGCGCGCGCCATGTCGGCGAGCGCGCGGGCCGCCGAGCGTGAAACGGAGGCGCGGGCGCGCCGGGTCGCAGACTTCGCGGGGGATGCGGGCTTCTTCTTGGGTCGGTCGGTCACGTCGAAGGCGTCTCCTGCATGGGTCGCCGCGGCGCGTCCGTGGCACGGCGGGCGAGTTTCCCGGATCATCGGCCGCGGGCTCGGTTCCGTCAACCACGGCTCGGTCTGCGGTCTTGGATGCGGGGGAACCGACGAAGCGATGCACGCGCGGCGGGACCGCGCCGTGCGGCCAGCCCTACAATTCGGCGGAGGACGCGTCCCGGCTCGCCGCGCGGCGATCCGCGGCGACGGCCAGAATCTCGCGCAACTCCTCCGCCGTGACGGGTTTGGTGAGGTGGATGTCGCAGCCGGCCGCACGCGAGCGTTCGACGTCATCCTGCTGACCGTAGCCGCTCAGCGCCGCGAAGGTGGTGTCGCGCAGCGCCGGATGCGGGCGCAGTTGCGCCGCCACGGTGAAGCCGTCGGCCCCCGGCAGACCGATGTCCAACAACAGCAGGTCGGGCTGGACGACCGGGGCGCGGCGGATGCACTCGGTGCCGCTGGTCGCGACGACCACGGCATGCCCCCACGCCTGGAGGAGCCCCTTCAAGGCGGTGGCAACGTCGAGGTCGTCCTCGACCACCATGATGCGCAACGGTGCGTCGAGCGTTCCCGCGCGGACGCCGTCGCCGGCATTGACCGGCCCGCCAGCATTCGCCGCGGCGAGCGGCAGCTCGATGGTGAACGCGCAGCCGCGTCCCAAGCCGCTGCTCGCCACGCGCACGCTCCCGCCATGCAGTTCCACCAGCGTGCGCACCAGCGTGAGCCCGATTCCCAATCCCGCATTGCTGCGATCGAGCGTGCCGTCTGCCTGCGTGAAGAGATCGAAGGCGCGCTCCATCATGTCAGGCGTCATGCCGACGCCATTGTCGCGCACTTCGAGCAGCGCGACATCGTCGCCGCGGCTGACCGAGACGTGAATCGCGCCGCCGGGATCGGTGAACTTCGCGGCGTTGGTCAGCAGGTTCACGATGACCTGCTCGATACGCGTCGCGTCCGCCCACACCACGATGGGATCCACCGGTTCGGCCACCGTGAGCTGATGCCCGCGCGCGTCGAGCAACACCCGGCACGATTCCACGGCGCGCTGTACGATGGCCGCCACCGACACGGCGGTGCGCTTGAGTTCGACCTTTCCTTGGGTGACCCGCGACACGTCGAGCAGATCATCGACGAGCCGGGACAGATGTTCGGCCTGGCGCGAGATGATGCCACGCAATTGTGTCGACTGCTCGGCCGACGGCGTCAAGTTCTGCAGCGCGTAGTCGGCGTGCAGGATGGCCGCGAGCGGGTTGCGCAGTTCGTGCGCCAGCATGGCGAGGAATTGTTCCTTGGCGCGGTTGGCGGCGCGCAGTTCCTCGGCGCGACGCTGGATGTCCTCGCGCGCGCGCACGCGATCGGTGATGTCCGACACGAAGCCAACCAGGCGCCGCGGCGAATGTTCGGTGGCCCGCAAGAAGCGCCCGGTGTGCTCGACGTGGCGCACCGAGCCGTCGCCGCGCCGGATTCGGTAGTCGAGGTGGACGCGCGCATCGCTGTTCGACGCGTCCTCGAAGGTCGAGGCAACGAGCGCGCGGTCTTCGGCATGCACGATGTCGTCGAGCCACTGATCGAGGCCGCCCGCCAACTGCTCCGCGGTGCGGCCGAGCACCCCGCGCACGTTGCCGCCGTAGGTCACCTCGCGCGTGCCCGGCGTCCAGTCGAACACCAGGTGGCCGGCGGCTTCCGTGGCCGCGTCGTAGCGCTGCCGCCAGCGATCGGCGGCCTCCTCCGCGAGACGACGGTCGGTGACGTCCTGCACGAGCGCGCCGACGCCGACGATCTCTTCGCCGCCGGCTCGCACCGGGTAGTAGTTGAGCACGCGAAACGCCTTCTCGCCGCCGGGCAGGTGCCGCACGATCTCGTGATTCAGCACTGCGTGTCCGGTGCGCAAGATGAAGTCGAACAACGGCAAGATGCGCTCGCCGTCCTCACCCATCACCTCGGGCACCGTGCGGCCGATGGTGTGTTCGACCGGCACGCGATTGAGCCGCGCCAACGTTTCGTTCACGCGCTGGTAGCGCAGATGGGCGTCGAGGTACCCGAATCCGATCGGCGCCTCGCCGAACAGTGTGTTCAGGAGGTCGAGCGAGGCGGCCTGCTCGTGGGTGCGTTCGCGGAGGGCCTCCTGCGCGGCCACCCGTTCGTTGATGTCCACCGCGCATCCGACCCAACGCGCGATGACGCCCGAGGAGTCGCGCACCGGCGTCGTGGTGGCTTGCACCCAGCGGTACGCCTGCGCCGCGTCGTGCCAGCTGCGGAATTCTTCGACGAAGACATCGCCGGTGGCGAGACATCGGCGCTTGGCCGCCAGGACGCGTTCGCGATCGTCGGGATGTACCGCTTGCGCCCAGTCGAAATTCTGCACCTGTTGCAGGCTGCGCCCGCCGAACCGGCTGGTCGCCGCGCTGATGCTTTCGAAGGATCCGTCCGGGCGCTCGACCCAAATCAGCACCGGCAGCGAATCGACCAATTCGCGCATGTGCCGCTCGCTCGCCTCGGCGGCGGCTTGGTGGCGTCGCGCGCTCGCCTCGATGCGCCGTAACGCCTCGCACCCGGCGATCAGTAGCACGCCGCCCGTCACGAAGAGCACCGGCACCAGGAAGTTGCGCACCCACGTGTCCGCGTGCGGCGGCATGAGACCGTGGAAGAGAAACTTCCCGGCGAACGCGACGATCATCGCGACTACTGCCGGCACCACGCCACCGATGAACGCGCAGAGGCCAACCGCCGGAAGATAGATGAGGCCGGGCAACTCGCTCTGCAATTGCGCGACCAACAGGCGGTGCAGCGTCATCGCGATCGCGATGATCGCGGCACACCACAACATGTGGGAGCGGCGAAGGGTTGGCGACGACATCGGCGGCCCGGGCCCGAGGACAGCGGCGCGCACCCGCGCGCCACGCACCGCCGAAGTTTAGCAGGCGGTGCACGGGACCGTCTACGCGCTGAGCGCCATCTCGCGGACCGGTGGCGCGGCGGCGGCTCCCCAGCCTGCCATCGCCAGGACGTCTTCGCGCAACGCCTCACCGGCGGACTCGCTGCCGTCGGCGTCGACGTAGAGCCGGTGCCACATTTCGACCGCCATCATCGCCCACAAGCCCATTTCGCGATCGACGCGGCCGGCGAGGTGATCTTCGACCGTGCGGCGCACCACGTCGGGACGGAAGTAGCCGCGCTGCAGCGCGCGGTCATCGAGCAGCAGGCCGCGCAGCACCGGCTGCAGCGGCCCGCGGAACCACACGGTGAGCGGCACCGTGAAACCGACCTTGCGGCGGTAGATCGCCTCGAGCGGCACGTACTTCTCGGCGAGCTTCTTCAGCAGGATCTTCGTCTTGAGCCCGTCGACCTTGTAGCGCGCCGGCAGCGCCGCGGCGAACTCCACCATCTTGTGGTCGAGGAACGGCACGCGGCCCTCGATGCTCGCGGCCATCGCCATGCGGTCGCCCTTGATGAGCAGGTCGTCGACCAGACGCAGATGGATGTCGGCGTAGAGCAGACGGTGCAGCGCCTCGCGTGTGTCGCAGCCGGCGAGTTCCTGATGCACGCGGTCGACGATCGAGTATTCGGCGGCGGCACGCGCGTACTCCGGCGTCAGCAGCGCATCCACCGATGCGGTGTCGAACGCGCCGTACCACGAGCCGTAGCGCGCCGCCGGATCCGCGAGCGACAAGATCTCGACGATGCTGCGCACGCGGCGGCCGCCGAACGGAATGAGATGCGCCGCGCCGCGCAACACGTCGCGCCGCGCGCCCGCCGGCATCCAGTCGAGGAACCGCGAGTACTGGTCGAACGCGTACTTCGAGTAGCCGCCGAAGGATTCGTCGCCGCCTTCGCCGGTGAGCATGACGGTGATGCGCTTCTTGGCCTCGGCGCACATGAGGAACGTCGGCACGCCGGGCGCTTCGCCGATCGGTTCGTCGTAGACCCACGACATGCGCGCGAACGCGTCGAGGAACTGGTGCGCGTCGACGGTGATCTCGTGGTGCTTGGTGCCGTAGCGGCTGGCGACCATGTGCGCGAACGGCAGCTCGCTGAACTTCTGCACGTCGAAGCCGACCGAATACGTGTGGATCGGATCGGTGATGCCGTGCTCGCGCCGCGCCAGCGCCATGTGGCTGACGATGAGTGACGAGTCGACGCCGCCGGACAGCTGCGCGCCGAGCGGCACGTCGGACATCATGTGCATGTCGACGGTTTCGTGGAACAGCGTGTCGACCTGCCGCAATGCGTCATCGAAGGACGGCGCCGTCGCGCCGGTGTCGTACTTCAGGTGCCAGTAGCGGCGCGGCGCGATGTCGCTCGGCCGCGGCGGATGCGCGAGGTCGAGTTCGATGCAGTGCGCCAGCGGCAGCTTCCAGATGCCGGCGAACGACGTGCGCGGCGCCGGGATGTAGCGCGTCGACAGAAACTGCGCGAACACCGCAGCGTCGGGACGGATGTCGCGCTTGAGCGGATGCTGCAACATCGCCTTGATTTCGCTGCCGAACAGGAGCACGTCGCCGGCTAGCGTCCAGTACATCGGCTTGATGCCGAGCCGGTCGCGCGCGAGCAGGAACTTCTGGTTCGGGATGTCGTAGATCGCCAGGCCGAACATGCCGCGCAGGCGGTCGAGCAGACCTTGCGCTCCCCATTCGCGATAGCCGATCGGCACGACTTCGGAGTCGCAGCGCGTGCGGAAGGTGTGGCCAAGCGCTTCGAGCTCGGCGCGAATCGCCAGGTGGTTGTAGATCTCGCCGTTGTAGGTCACCCACACCGAGCCGTCTTCGTTCGGCATCGGCTCCTGGCCGTGCTCGAGGTCGATGATGGCGAGCCGGCTGTGGCCGAACCACACGCGCTCGTCCGGCGCGGTCCAATCGCCGTGCCCGTCCGGCCCGCGGAAGCGCAACGTGTGCACCATGCGCTGCGCGACGTCGGGGGTCATGCGCCAGTCGGCGTTCGCCTTGAGCTTGACGACTCCGGTGATTCCACACATCGGCGGTTGGGGTCTCCTGGGTGAGTTGGCGAAGTATACGCCGCATCGGGTGTCGGGGGGACGGGCAGCGCGGGTGTCGCGAACCGTCAGCGGCCACGACGGCCGCTGGCGGTTCGCGCCAAGCGGCCGCCCGGACAGGAGTCCGGGCGCCGCGTCCCGCGCAGCCCGTCCCCCCGGCGCCCGGGCGCCGCGCTACACGGCGCCGGTGACTCCCGGGTCGTCGAGTTCGCTGACGATTGCTTGGAGTTTGCCCCGCGAAGTGCGCGGCAGGGCGTCCACGCGTTCGACGGTTATCGACAGGTCGGGGCCGACCCTTTCCTTTGTATGGGCGATCAGGGCGGCTTCGTGGTCCGGGCCGAAGTCGGCGTCGGGGACCAGGCGGATGATCAGGCGGTCGAGCGCGGGCTGCACGATCTGCGCCTCGCGGATCGCGGTGAGTCCCTTGAAGACGTGGTCGAGACGGCCGATGCGGCGGCCGTCGGGCGTCAGCACGTAGACGTCGCGGCGGCCTTCCGGGCGATGCGTCACCGGGAACGTGCGGCCGCACGGGCAGCGCTCGGTGGGCGCCGGCAGTGCGACGCCGTCGCCGCTGCGGTAACGCAGCAGCGGCATCGTCAGGTTGAACAACGGCGTGCCGACGATCTCGGCGGTGCCATCGCCTTGATCGACGAACTCGGTGACGGCGTAGTCGGTGAGCGCGTGGTAGGCGCCGCGTTCGCAGCGCGCCAGCATCGCGGTGCGCTCGGCGTTGCCGTAGTAGTCGATGACCGGACAGGCGAACGCGCGTTCGATGTGCTCGCGTTGCGCGTCGAGCAGCGTTTCGCTCGACGTGATCACGCATTTGAGCGGCAATGTCTCGCCGTGTTGCACCATCCACTGCGCGACGAGCGCGACGCTGCTCGGATACGCCTGGATGGCCGCCGGCCCGAAGCGGCGCATCGCGTCGACGTAGAGCGGGATCGTGGACGGCGTGAGGTGATACGACGACATCGCCAGGATGCGCGACGAGGCGAGCTTCCAATACGGCGGCTCGCGCTGCGCGGTCGGGACGACGAGATCGCCACGCAGCATCACGCGCTTGTCGCGCAACTCGAGACCACCCCAGCGGAACACACGCCACAGCGCGGCATTCTCGAAGGTGATCGACGCGGTGTCGCGGTAGCAGCGCAGCGGCGTGCCGGTGGTGCCGGAGGTGTAGCCGCTGCGCGCGAGGCGGCCGCGCAGGCCGCCGGCGCGGAAGTCGGCGTTGTGCGCGCGCACCGTCTGCTTGTCGAGCAATGGCACGCGCGCGAGCAGTTCGAGCGGGTCGACGTTGCCACCGCTGCGTGAGGCGAACCAGTTATCGAGACGCGCTTGGTAGAACGGCACCGCGTGGCAGGCGTCGAACAGCCGGGCGAGCGCGGCGTTCTGCGCGGCGCGGCGCTCGGCGTCGGTCCATGTGGCGTGCGATTCGAGCTCGCGCAACACGCGGCGAAATGCGGCGCCTTCGCGAATCATTTGCTGCGCCCACGTGCGGGCGCCGAGGACGAGGGAGTTCATCTCACTTCGTCATCGGCCACATGGCGCTCAAAGCCGCGAGCAAATGCGCGCGCCAATTGCCCCAAGAGTGGCCTTCGGGGTAGGTGCGGAGCTCGAACGGGCCGTGCGCGCGCAGGACGCCTGCAAGCGCCACGGTCGGCTTGCCGAAATCGTCGCCGGCCAGCGTACCGGCGTCGAGCCACAGCCGCAGCGGCTTGGCGGCGGGCGTCGCGACCTCGCGCATCAGCGCACCGCCCTGCACCTGAAACGCCCCCGACTGACTGATCGCCACGCCGAACACCTCGGGCGATCGCCACGCCATCATCACCGCCATCAGTCCGCCGAGCGACGCGCCGGCGGTGCCGCGCAGCGAGGCATCGCCGCGTGCCGTCGCGTACAGCGAGTCGACGTGCGGCAGCAACTCGCGCACCGCGAACTGCCGGTACGCGTCGTTGAGCATGTACTCGGCGTTGCGATTCACCGGGTCGGGACAGATCGTGATCAACGGCCGCACGCGGCCCATGGCGATGCCGTAGTCGAGGATGTTGGCGAGGTTCGCGAGCGACAGATATTCGCCGCCGTCCTGAAACAGCACCGACGGATAGCGGCCGTGCGCGTCGTAGCCAGGCGGCAGATAGACCTGCACGCGGCGCGAGTTGCCGAGCAGCGCCGACGCGAACGTGAACGACTCGACGCGGCCGTGCGGAATCGAGTCGACATACGCGATCTCCGGCGCCGGCACGTAGTCCGGCGACGCGTATTCCGAATTCGGCCCGAAGCCGCCGGTACACGTGCGTGGATTCGCGGGATCGAGGATCCACCGGCCGTCGACGATGAACTTGTAGTCGACGCGCGCCTGCGGCGGCAAGGACACGTCGCGCGTGAAGTCGCCGTCGCCGGAACGCTCCATCGGATCGGCGCTCTGCGACCAGCCGTTGAAGTCGCCGGCGAGGAACACGGCGCGCGCCGACACATCGTGATAGCGGAAGGTGACGACGCGATCCGCGGCGCGGACACTCGCGGCAACCAGCAACGCGCAGGCGACGGCCGTGGCGCACGCCGCGTGGCGCCGCGCTCCGGCCATCACCACCGCCGCGCGCGCGATGTCAGACTCCGCGGCGGATGTTGCGGACGATGAACTCGGTGTCGCCGAGCATCACCGTCTCGCCGTCGGACTTGCCGAGCAGCGCCTTGCCGAACGGCGACAGATACGAGTAGACGCCGTGTTCGACATCGGCGTCCCACGGTCCGAGCACGGCGGCCGGACGCGTGGCGCCGCCTTCGACGGGTTCGAGATCGCACGCGCCGCCGATCGACATGCGCGCGGTGTCGACATTCGCGGCTTCGATCATGCGGATGCGCTGCAACTCCTCGGTGATCGACTGCGCGCGGCCGCTGAGTTGGCCGTGCTTCTCGCGCGCCGCCTTGTATTCGGCGTTCTCCTTGAGGTCGCCGAGCGCGGCGGCACGGCCGAGCGCGGCGGCCACCGCCGGGATCTCCACCGTCATCAACTGCTCGAGTTCGGCGCGCTTGCGGTCCGCGGCGGCGCGTGAGACGTAGATGACATCTGTGTCGCCGACGTCGAGGCTCGGGAAATGCGCGAGCAACTCGTCGCGCAAACGCTCGCGGCGGTACTCCTCGATGTCGGCGCGTTCGAGGGCGATGCGGATGCGGCGCGCTTCCTCGGCGCCGGTTTGCGCGTAGACGGCGCGCGTCAGCTCCGGCGCGTCGAGCAGGCCCTTCACCAGCGAACGATACGGCTTGAACGTATCGTCGTTGAGCGCCTCGAACACGGTGAGCAGCGTGGAGGCGGCGAGCTGGTCGCGCACCTCCTCCTGCCCGGCCGCGTACTTGGCGATCACCAGGAACGTGCGCGGATAGCGTCGCGGCGAACGCAGCACCTGCGTCACGACGCGCAGGTGTTCGTCCGGCGCGTGGGTGGCGAGCGTCTTGAGCAATGCGCCGAGCGCCCGCGCATCTTCCTCCACCAAGATCAACGCCGCGACGATGCCGGGCCAATCGCCGCGCACTTCGCGCAGCGTGGCGAGCGCGGCATCGCGCGCCGCCTTGTCGGAAATTGCCGGCAGCACGTCGAGCGGGTCGTGCGCGGCCAACAGCGACGCCGGCGAGTACGACAGCGTCACGCCCATCTCCGCGGCCGCACGGCCGAGCAGATCGGCGATCTCGAGCGCCAGCGCCGGATCGTTCTGATGCACCGCCTCGCCGTGCGCGGCGAGCGCCTCGACGAACGCGTTGTCGAGCGCGACACGCTTCTTGAGCCGCGCCCGCGCCTGCTCCAACGCGGCGGCCGGTGCCAAACGTCGCGGATCGACGGCGGCTTCCTTCGCTGCCACTTCGCCGGGATCGACCCAGTAGAACAGTTTGTCGTCCTTGGGCGTCGGCTGCACCGCCTTGTTCTTGCGCGCGGCGGACCACCACTTCGCCCACTTGGTATCGGCGACGATGCCGCGCAGATGGTGCCGCACCTCGAGCGCCGAAGCCGGACGGCCGAGCGAGCGCAACAGCGCGGCGGCCACTTCGCCCGGCGACTTCTCGGCGTCGGCGCGGAACTGCGCCACGTCGTCGAAGCGGCGGAGCAGCAGGTGACCGTCGGGCAGCGGCGTCAGCAGACGCTTCGCGGCGTCGAGCCGCATCTGGACGCCCTTCTCCTGCTCGAAGTCGACGCCGAGCGTGCCCTTCACGGGCTCCACCGACAGCACGCGGCCGACGCCGCGCGACTCCGACAGCACGCCCTGCCCCGGCGGGAAGAGCAGCCACGTCTCGATCTCGTGCAGCGCCTCCTCGAGGTTCGGGTGGCGCGGCAGTTCGTAGTGGTCGAGCAGCAGCGTGAGGCTCGGGTGATCGCCCGCCGCCTCGCGCCACAGCGCTTCCAGCGTCGTGGCGATGCCGCGGTCGTTCGGCTTCAGCGGCGCCAAGTAGCGCAATGCCGCCAGGCGGGCGAGCGCGTTGCCCTCGCGCTCGGCAGTCTCGGCCATCAGCTCGAGCAGCGGCGCGGCGTGGGAGGTGGCGTGAATGCGGTGGAGTTCGTCGTTGACCTTGAGCAGGGTCGCGACGTTGGCAGCCAGACTGTCGAGCTGGGACATCCAAAAGGATTCGATGCCCGCATAGTCACGCTTGTCGATCATCGCGGCGACGTTCGCCGGGAGTTGAATCGCGGAACGGTCAGGTGGGTTTGTCATGTGGCCGGCAGTGTAGCCGACCGGGCGCCGGGCGACCAGGGGGCTGCGTCCGACGGCTCGGCGCGCTAGGCTGGCGCGCATGCGCCGCCGCTACGTGTTCGCAGCCCTGGTTGCTGCCCTCGCCGTCCCGCTCCTCAGTGGTGCGGGACGCCGCGTACCCGCCCCGCCGTCCGTCGACGGCGCCGTCACGTGCTTCGCCGCCCACGACGGCGCGCTGTACGCGGGCGGCGCGTTCCGCCACGCCGGCGCCGACTCCGCGGGCGGATTGCTGCGCTTCGACGGCGCGCGCTGGAGCGGACTCCGCACCGAGCCGGTGTGCGAGATCCGCACAGTGGCCAGCGTCGCATCGCTCCTCGCGGGCGGCCGCATCGTCACGGCGGCGGGACACGCCGTGAACGCGGGCGCCTATCGCGGCGCATGGATCCCGGGCGCACCGGGGACATTCGACGACGTCGTGCATGCGGTGTCCGGGTACCGCGGCGCAGCGCTGTACGGCGGCGCGTTCACGGCGCACGTCGCCACGGCCGACGGCCGCGCGCTCGGCGGCGGCGCAGATGGCGTCGTGCGCTGCTTGCATGTCTGGCGCGGCCGTTTGGTGGCCGGCGGCTACTTCACGCACGCGGGCGGAGTCGAGGCGTCCGGCATCGCCGCGTGGGACGGCTCGGCGTGGAAGGCACTCGGGCCCGGCTTCGACGGGCCGGTCTACTGTCTGGCGACCTGGCGCGGGCACTTGATCGCGGGCGGCAGCTTCGCGCGCTCGGACACCGCGGCGTGTGCCAACCTCGCGGTGTGGGACGGCACTGCGTGGCGCCCGCTCGGCGGCGGCGCGCCCGGCCCGGTGAGCGCGCTCCTCGGCGCGGGCGGCACACTCGGCGTCGGCGGCTACTTCGGCCGCGAGGGCGATCGCCCGGCGCCGGGATTGCGCTGGTGGGATGGCGCGCGCTGGCGCGTGTCGCAGGACGTGCCGAGTCCCGTGCAGGCGCTCGCCCGCTACCGCGGCGTCGTCTACGCCGGCGTGGTGCCAGAGCGCGGCACCTCTGGCCTCCTCGCCACGACGATCCCGCGCTAACGCAACGAGGAGAGGGCGGCTGCCCTCTCCCCGTCGATTCTCCGCGTGTGGCGAACAGCGTTACTTGCGCGCCGCCTCCACCGCCTTCTCGCCCACCATCACGCTGTGGTCGAGCGTCACGTTCTGCGCCGCGCCGGCCTCGATCTTCACATCCGGCGCCTTCGCGAACATGCTGGCCGCCGTACCGGCGACGCCACCGATGATCGCGCCCTTCGCAGCGCCCTTGCCGCCGCCGAGGACCGCGCCCGCCGCGGCACCCGCCGCCGCGCCGCCCCCGATGCGCTTCACGTCACCGCTGGTGCCCGACTTGCCCTCGATGTCCGCGCCGGCCACGCCGAGCGAAGTCGCGATACCCTCGACCACGATGCGGTCGTACGAGAGCTGCAAGTGCGCGCGCTTCGACTCCTTGCCGCCGCCGCGCACCGCCTTGGCGACGTGACCTTCCACCGTCGCGCCCTTCGGGAACGCGAGCTTGCCATCCACCACGACATCCTCGGTGAGGCGGCCGGTGAAGGCGTCGCCTTCCTTCGCGGTCTTGGTGGTGAGTTCCTCGTTGAGCGCGACCGAGATCGCGGTGCCGGCCGGAATCATGATCGGCTTCGGCTTCTCCTGGGCCACCGGCACGGCCTTGGTGCTCTTCTTCGCCGGCTTCGCGGCCACCTTGGTGTCCTTGGCGGCCGGCGCCGCGGCCGGCGTCTCCGCCGGAGCCATCGACGTGGTGTCGGCCGGGGTCGCGGCGTCCGCCGGCGCCATGCTCGACGTGTCGGTCATCGCACTGCTGGTGTCCGCGGCCGGAGCCGGGGTGGTTTCCTCGGCCTTCTTGGCGCAACCGGCGGCCGTCACGGCACCGATCACGAGGCTCGTCACGAGCACGAGCTGCCACTTCTTCATGGTCGTCTCCTCTTGAGTAGGTCGTGGGGCGGGGTGAGTTGCCGGCAGTGTACACATTCGCCTCGGCAGCGTCATGGGAGCATCACTCCGCGGCCCTCCCGTCGGGCTCTGCGAGCGCGAGGCTCGCGGGATCGGCCCCCGGGGGACAGGTTGCGGAGTTAGAGAGCACGAGCCGATGCCGGGTTCCGGATTCACACGGGATTTTCCGTGCGGCCCGGCCCGTGGTTCCGCAGCGGGATCGCGCGCAGACCGCGCTCGGCATGGCGAACCAATTGGCCTGGCGAAATTTAACATCGTGCGGGGCAACCCGACGCGGCCGGGCGGACTCCATCACCCGTCCCTATGCATGCACAGCCGCCGCGTCTTCAGAACACTTCCCTCCGGCGGCGAGGCGCCAGACTCGTTCTGGCACTCGCCGCCGGATTCTTGTTGCCCGGCGCCAGCGCGCCGGCGCGCGCGGCTCAGCCGCACTGGGAGCAGATCTTCACGGCCGGTTCGGACTCGATGCCCGGACGCGGACAGCACGGCTTCACGGTGACGCCGCGCGGCGACCTGTACGTGTTCGGCGGATCGCATTGGGTGACGCGGAACAAAACGCGGACCTACGAATTGCTTGGCGACTTCTGGTGCCGCCCCGACGGCGGGCGATTCCGCGACCTCACGGCGGCGAGCGCATGTCCGATCCCGCCCACCATCGAGCCGCATCTGGCCTCCGACGCCGAAGGACGCGTCTACGAGTTCGGCGGCGTGCAGAACGCGGTGGACGGCACGTTCGCGAATCGCCTCTACCGTTACGACCCGGCGGTGGGACGCTGGTCGGATCTCACGCCACCGGACTCGCCCGCCGGGCGCGAGGATCACGGCTTCGTCGGCGATTGGAAGCGCGACCGTCTGTGGCTTTTCGGCGGCGTCGACGGCCACGCCGTGCAACTCGGCGATCTGTGGTTCTACGACGTGGCGCGCGGCACCTGGCAGGAACTCGTGCTGCCGGCCGGTGCGCCGCGGCCCGCCGCGCGCGAACTCTACGATTTGGTGTGGGACGGTCGCGATGCCCTGTATCTGTTCGGCGGCTACAACGATGTCAGCGGCTACCTCCACGACCTCTGGCGCTACGACATCCAGCGCAACACCTGGGTCGATTTGACCGCGGCGAGCGGCGCCGAAGCCATCTCGCCGCGCTCCTACGCGGGCATGGCCATCGACCCGAACGGCGTGCTGTGGCTGGCGGGCGGGTACGCGTCGCCGTACGCGGCCGGCGGCTTCTGGCGCTACGACACCCGCGGCACTGGGCGATGGACGGATCTGTCGGCCCTCGCGCCGCCGCAGATGCTGCCGCGCGCCACCTTTGAGATGGTGTGTCATCCGCTCGATCACGCGCTGTACCTGCTCGGGGGGATGATCACCACGTCGCCGGAATCGCAGATCCACCGCAACGATCTGTGGCGCTTCGAGACGCGCCCCGCAATCGTCGCCCGCATGCCGCAAACCGGTCTGCCGCTGGTGCGCGGCGCATCGGCCACGTTCGACATCACGGCGGCGAGCGCGAGCGGACACCCGATCGTCTATCGCTGGCGTGTCGACGGCCGTTCGCTGACGGTGCGCGGAACACGCGCGACGCTGGGGCCGTTCTGTTCGGGCAAGCATTACGTGGTGGCCGAGGCCATCGACGGCGCGCTGCGCGACACCACGTGCTGGAGCTTCGAAGTCACCGGCAGCGAAGCGCCGGACGAGCGTGTGCTCGACCTCATCGCACAGCGCGATTCTGGTGGCGTGGTGCTGCGGTGGATCGGCGGCGGCGACGGTCTTGCCGACTCGTTCCGCGTCTACGTGAAGGCCGCGTGGGATTCCACCTGGAAGCCCGTCGCCGATGTGCCGGCCCTGCACGGCCTGGCGGGCGGGGCGTTTGGCCGTTGCGAGAGTGTCGTGACCATCGACTCGCTGCTCGCTGCCGGGGTGTACGGCTTCCGCGTGGTCGCCGTCACCGACGGCGCCGAGACACCCGGCGCCGAGCGCGAGGTGGAGATCGTCGATATTTCCGGCGCGGTCCCGGTCATCGACGCGGTGCCGCTGCCGTCGGTGCTCCGTGACGATGGCGTGCTGCTGGTGCGGCAGGACGCGGTGCTGCCGTTGCGGGTGCGCCTGTTCACGGCAGGCGGACGGCTCGTGCGCACGTTGTTCGACGGCACGCCCGCGGCGCGGCTCACGGTGGTGCCGGTGCCAGTGCGCGGCGTGCCACGCGGCCTCTACTTCGTCCACGTGTCGAACGGCGCGGGCGACGTCACGCGGCGGATCGTCGTCACCCGGTAGGCGCACGGCCCGCGTTGCCCGCGGCGGATCGGCTTGGTAGGCTGCGCCGTTCCGTACCGCGCGAGGGTCCGTGATGACCGCCACCCGCCGTCCCGTTCCGAGTTCTCCCGCGCCGATGGCTTCCGTGGCCGTTGGCGTCTGCGCGTTCGTCGCCTATGTGGCACTGCTCTGTCCTGTCCCGGCGGACAAGGACAGTGGCGAACTGACGCTCGTGTTGGCGACGTTCGGCCTCGCCCACCCCACCGGCTATCCGCTCTACACGCTGTGCGGCGGTGTCTTCGTCCGGCTCCTACACGCGCTCGGCGCGCCGTGGGCGTGGAGCGCGAATGCGTGGAGTGCGTGCGGCGGCGCGGTGGCGATGGCCGCGCTGCACGCGCTCGCCGCGCGGCTCATGGCACCACGTCTCGGCGCGCGGGCCGCGACGTGGGTCGCGCTGCTGCCGGTGGGCGCGTTCGCGCTCAACCCCGCCTGGACGGTGGAAACGACGCTCGCCGAGGTGAATGCGTGGGCCGTCGCGTGGGCGATGGTGGCGGGGTTGGTGGCGTGGCACGCGGCGCGCGCATTCGAGAGCGGCGCGGCGCGGCGCGCGTGGTTCGTGTGGGGCGTCGCGGCGGGCGCCGGACTCGCACACCACGCGACGAGCGTGTTCTTCAGCGCGCCGCTCACCGTGATGTTGGTGGCGAGTGCCGCCCGGCGCGGCGCGGTGCGCGCGCTGCCGTGGGCCGTGCTGGGTGCCTGCGTGCCGCTGGCGTCGCTCGGCTACGTCGCGTGGCGCGCCTGGCATCCAGCCGCGGTGCAATGGCCGGAACTGGCGCCGGCGTGGGAGAGCGTGCGCGCGCATGTCAGCGGTGCGCAGTACCGGACGTTCCTCGGCCACTTCGCGCCGTCGCCGGGACAGCGCAAGTTGCTTGGCGCATTCGTATACCCGTGGTTCGTGCCGGCGATGCTCGGTGCGGCGTGGTGCACGCTGCGTGGTGATGGGGTGCGGCGCGCGCTTGGCGTGTGCGTGCTCGTGCAAGGTGCGTATTGCTTTGCGTATGGCGTGCCCGATCCCGCGCCGTACTTCCTGGCGCCGACGGCGCTCGGCCTCGTGTTGGCGGTCGCAGCGCTCGCCTCGCTCGGCGGACTCGAACGCATCGGACGTGCGCTGGTGCTCGCCGGGTTCGCCGGCGTGCTCGCGGCGAGCATCGAAGGCGTCGTGGTCGCGCGCGAGCGCAATCACTCCTTCGCTCAATTCGAACTGCTCCTGCGCTCGATGTGGGACAGTCTGCCGCGTGAACGCGCCTTCGTCGTGTGGGACGACGACATGGCGAACCGCCTGCGCGTCTACCAGATCCTCGGCGGCGAGCGCCGCGATCTGATCGTCGTGCAGCCGCGGCATCTCACGCATCCGGGCCCGCGGAGGCGATTCACGGAGATGTTCGGATTCGATCCGCTCGTCGACCTCGGCGACTTGCTCGAGCACCCGCCGGCCTCCGACGCCGATCCGCGCTCGCAGCTCATGGTCCAGCGCATTGCCGCGGGCATCAACGCACACTCGGCGCTGCCGGTCATCGAGTTCCTGCCGCAGGTGCCGAGTGTGCGGATGCTGCGGAAGCCGTAGCGGCCGCGCCGGAGCGGTCCCCCGCTTCGGTTGCCCCCCGGCGCACCGGTTTGTTACCCTGGCCGTTCTCTCTTCCTTAGAGGATGGACATGGCAGACCGTTACAGTCCGCACGATTTCGAATCCGCCTGGCAGGATCGCTGGGAGCAGACCGCGCTCTACCGCACGCCGGCCGACACCGCGGCGCGCAAGTTCTATTGCCTCGACTTCTTCCCGTATCCGTCGGGCGCGGGGCTCAGCGTCGGGCACTGCCACAACTACGTCCCCACCGACGTGATCAGCCGCGTGGCGCGGATGCGCGGGCTCAACGTGCTGCACCCGATGGGCTGGGACGCCTTCGGCCTGCCGGCCGAGAACGAGGCGATCAACAAGGGCGTCCATCCGACGGTGACGACGGCGAACTACGTCGCCAACTACAAGCGGCAGCTGCGACTGATCGGCACCTCGTACGACTGGGAGCGCGAGATCAACTCGTCCTCGCCCGAGTACTACCGCTGGACGCAATGGTTCTTCCTGCTGCTCTACAAGCGCGGGCTGGCCTACCGCAGCGACGCGCCGGCGAACTGGTGTCCGTCGTGCCAGACGGTGCTGGCGAACGAGGAAGTCGAGGACGGCAAGTGCTGGCGCTGCGGCTCGCAGGTCGAGCGCCGCGGCATGCCGCAGTGGTTCTTCCGCATCACTTCCTACGCTGATGAGCTGATCGACGGACTCGAGGATGTCGACTGGCCGGAGCGCATCAAGCTGATGCAGCGGAACTGGATCGGCCGCAGCGAAGGCGTCGAGTTCGATCTCGCGATCCAGGGCCACGACGGCGTGGCGATGCGCGTCTTCACCACCCGCATCGACACCGTGTTCGGCATGACGTTCTGCGTGCTGGCGCCGGAGCACGCGCTGGTGGACGCGATCACCACGCCGGACCAGCGCGCCGCGGTGGATGCCTACCGCGAGAAGACGCGCCGCATGACCGACACCGACCGCCTGAGCACCGAGCGCGTCCGCGACGGCGTGTGGACCGGCGCGCACGCCATCAATCCGGTGAACGGCGAAGCGGTGCCGGTGTACATCGCCGACTACGTGCTGGCGTCCTACGGCACCGGCGCGGTGATGGCGGTGCCGGCGCACGACACGCGCGACTTCGACTTCGCGACGCGCCTCGGATTGCCCATTCGCACGGTGATCCAGGAGCCGGGCACCGACGCGACCGTGCCGCTCGCCGCCGCGTACGTCGATGCCGGCACGATGGTGAACAGCGGCCGCTTCGACGGCATGGCGAGCGACGACGCATGGGACGCCATCGCCGCGGATCTCGAATCGATGGGCGTCGGCCTGCGCACCGTGCAGTACCGCATCCGCGACTGGCTGATCTCGCGCCAACGCTACTGGGGCGCGCCGATCCCGATCGTCTATTGCCCCGAGCACGGCGAGCTGCCGGTGCCGGAATCGCAGTTGCCGGTGCTGTTGCCGCAGGTCGAGCAGTACAAGCCGAGCGGCACCGGGCAATCGCCGCTGGCCGGCATTCCCGAGTTCGTCAACACGACATGCCCGGAGTGCGGCGGGCCGGCGACGCGCGAGACCGACACGATGGGCGGCTTCGCGTGTTCGTCGTGGTATTTCCTGCGCTTCGCGTCGCCGCGCGTGAGCGACCGCGCGTTCGATCCCGAGGCGGTGAAGTACTGGCTGCCGGTGGATCTCTACGTCGGCGGTGCCGAGCACGCGGTGATGCATCTGCTCTACGCGCGCTTCTGGACGAAGGTGATGGCGGACGCCGGACTGCTCGATTTCCGCGAGCCGTTCACGCGCCTCTACAACCAAGGCGTCGTGCACGCGCCGGACGGCGCCCGCATGTCGAAGTCGAAGGGCAACGTCATTACGCCGGATTCCGTCGTCGAGGAATTCGGCGCCGACACGCTGCGCGTCTACGAACTGTTCATGGCGCCGTTCGATCAGGACGTGGTGTGGAATCCGCGCAGCATCGTCGGCGTGCACCGGTTCCTGAGCCGCGTGTGGGAGACGGTGCTCGACGGCTGGCCGCTGGCCGAACGCGCGGCGCGGAGTACCGCGGACATCGCCAGCGACCCGCGCGCCGCCGAACTGCGCGGCCTCGCGCACCGCACCACGCGCAAGGTGCTCGGCGACTACGAGAAGTACCGCTTCAACACCGCGGTCAGCGCGCTGATGGTGTTCCTCACCGGCATGCAGGACGCGCGCGCCGCCGCCGGCGACGCGCCGAGCGACGCATTCGCCGCCGCGTGGCGCGACGCCATGCATCGCCTGCTCCTCCTGCTCGCGCCGATCGCCCCGCACCTGGGCGACGAGCTGTGGTCGCGCACGTTCCGCGAGGGCGCCTCGATCCACCTGCAGCAACTGCCGGAGTGGGACGACGCGCTGGCCGTCGAGGACAGCTTCGAGCTGGTGCTGCAAATCAACGGCAAGGTGCGCGACAAGGTGCAAGCGCCGCGCGGCCTCGGCGACGACGACGCCAAGGCTCTCGCGCAGGCGAACGACAAGATGGCGGCCGCGATCGCCGGCAAGGACATCGTCAAGATCGTCTACGTGAAGGAACGTCTCGTGAACGTGGTAGTGAAGGGATGACGCCGAATCCGCACGAACGCCCGTTGTGCATCGACGGGATCATGATTCCGGTGACGACGCCGTTCGGCGTCGATGGCCGGCTGGACACCGACCACTTGCAGGAGAACATCGCCAAGTGGGACTCGGTGAATGTCGACGGCGAGTCGATCAGCGGCTACGTCGCCTGCGCGTCCACCGGTGAGGCGCCGCTGCTCACCAACGACGAGCGCATCTCGCTGATCCGCGCCGCGCGCGAGGCGACACCGAAGGGCAAGCTGCTCGTGGTGGGAACCGGCGCGGAATCGACGCAGGGCACGATCGCGCGCACGCGCGAGGCGGCGGACCTCGGCGCCGACGCGGGTCTGGTGATCACGCCATCGTACTTCCGCGCCGCGATGACCGAGGACGTGCTGGCGCGGTTCTACCTCGATGTCGCCGAGGCGTCGCCGATTCCGATCATCCTCTACAACGTGCCGGCGTTCACCGGCGTGGAACTCGGCGAGAACGTCGCGCGCCATCTGAAGGCGCACCCGAACATCATCGGCATCAAGGACTCGAGCGGCAACATCACGCAGATCTCGCAAATCGTGTACAACGCGCCCGAGGACTTCCACACGCTGGTCGGCAACATGCCGGTGCTGTTCGCGGCCTTGTGCCTCGGCGCCCACGGCGGTGTGCTGGCGCTGGCCAACATCGCGCCGCAGATTCCGCTCGGCATCCTCGCCCACCACAAGGCCGGCCGGTACGCCGAGGCGCGCGAACTGCAACACACGTCGATGGCGCTGGCGCGCGCGGTGCCGAGCAAGTACGGCGTCGCCGGCCTGAAGGCGGCGATGGAGATGCAGGGCTACTACGGCGGGCCGCCGCGTCTGCCGCTGGTGCCGGCGCCGCCGGCCACCCTGCACGTGCTGCGCGCGCTGCTCGAGCGCACCGGTCTGCTCGACCCGCTGCGGTAACCGCGTGGCGCACTTCGCATCCCTGCGCCTCACCGGCGAACGCGTGGTGCTGCGCGGTCTGCACGACGGCGACGTCGACGCCTTGTTCGCCATGATGGCGCACCCGCAGGCGATGCGGTATTGGGCGACGCCGCCGATGCAGTCACGCGACGAGGCACAGCAGATCGTCGCCGACGCGCGCGCCGGCGCCGCCGACGGCTCGTACCTCGAGCTGGCGATCGCGCGCCGCGACGACGACACGTTGCTCGGCAAGTGCACGCTGTTCCACTTCCACCACGCCAGCCGGCGCGCCGAAATCGGCTACATCCTCGCCCCCGAGCACTGGGGACACGGCTACATGCATGAGGCGCTGACCCTGCTCGTCGATTGGGCGTTCGGACCATTCGGCCTGCACCGCCTCGAAGCCGACATCGACCCACGCAACGACGGCTCGCGGCGCACCCTGAAACGTCTCGGCTTCACGCACGAAGGCACACTGCGCGATCGCTGGCGGGTCAACGGCGAGATCTCCGACACCGGGTTCTACGGATTGCTCGCCCGCGAATGGGAAGCCCGGCGCCCGCGCACCGGCGTGTGGATCCGCGAGACGCGCGCCGAGGACCTGCCGACCCTCTTCGCCTTCCAGGCCGATCCCGACGCTGCCGCGATGGCGGCGTTCCCCTCGCGCGACCGGGCCGCGTTCGACGCGCATTGGGCGCGCATCTTCTCCACGCCAGACGTCTACGCGTACACGATTCTCGCCGGCGACGAGATCGCCGGGAGCATGGGCGTGTTCGGGCTTGGCGGTCGCGAATTCGTCGGCTACTGGATCGGCCGCGCATTGTGGGGGCGCGGCATCGCCAGCGAAGGACTGCGCCTCACGCTCCTTGGCCGCACCGATCGCCCGCTCTACGCCTACGTCGCGCAGCACAACATCGGGTCGATCCGCGTGTTGGAGAAGAACGGCTTCGTGCGCGTCGAGGACGACGGCCACGGCGAGCCGCCGGTCGACGGGACGCCGGAGTACCTCTACCGGCTCGGCTGACGGCGCCCATTGTCAGCCGCGGCGTGGGCGCGTAGGGTTCGCAGACCTCACGCCGTTCACACCGGAGTGGCCACGCGATGAGCGTCACCTTCGAATTCCTCGGCGCCGCCGGCACCGTCACCGGCTCGAAGCACTTGATCACCCTCGGCGGCACGCGCATCCTCATCGACTGCGGATTGTTCCAGGGCCTCAAGGAACTGCGTGAGCGCAACTGGCAGAAGCCGCCGTTCGACCCACGCTCGATCGACGTCGTGCTGCTCACCCACGCGCACATCGACCACACCGGCTACCTGCCGCGCCTGGTGGCGGACGGCTATCGCGGCCCGGTGATCGCGACGCGCGCCACGACGGCGCTCGCCGAATTGCTGCTGCCGGACAGCGGACGCTTGCAGGAAGAAGACGCGCTCTATCACGCCAAGCGCGGCAGCTCGAAGCATGCCAAGCCGCAGCCGCTGTACACCGAGGCGGACGCACTGGCGGCGGCGGCGCGCGTCTCCGGCGTGCCGTACGACACGCCGGTCGATCTTGCGCCCGGCCTCACCGCGACGTTCCGGCGCGCGGGACACATTCTGGGGTCGTCCGCGGTGCACCTCGCGCTCACGCGACATGGCGTCACCCGCACTATCGTGTGCAGCGGCGATGTCGGCCGCTACGACGCACCGATCCTGCCGGACCCCGCTCCGCTCGGCGTCGCCGACGCGGTGCTGGTCGAATCCACCTACGGCGATCGCGCCCACGACGCCGAGCCGATCCCCGACGCGCTCACCCGCGTCGTCCAGCACGCGCACGAACGCGGCGGCCCCATCGTCGTGCCGGCCTTCGCACTCGGTCGCACGCAGGAGTTGATGTACCACCTCGCGCTGCTCGAGGACAGCGGCCGCATCCCGCGCTTGCCAATCTACATCGACAGCCCGATGGCGGTGAGCGCCACCGAGATCTACCGCGCGCATCCCGAAGACTTCGACGCCGACATGGCGCAGCGCGTGGCGACCGGCGAGTCACCGCTCGAGTCGCGCGACTTCCGGCTCGCCCGCAGCGTCGAGGAATCGCGGGCGATCAACGCGCGCAAGGGCTGCTTCATGGTGATTTCGGCGAGCGGCATGGCCACCGGCGGGCGCATCCTGCACCACCTGGCGCACCGACTGCCGGACGATCGCGCGACCGTGCTGCTGGTCGGCTATCAAGCCGCCGGCACGCGCGGCCGCTCGCTGCAGGAAGGTGCCGATCGCGTGAAGATCTTCGGCGAGCAGATTCCGGCGCGCGCGCGCATCGAGACCATCCACGGCCTCAGCGCGCACGCCGACAACGTGCAGTTGATGCGCTGGCTCTCCACCGCGACCACGACGCCGGCCAAAGCGTTCGTGGTGCACGGCGAACCCGAGCCGGCGGCCACCTTCGCCGCCGCGATCGAACGCGAGTTGCACTGGAGCGCGGTGGCGCCGCATCACGGCGCGCGCTTCGACCTGTTCTGACGCGCCGCGGGGAGCCAGGGCGAACCCGGCTCCCCGCGGACACTCACCGCGACGCCGCACCGGACGGCGCGACGCGCGTCCTCACCGCACCACGTGCACGGTCCGCGTGCAGACCGTCCCACCGGCATCGAGCCGCATCACGTAGAGCCCGGCACCGACCCGCCGCCCGTCCTCTCCACGCCCGTCCCACCGCACCGTGCGCGTTCCGGCGTCGGCCTGCTCGTCGAGCAGCGTCCGCACGCAGCGTCCCCCGACATCGAAGAGACGCAAACGCACCGGGCCGCTCTCGTGCAACGCCAGGCTGAGCGTGGCGGCGCCGGTCACCGGATTCGGCGCGAGAGGACCGAGCGCGGTGACATCCGGCACGCGCGGCGGCGGTGCCGCGACGTCGGTCGCGAGCGCGATCGTCACCGGCCGGTTTTCGCCGTCACGACCATCGGCCGCCACGAGCGCGATCTGCGGATCGCCTGCCGACACCACACGGAAGATCGCCAGCGCGAGCGGACCCTCGCCGCGCAACGCCGCGCCCGAGCCGAACAACGCCGCGTCGATCACGCCGGGCGCTGACGACAACACCAGCGATGGCAGATCCTGTTGCGCGAGCAGCGCGCCGCTCTCGGCACGGACGAAGTCGACCACGGTGCCGTCGTACGCGAGACGCGCCGACACACCGTGGAGATCCCCGGCCGCCGCCAGCCACAGCGGCACCGCGAACTCCTCCCCGCTGGCCGGGAGCGCCGGCACCCGCGCGGTCAGGGCATCGGCCCCGGCACTCGCGATCTGCGGCCCCGACGACGGCGCCGCGACGAGATCGAAGTTGAGCGCGAAGACCATCGCGTCTTCGAATTCGACCCGGCTGTCGGTGAGCGGCCGGGTGACGGCGGAGCGATCCACCGTCGGGCCGACATCGAGGTAGCCAAGCGCGTCGTGCGGTGCGAGCAGCGTGCCGTAGTGCGCGCCGAGCAGCGACACGTCGAGCGTGCCGACGCGGTTGTCGCCCTGCCCCGGCATGGCGCCGTCGGTGACGTCGCCGAGGTGATAGTTCGGCGTGCCGCCCGAGAGCGCGCTGGCCGGCGACAGGTCGGTACAGGCATTGCGCGCGAACGCCACGTAGAACCAGCAGTCGCGCGACGGCGGATCGTCGAGTTGCCCGCTCGCGGCGATCGCGGTGCGTGTCCACGGCGCGGGCGGCGGATACGACGGGATCGACGGCACCGCGCCGGCGTCCGGCGCGTCGTCGTATTCGGGGTAGTTGCCGAAGGGCGCGCGGTACACCTCGATGTCGGCGCCGGACGGCGCCTGGAAGGTGACACTGAGCGGCACCGTCCCATCGGTTTCGGCGCCGAGGCGATGCGGTGTCGCCACCAGGTCGCTGACCGGCGCGACGATCGTCGGCACGTCGGTCACCGTGATGACGAACCCGTGACTCGCGGCCTCACCGGTGAGCGCGGTGGCGGTCAGCGTCACCGGCCCATAAACCGGTCCGTCCTGCGCGGCGCGGCAACCCGGCGTCCACGTGAAGGTGCCGGTCGTCGGATCCACCGCGGCGGCGCCCGGCAGACCGGTCACCGTCCAGGAGACCGGCGTCTCGGCGCACCCGCTCAACGTCGCCAGCGGCGTGACGGTGAGCGTCGCACCCTCGGCGATGCTCTGCGCGGCGATCGGCGCGATGCTCACCGCGCCGGGCAGGTTGGTGATCGCGACGCTGAAGCTGACGCTGCCGGTTTCGCCGCTCGCCGCGTGGGCGGTCAGCGTGAACGGCCCGCGGTGCGGATCGAGGTCGGCGGCGCGACAATCGGGCGTCCAGACGAATTCGCCGGTGGCCGGATCGACCGTCGCGTCACTGGGCACGCCACTGCCGGTCCACGTGACCGGCCCGTCGGCGCACCCCAGGACGCGGGCGAACGGCACCACGTGGAGCGGCACCGTCTCGACCGCCATCTGCGTCTCGACTGCTTCGACGAACACGGTGCCCGGCGTGTTGGTCACCACGACGTGGAACGCCGTGCTGCCGGTGCCGCCGGTGGCGGCGCGTGCCTGCAATACGATCGGTCCGTAGACGCCGCCGTTCTGCGCGGCGTGACAGTCGGGCGTCCAGCGGAATTCGCCCGAGGCCGGATCCACCGTCGCGCCGCTCGGTAGACCGCTGCCGGTCCACGTGAACGGCGGCTCGGCGCAGCCTTGCGGCGTCGCCTGCGGCTGCACCACGAGCGTCGCGGTCTCCGCGACCGACTGCCCGCCGATCGCCGCCACCGCCACGGTGCCCGGTCCGTTCGCGACGACGATGCCGAAGGTCGTCACGCCGACGTTGCCGACGGCGTCGCGTGCCGCGAGCGTCACCGGCCCGTACTGCGGTCCCTGATCGAAGGCGCGGCACGACGGCGTCCACGTGAAGCGCCCGGTTGCCGGATCCACGGTGGCGGTCTCCGGCAAATTGCTGCCGGACCACGTCACCGGTCCGGTCGCGCACGCATCGAGCGTCGCGATCGGCACGAGCGACATCTCGACGTCCTCGATGGCGCTCTGCGTCGCGATCGCGCCGACTTGGACCGGCGTGAGGTCGATGGTGACCGGCGACGGCGGCCCGGCGCTCGAGACCACGTCGAGATTGCCGCAGTCGCGCAGTGTCGTCGTCGTGACGGCGAGGGCACCGGTGCCGGGGATCCCTGCGTGCGTCACCTCGACATCGAACAACGTGCCGGCGGCCGCGGTCGCGCCGCACGGCTGGCCGAGCAGAACGCCGTCCACCGCGTAGGCGCCGCCGCCGCGATCGGTCACCTGGAACATCGTCGGGCCGAGGCTGGCGAGATACGCACCTTCGCGAATGCTCGCCGTGCCGGCGGCCAACTGCAGATGCGACGACACCTGCACGACGACGCTGAACCCGCGCAGCGGCGTCGCGTTGGCGATGCGGGTGACGGTCGCCGGCACGCGCAGCGTCGGCGTCCCGGGCGTCAAGCACGCCGAGGCGGCGGCGAACGCGATGATATTGCGCGGCGCCAGCGTGAACGACACCGCCAGCGTGTGCGATGCCGCGACGCCGCTGAAGGTGTAGCTCGTCACCGCACCGACGGACGCGCCATCGACCAGGACGTCCTGCACCATGTAGTCGACGTCGGGCACGAAGGTGAAGGTCTGCGTGTCGCCGGACGGCACGTAGGTGACGCCGGAGGGCACGACCTGTCCGTGCGGTCCCGCGCTGGCCGCGATGGTGAACGGCGCGCCGGAGGCGCGCAGGCGCGCGGCGTAGATGTCGCGTCCCGAGCGCTCGTCGTACCACGCCACGACGGCCCCGGCCGCGCCGTCGCTCATCACGCTCGGGGCGCGCTGGCTCTGCGGCGCCGTGCAGACCGGAATGCCGTTCGCCGGCCACAGCGTGTGTCCGCTGGCATCGAGACGCTGCGCGAATAGGTCGGATGCGCCGCCGCGCTTGTCCTCCCACACGATGACCGCCCCGCCGGCCCCGTCGCTCGTCATGTTGACGGCCTGCGTGATGCTGAGGAGCTGGTCGTTCGGTGCAACGCACACCGGGACGCCGTTGGCCTGCCACAGCGGTTGGCCCGCGCCATCGATGCGCTGCGCATAGAGGTCGACCACGTTCGCCGTGTTGCGATCGTCTTGCCACACCAGAATGGCGCCGCCCGCGCCATCCGGCACGAGGTGTTGGTAATACTCGTGCGAGCCCGGGACCGACACCACCGGACGGCCTCCCGCGCCCCACTGCCGCACGCCGTTGACGTCGAGACGATTGGCGAACACGTCGAAGTAGCCGGTGCCGACCTGCTTGTCGATCCAGGCCACGATCACGCCGCCGCTGCCGTCGAGACAGGCGCGCGTGCCCGACTGCTGATAGCGCGCGTCGCACACCGGCACGCCGTCCTGCGCCCACATCACGGTACCGTCGAACAGCACGCGCTGGGCGTAGATGTCGTAGTAGTCGGTGTAGCTGCCGCTGCGGCGGTCGTCCCACGTCACGAAGACGCCGCCGGAGGCGTCAGGGATCACACGCGACCCGTTCTGTGGCCCCGACGCCCACGACACGCGATCCGCACGCCACAGGATCGTGTTGCCGTCGAAGCCGGCACTGCAGATTTCGTCGTTCGACGTGGTCTTCTGGTCGGTGTAGGTCACGATGGCGTGACCCGCGCCGTCGCCGGCGATCGCCGGGTCGATCTGCGTGCGCGTCGCGAAGCCGAGCGCCTCGCCCTCCGCGGTCCACTGTGCCGTCCCGAGCGAATCGAGACGTTGTGCGTAGATGTTGCGGAAGGCGCCGCGATCGTCGGTCCACGCGATGAAGGCGCCACCTGCTCCGTCGGGAGCGATACACACCTGCGACTGCGCGTACTGGGCTCGGCACACCGGCACGCCGTCCGCGGCCCAGAGCGGATCGCCCTGCGCGGAGAACCGCTGCGCGTAGATGTCGCCGTAGCCGCTCAGGCGGTAGTCGACCCACGCCACCACGACTCCGCCGCGGCCATCCGGCGCGACGATGGGGTAGATCTGATCCGCGATCGCCGTGCACACCGGCGTGTTCAACGCGGGGTCGTACGACCACACGCCGTGTGCGAGGCGCGGAGCGCACATCGTCACCACGACCAACACGACGACCGCGCGCCACACGCGCGTCCACTCTCTTCTCATCTTGCACCTCCACGACCAGCGGGAGGCGATGTCGTCCATCCGTGGGGCGGCGTGGGCCGCGGCGGGCGATACCCCTCGAACCCAAACAGGGCGCCCCGAACGGCGCGGGCACGGGCGGGGCACTGCGGGAGACCCCGTGGGCCGCGTGTCGTCGCGGCGCGTCACGACCTGTCGATGGCCGCCGGCGGGGGGGCACGACCTGGAGCACGATTCACGGTATGCCCGAGCCGTACGTCGTGTGAGAGAGTCGCAAGGCGGCCGGGCGAACGGCCCAAGGTCGCACAAACGATTCCGGGGAGCCGATGCGATTCGGCTCCCCGGAGATCAGGCTGCGAGATGTCGGTGCGCCGGCCGCCGTGCACGGCTCCGGCGCGCGCCGCCGCGTCAGTGCACTACGCGGCTTGGCTGAACGTCTCCTCCGACGCGATACGGCGATCCTCCTTGCTCGGCGACGCTTCGAGCGTGCCCTGCAGGACGATGCGATATTCGCCGGTGAGATCGTTGATCGTGTCGACCGTGACCCGCACGCCGACCGATGATTCGAGCGCGGCGTGCAGTTTCCGCGCGACATCCGCGCGCGAGGCAGGCCATGCCTGCAGGGCTCGAACGTCTGCCGCAGTGAACCGCGCCATCCCGGACTCCTCCGTCGTGCGTGGGTGCCCTCTCGATCCCTGAGAAGGCGGGGGGCGACCCGTCGCAGCGGACGGGCCGAACACGAGGTCGCGACGCCCCGGCGCGGGCGCTGTCGCACGAGGGCCGATCCCCTCGCGCGGCCCGCCGGGCGGTCGCGGTGGCGCGCCGCCCCTCGACGGGCGATCGTCACCGGGCCACAGGCCGCGGGACGATGCCGGGGTTCGCGCGTCGGGGCTGATATCGGCCGGACGGCCCCACGCCTCCAGCGGAAAGTGGTCCCGCGCCGGGCGCGCCGGCCCCCGGCGCTTGCCGTGGCTTGCCCCCTGCCGTACCATGCTACGTTCACTTTGTCTCAAGGAGGGTATTACCCGATCATGTGGCCCGAGCGTGTGTCTCCCCGGAAGCTGACCCCTGCGCTGTTCGTCCTCTTGTTCGCTGGAGCCTGGGCGGTGGCCCAACCGCCGCAGGGACAGCCGCCGCAGCAGCAGACGCCGCCGCCGCCCTCGTCGCCGGTGATCGCGCGCATCGGCGGCCGGCCGATCACGCAGCAGGAGTTCGACGCGGTGGCGCTGCCGTACTTCGCGCAGCTCCGCGCCCAGCTCAAGGACGCCTTCACCGACGACCTCCAGAAGCTGGCGAAGCAGAACGTGCTCAACGAACTGTTCCGCCGCGAGCTCATGGCGATCGAGGCGCAACGCACCAAGCTCGCCGTGACCGAAGCCGAGACGGACGCCATCCTCAAGCAGGATCCGTTCTTCTACACCAACGGCAAGTTCGACCCGGCGAAGTTTGCGGGGTTCAAGACGCAGCCGGGCTCGAACTATCAGCAGGTGTTGCCGCGGGTACAGGAAATCGCGCGCACCGCGAAGATGGACCGCCTGTTGCGCCAGCGCTTGACGCCGACACCGGCGCAACTGCGCGCCGAGTTCGACAAGCGCAACGATCAAGTGCATCTCAAGTTCGTCTCGGTGGGTCAGCGGGACGTCAGTCTCGACGGCGAGGCGACACCCGCGGAGGTGCAGGCCTACTACGCGACGCACCAGAGCGAGTTCGAGCGCCGGCCGCGCGTGCGGGTCAAGTACGTGAAGCTCGCGCTGCCGCCGGCCGGTGACTCGTTGCGCGCCACGGTGCTCGGGCAGCAGTTGCTCCACGGTCAGGCAGTGGTCGACTCGCTGCGCGCCGGCGCGTCCATCGATTCCATCGCCGCGACGCACGGCGGCGTGTTCGACACCGGCGTGTTCGACGTGCCGGCCGCCACGATTCCGACGCTCGGCGCGGTGAGCGAATGGGTGACGCAGTTGCAGCACGCCGACACCGACACCACGATTCGCGTCGTCGGGCCGGCGGAATCGGGCGATGCGATCGTCGCGGGTGCCATCGTCGAGCGCCACCCGCGCGAGGTGCCGCCGCTGCGCGAGGTCGTCACCGACGCCAAGCGCCGTGCCGACGCCGAGAAGCGCAAGACCACGGCCGACGCCGACCGGCACGCCTACTACGACCAGCACCCCGAGGAGTTCCGCACGCCGCGCGTCACCATCGCGCGTCTCGTCGTGCAGGACGAACTCCAGAAGGCCACGACGCCGTCGCCGAAGCAGATCGACGCGTGGTACGCGGCCAACGGCCGCGAGCTGCTGCCGAAGGCCGCCGATCCCAACTTCCCGGTGCCGTTGCTCACCGACTCGCTGCGCATCGTGATCCGCGACCGCATCCTCTACGACACCCGGCGGGCGTCGAGTGCCGCCGTCCTCGCCAAGCTGGCGAAGGACTGGAGCGCCGGGAAGGACATGACGGGCGCGCTCAAGTCCGCCAAGGCGAGCGCCGACCGCATCCAACTCTCGAAGGGCGCGCTCGTCGACTCGATCTGGCCGCTCGTGTTCATGGACTCGCTGGTGTCGCGGACCGCGGTCACACTCGGCGCCATCGAAGGTCCGCGCAGCTTCGCGGGCCGCAGCAGTCTGTGGCGCATCGAAGCGCGCGACACCAACTACGTGCAACCGTTCGATCAGGTGTTGCAGCGGGTCATCGCCGGCGTCACCGAGAACAAGCGCAAGCAGGACGAGGCTGACGCGCAGGCGTACTTCGAGGCGCACAAGACGACGTACAAGACCAAGCCGAAGTACGCGTTCGACTACATCAGCGTGAAGATCCCGCCGGCGGACTCGGTCGCCGTGGCCGAGGCGTCGGTGCGCCGCTACTACGACGCGCACCTCAAGGACTACAAGCAGGACGAACAGGTGCGGGCGCGCCACATCTTGATCGGTGTCGACGCCGCGTCGGGCGAGAAGGCGGACGCCGTCGCGCAGGCCAAGGCGGACTCGCTGCTCGGCGCACTGCGCAGTGGCGCCGACTTCGCGGAGGTCGCGAAGAACTTCTCGCAGGACCCGGGCTCCGGCCGCAACGGCGGCGACCTCGGATGGTTCGGCCGCGGCCAGATGGTGAAGCCGTTCGAGGACGCCGCGTTCTCCCTCGAGCCGGGCCAGATCAGCCAGCTCGTGAAGACGCAGTTCGGCTACCACATCATCCAAACGCAGGAGAAGAAGAAGTCCGGCACCAAGCCGTACACCGAGGTGCGCGAGGCGATCAAGACGCAGCTCGCCACCACGCTCGCCGACTCGACCTCCAAGGCCAAGGCCGAGGCGATTCGCAAGAAGGCGGCGGCCGGCGGCAACACCGACGCGCTGGCGCTCGACCACGGCGGCGTGCAAACCACCACGCCGTTCGCGGCGGGCGATCCGGCGCCGGGCATCGGCTACATCGCCGGACTCGACCCCGACCTGCCGGCGATGAAGAAGGGCGTGTGGGCCGCCAAGGTCTACAAGGAGAACACGCAGTACGTGGTGCTCCGGCTCAAGGACGCGATTCCGGCGGGCCAGGCCGAGTTCGCCGAGGTCAAGACGCAGGCGATCCGCGACGCGCAGGATGCCCGCAAGAAGGAGCTCGCGCTGCAGAAGGCAGCCGACCTGCGCGCCGCGCTGCAGAGCGGCGCATCGCTCGACTCGCTGGCCGGCTACTTCGGCGGCCTGAAGGACTCGGGCGATCTGCTGCGCGGCTCGGCCTACATCCCGTACTTGGGCAGCGAGCCGCGGCTCATCGAGAAGGCGTTCGCCATGAAGGCGGGCGCGGTGAGCGACACCGTGATCACCGCGCAGGGCGTGGCGGTGTTCCGCGTCGAGGAGCGCAAGACGGCGGCCGGCCACTCGTTCGCCGCCGACCGCGCCAGCCTCGAATCGGAGTTGCTGCAGAAGAAGATGGACGACTGGGTGACCGCCAAGAAGAAGACGGTGAAGGTGGAAGTGCTGCGCGCCGATCTGCGAGAGGTGCCGCCGCCGCCGAAGCCGCAAGTGACGATCACCCGGACGAATTGAGCGTGACGCGAGCCGCGAAGTCGCAGCCTCCGCAACCCGGACCGACGTTCGGCGCCCCGCGCCGCGCGGCGCCGGCGCGCGAAATGTCCCCGACGGCGGCCATCTATCGCCTGCAGGACATGGCGACCGCGTATCGCCGCTCGGTGCTGTTGCTCACCGCGCACCAGCTCGGCGTGTTCGAGGCGTTGCACGCCACGCCGCGCGGCGCCGCTGAGTTGGCGCGCGCGCTGCGCTGCGACGGCGCCGCGATGCGAACGCTCCTCGAGGCCCTGCAACCGCTTGGACTGGTGGCGCGTCGCGGCGCGACCTGGCGCCTGACGCCGATCGCCGCCACCACGTTGATCGCCACCAGCGAGCACTACCAAGGCGATGTCATGAGCCTGCAGGCCGGTCTGTTCGCGCATTGGGCGCACATGCCGGCGATCGTCCGGCACGGCGTGCCGTCGTTCGACGTCCCGGCGGATGCCTCGACGCTGGTGTCGCGGCCCGGCCCCGATCCGGTGCACCCCGCCGCGTCGGCGCTCGCCCCGCCGCCCAACGACGATCACGCGCGCGCCGAGATGTCGACGTTCATTCGCGCGATGGAGAATATCGCGTTGCCGCGCCTGCCGGTGGTGATGCCGCACGTGCCGCTACGTGGCGTCCGGCGCATGCTCGATGTCGGGTGTGGGCCGGGCACGTACTCCATCGCGTTCGCGCAGGCATCGCCGGTGTTGGCCGTGGAGGCGTTCGACCGCCCGCTGCCCGCGGAGATCGCGGCGGAACGCATCGCGGCGGCCGGGCTCAGCGCGCGCATCACGACGCGTGCCGGCGATTTCCTGCACGACGACCTCGGCCGCGGCTTCGACCTCGTCTTCGTGTCGAACATCTTGCATGGACTCTCGGAACGCGACGCTCTCACCGTGTTGCGCAAGGCGCGCAAGGCGCTGGTCCCGGGCGGTCGCCTGGTGATCCAGGAGTTCGTCACCAACGCCGAGCGCACTGGGACGGCCGCGGCGTTGTTCTTCGCCGTCAACATGTTGGTCACCACGCGCGGCGGCACCGCGTATTCGGGACGCGAACTGGCGGCCTTGTGCGCGCGCGCCGGGTTCGGTCGTGCCCGCCAAGTGCGCTTGGATGACCCCAGCGCCCTGCTGATCGCCCGGCGTTTGTAACACCGAGTCGGAGCCGTTCGCCTCAAGCCGCGCCTCGCACCCGCCGACAATTGCGCTGAGAACCCTCACGCGCTCGCGGCATTGGGTCAGGACGACCCGTTCGCGAGCTCCTCGCAGGAGCGAGCCATGAAGGCAGACACCGGCCAGCGGACCCGTGCCGCGACCGCGCCCGAACGCGCGGCCGCGGTCCTGCATCCGGCGCTGCCTGCCCCGCCACGCACCGCGCGCACCCGCGCCGCGCCCGCCGAGCGTCTCGGAGAGACATGTCGGCGGCTCGCCGCCCGCGCGGATCGGGGACGACGCGGCGACGCGTTGTGGCGCGAATTCGTCGACGCCGCGCTGCCGGCCGCAGGCGCGGTGCGCGGCGCGCTCTATCTGCTCGCCGCCTCGGGCGACTACGTGCCGCAGTGCACACGCGGCCTGACGCCGCATCAGGAGAGGCTGGTCGCCAAGCACCGCGTGCCGCGCGGCGGGACCGTGTTGCTCGCGCGCCTCGAATCGACCCTGCATCCGCTGGTGGCGCACGCCGCCGAACGCGTCTTCGCCCCCATGACGCGTGCCTTCGGGGTGCGGACGCTCTTGCTGGTGCCGGTAGTGCGCGGCGGCGCATGTGCCGGCTTCTTCGCCTGTGACGGCGGCGACCGCGTGGTCGAGGTCCCGCCAGCGATCGCGGAGGTCCTCGCCGATGGCGCCGCGCGACTTGCCACCGCGATCGAGGCTGCCGAGCTGCGGCATCGACACGCGGAAGCGGCCCACGTGGTGGCGCTCGAGCATGCGCTGGCGGCGGCGTTCGCCGGCAGCGACACCGTGGATGTCCTTGCGACTGCCGTCGGCGACGCGCTCGCCTCGTTCCTCGATCTCACGACGGTGGAGGTCGAATGGTTCGACCATGGCGCCGACGTCCGGCGACGCGCGGGCTGGTCCTGCCGGTGCGGCGCCGGGGCGATGCCGCGATTGTGCGTGCCGTTTCCGCACGACGGCGCGCCGGCGGGCGCATTGCACCTGCACGGGGTCACGTCGCGCCGACGTCTCGACCCAGCGATTCGCCGCGCGCAAGACGCGGCGGCGCGCGCCACCGCGGTCGCGCACCGCCTGCGCCAGATCGCCGAACTCGAACGCCTGGCCACCCGCGACCCACTCACCGGCCTCACCAACCGGCGCGAGTTCGTGCATCGCCTCGACGGCGAGTTGGCACGCGCCCGCCGGGAGGGTGTCCCGCTCACCGTGATGTATCTCGACCTCGACGATCTCAAGGGACTCAACGATAGCGTCGGTCACCCGGCGGCCGACGCGGCGCTGTGCGAACTGGCCGAGCGTATCGTTGGCCGCGTGCGCGCCAGCGACATCGTGGCCCGCGTGGGCGGCGACGAATTCGCCTTGTTGTTGCCGCACACCGCGGCGCGCGGCGGCTTGGTGTTGTTCACGACGTTGTTGGAGTCGCTGCGCGAAATCGTGGTGGAAGGCCGGGCCGGCGGTGTCTCGGTGTCCGGCGGGCTCGCGACCTATCCCGACCACGGACGCGATGCGGCGTCCTTGCTCCGCGCCGCCGACGCCGCGCTCTACGCCGCCAAACGTCGCGGCAAAGGCGGTGCCTGCATCGCCGAGGATGTCACCACCCCGCGTTAACGCGCGGCGCCGAACCATCCCGCGACGGTTTCGCTTTCCCTCTGGCACAGGCGCGAGTAGTCTATCCGCCTTCCCCGCTCCCCCGGATTACACCGCCCACGCCGCAGTTGGAGACACACGATGTCGAGCCCCCGGCGGCCCGAAACATTTCCCGCGGACGACAGCCGCACGCTTCGACGCGACGCCACGGACCCCTTACGTCCGCCGGCGAGCCGCACCGACGCCGCCACGGTCGACACCGCGCAGCGCGTACTCGCCGCGTGCGGGCGCCTCGCCCTGCTGGCCAGCGCGCGCGGCGACATCCTCTGGATGAACGAGGCGGCACGCGTGCGGCTCGGCCTCGCCCCGGCGGCATCGGGCAGCGTGTCGCTGCGGCCGCTCCTGCTCGACCTCGAAGCCGCGGAGGATGCTTTCGCGCGTGCGGCGCGCGGCCCGATCGACGACGTCGTGCTGTCGATGCGCACGGCGTCCGACGACACCGCGACGCACGTGTGGTCGCTCGGTCCGGTGCGCGGCACCGACGGACGGCTCGCCGCCATCGCGCTCCTCGGCGTCGAGGCGCGCCAAGCGCGCGGCGTGCAATTGCTCAACGCGCTCGCGGCGTTGCACGAAGCCGAGGACCTGATCGCGCCGGGCGTCGACCGCACATTGCTGTACGCGCGACTCGCCGACCTCGCAGTGGAGACACTCGGCGGTTCGGTGGCATGGATCGTGGTGCGCGAAGACATCGACGATGTCACCGTCACCGTCGACACGCTGGCCGAGGGCGGCATGCGGCGTCACGCGACGCGCACCTCGCGCACCGCCTCGCTCGGCGCCGATAGCTCGCCGGCCGCGTTGGTGGGCGAACCGCTCGCCGCGCACAACGTCGGCCGCGACACGCGGCTGCCCGAACCGCTGCGCGTGTGGGCCACCGAGAAGTCGCTGACGCGGCTGCTCGCCACGCCGCTGACCTGCGACGATCACCAAATCGGCACCCTCGGCTTGGCGGTACGCGACGACGCGGTTCTCTCGGACGACGACTTCGCCCGTCTGCAGTTGTTCGCGGATGCCGCCGCGCACGTGCTGCGCCGTGCCGACTTGGTGCGCGTCGACCACGAGCACACGCAGCGCCATGCGACGCTGCTCGAGGTGGCACGCGCGATCGACGCGGCCGCCACGTCGGTCGAGATCACCGACCTCACGCTGACCGGCGCTCCGCGCATCACCGGCGCCTCGCGCGCGTTGCTGTTCCTCACCGCCGACGGCGGCTTCCGCTGCGCCGGTGTCGTGTCACCCGGCAATCCGGCGTTTCCCGCCGGGCTCAGTCTCGACGATTCCGACGTCCCGGCGCTGTTGGAGACACTGCGCCAGGGAGCGCTCCCGGTCACCATCGCCGACGCGCTGAACAGTCGCCTCCTGCCGGCGCCGCTGACGCATCTGCTCGACATGCGCGCCGCGACCGTGGCACCGCTGATCGTGCGCGGCGCGCTGCGCGGCCTGTTGCTGGTGGACGAACCGCACGTCGCGCGGCCGTTGTCGCAGCGCGACGCGTCGCTGCTCGCGACGCTGGCGCAGCACGCCGCGGCGGCGCTCGACGCGGTGGAGATTCGCGAGCGCGTGCGCGGCCTGCAGGTGGCGCTCGACCAGCGCACCGCGGAAGTCGACGCCATGCACCGCATCAGCGTCACCATGCACGCGACGCTCAATCTCGAAGAAGTGCTGCAGCAAGCCGTCGAGGACGGCCGTAAGCTGGCCGGCGTCACCCGCTGCACGGTGTCGCTGTGCGAAGGCGCCGACACCATCGCGCTCCGCGCGGTGGCGCGCGACTCGACCACGCCGCACGACCGCCTGGGCCGGCCGTTCCCGCTCGCCGTGCATGGCCGCACGCGCCTCGCGTTGGTGAGCCAGCGCGCCGTCGAGATCGCCGACATCGCCACCGAACCGCTCACCGGCGAGGAGCGCGCGTGGATGGAAACCCTCGGCATCCGCTCGTGCCTCATCGTGCCGCTGATCGCCCACGGCAAGTCGATCGGCACCATGTCGTTCAGCACACTCGATGACGTCAAAGTGTTCGGGGCGCGCGAGAAGGAACTCTGCGACATGCTCGCCAAGGCGGTGGCAACGGCGATCGAAAACGCGAGGCTCTACGAGGCCGACCGCCGGCAGCTGCGCTTCGCGGAAACGGTGTCGTCGATTTCGCGCACCGTGAGCACGACGCTGTCGCTGCCGCGTGTGCTGCGCGCCGTCGGCGACACGGTCCTCGAAATCCTGCGGGCCGATCGCGCCGGCATCTTCCTGCTCGACGAGGACGAGCGGCGCATGCGGCCGGAGTACGTGGTCGGCGTCACCGACGCGTTGCGGCGCGCCATCATGGGGCGCTCGTTCGCGATCGACACACCGCTGTTCCGGCAGTTGCTCGCCGAGGGGACGCCGCTGCGTGTCCCCGAGGCCCGCAATGATCCGCGGGCGCCCGGCGCCCTCGTCAGCGAACTCGATCTCCACGCGATGGTGCTGCTGCCGCTGGTGGCGCGCGATCACGTCATCGGCGTGGTGATCACCGATTCGGCCGCCGGCCTCGCCGATCTCTCCGATCAGGAACTCGCGCTCGCGATGGCGATCTGCGACCAGGCCGCTCTCGCGGTGGAAAACGCGCGCAGCTACGCCGAGACGGAAGCGCGCATGCGCGATCTGCAGGCGCTGTACGACATCTCGGGGATGCTCGGCTCGGCGTCGACCCCGCACGAGGTCATCTCATACGTCTTGCACCGCGTGCGCGGCCTGCTCCCGAGCAGCCACGTCCAGCTGTTCCTCACCGAGGACAACGGCACCCAGTTGACGTTGCGCGAAACCCGCACCAGCCGCGGCGTGGCGCAGGAAGGCGCCGACGCGCACCCGATCACCATCGACGACATCCGCGGGTGCTGGGCCTTGAATCGCGGACAGTGTTTCAGCGTGCCGGACACCGACGCCGACTTCCGCTGCTCGTACGACGCACTCGACCGCGAGACACCGCCGCGCTGCTACGCCTGCGTCCCGATCACGGCCGGCGCTGCCACCTTCGGCGTGCTGCGCGTGGCCTCCGATCAGCCGCGGGCGTTCACGCGCGAGCATTTGCGTCTCACCGAGGCGATCGCCGGCCAACTCGGCGGCGCGCTGCAGCGCTCGCGCTTGCTCGACGACCTCAATGCCCGCACCGTGCGCGATCCACTCACCGAGGTCTCGAATCACCGGCACTTCATGGAAAAGCTCGCCAACGAATTGCGGCGCGCGCAGCGGACCTCGTCGCCGGTCGCGCTGCTCTATGTCGACGTCGATGCGTTCAAGAGCTTCAACGACCGCTTCGGCCATCCGGTGGGCGACGCGCTCTTGCGCACGCTCGCGCACGTCATGCGCGACGCGGTGCGCGCGACCGACGAAGTGGGACGCTTGGGCGGTGACGAGTTCGCGATCTTCCTGCCCAACACCGATCTCGCCGGTGGCGCGGTGCTCGCCGAGAAGCTGCGCAGCCGCATCGCCGAAACGCGCTTCATCGGCAGTGGCGACACGCCGGCCGCGCATGCGACGGTTTCGGTGGGTGTGGCGGCCTATCCGGGCGAGGGGCTGACGGCGGAAGACCTCACGCGGGCGGCCGACGACGCGCTGTATCACGCCAAGGCGCAGGGGCGAAATGCGGTGGTCGCGGCGTCGGCGGACAGGCGCGCGGCCGGCGGTGACACACACACGGCTCCAGCCGAACAGGGGGCGGGCGAATCCCGCGTCTAGGAAGGGTTGGGGGGAAAAGGCGAACGGCGAGCCACTAGGGCTCGCCGTCCCGGGTGTGGGTCAGGCGACAGTCACCAGACTGGTCGGAGGCCGCCAAACCCCAGCGGGGCCACGCTCCCCGCTGCCCTCGCCTTGAACTTCGCTGGGAGGACCACAGGCAGGATGCGTGCCATTCGCACTCCCGCGGGCCATTCGCCGACCTCACCGTTGCACGGCAACGGCTTAGCGCGCGGCCTCAGCCGTAGCCCGGCGCAGGCGCACTGCCACGCTGGCGGAAATGTCTCCACGGGTGGCGGGCAAGAACTGGCCACGTGGTGGAAATCTCGCCGTCTCGCGTGCGCCGTTTTCGGCCACATCGTCCTCGCGATGCTCGCCGCTGGGGGCCCCGTCCACGCCTCCGAGCCTGCCGACTCGCTCGATCCCCGCGTCCACGCCGCCCGTGCCGCGCTGGTCGACAGCGCGACGGCCCGCGCACGCCGCCACGGCATGCCGGTGGCGCAGCGCGCGGTGCTGCGAGAGCTGGTGCTCGAAGCCTGCCGGCACGTGCTCGACGAGGAGATGCGGCCCGAGGAGATCGCCGACCAGACGGGCGCCACGTACGCGACCGTGGAGTCGACGCTGGCGCGGGCGCGGCGATGGCAGTTGCTCGATCTCGCGGCGCTCGGGGCGCACGATCCGCTCGGCGTCGCGGAGGCGATGGATTTGCCGTGGGTGCGGCCGCTCTCCGACGCGGACCGCATCGTCCTGCGGCGGTTCTTGGCACCCGCGATACCGCCGCGGCATCTCGCGTCCGTGGCGCCCGACGGCGCGACACGGGCGCGGCTGGCGCCGTGGCTGGTCGCGCACCGCCACGTGTTGGCGCCGAGGACGACGCGCGAGGCATGGGCAGCGCGCCTGCTGACGCGGGCCGAATGCGAGGCATGGCCCACCGCGCGCACGGCCTCGGCCGCGGCGATGCGCGCGGCATGCACCGGCGCCGAGTCACTCGACACCGCCGCGTTGCGCGCGCACGCGCGGCAGCGGCCCCATCCGTGAACAGCATCCTCCAGAGGCCTTGCGAATCCCCCGGAACTTTGCCAGGTTCTTCGTAGTACGACGTTCGCCTGTTCCTCGTGGTGTCGAGATGTTGAATCCGAGAGTTGTCATGGCGATTTCCGCACGCACGATGCAGCGATGTACGTTCGCCCTGTGCCTCGGGGTGATGCTGGTGGCAGCCCCCTCCTTCGCACGATCGCTCGCAACGACGGTCTCCGACACGTTGCTCGGCTTGCCCGCGTGCAGCATCGAAGTGCTCGCGGACTTCGACCGCGACGGGATCTCCGATGTCGTCGGCGTCGAGAGCGGCGTGAACCCGCTGCGATTGCTCGTCGCGTTCGGCCGTGACGTGCGGGCGGGACGCGCGCACTACGTCGAGGCGACACTCTCCGATCTCACGTCGGTCGTCGCGATCGCGGCCGGACGGCTCGACGGCACCAGCGAAGCGGGACTCGACGTGCTGATCGGCTATGCGCCCGGCAACGTGCGCGTGCTGAACGTGCTTTCCGACGGCACGACGACCACCCGCGCGACGCTCACCGGAACGGGCCGCTTGGGCGCGGCACTCGCGTGTGCCGACGTCGACGGCGACGGTCGAGACGACATCGTCGCCAGCGCACCCGACGATGGCCGCGTCTCGGTGTATCGCGGCGCCTCACCGCTCGCCCTCACGCCGGACTGGACGTGGAGCACCAGCGACGGCGTCGCGAAATTCGGCGATCAGGTCGTGGCGGCCGGCGACCTCGATCGTGACGGCGATGCCGAGATCGCGGTGGCGTCGCGGCCCACTCCCGGACTGCTGTCGCGTGTGTACGTGTTCGCGGGCGGCGCGCCACCCGCGCTCGCGCGCACGCTCGAGTGCACGTCAGTTCCCGCCTACGACGGCAGCACGTATGGCGCCCGCAATGGCTCCGGCGCACTCCAACTCGCTGCCCTCGGCGACATCGATGCTGACGGTTACGCGGATCTCACCGTCGGCGCCATGGCGACGTGGTGGCAGTACGAGCCCTCGAGCTACTGCGGCCTCGGGAAACTCTGCGAGGCGCTGCACCTCACAGGATCGACTCAGACGTTGCTGGGCGGCCCGCGCATCGACGGCACCAACACCGTCCTGACGCTCGCCACGCCGATGTCGCTGTGCGTGTCCGCCGGCGATGTCGATGGCGACGGCAACGCCGATCTGGTGGCCACCGCGGTGGCACTCGACACGTCGACACGGTATCCCGCCAGCCTCGTGTCCTCGACGTGGTTCTATCGCGGCGGCGCCACCGGGCTCACCAAGTGGAAGCAGCTGACCGGCGCCTTCACCTCGTTGCTCGGCGCCGGGGACCTGCTGGGCGACGGATTTCCCGATCTCATCGACGGCGGAGTCGCCGGGCAGCGGCTGTTCTCGGTCGCGCTCCACGCGTTCACCGCACCAGAGGCCACGCACGCGTGGATCGCGGATGAGGCGGGCACCATCGCGTGGTCCGGCGCCGAACCCGCGAATCTGGACTACTCGCTCGATCGCGGCGCGACGTGGTCGACGCTCGCGACGCACAGCGGCGGCACCGAGACGAACGCCGTGACGCTCGTGGTGCCGGTTGCTCACGCCGACAGCGTGCGCTTCCGCCTGCGCGCCGACGATCCGACCCTCGCGTACACTGCGCTGTCGCCAACAGTACGCGTGAGCCGCATCACCGCGCCGCCATCACTGACGCTGGTCGACTCGCTGACGGTGGCGGGCGCGACCGTCACGGCGAACTTCACGCTGCTCGCCGCGGATCTCGACGCCGACGGCGACGACGACATCCTCGCGGGCGACCGCGACGACGGCCGCGTCCACGCGTGGCGCGTCGATGACACGGGGCAGCTCGCTCTGGCCTGGACGCTCGCCGCGCCGTCAGGCGCATCCCGCTTCGGCGCCGCGCTCGCGGTGGCCGATCTCGATGGCGACGGCGCGCCCGAGTTGTTCGTCGGCGCCCCCGGAACGCGCACGACACCTGGCGCCGTGTACCGCTACGCTGGGCTGGCCGTAACGCCGGCATTGCTCGGCACCATCGCGGGCGCCGGAGGCGCGGGCGATCAGTTCGGCACCGCGCTCGCCGCGGGCGCCGATGTCGCGGGCAGCGCGGCGGGCGATCTGGTGGTGGGCGCGCCCGGCGCGTCGTCTGGACACGGCGCACTCTACGTGTACGCCGGCCCGTTCGCCGCCACACCGCCCGCGCCACGCGCCTGGACCGCATGGGCCTCCGACTTCACGCACAGTCTTCTCTGGGGCGTCGGGAAGTCGGTGAGCGTCGCGCACGTGTTCGACACCGCGGGCGCGGACGTCGTCGCGCATGGCGATTCGTTCACCGCATTCGTGGGTGTGTGGTGTCACGACACCGTCAGCGGCGGCCTCCCCGCCGCGTTGTCGGATGTCAATCGATGGATGGTTTCACCGGTCGACGCCGTCGCGCCAGCCGGCGATCTCACCGGCGACGGCCACGACGACGTCATCATCAAGATGGGAACTCCCTCGGCGATCGGACTGTGGCAGCCCGCCACCGGCGCGTGGTTCGCCTCGACGTGCGCGGCGCGAGCACCGGTCAACGGACCCGCGGCGCTCTTCGCCGCCAACGGCCACATCACACAGCCACGTGGCCTGTCGCAGATCGCGCTGCGCACGCGCGACAACATCCAACTCGGGAACGTCGAACCCGCCGGACTGCAGATCCGCGCGACATCGCTCCCGGTCGGCACCGACGAACCGTACGCCGAACCGATCGTCCTGCCGCGCGGATGGCGCGTGGACGACACGCCGGTGGTGACGCTGCGCCGGTACGGCCCGACCGGACAAGAGCTACTGCTCGCGCGCCGGGCGCCGTGCTTCACCGCGCTGACCGTGCGCGCGCCGAGCAACCCGCCCACCACGAGCGACTCATTGCATCTCGAGTGGGTCGGGACGCAGCTGGCGCACCTTTGGGTCGCGCGTGACGGCCACACGTGGGAATCGCTGGCGGACTCGCTCGCCAGTGACGGAACGCGCGGCACGTGGAGCGGCACACTCGGCATGCCGGGCGGACGCGCGGTGCGCTTTCGCGTCACACCGGCCGACGGCTTGCCGATCGGTCACGCCTGGAGCCTTCCGGTCGCGGTGCGCGACTCGGTGCGCTTCGCGCTGGAAGCGATCACGGTCGCGGATTCCACTGTCCGAGTGACGTGGGCGACGACGCCCGCCGTGCCACTCGGACTCCGCTACGCGAGCGAGCGGCATGCGGCACGCGATGGCGCAATCACGCATGTCGCGTTGCCAGATGTCGAGCCATCCGCCGCGCTCGCCAATCCGGCGCCGGGCGATGTCCTGCACGTGCACGCGATCACCGCGTACGGCGACACGCTCGACGTGCTCCCGCCATTCGCCGCCGCGGACGCGCACCTGGCGCTGACGCGCGACACGTCCGGGCTGCACTTTGCCTGGGCGCCACCGGCGAACGTGACGCGCACGGTGGTGCAGGTGCTTCGGGCGCAACAGAGCGGGTGGCAGGTCACCGCATTGCCAGCCGGTGTACGCGAGTACACGGCCAGCTCGCCCGCCATTGGCGATGCATATCGCATCGCGGGAATCACCGAAAGCGGCGACACGTTGCTGTTCGGTCTTCTGCACCTCCGTGGCATCGATGACGCGCACGCGCCGGTGCTATCCACGGTCGGCGATTCGGTGGCCGTGCGCTGGGAGTTCGCGGATCCGTTCGGCGTCGTGCAATCGGTGCGCATCGCCGCGCGCCGCGCGGACAACGGCACGTATGCGACCGTGGCGACGCTCGGCGGCACCGCGCGCGCGTGGAGTTCCGCGCTGAGCGATTACATCGCTTATCGCGTGGTCGCGGTGACATCGTGGGGTGAAGAGTTCGTGGTGGGCGACGTTCAGCGCGCCTGGACGACGACGCTGCCGCTTCACCTCGCACACACGGTCGTGCGCGGAGGCGAGCCGGCCCTCGTGCAGGTCGGCATCGCGGCGGCGCAGGGCGACCTCGTCGCGCGGCCGCTGGTGCTCGACGCCTACGACCTGCACGGGCGTCGCGCCGCGGTGATCTATCACGGCAGTCTGACCCCTGGCGGGCACCGGATGGAGTGGCGGCCGCGCGACGACGCCGGCCGCGCACTCCCCACAGGCGTCTACTTCATCCAACTGCGCATCGACGGCGAGTCCGCGCACACCAGCCGGTTGGTCGTCGTGCGCTAACCGCCGTGTGCCCGCTCGCTCATCTCGAAGGCGATGAGCGCGCCGTAGAGCAACCGCAGTCCCATCCCGAACGCCAGCACGGCGAGGATGCGCACCAACGTGCGTCCCGGCACGCGCGACGAATACGCCGCGCCGATTTGTGCGCCCGCCAAGGCGCCGCCACCGAGAATCGCCATGCGCAGAAATCCGCCGGTCAAACGTCCGGCCACCAAGTTCGTCGTGGTGCCGGTCGCCGACATCAACATGAGGATGAAGGTCGATGTCGCGGTGGCGACGTGCGGCGGATAGCCGAACACTTCGACCAAGAGCGGCACGTGGATGATGCCGCCGCCGACGCCGAAGATGCTGCTCAGGAATCCCACCGCGAAACTCAGCGCTGCTCCGAGTCGCAAATCGACAACTTCCGGCTCGTCGCCGCGACGCGGCAGCCGGCGGCGCGAGAACAGGAAGCCACCAAGACTCACCAACACCAGCCCGAACATCGCGTCGAACATCCCGCGCGGCAACAGCGCGCTGGCGAGCGCACCGACGATCGAACCTGGCGCGCCGGCGAGCGCGAACACGAAGCCAGTGCGGTAGTCGATGCGTCCGAGTTTCGCGTACGCGATCGTTCCGGCCGCCGCGTTGAGGAACACGACGCCGAGTGAGATCGCGGTGAGCAGCGTCGTCTTGTCGTGCGGGAAGAAGAGCAAGAGCAGCGGCGCGAGCAGGAAGCCGCCGCCGACGCCGACCAACGTGCCGAGCACGCCGAGCCCGAAGCCAAGGACGCCGAGCCCAATCGCGTGGAGCACGTCCATCGCCGCGCTACACCTCGCCGCGCAACAACTGCGGCAACGTGGCGACCAGTTTCGATCGCGGCCATGTGAGATCGGCGCCCGCCGCGTCCGCGGCCGCGAATGCTTCCGTGTCGACGTGCGAGCCGAACGCGACGATCCGCAGCGCCGGTCCGCCGGCGGCACGCAACGCCACGATCGCCGTCGCGGTGTCGGCGCCCAGCGAGGCCATATCGACGAAGGCCAGCGACGGCGCGGTGTCGCCACACGCCGCATAGGCGGCGCCGATGTCGGCAACGCGCGGCGCCAGCCGCAGCGTCACGCCGCAATGCTTCGCCACTTCGGCGATCTTGGTCGAGAAGAACAGGTCGGGGACCACGGCGAGCGCGGAGCGTAGAGTGTCGGTCATGGGCGCGACGCTACCGCCGCCGCGCGAAAACGGTCAAGCGCCGGCGGGGATGCCATCCCGCCGGCGCTCGTCGCGAATCGCACGTGTCGTGCCTCCGCGCTACCGCTTCGCCCCCGGCGCCATCTTGTCGTAGATTGCGCAGAGGTCCGCCACCGTCTTTTCGATCGAGAAGATCTTGTCGACGTAGACGCTGCCGGCTTCGCCGAGACGCTGGCGCAGCGCGGCGTCGCCGAGCAGGCGGATGAACGCATCGCCCATCGCGCCAGGATCGGCGATCGGCACCAGCAATCCGGTGACGTCGTGCTCGACCATGACGCTCACCTCGCGCGGCGTCGTGGTGACGGCCGGCACCTTGAGCGACATCGCCTCGATCACCACGCGGTTGAACTCCTCGGTGCGCGAGCAACAGGCGTAGATGTCGGCGGCCGCCATCGCGCTGGCGACGTCGCGGCGCGCGCCGGTGAACACGATCTTGTCGAGGATGCCGAGCTTCTGCGCCTGATCCTTGAGCACCTGGTCGTAGTCGCGGAACGCCTTGTACACCGCACCGCCGACGACGAGAGCACGCGCGTTGGGGAACTTCTCGAACACCTTCGGCAGCGCGTCGAGGAAGTCCGGCTGGCCCTTGAACGGCGCCAGGTGCGAGACGTAGCCGATCACCGGCGTGTCGTCGCTGAAGCCGAACTCGCGCCGGAACGCCGCGCGGTCCGCCTTGGCGCGGAACTCGGGGAAGTTGAAGCCGTTGTACACCACCGACACGTTGGGGAACGCGACCTCGTCGGGGAAGTTGACGTCCTGTTCCCACTTGCTCACGCACACGATGTGATCGGCGTACTTCTTGGCGAAGGTGCGGTAGATCGACGCCATGTTCTTGTTGAAGATCGGCTCGTGCACGTGCCACACGCACGGCAGCTTCGCCGCTTCCGCCGCCGCGCCGCCGTAGAAGTTCGACACGTGGTGGTTGGTGTGCACGACGTCGGCGCCCCACGCGCGCAGCATGCCGCCGAGCCGCGAGCGCAGCGACAGGAAGTTCGGCAGCATGGTCAGCCCGCGCATCAAGTTCGCCGGGTCGAGGCTGCGCGTCATCTGCAGGAGGCCGAGCGGCACGTCGACTTCGATGCACTCGGCGCCGGTCTCCAGCACGTCCTTCTTGAAGATCGAATCCTTGGTGACGAACACCGCCGGCTGATACTTCGTCTTGTCGAGCCCGCGCAAGACGGTCAGCAGGAAGTTCTCGACACCGGTGGTCTCGCCGAAGGGCGTGTAGATGTGGATGTACGCGATTTTCACGACGTCGCTCCCGTGGAAAGGGGCCACACATGCGAACGGCCGCGC
>JBGATO010000113.1:0-10211 GCA_044229145.1 Candidatus Eiseniibacteriota bacterium | reverse complement strand
GGCGCGGCATCGTGCGCCTCGCCGGTGGCGCGGTTCCACACCGCGAGGGCGATGGCGTAGTCGGCGCGCGCGCGAATGTCCTCGTCGCGCGCGTTGGACGCGGCGGTCTCGGCGTCGAGCACGTCGACGCTGGTGGCGGTGCCCTGCGCGAAGCGCGCGTGCACGAGGCGCGCGTCCTCGTCCGCCTGCCGCGCGGCGAGTGCGCCGAGCGCGGCGGCGTGCTCGGCCTCGCGCAACTGCAAGTGCGCGCGCGTGACGTCGAGCGTGATGTCCTTCGCCGCCTGCTGGCCTTCGATGTTCGCGCGTTCGGCGATGGCGTAGGCGGCGTCGGTGTCGCCGCGCCGCTGGCCACCGTCGAACAGCGGCACGCGCAGCGAGACACCGAGCGTCCAGTAGCCGGCCCAGTCGATGACGAACTTGTTGAGGCCGGGCCGTGCGTAGCCGGCGAGCGCGGACAATCCGAGCGACGGCCAGCCGGCGCGCGAGGCGACACGCGCGCTTCGCGTCGCGGCGTCGAGACGCGCATGGCGCGCCGCGAGATCCGGCCGCGCGGACCACGCCCGCGTGACGATGTCGCCGAGTTGCGCCGCGCGCGCGACGTCGCCGTCGGCGCCCGGCGTCGGCGGCAGAGAATCGTTCAACACCACCGGCACATCCACCGCGAGGCCGCACAGATTCAACAGCGCGACGCCGGTCACCGACGCCGCGCGCTCGGCGCGCACGATCGCCAGTTCCGCTTGCGTGACGCGCAACTCGGCGCGCGTGAGGTCGCTCGCCAACGCAACGCCTTGCGCGGCACCGGCGCGCAGCGCGTCGCGGTGCGCCGCCATCGCCTCGCGCGACCGCCGCGCGCTGTCGAGCAGCCGGCGCGCTTTCACCGCCTCCCAATACGCCGCGCGTACGTCGGCCGCCGTCTGGCGTTCCTGCCGCGCACGCTCGGCGGCTGCCGCATCGGCGAGCCGCGCGGCCGCGTACGCCGCATCGCCCGGACGTCCGCCCGCCCACGCGAGATACGAGAGTTCGGCGTGCGCGTCGTAGGTCTGCTCGGTGCCGATCCGCACCTCCGGCATCGTGCCGCCCGGCAACGTCACGCCGATGCTGCCGTGCGAAATGTCATTCACGCGCTGTGCACCCGCCACGGCGTCGAGCCGCGGCCCATCGCGCGCCGCCATCACCGGCGTCGCGCGCATCAACGCCGCGCGCACGTAGTCCTCGACTCCTGCGGCGGGCGGATCGGCGAAGGCCACGGTCGCGCAGCAGGCGACCGCGAGGGCTGCGGGAACCGCGCGGCGCGCGGCCAACATCGTGGGGATCATGGGCAATACCCTCGTCCGCGACCCGGCAGCGAGAGCTACCGGCGCGATCGCGCCCCGCGCGTGGTGAGCCGTCTGGGACTCGAACCCAGGACCGACGGATTAAAAGTCCGCTGCTCTACCAACTGAGCTAACGGCTCGCGGGCGCGGGCACTTCGCCCCGACAGACAGGCGAAGCGAGGGACACGGCGCGATCGGGAAACGGCAGCGTAGTCGACGCTCCGCCCCGATGCAAGGCGACCACCGGCCGCCTACGTCCAGATGGTCGCCTCCCGCGAGGCGCCCACCGACACACAACGCACCGGCGCACCGGCAACGTCGGCGATGACGTCGAGATACGCGCGCGCCGCCGCCGGCAGCGCGTCCAGCGAGCGCGCCTCCGCCGTCGACGTCTTCCAGCCCGGCATCGCGCGGTAGACCGGCCGGCACGCCATCAACATGCGGCCGTCCGACGGGAACCGCGTCACCTCGCCGTCCGCCGTGCGGTACGACGTGCACACCTGCAACTCGTCGAGGTCGTCGAGCACATCGAGCTTGGTCACCACCAAGCCGCTCAGCCCGTTGACCTGCACTGCGTAGCGCAACGCCACCAGGTCGAGCCAGCCGCAGCGCCGCGGGCGGCCCGTCGTCGCGCCGTATTCCTGGCCGCTTTCGCGGAGCGCCGCCGCTTCGTCCAACGGCAACTCGGTCGGGAACGGCCCCTCGCCGACGCGCGTCGTGTACGCCTTGGTCACGCCGAACACCTCGTCCACCCAGCGCGGGCCAACGCCGAGGCCGGTCATCGCGCCGCCGGCGATCGCGCTCGACGACGTGACGTACGGATACGTGCCGTGGTCGATGTCGAGCAGCGTGCCCTGCGCGCCTTCCGCCAGCACCGCCTCGCCGCGCTCGAGCGCGTCCTGCACCGCCGCCTGCGCGTCGCCGATCAGCGGGCCGATCACGCGGCGCGCGACGTCGAGCGACGCCAAGATGCGCACCGGATCGAGGTCCGCGCCGTCGGTCGGCGTGCCGACGCGCGAGGCGATCAGGCGGCTGATCTGCTCGCGCACCGCGTTCTCGAGGAACGCCTGGTCGAGCAGCGCGCAGGCGCGAATGCCGGTGCGCGCCGCCTTGTCGCGATATGCCTGGCCGATGCCGCGCCCCGTGGTGCCGAGCCGCGCGAGGTCCGAGTCGCGCTCGATGACGCGGTGATACGGCAGGATCAGGTGCGCCGCCTGGCTCACCACGAGACGGCTGCGCAGATCCACGCCCAGCGCCTCCACCGTCTCGATCTCGTGAATCAGCGCTTCGAGGTCGATGACCGCGCCGGCGCCGATCACGCACGTCACGCCCTCATGCAACGCGCCCGAGGGAATCGAGTGCAAGACGATCGACTGCCCGCCGGTGACGATGGTGTGCCCGGCGTTCGGTCCGCCGGCGTAGCGCGCCACCACGCGCGAACGCGCCGCCAGGAGGTCGACGATCTTGCCCTTGCCCTCGTCGCCCCACTGCGCTCCGACCACGATCGTCAGACCCACGCGAATCCTCCTGCCCAGCTTTCCGGCGCCGGCGCCACGTCGCGGCAGTCACCGCGGGCGCCTCCGGACAACGGCCGGAGATTATGACCGCCGCGCCCTCCAAAGGCTAGGCCGGCGACGCCCTGTGGAGCCCCCGGTGGCTCCCCCGTCACACGAGACGGCGGCCGGAGCCATGCGCCCCGGCCGCCGCCGGTCTTGCCTGTCCCGCGCGCCTCACGAGCCGGGCCGCCCGCTACTTGGCGGCGCTGTGCACTACCCGGTTCATCGCCTCGACCATGATGTCGCCGGCGGCCGCCGCCACGCGCGCCTGGGCCTCCACCGTGGAGGCGCCGAGGTGCGGCGTGAGGTACACCCGCGCGTGCGCCTTGATGGCCGCCGCGGCCGGCGAGGCCTCGTCCACCACGTCCAGCCCGGCGCCCGCCACGCGGCCGTCGGTGAGCGCCGCGAGCAGCGCCTCGTGGTCCACCAGCTCGGCGCGCGCCGCGTTGAGGAAGATCGTCCCCGGCTGCATCGCCGCGAACTGCCGGGCGCCGAACATGTGGCGCGTGGTCGGCAGGTTCGGGACGTGGAGCGAGATCACGTGGGCCTGCGGGATCAACTCGTCGACCGAACCGGCGCGCACGATGCCGTCGCGCGCCGCTTCCTCCGGCGTGAGCAGCGGGTCGCTGGCGATCACCTTCATGTCGAAGGCGAGCGCGCGCCGCGCGAGTTCGCGGCCAATACGGCCGTATCCGACGATGCCGAGCGTGCGGCCGGCGACCTCGTTGCCCATCGGCTTGCCGCGCTTGGCGGTGCCGGCGCGCGACGCCGCGGTGGCGTCGGGCAGGTACCGCGTTAAGCTCAGGAGAAGCCCGAAGACCAATTCCGCCACCGAGACCGAGTTGCCGCCCGGCACGTTGCGCACCTCGACGCCCTTGGCCTGCGCCGCCGGCACATCGATGGTGTCGAGGCCGCTGCCGGCCCGCACCACCACGCGCAACTCCGGCGCCGCCGCCACGACCTCCGCGGTGATCTTCGACTTGCCGCGCACGACGAGACCGTTCGCGTCCTTCACCTTTACAAGCAGTTCGGCCGGCTCGAGCGCCGCGTACTCTTCGACGGTGTGCCCGCCCGCGCGCAGCTTCTCTCCACAGATGGCTTCGACGCCATCGACGACGAGGATCTTCATGACCGCGCCTCCTGCAGTTGCGGCGCCTGCAACGACGCCAGCGCCGCCTCGATGCCCGCCGCCGCGCGCGGCGTGAGTCCCTTGCGCTCCATGATCGCGCCGAGCGCACTCAGGATCGCGAAGATGTCGGCTTCGTTCACATCGCCCATGTGCGCGATGCGAATCATCGACTCCTTGAACTTGCCCTGGCCCAGCGCGATGCGCATGCCGTACTCGGCTTCCAGCGGCTTCATGAACTCACGGCCGCTGATGCCTTCCGGCGCGTGCAACGCAGTCACCAAGTTGCACGGCGCGGCGCTGAACAGCTTGAGGCCGAGCGCCGTGCAGCCGGCGCGCGTCGCCGCGGCGAGCCGCGCGTGACGGGCGCGGAACGCCTCGAAGCCTTCCTTCTCGATGCGCTGCAACGACGCCTCGAGGCCGAAGTACAAGCCGACCGGCGGCGTGTACGGCGAGTCGCCCGGCGCCAGCTTCTCGTAGGGACGCAGATCGAAGTAATAGCGCGGACGCGGGTTCGCCTTGGCGGCGTCCCAGGCGCGCGGGCTCAGCGCGATGATCGCGCCGCCCGGCGGCAGCATGAGCGCCTTCTGAGTCGAACCGACGACGGCATCCAAGTCCCACGCCTTGAGCGGACACGCTTCGACGCCGAGTCCGCTGATCGCGTCGATGGCGACGAGCGCGTTGTGCTTGCGCGCCACCGCGGCGAGCCCCTGGATGTCGGCGAGCGTGCCAGTGGAGGTTTCCACCAGCGTGAGGAAGACGGCGCGCGTGCCGGGGTTCGCGGTGAGCACCGCATCGAGTTCGGCCGGCGAAGCGGTCTCGCCCCACGGCTTGGTGAGCTGGACGCACGGGTTGCCATAGACGGCCGCGAGTTCGACCCAGCGCTCGCCGAACTTGCCGGTGACGACGCCGATGCAGCTCTCGCCCGGCTGCAGCAAGTTGGAGACGACGGCTTCGAGTCCGCCCGTGCCCGACGACGCGAGCACGGCGACGCCGGCGCTGGCGTCCATCAAGCGCTCGAGCGCCTCGTGCACGCCCTTGGCGAGGGCGAGGAACTGCGGAGTGCGGTGGTGAATGCTCGGCCGCGCGAGGGCGGCACGGACATCATCGGGGATATTGGTGGGACCGGGCGTGAAGAGGCGTGTTGCCATGGGTCACCTCGCCCCCCCCCCCCCCCCCCCCCCCCCCCCCCCCCCCGCCCCGGGGGGGGGGGGGGGGGGGGGGGGGCCCGCCGCCGCCCCAATCCCCTCCCACCCGTCGCCACTCCTCTGTTGGCCAATGCACCATATCGCGCCCATCGAAAGTGTCGGGACGCGGCGCAGAAAGGTCGCGTAATGTACGGACGACACCCGCACTCAAGTTCCGTGCGCGTTCACCGGCCGGCAGCGGCCTGATGCAGGAAATGATTGCGACTGCGAGCGACTGCCGTCGCCTGCGAGCGTCCATGGCTTCACAGCGGATCGACTCTAGAAGCGCATTCCACAAAACCTGACGGGGAGAACCATGAATATCGAGCCACTCCCACCGATTCTCGATTTCGACTTCGAGGGCGGATTGCCAGCTGAAGAGCTTCTGCCAAGGGGCGCACAGCTTATCTCCGCCTGCAAATATGACTATCGCGAATTTGCGATCCTCCACCCATACTACCTGGTTACTGATGGAGCACGCGATGAATTGTGGATCGCGGGCGAACCCGGACATGGCTATGTCAAGAGCTATCACTCAGACGCACTGAAGCTCTTTGGTAGGCCCCCCGCGTGGCTGTGTCTCACGAGTGCTCCTCATGCCAACGCACGCCTTGCCGCTTCACATCTCCTGAATGTCTACTTCCGATCAGATTCGATCGGGGAGGAGATCGATTGCTGCGTAGCGGAAGGGCTCCTGTCACAGGAGGAAGTGTTCGATCTCGAGAATGAAGCTCGTTCCAATCCCTACGGATGGGATTCAATCAGCAGAAGCACCTTGGCCGATGTTATTCGCATCGCTTGGCGGCGCGGACTGGAACCGCTGCCGATATTGTCCTCTACGATGGGCTACTGGGCGGCACAGTGCCCAGGCGGATCCCACATGATGCAACTAGCGCCTGTCGAAGGCACGGCGTCATGCGCGACATGTCAGCAGTCGGGCGACAGTGACATTCTTGAAGCATTGGCCGCTCTTGATGGCGCAACTGACCACACAGCGGCGGCCACACCACATCTCAATGTCAATACGCAAGAGCCTCTCACTGTCCCCCCGCGCGAATTGCTATCCCGCGGCTATCGTCCCGCATATGCATTTCGCTTTGCTGCGGCGCAAGAGATGCCGTGCCCATTTGTCCTCGTACTGGAAGTTGGCGAGGAGACATCTCCATATGTCGCAGGCGTGATACTTTGGGATCGCGTACGGACGCATTACGTATCGACATTCGGCCGCAATCGCAATCAGTCTCTACTTGGGATTTACCGAGTCAACGACGCAGATGCGCTCACTGTTGCCGTCGCCAATATCGTGGGTTTTGCGAAGGCATTTGGATATGATCGCATTCCTGAGCCGACAGAGCTACTCAAGAAATTGCGGCGTCAGGGTGCGAACGAGGGGGAATTTCCACGGTTGAGTGAAGTGCTTGCGGCACTCTAGCCACATTATTTCAGGCACGCTGACTCTGAACGACCACATCGTCGTAGTGCGTTCGGCTTGTCGATTTGGCCTGTCCTCAGTAGGCTGTATGATGCTATTCCTGGCTACTTCGTCCATTCGTCCGAAAGTCGCTCTGCCTGATCCAAGACCAACTGAATAGCTTCTTCCTGCTTGTCCGGCGGATACTTGTAGCGGCGAAGCGTGATCCGCACCAGGTTGCGCAGTCGTGCTCGCACGCTCTCGCGCTTTTGCCAGTCGACGCTCGTGCTGTTTCGAAGCTTCTCGGTCAGCTCGAAGGCGATTTTCTTGAGCACGTCGTCGCCCAACTGGCGCACGGCACTCTCGTTGTTAGCCAAGGCATCGAAGAAGGCCAGCTCCGATTCGTTCAACCCTAAGCTCTCGCCCCGCTTGGCAGCCTCGCGGAACTCTCGGGCCATCGCAATCAGCTCTTCGATGACCTGCGCGCTCTCGACCGCGCGGCTGCGATAGCGATTCAAGGCGGCGGCGAGCCGGTCGCTGAATTTCTTCTCTAGTACCACATTGGTCCGGCTGCGCGACTTGATCTCGTCGTTGAGCAACTTTTGCAGCAGCTCCACGGCGAAATTGCGCTGCGGCATCTGACGCACTTCCTCGAGAAACGCGTCCGACAACAGGCCGATGTCGGGCCGGTCTAGCCCTGCGAGTTTGAAGATGTCCTCCACACCTTCGGCCACAATCGCATTGTCGAGGATCTGCTTCAGCACCGCGTTCTTGCGGTCCTGCGACAGCTTCTTGTCGGTCTCCGTGGCCTTTGCGATCACGCCCTTGATGGCCTGGAAGAACGCGACCTCCTCGCGCAGCGCAATCGCATCGTCCAGCGTGCCGCAAAGCGAGAACGCCTTGGTGATCGCCAGCACGACGTCGAACCAGCGCTTCTTGCCGTCCTCCAGCCCGAGCACGAAGTTCGCTGCAGGCAGCAGCAGCGCCACTGCATGCGTGCGGAAGGCCACGAAGTCAAAGCCATGCAAGAGACCGCGCGCCACCTCCATAAGCTCCTGCAGCTTGGCCAGTGCTTCGGCTGTGTCTAGCGCGGGTTGCCCCTTGCCGCGACTCTCGGTGTAGGTCTTGAGCGCCTGTCGCAACTCGGCTGCGATGCCGACGTAATCGACGACCAGGCCGCCTTCCTTGTCGCGGAACACGCGGTTCACGCGCGCAATGGCCTGCATCAGGTTGTGGTCACGCATCGGCTTGTCGACATACATCGTGTGCAGACATGGCACGTCGAAACCGGTGAGCCACATGTCGCGCACAATGACGAGCTTCAGCGGGTCCTTCGGATCCTTAAAGCGCTTCTCCAGGCGCTTCTTGGCGACGGCATTGTAGATGTGCGGCCGCAGCTTCGGATCGTCTGCTGCCGAGCCTGTCATCACGATGCGCACCACCCCATCCTCGGGGCTGTAGTGGCTGGGTTTCTCCGCGTCTTGGCTCGGCACCAACGTGCCCTTCCAGTGCGGGCGCAGCGCAGTGATGGCGTCGAACAGGTCCACGCAGATCTGACGACTCATCGCCACCACCATGGCCTTGCCGTCCACTGTGGCAAGCCGCGACTCGAAGTGCTGCACCAAGTCGGCTGCCACCTGTTGGACGCGCGGTTCAGCACCGACCAGTTTCTCGAGCGCCGCCCACTTCGTCTTGGCCGCCTCGCGCAGCGTGACGCTTTCTTCGTCCTCGAAGATCTCCTCAACCTGATCGCTAAGTTGCTCGATCTCGGCCTGGTTGATATCAAGCTTGGCTAGACGGCTTTCGTAGTAAATCGGAACTGTGGCGCCATCGTCCACCGCGTCTTGAATGTCGTAGACACTGACGTAGTCGCCGAATACTGCGCGCGTGTCCTTGTCGTCGGATTCCACGGGCGTACCGGTGAACCCGACGAAGGTGGCGTTCGGCAGTGCGTCTCGCAGGTGCTTCGCGAAGCCGTACTTGAACTGGCCGGTCTTCTTGTCCAGCACCGCGCGAAAGCCGTACTGCGAGCGGTGCGCCTCGTCGGCCAGCACCACGATATTGGTGCGTTCAGTGAGGCACGGGAAGCGCGCTTCGTCGGCGCTGGGCGAGAACTTCTGCACCGTGCTGAAGATGATGCCACCCGAGGGTCGACCGGCCAGCAGGGCACGCAGCTGATCGCGGTCTTCTGCCTGTTGAGGCGTCTCCTTTAGCAGCGAAACAGCGCCCATGAAGGTCTGGAACAACTGCCCGTCCAAATCGTTGCGGTCGGTCGCTACGATGATTGTCGGGTTTTCCATCTCGGGCCGCTGCATCAGCTTGGCTGCGAAGCACACCATAGACATGCTCTTGCCCGAGCCCTGCGTGTGCCAGACGATGCCTCCCTTGCGTGAACCCGGCTCCACCTGCTTGCCGTAAGTGGCCCGCTCTTCACGAACGGCGTTCGCTACTGGCTGTGCCTGCGTCGCCGCCACCACTGCCACCTGCACTGCCTCCCGCACTGCGTGGAACTGGTGGTAGCCGGCGATCTTCTTCACCAGGTTGTCGTCACCCTGCTCGAACAGCACGAAGTATCGAAGATAGTCGAGGAGCAGCTCTGGCGCGAAGAAGCCGCGCACTACTTTCTCCAGCTCGAACTGCAGGAGCGGCCGGTCGTTCTCGTTCTTCACAGTGCGCCAAGGCAGGAAGCGCTCGCGGTCGGCCGTGAGCGACCCCACGCGCGCATCCAGCCCGTCGGAGATCACTAACGCCTCGTTGAATACGAACAGGTCGGCGATCTCGGCCTTGTAGGCGTCCAGTTGGTTGAATGCCGACCAGATGTCGGCCTGCTCGGCGGCCGGGTTCTTCAGCTCGATCACCGCGATCGGAAGCCCGTTGACAAAGCAGACCAGGTCCGGCCGACGCGGCTGTTTGCTGCCCTGCACGGTGAACTGGTTCACCACTAGCCAACGGTTGGCTTGCGGGTTCTCAAAGTCTACAAGCCGCACCCGGTCGCCGCGCTTCACACCGCCTTGCTCCACCTCGACAGGCAACCCGTCGACCAACGCCTCGTGGAAACGACGGTTGGACTGCACGAGCGCGGGTTCGTGTAGCGCCATCACGCGGTGCAGCACCTCGTCCAGCACGTCTTCTGGCACGCCGTAGTTCAGGCGCTGCAGCGCCTCGCGCAGGCGCCCTGTGAGCACTACCTGCCTGTACTCGGCACGCTCTGGCGTTTCGCCATCTGGCGCGATATTTGGGCCGAAGCGATACTCCCAACCGGAGTCCTGGAACCAAGTAAGCGCGAGCTGTTCGAGAGCAGCTTCAGTGAGCATCGCGGCGGTCATCCGTTGTAGGCGATGCGGCGCTCGGCCGCATCGACGATGAGTTGAAGATAGCGCTCGACGAACTCGTGTTCGCCGGCCGGGTACCACAAAGGCTGGATGTTCAGCCTGAGCAGCCGCGACGCCTTCTGCTGCCGGGCTTCGACCTCCGCGGGCATGGGCAGGATCGCGTAGTGACTCGGGATCGCATACTCGTCGGCTTCCTTAGCTTTCTCGAAAAGGTCGAGTGTCCAGTCCTGCTCCAGACTGCAGCCCAGGAACAGCAGCGACTGCGAGACGAAGACCTGCCTAAGCG
>JBGATO010000112.1:0-10434 GCA_044229145.1 Candidatus Eiseniibacteriota bacterium | reverse complement strand
CGGCGTCAACATCACCTATCTCGGCGACATCGCGCATAGCCGCGTGGCGCGCAGCGGCATCCTCGGCTTCCGCACCATGGGCGCCAACGTGACCGTCTGCGGCCCGCGCACGCTGATGCCGGCGGAGGTCGAACAACTCGGCGTCCGCGTGTGCGACCGCATCGAGGAGGCGCTCGAAGGCGCCGACGTCGTCAACGTGCTGCGCTTGCAGCTCGAGCGGCAGCGTAAGGCGCTGTTCCCGAGCACGCACGAGTACTTCCAGGTCTACGGCCTGACGCGCGACCGCGCGGCGCGGCTCAAGTCCGACGCGGTGATCATGCACCCGGGCCCGATGAACCGCGGCATCGAGATCGCGCCGGAGGTCGCCGACGAGCGGCGCAGCGTGATCGTCGACCAAGTCACCAACGGCGTCGCCGTGCGCATGGCGGTGCTGTGTCTGCTCGAAGGCGTCGACGCGGCGCAGGAGCTGCAGAAGGCGAAGGAGGAGGTGGTGCCCGCATGACGACCCGTGACCGCAACGGCACCGCGCCGTCCTCCGGCGCGCGCCTGTTCAAGGGTGCGCGATTGTTCGATCCCGGCGCCGGCCTCGACACCGCCGGCGATATATTGGTGGTGGATGGCGTCATCACCGAAGTCGGCGTCGGCCTCAGCGCGCCAGCCGGCGCGCAGGTCGTCGAGTTGCGCGGCGCGCTGCTCACGCCCGGCCTCGTCGACATGCACGTGCACTTGCGCGAGCCGGGCCGCGAGGACGCCGAGACCGTCGCCACCGGCGCGGCGGCGGCGGCGCGCGGCGGCTTCACCGACGTGCTGGCGATGCCGAACACGCAGCCGGTGCTCGACTCCGCCGAAACCGTCGCCTCGGTGCTCGCCGCCGGACGCCGTGCCACCGGGGCGCGCGTCCACGTCTGCGGTGCCATCACGCAGGGTCTCCAGGGCGAGCAGCTGGCGCCCGCGTTCGAGCTCGTGGCGGCCGGTGCGCGCGCGCTCAGCGACGACGGCCGTCCGGTCGAACGCGCCGAGGTCATGCGCCGCGCGCTCGAATACGCGCGGCCGCTCGGCATCGCCCTCATCTCGCACGCCGAGGATCTCACGCTGCGCGGCGAAGGCGTGATGCACGAAGGCCTGGTGTCGACGCAACTCGGGCTGCGCGGCATGCCGGCGGTGGCGGAGGAGGTCGCGGTGTTGCGCGACGTCGCGCTGGCGGCGATGACCGGCGGACGGCTGCACCTCGCGCACACCTCGACGCGTGGCGCGGTGGACGCGGTCCGCCGCGGCCAGGACGCCGGCGCCCGCGTGACCGCAGAGGTCACGCCGCACCACCTCGCGCTCACCGACGAATCGCTGCGCGGCTACGACTCGCACTTCAAGATGAACCCGCCGCTGCGCAGCGAAGACCACCGCCAAGCGCTGCTCGCCGGCTTGCGCGACGGCACTCTCACGGTCATCGCCACCGACCACGCGCCGCACGGCCTGCAGGACAAGGACGTCGAATTCGATGCCGCGGCGTTCGGCGTCATCGGACTCGAGACGGCGCTCGGCGTGGTGCTCACGCGCTGCGTGCACAGCGGCGATCTCGATCTCGCGACGGTGATTCGCGCGCGTTCCGACGGGCCGCGCCAGGTGCTCGGCGTGCCGGCGGTGCGTCTGGCGCCGGGCGCGCCGGCGGATCTCACCGCGATCGCGCTCGACGAGACGTGGACGGTGACGCCGGCGACCTTCGCCTCGCGTTCGCGCAACACGCCGTTCGCCGGCTGGGAACTCACCGGACGCGCGGTGTGCACGGTGGTGGGCGGGCGCATCGTGTGGGCGGCAGATTCCATGCCGAGCGCGACGGCCGCCGCACGCGAAGCCGCGGTGGTCGCGTGAGCGATCGCCGGACCGTCGTGACGGCACGCGGGGCGGCGCTGGCTGCCGCCCCGCGCCGCCGTCCGGACGCCGCCGCACGCGCCGCGCGGTGGATGCTCGCGTGCGTCGCCGTGCTCGCGGTCGCGCTCTCCGGCTGCGCGTACTTCAACACCTTCTACTATGCGAAGACGATGTACCGGCAAGCGTTCCCGACCGATCGCGATGCCTACATCGTGGGCTTCCGCGTCAGCACCGATCTCACCAACAACACGCAGAGCGCGAGCGCGTCGTCGATGCAGAAGGCGGCGCTCGACTCCACACTGCTGCGCTGCCGCAAGATCTGGACAGCGTACGCCTCGTCCGGCTTGGTCGATGATGCGTACTTGCTGGCCGGCAAGGCCTACTATGGCAAGGGCCAGTACGAGCGCGCCGTGCCGGCGCTGCGCACCGTGATCGACTCGTTTCCGAAGAGCGATTTGGTGCCGGAGGCCACCGCGTTCCTCGGCGCCACCTACCTCCAATTGAAAGACGTCCAGCGCGGCCGCGATCTCCTCGAGGGGTTGCTCGTCGCGCATCCGAAGTTCCGGCAGCGCGACCTCGTCTCGTTCGTGCTCGGGGTCAGCTATCGCGACGACAAGCGCTGGGACGAGGCCGCGCGCGCCTTCCTCGATGTCGTGGACCACTTCTCGAAGAGCGACGTGTGGAACGACGCCGCATTCCAGGCCGGCTACGTTCTCGGCAAGGAGAAGCGCTGGGCCGAGGCGCGCGCCGCCTACCTGCACGTCGGCAAGAAGCGCAACACCGCCGAGTTGGTGTCGGTGGCCGACGAACGCCGGCGTAACGCGCGCCTCGCGGTGGGCGACACCTACATGCAAGAGAAGAACTACGCCGACGCGGAACGCATCTTCCGTTCGATCTATGGGGAACTGCTGCAGCCGCAGACCACCGATCGCGACATCGCCAGCCGCGCGCGGCTGCGCATCGCCGAGTGCCGGCAAGGTGCCGGCGACTACGATGGCGCGTTGCAGCAACTCCAGTACATCCTCGACGACGTCAACGCGCTCGCGCTGCAGCAGGGCAGCGGCGGCTTTTCGAACAACGTGTGGGCGGCCGAGGCGCAGTACGACATCGGCTACATCCTCGAGGTCTACAAGCGCGACATTCCCGGTGCGCGCCTGGCCTACGCGCAGGTGAAGAAGTTCGGGACCGAATCGCAGTTCGCGGTGCGTGCGGCGTCGCGCACCGGCAACCTGCAGCGCCTGACCTCGCTGCGCGCGAAGAAGGACAAGTCGGATCCTGCCGAGCAGGCGCTGTCGGCCGCCGAACTGTTGCTGTTCGACTTGGAGAAGCCGGCGGATGCGATCACGCAGTATGAGGTCGTCGAGCGGCGCTATCCGCACAGCGACTTCGCGCGCAAGGCGGCGTTTGCGCGCGGGTGGGCGCAACTGAGTGCGCTCAACGACACCACCGCCGCCCTCGCGTCGTTCACGCGCGTCCTGCAGCGCTACCCCGGCACGGTCTACGCCGAGGATGCGCGTTCGACGCTGGCGCGGCTCGGGGTGACGGCGCCCGACAGCACGCCATCGGTGCTCGACGACCTCGTCCTGGCGCGCGACTCGATCGCCGTGGTGGACTCGTTGCGGCCGTTCGAGGCGGTGGCGGATTCGATGGCGCGTGCCGATGCGATCGCCGACTCGCTGGCCGCCGCGGTGCAGAAGGCGCACGACGATTCGGTGGCTGCGGTGCAGGGCGGCACGCCGCACGGCCCTCCCGGACGTCCAGGCCGCGAGGACGAGGACTTCGTGCGCGAGCGCATGGCGCGCGAGCGCGGGCAACGCGCGCGCAGCGAAGGCGATTCGCTCGCGCCGCCACTCGCAGATTCGCTCGGCGTGGCGCCGCGCGATTCGGTACCGCCAGACAGTGGCGCCGCGCCTCCCGATACGACCTCGTCGACGGGGAAGCCGTCCGCGCCGCCGCCCAGTGGCGCTCCCGGCACGCAGCCCGCCACACCGGCTCCGGCCGCCGTGAAACCGAAGACGCCCGCATCAGGCAAGCCGCCCGCCACACGGAAGCCAGGGACGAAACCGCCGGTTGCCGCACCCGGGGACAGCACGGCCGCGCGCCGCGACAGCACCACCGCGCCGCCGCGCGACACGACCGCGGCGCCGGCCGACACCAGCGGAGCGCATCGATGAGCGCGCCGGCCTTGCGCCGGGCGTCGTTCGTGGCGCACGTCGCCGCCTCACGGGAGCCGATCGCCGAGCACGTCCATTTGCTGCTCCGCGTGCCAGACACCGCGCCGCGGCCGCTGCCCGGGCAGTTCATGCACCTGCGTCCGGCCGGCGGCGCCGGCGCGCCGCTGCTGCGCCGCCCGATGAGCGTCTCAGGCGCCCACCGCGACGACGACGGCGAGATCTGGGAAGCGTTCTTCGCCCGCGTCGGCGCCGGCACCGACGCGCTCGCCGCACTGCCGGACGGCGCGGCCGTCGATGTCCTCGGGCCGATCGGACGGCCGTACGATCCACCGCCACCCGGCGGGCTCGCGGTATTGATCGGCGGCGGCCGCGGCATCGCCCCGATGACCTTCCTGGCCCAGTGGTGCGCGGCGCACGGCCGCGACGCGGTGCTGCTCGGAGGCGCACGGCGCGCCGCGTTGCTGTGGGTGCCCGAGACGACCGGTGTCGACGTGCGGGTCGCGACCGACGATGGGTCGGCGGGCGTGCGCGGCACCGTGCTCGATCTGCTCGAGACGCTGTCCGAGGCCGACCTCGCACGGGCCCACTTCTACGCCTGCGGCCCGCATGGCTTGCTGGCGCGGGTCGCCGCGCTCGCGGCAGACCGCGGGCGCCCGTCGCAGGTGACGATGGAGGCGCGCATGGGCTGCGCCATGAACGTCTGCCGCGGCTGCGTGCTGCCGACGCGCGACACCGCGCACGGCTACAAGACCGTGTGCACCGACGGCCCGGTGTTCGACGGCGACGCGCTCGACTGGGACGCGCTCGCCGACATGGAGCGCGCCGGCTACGGCGTGCCGCACGGCCGCCGCGATGCGTTCGCGCCCGCCGGAGCCACGCGATGAGCGAGACGCCGCGCACGCCGCCACTGGCACTGGCCGACATCGATCTCTCGGTCGCCGTCGGCACGGTGCAGCTGCGCAATCCCCTCCTCACCGCCAGCGGCACGTTCGGCTACGGCGCCGAGTTCGACGACGTGCTCGACGTCTCGCTGCTGGGCGGCGTGGTCACCAAGACGATCACGCGCCGCTACCAGCCCGGCCATCCGCCGCCGCGGCTCGCCGAGACGCCGAGCGGGCTGCTCAATTCGATCGGGCTCGAGAACGTCGGTCTCGACCGCTTCCTGGTCGAGAAGCTGCCGGGCATCGCGACGCTGCCGACGCCGGCCATCGTGTCGCTCGGCGGCCACTCACTCGGCGACTTCGCCGAGATGGCGCGCGCGATCGCCGGCGCGCCCAACGTCGCCGCGCTCGAACTCAACATCTCGTGCCCGAACCTCGAACGCGGCGGCGCCCTGTTCTGCGCCGACCCGTCGATGGCCGCCGCGGTCATCGCCGAAGTGCGCGGCGTCACCGACATGCCGCTGTGGGCGAAGCTGTCGCCAAACGTCACCGACATCGGCGCGGTGGCCAAGGCCTGCGAGGACGCCGGCGCCGACGCGCTCACCGCGTGCAATACGTTCGTCGGCATGGCGGTGGACGTCGAGCGGCGCCTGCCGATGATCCCGCGCGTCACCGCCGGCTTGAGCGGCCCGGCCATCCGGCCGCTCGCACTCGCCAAAGTGTGGGAGACGCTGCGCGCGACGTCGTTGCCGGTCGTCGGCATCGGCGGCATCTGCACTGCGCGCGATGCGCTGGAGTTCCTCGTCACCGGCGCGTGCGCGGTGCAGGTCGGCACCGTGCTGTTCAGCGAGCCGACCGCGCCGGTCGCCATCCTCGACGGCCTGCGCGCCTACTGCGCCGCGCAGGGCGAGCGGCGGCTCTCCGACGTCATCGGCACGCTGCGCGGCTCCGGTGCGATGACGCGCACGTCGGCGCCGGCGCACCTGGCACCCCGCTGAGCCTCTCCGTCCCGAAAGGAGCGACCACCATGTCCGAGGCGCCGCCGGCCCGCGCCGCCGCCCGCATCATCCCCGCGCTCGACGTCTCGACCGAGGCGGAGGTCGCGCACCTGCTCGGCCTGCTCGCCGGCCAGGCGCACTGGGCGAAGGTTGGCCTCGAGTTGTACAGCGCGTGCGGCGCCGGCGTGGTGCAGCGCGTCGCCGACGCCGGTCTGCAGGTCATGCTCGACCTCAAGTTCCACGACATCCCGCGCACAGTGGATCGCGCGGTGGCCGCCCAACTGACGCGGCCGGGTGTCGGCCTGCTGACCCTGCACGCCAGCGGGGGCCGGGCGATGGTCGCCGCCGCGGCGGACGCCGCCCACTCCGCGACCCATCCAGCACGCGTTTTGGCGGTCACGGTCCTGACCAGTTTGGCCGATGACGAGGCACGCACGCTGTACGGCACCCCGGCGCGGGACACGGTGCTGCGGCTGGCGCGCCTGGCCCACGAGGCCGGCGCCGACGGCGTCGTCGCCAGTCCGCTCGAGGCGGCGGCGATCCGCGCCGCCGAAGGGCCGGACTTCCTGATCGTCACGCCAGGTATCCGGCCGGGCGGGCTGGGGGAGGGCGACGACCAGCGCCGGGTCACCACCGCCGGCGAGGCGGCGCGGACCGCCGACTACCTGGTGGTCGGCCGGCCGATCGTCGAGGCGCCGGATCCACGCGCCGCGTTCGTGGCCCTGGCCGCCGAGATCGCCGCGACGGAGGCTGCGCCAACGCCGTAACGTCGCACGGTGCAGTAGGCTGCGGGGCGCGCCAGGGTGCGCCGCGCACGGGCTTGGTCGTTGACGCTCTTTCGACCGGCCCCTAGTATGAATCGCTCATTCGCCGCCCCCGAGGCGGCAGCTGGTTCGGCGCACACCTGCCCGGCCGGCGTCACGCTGTGCAGGCCTGGGGAGTACAATGCGGGTTCTCATCACGGGCATCACCGGCTTTGCCGGCAGCCACCTGGCCGACTTCTTGGTCGCCAAGGGCGACGTCGAAATCCACGGCATCCGCCGTTGGCGCAGCAGCACCCACCTGATCGATCACCTCGAAGGCAAGATCACGCTCCACGAGTGCGATCTCCGCGACCCGACCAACGTGCACGCGGTGCTCGCCGAGGTGAAGCCGCGCTACATCTTCCACCTCGCGGCGCAGAGCTTCGTGCCGACCTCGTGGACGTCGCCGCGCGACACCTTCGACACCAACATCTATGGGCAGCTGCACATCCTCGAGGCGATGCGCGCCCTCAAGCTCGACGCCCGGCTGCAGATCGCCGGCTCGAGCGAAGAGTACGGGCTGGTGCACCCCGAGGAAGCGCCCATCAAGGAAACCAACCCGCTGCGCCCGCTGTCGCCCTACGCGGTGAGCAAGGTCGCGCAGGACATGATGGCGTATCAGTACTTCAAGTCGTACGGCATCGACACCCTGCGCACCCGCGGCTTCAATCACACCGGGCCGCGCCGTCCGCCGGTGTTCGTGTGCAGCAACTTCGCCTGGCAGATCGCGCGCATCGAGAAGGGCAAGCAGGCGCCGGTGCTGGAGACCGGCGACCTCAGCACGGTGCGCGACTTCACCGACGTGCGCGACATCATCCGCGGCTACTGGCTGGCCTGCGAGCACGGCAAGCCGGGCGAGGTCTACAACCTGGCGAGCGGCAAGGGCTGGAAGATCCAGGAAGCGCTCGATTTCCTCCTCGCGATGAGCGAGAAGAAGATCGAGCAGCGCATCGACCCGAAGCGCTTGCGGCCGTCCGACGTGCCGCTCCTGCTCGGCGACGCATCGCGCTTCCACGCCGACACCGGCTGGGAGCCGCAGATTCCGTTCGAACAGACGCTGCGCGATCTGCTCGCCTACTGGCGCGAGCACGCGTAATCACCTCGCGCGACGCGGCGGGATGCGGGCGATGAGGCGGAGAGGCCGATGCGGGTCGCGGTGACCGGTGTCGCCGGATTCGCCGGACGATGGCTCGCGCCGGCGCTGCACGCGGCGGGGCACGAGGTCGTCGGCTGGGTGCGGGCGGACTCGCCGGCGAAGCGCGCGGCGGTGGCCGCAGTGCCGGGCCTCGCGGCGTGGGACTACTGCGACGTGCTGCGCCCGGACGCCTGGGATGCGCTGTGGCGGCGGTGGCGGCCACAGGCGGTCGTCCACCTCGCCGCGCAGTCGAGCGGTGTGCGGGCGTGGCGCGATCCCGCCGGCACCTTCGCGGCGAACGCGACCGGCACGCTGCATCTGCTCGAAAGCGCGGCGCGCGCGATGGAGTCCGGACTGCCGTCGCCCCGGCTGCTGCTCGTCGGCAGCAGCGAGGTCTACGCCGGCTGCACCGCCGGACAGCGGCTCGACGAATCGGCGCCGTTCGGTCCGCGCAATCCGTACGGCGCGAGCAAAGCGGCGGCCGATCTGCTGGGGGCCGACTACGCGCGGGCGCGCGGTCTCGATGTGGTGCGCACCCGGAGCTTCGCCCACACCGGACCCGGCCAGGAGACGGTGTACGCGCTCTCCAGCTTCGCCGAGCAGATCGCGCGCGCGGAGCAACGCGGCGCGCCGGCCACCGTGCACACCGGCGATCTGCGCGGCGTGCGCGACTACAGCGACGTGCGTGATGTCGTCGCGGCCTACGTGCTGTTGCTCGAGCGCGGCGCGGCAGGCGAGGCGTACAACGTCTGTAGCGGGGACGGCCAGCCGATGTCGGCGCTGCTCGATCTGCTGTGCAGCGCGGCCCGCGTGCCGGTGACCGTCGAGACGCAGGCGGACCGAGTGCGGCCCGCCGACGGCGCGACACTGATCGGCGATCCGACGAAATGTGAGAAGGCGACGGGGTGGACGCGCCGGCACACGCTGGCCGGCTGCCTCGCCGATTTGCTGGACGACTGGCGCCACCGCGTGGCGCACTGACACGCCGTGCGGCGTGCGGACCTCCCGGCCGCCGCCGCCCGACGCACGAACCACCGCGACCCGCCTGCCGGGACGCGGACAGCAAGGGGGACCACGTGTACCGCATTTGTGTGGTGGGGACAGGCTACGTCGGCTTGGTGACCGGCGCGTGCATGGCGGACTTCGGCAACATCGTCACCTGCGTGGACGCCGACCCGGCGAAGATCGAGGCGCTCAAGCGCTCCGAGATTCCGTTCTACGAACCCGGACTCCACCCGCTCGTCGAGCGCAACGTGCGCGAAGGCCACCTCTCGTTCACCACCGACCTCGCGGCGGCGGTGCGCAAGTCGTCGGTGATCTTCATCGCCGTGGGCACGCCGCGCGGCACCGACGGCGAGGCCGACCTCGGCCAGGTGCGCCAGGTCGCCAAGGATGTCGCCAAGCTGATGACCAGCTACAAGCTGATCATCCAGAAGTCCACGGTGCCGGTGGGCACCGGCCGCATGGTGCGCGACATCATCCTCAAGCACCAGACGAAGAAGGTGCCGTTCGACGTCGCCTCGAACCCGGAGTTCCTCGCCGAGGGCGACGCCATCGAGACCTTCATGCGCGCCGACCGCGTGGTGTTCGGCACGTGGTCGAAGAAGGCGGAGAAGATCCTCAGCGAGATCTACGCGCCGCTCTACCTGCTCGAGACGCCGATGGTGAAGACCACCGTCGAGACCGCCGAGTTGATCAAGTACGCGTCGAACGCGTTCCTCGCCACCAAGATCTCGTACATCAACGAGATGGCGAACCTGTGCGAGAAGATCGGCGCCGACGTGAAGGTGGTGTCGAAGGCGATGGGGCTCGACAAGCGCATCGGCCACAAGTTCCTGCACGCCGGCCCCGGCTACGGCGGCTCGTGCTTCCCGAAGGACACCATCGCGCTCACCCAGTTCTCGCGCAAGTACGGCGAGACGATGCGCATCGTGTCGTCCGCGGTCGAAGTCAACGACCGTCAGGTCGACCGCGTGATGACCAAGATCCTCGCGACGCTCGGCAAGACGCCGAAGGGCAAGACCGTCGGCGTGCTCGGCCTCAGCTTCAAGCCGAACACCGACGACGTGCGCGACTCGCCGGCCATCGAGATCGTCAATCGCCTCGCGGCGAAGGGTGTGAAGGTGCGCGCCTTCGACCCGGTGGCCATCGAGAGCGCGCGCAAGGCGACGCACAAGTCGGTGACCTTCGCCGACAACGCGTACGACGTGGCGATGGGCGCGCACGCGCTGATCATCGCCACCGAGTGGAACGAGTTCCGCCGCCTCGACCCCAAGCGCTTGCTCGACAACCTCGAGAAGCCGGTGCTGCACGACCTGCGCAACATCTACGAGCCGGACGTCATGCGGAAGCTCGGTTTCACCTACTACGGCGTCGGCCGCGGCTACGAGCCGACCGCGTGGTAAGCCCCGCCTTGGGAGCCGGCGCTCACGTCCTCGTGACCGGGGGCGCCGGTTTCATCGGGTCGACGTTCACGCGCGAACTGCTGCGGCAGCACGCCGACGTGCGCGTCACCGTGCTCGACAAGCTGACCTACGCGGGCAACCCGGCCACGTTGCGATTCCAAGGCATCGACGG
>JBGATO010000111.1:0-10898 GCA_044229145.1 Candidatus Eiseniibacteriota bacterium | reverse complement strand
GGATTGGAGGCGGCGTTTCGCTGTTCGTACGAGGACGCACAGTCGTTCGCCCATGCCTTGCCGATGCCGGCCGGCACGAAGCACCCCGCGGAGGTGCGTCAGGCGCTCGTGCAAGCGATGACGCAGCTCCCCGGCCGCACCTATTACATGCACCTGCGGGACGCGGCCTTCCGCGCGCAGCAAGTGCGCTCGCCGCGCCTCGATGTCGACGAGTTGCGCCGGGCGGCGGGAGAGGTGCCCGCGGATCTCCGAGAGTTCATTCGACGCGGCGTCGTGGCGGTCCGCCGTGAAGAGCTTCAGCGACAGAGCGAGCGCGCCGAGCGCCGCGGTGCGGACCGACCACACCCGTTTCTTCGTGCCGACCGAGCTCGCGACGGTGAGCAGTTTCCAGGGTTGGGCTAGCCGATGAACCTCGAGCCCGACGTGAAATCTGCTTGGCGGTTGGTCGTGGGCGTGTGCCGCGCCATCGTCTGGTGCGCTGGCACCGCTATCCTGGGCGCGGGCGCGCTCGTCACCGGCGTGCAGTTCGCATGTCGCGTTCGAGCGATTCTCGCCGACGAGTTGCCGTGCCCGCGCGGACACTTCGTCCCGACGCATAGCGTGTACGAATGCGGCTGCGGCGCGCTGCACGAGGGGTGGGTCTTCGGCCAGTGCCGGGTCTGCGGACAGTCCGCCGGCTGGACGCCGTGCCTAATCTGTGGGCTGCCCGTCCGGAGCCCACTTCTGTGATGGCCCCGGTCCGCCGTACCCCGCGTGACTGCCGCAAGGCGGATGTGCGCGTCTGCCTCACGGCACGCGACGCGGTGCTCTTGCGCGCGCTCGCACGCTTTCGCCTCGCGCGCACCTCGGACCTCGCCGTCCTGTGTTTCCCCGGCGTGCGGCGGGACACCGTGGCGGCGCGCTTGCGCCGGCTGTTCGACGCGGGGTACCTCGACACCCGCGTGAGCCAACGCACCGAAGAGAATCTCTACGTGCTGGGCCCCGAAGGACGCACGTGGCTCCGCCGGGCGGGTGAGACGCCACGTCGCGCGCCGAACGGCGGGGTGGATCACCACCTGGCCATCGTGCGGACGTGGGTGGATATCGCGGCGGCCGTGCATCGCACGCCGGGTGCGTCGCTCAACGTCGTGCGCCCCGATTGGGAGATTCACGAGGCGCTGGGTGGCGCGCGGTTGCCGTTGCTCCCGGACGCGCTCCTGGAACTGGGCGTGGACGCGGGAGGACAGCGGATCGACGTGCGCGTCGCGCTAGAGCTAGACCGTGGCACCGAACGCGGGACGCACCTACCTCGCAAGCTGCGGTTGTACGAGAGCGTTCGCGCGAGCGGAACGGGCTTGTTGGGATGGCAGGAGTTCGGGTTGGCGCTCGTGCTCGAGGGTGCGGGCAAGAAGCGTCGAGCCACAGTGGAGGACATGCTGCAGCGAACATGGGGTGGATGGTCCGTGCTTTGGTCGCTGAACGACGGGCCTGAGCAGCCGCTGCGAGAACTGCTGGCCGCCGTCCGCGCTCCCCTTACGGAGTCCCCTAGCCGCGAGGGGAGGCGCGACGTCCTAAGTCGCGACGGGTCATGACCGACGAACGTAAGGGGAGCGGGGGTATTCACGGTGAATCCGCATCGTGCGTGACAGGTGTGATGGCCGGCGTTGACTCTGGCCTGCCTCCGGTCGCCGGAGCGCTGGTCGAGAGGCTTGAGCAGGTCGTTGCACAATCGCCGGTCGAACAACTCCCGGTGTTGTTGGCGGCGTTCTCTGCTCTAGCAAGTCGTCTCGCGGTTCGGCTCCTCACGGTCCCCGAACGATGTCAGGACGCGGGCGTGGCCGACGAGAACCTGTCGGTCGAGGAGGCGGCGCGTCGACTCGGCGTCTCCACCGAGTACTTGTACCGCCACGCGAAGCGACTCCCGTTCACTCGACGGGTTGGACGTCGACTCTTGTTCTCCGCTCGTGGGCTTGAGCGGTGGAATCGCCGTCCGAGTTGATCGCCGACCGTCCGACCACCGGAGTATTCTTGGGTGCCCGCGTTGGGCGGGCGGAAAGGAGGCATCGATGAACTACGGCAATGGAGCCGTCTTTCGCCGAGGCTCCCGCTGGTGGATTCGGTACTGCGTGCGAGGCAAGCAGTACCGAGAGCCTGCCGGGAAGTCCGAGGCGGAAGCGAAGCGACGGCTCAAGGAACGCCTCAGCGACTCGTGGGCCGGGCGGTTCACGGGGCTGGAAGAAGAGCGCGTGCAGGTGAACGAGCTGTTGGACGCTCCTCTGCTCCACCTGGAGTTGAAGGGCGCTTCATCGGCAGGCTCGGTTCGTTCCCACCTCAAGTGCGTCCGTGATCGGTTCGGCCACCTGCGCGCGTGCGAAGTGACCACCACCTCGGTGGAGCAGTTCGCACGTGAACGGCTGGCGGCCGGCTACGCACGCGCCAGCGTGAACAAGGAGATCCAGCCACTGCAGCAAGCATTCAATCTCGCTCGCAAACAGGGGCGACTGACGCGCGTCCCGTACATGGCGAAGCTCAAGGTCGAGAACGCGCGCCAGGGATTCTTCGAGCACGACGAATTCCACGCGATGGTCGAGCATCTCCCCGAACCGATCAACGAGATCGCGAGGTTCGCCTATCTCTCCGGGTGGTGGAAGGGCGAGATCCTGCCCTTGCGGTGGGAAGCGGTGGATCGGGACGGGCGAGAGGTCCGACTGCGCACCTCGAAAAATGGACACGGCCGGGTGCTGCCGTTGGTCGGGGAACTCTGGGACATCATTCAGCGTCGATGGCTCGCGCGGCAATTCGAACGCGAAGGTGGCGTCACGGCGATCGCGGAGTTCGTCTTCCACAATCAGGGCCGTCCAATCGGACAGTTCGATGGGACGTGGCGCAAGGCGTGCCGGCTTGCCGGCTGTCCGGGAAAGCTCTTTCATGACCTGCGACGCACGGCCGTACGCAACATGGTGCGCGCAGGGGTACCTCAATCCGTGGCCATGTCGATCAGTGGCCACCGCACCATCAGCATGTTCCTCCGCTACAACATCACCAACGAGGAGGACATGCGGCAAGCGGTGCGGAAGACGCAAGAGCATCTCGCGACGCGTGCTGCAGAGCGACGCGTCGTCGCATTGCCCGAGCGCGAACTAGCACAAAACTAGCACAATCGGGCAAAACAAAAGGCCGCGGACGGTGCCGCGGCCCTCGTAAGTGCTTGAAATTGTTGGTAGCGGGGGCAGGATTTGAACCTGCGACCTTTGGGTTATGAGCCCAACGAGCTACCAGACTGCTCCACCCCGCAATCGATGTCGCGCACTCTACTCGCGCGACGCCGCACCGTCAAGTCCAATGTCACCGCGCCGAATCGGGGCTCGTCGTCACGTAGCGCTTCCGGTACACGATCTCACCGGGCCGCGCGAGCCCGCGCTTCTCCCGTGCGATGCGCTCGAGCTCCGCGAGTTCGTTCTGCGAGGCGAGCACGCGCTTCACGCTGTCGAGTTGTGTCGCGACCTCGAGCGAATCCTTGCGCAGGTCCGCGAGGCTCTGCGTCAATTGCACGCTTTTCACCACACCACGCGCCGTCGTGCCGAGCAGCACGACGATCCACACCACGGCGAGCGCGGTCATCAGCGTGCCTACCGAGGTGCCGTTGCGGCGAGGTGCTCCGAAGCCCGCGCGTCGGGAACTGCGCGGGGTGAAATGGGCCATCTCCCTGGCCTCCGAACCGTCGACGACTACAGGGCGCCTGCGCGCTCCACCGCACCGGCGCCGAGGGAGGCGACACTGGTGAACGCGCCGCGGCCAGGGTACACCGCCGCCGCGCCGAGGTCATCCTCGATTCGCAGCAACTGGTTGTACTTGGCGATGCGATCCGAGCGCGACAGCGAACCGGTCTTGATCTGCCCGGTGTTGAGCCCGACGGCGATGTCGGCGATCGTCGTGTCCTCGGTTTCCCCCGAGCGGTGCGACACCACCGAGGTGTAGCCGGCGGCACGCGCCATCGCGATCGCCTCGACCGTCTCGGTGAGCGAGCCGATCTGGTTCACCTTGATGAGGATCGAGTTGGCGATCTGCTCGTCGATGCCGCGGCGCAACCGTGCGGTGTTCGTCACGAAGAGGTCGTCGCCGACCAACTGCACGCGGCCGCCGAGCGCGGTGGTGAGCTGGCGCCAGCCGTCCCAGTCGTCCTCGGCCAAGCCGTCCTCGATCGACACGATGGGGTAGCGGTTGCAGAGGTCCTGGTAGAACGCGACCATGTCGGCGGCGGAGCGCGCGTCCTTCGACTCGCCGGGCATCGTGTAGACGCCGTTCTGGAACAGCTCGGTGGCGGCGACGTCCAACGTGCCTCGGCGAACCGCGTGAAGCCCACCGGCACCAGCATGAACTCCTGGATGTCGAGCGAGTTGGCCGCGTGCGCCCCGCCGTTGATGACGTTCATGAGCGGCACCGGCAGCACCCGCGCCGACGTCCCGCCGAGATAGCGGTACACCGGCAGCCGGAGGCCGGCCGCCGCCGCCCGCGCCACCGCGAGCGAGCACCCGAGCACCGCGTTGGCGCCCAGCCGCGACTTGTCCGCCGTGCCGTCCAACTCCAACAGCATCGCGTCGATCGCGTGCTGGTCGGTGGCGTCGGCGTCGATCAGCTCGGGGGCGATGATCTCGTTGACGTTGCGCACCGCGGTCTGCGTGCCCTTGCCGAGGTAGCGCTTGGGGTCGCCGTCGCGCAGCTCGAGCGCCTCGTGCGCGCCAGTCGACGCGCCGGACGGCACCGCCGCCCGCGCCCCGGTGCCATCGTGCAGGGACACTTCCACTTCGAGGGTCGGGTTGCCGCGCGAATCGAGGATTTCCCGCGCGTGGACGCTGTCGATGGTGAGCCGCATGGGGCTTCTCCTTCCCAAATCCAATCGAGGCGAACCGGCGCCGCGCGCCCGGCGGAGGAGCGCCGGGGGGCGCCGAACTTCGGAATGTCCGCACGGTAGCCGGGCCGTGTCGCCAGCGCAAGGCGACCCCGGGCTCCTTGGCCCCATCGGTCGCGGAACCGCCGAGGCAGTTGACGGCCGCCCCCTCGCGCCCGTAGGTTGCGCCGTCTTTCGCATGAATCGTTCCGCGCCTGCAACCCGCTGCGGAATGCCCGCGTACACCAGGCACGAGTGACCGCGAGGAGGGCCGTGGACAGGGGAGAAGGGGACGACACCCATCTCATCCAGGACGCTCTCGCGGGCGATCAGTCGGCCTATGCCGAGCTGGTCCGCCGGCATCGCCAGCGCGTCTTCGCCCTGGCCCTGCGGATGGTGCGGAACGAGTCGGACGCGGAAGACCTGGCGCAAGAGGCCTTTCTCCGGGCCTTCCGGGCGCTGCCGACGGTCGATCTCACCCGGCCGTTCGTCCACTGGCTGCTGCGCATCACCACCAACGCCTGTCTCGACTGGCACCGCCGCAAGAAGGCGCGGCCCGAGCTGCTCGGACCGCCTCCTGGGGTGGACGAGGACGACTGGGAGCCGAAGGACGCGGATACCGGTCCGCTCCCGGACCACGGTGTCGAGCAACGCGAGAGTGGCGAATGGATGGAGCAGATGCTGGCCGCGCTGCCTCCGCACTATCGGGCGGTGATCACTCTGCGGTACGTCGAGGACCTGAGTTACGAGGAAATCGCCTCGCTCTTGGGTCTGCCGCTGGGAACCGTCAAGGCGCAAATCCACCGCGCCCACGCCCAGGTGCGCAAGCGCATCGAGGCGCATCCGCGATGAGGAAGGGAGACGCCATGCGAGACACCCCCCGCCGTTCGATCGCCGCGTTCGCGGTCGTGGCTGCCTGCGCCGTCGCGGCGCATCCGGCCGCGGCGCGCGAGGACCGCACCTTCACCTATCGCGAGACCCGCACGCTGCAACCTGGCCGCGCCACCACGTTGGTGGTCGCCAACCGCTCCGGCGAGATCCGTGTGGTGCCGGGCGCCGGGCCGGCCATCCGTCTCGATGTCACCACCACGATCCAAGCCCGCGATCAACAAGAAGCCGATCGCGTCCACCGTCTCACCCTGATCGACAGCGGCACCAGCGGCGACAATGTCACCGTGCACGTGACCTATCCGTCCATCAGCCGCCGCTTCGGCATCTTCACCGTGAAGGCGACGGGCCTGAACGACGACGTCGCCCTGACCTTGACCGTCCCGCCGAGCATGCGCCTCGAGCTCAGCACCGCCAGCGGCGACGTCAGCGTGCGCGGCATGCGCCGCGGCGTGCAGCTCAACGCCACCAGCGGCGATGCCGAGTTCCTCGACATCGCCGGGCCGCTCACCTGCAACCTGACCTCCGGCGACATCGTGATCGATGGCGCGGACGGTCCGGTGGACGTGCGCGGCAGCAGCAGCACGGTGCGCCTCAACCGCATTCAGAAGCGCGTCACGGTGCGCACCTCGAGCGGCGATGTCATTGCGACGCGACTGACGATGCCGGTGGAAATCGTCACCTCGAGCGGCGACGTCAAGCTGCGCGACTCGCACGGCGCATCGGTGCAAACCTCCAGCGGCGACGTCGAGGCCACCAGCGTGAGCGGCTCGCTCACCGTGCACACCGCCAACGGCGAAGTCCAATTGCGTCCCGAACCGGCGCGCGGCGACGTCATCGACGCGCAAACCGCCTCGGGCGATGTGAGCGTCTGGCTGCCGCGCGGCACCGGCGCCGATGTCGATGTCCGCACCACCAGCGGCGACATCGTGAGCCGTGTCCCGCTCAAGGTCCGCAGCGCCACCCGCAGCGGTCTCAGCGGGCGGGCGGGCGCCGGCGGCGCGACTCTGCGCATCACCACGGTATCCGGCAACGTCTCCGTGCTGAGCGCCGGCGTGTCGGTGGACGACGAATAGCAGCCCGGCATCATGCGTGAGCGGAAGGAGGAGGCCATGACCTGCACCGAATGCGCCGACGCGCTGGTGCTCCTCGCGGAACGCGAGGCCGGTCTCACGCTGCGTGGCGAGGAACGGCGCGATGCAGACGCCGCCGCCGTGCACGTGCAACTCTGCTCCGCCTGTCGCACCGAGTTCGACCTGGTGCGCGAGACTGCCGCGCTGTTCGCCGCGTTGCCGTCACCGGAGCCGTCTGCCGCCTTCGATGCCCGCGTCCTCGCGGCGTTCTTCGCGGAGCAGGCATCTGTCGCCGTGCCCGCCGAAGCGGCGGAGGCTCTGCCGTCGTTCCGCCGCCTGCCGCGGTGGGTGCGGCGCGTCGCGGTGGGCTACGCGGCCGGCTGGGGCACGCTTGCGGCCGCCACCGGCGTGTGGATGCTCGCCGGCGGCTGGCACACCGTGGTGGAAGCGCTCGCCTCGGTCACCGGTCCTGCACTTTCTGGCGTCGCGACTGCAACCCAACATGGGGTCGAGTTCGTTGCCAGTCTCGTGGTGGCGCTCCGCCTCGCGGATCAAGTGATGCAAGTGGTAGCGCCGGCCATGCTTGCCGTCGGCCGTGCGCTCCAACCGAGTCCGATGATGACCGTACTGCTCGTAACCCTGGCGGGAGCCGCTGGTGTGCTCGCGCTGCTGACCCAACTGCCTCGCGTAACCCGAAGGAGGACTCGCCATGTACACGCGATTCTCTAGGCTGCAGACTCGGCGTGTCGTTGCGATCGCCACGATGGCGGCGCTTCTCTGTGGAGGAGCGCTGGCGGTGTGGGCCGCGGGCGGGGACTCGGTTGCCACCGAGATCCGCATCACGGACGACGGCGTCCAAATCCAGAAGAACGGCCGCGACGTCCCGGCGAAGCACAAGAAGGGCGTCACCATCTCGGTGGATGACAAGGGCACGACGAGCATCGATGCTCCGGACGTGCCGGACACCCCGGATGCCCCGAACGCGCCGCACATCAAGGTCGATCTCGGCGACAGCAACGCGAACGACATCGTCAAGTTCGGCACCGATGTCACCGTGCGCCCTGGCCACAAGGTCGACGGGTCGGTCGTCGCCATCGGCGGCTCCATCACCATCTACGGCGAGGTGATGGAAGACGTCGTCTCGATCGGCGGTGACGTGAACGTGCGCCCCTCCGGCCGTATCCACGGCGACGCCGTGGCGGTCGGCGGCACGGTCAACGAAGATGCGGGCTCGGTGGTCTCGGGCGAAAACGTCTCGGTGGGCATCGGCGCGCTGCGCCTCTTGCCGATGTTCGGTGTGGTGGCGGGGATCGGGTCGATCTTCGCGGCCCTCGCGCTCTTCTTCGTGCTGCTGGTGATCGCCGGCATCGCCCTCGTCCTGGCGCGGGAGCGGATGGAGGGCATGCAGGAGATCTATCGCCACGAGATGCTGAAGGCGACGGTCTACGGGTTCATCGTGTCGCTCTTGCTGGTGCCGGTGACCGTGCTGCTGTGCATCACGGTGATCGGGATTCCGGTGGCGCTGATCCTGTTCTTCCTGCTTTTCCCGGTGGCGGCGCTCGCGGGGATGGTGTCGTCGGGGATCTACCTCGGCCACAAGATCCGTCCAGGCTTGTCGACTGGGTGGGCTGCGGTGGTTGGCCTCGCCGCGCTGATCGTCGTGGTGAAGGCGGGCGGGCTCATTGCGCACCTGCCGGGTATCGGGGTGGTGGGATGGGTGCTGGGTATGGTCGGTGCTCTGGGCTGGGTGTGGGCGTTCTTCGCCGGACTCGGTGCCATCTGGCTGACCCGCTTCGGCAACGCGAAGCGCATCACCAAGCTGCGCGATGCGTATGCGCCGCCGAGCAGCGGCCCGGCCGGAGGGTTCGCGAGCAGCACCGCCAGTGCCTCGCCGGCGTCGCCGACGCCCGCCGTGTGGACGCCACCGGTGTCGTCGGCGGTGCCGGAACTGCCGCCGGCCTCGGCGATCGTCACGCCGCCGCCGGCCGACGCGCCGCCGGCTGCGCCACCGCCGAGCGATCAGAGCTGAATCAACGCCTCCGTGTCGGGAGGACAGCAGGCCGGGGCCGTGCGAAATGCGCGGCCCCGGTCGCGCGTTTTGCACCACATCGCCGTGGCCGGACGGAGGGCGTGCGGGCACATCGGTTCGCGGAGCGTCAGTTACGGTGATGGGGCGGACGCGGCACGTCGTTTGCCCTCTCAGCAGGCAAGCCGGTCGCGGGGGTCACATCCAGCCTTCGCATCTGAGTCGCAGCCTCCCGACCGGCCGGACGACGTTGTGCGGGCGGCGCCCGTCTCACCCTAGCGGCAGGGTCACGGTCTCGCGTGTCGGGATCGCGAGCTGGGGCCCGGTGAGACCGCCGCCCGCCCTCATTTCCGGCGCCGCGTCAGGGTGCCCACGCACTCGGAGGCGGCGGGAGTGCGAACGGCTCGCCGCGCAATTGCGCCGCGCGCGACTCCACGCCCACCACGTTCTTCAGGAACGCGCCGACATACCCGCCGGTCGACAACACGCCTTCGCCGCCGCTCGACCCGAGCAGCCAGGTTTCCAACTCCTTGAGATCGTCGGTCGAGAGTGGCGTCACGGTGGCGCGCGCCACCACGTAGTAGCGCGCGCCGATGCGCGCATCCGCCGCGTGCAGCACGTGCACCATCACCGGCGCGGCCAGCGCGCGCTCGACCTGCACGCTGTCCCGTGTGTCGAGCACGCGGCCCGTCGGCAGGTGCACGGCGAAGCGATCGCGCCAGAGATCGTACTGCACGCGATAGCCGTAGCTTTGGGTGGTGACCACCTTGTCGAACCACCCGCTGCGCGCGCGCCACAATTCGACCGTGACGTCGAGACGAGCCGGGACGCCTCGCCGCACCACATGCAGCGACGCCGGATCGAGCGCGTGGTCGACCACCACCGGCACTACGACATCGTTGCGCTCCCACTGGGCGAGGCCGGCACGCACTTGCATGCGCGGCGATGCGGCGAAGGCGGGGCTCGCCAGCCCCAGGGCGCAGACCGCGACGACGACGAACCGCTTCACGGCTGACCCGCGTCGAGGCCGGTCATCGGTCGCGCGAACGGCGATCGCAGCAACACGCTGACCGACCACGGCCGTCCCGGCACCGACCATGCACGCGCCAGATACGCGCGCACGTGCGGCCCATATCCGACGCCGATGCCCGCCGCCACCGGAAAGCGCTGGGTGCCGAGCGTGCTCCAGTCCCGCCACGCGGCGCCGGTGGCCGCAAACGCCAGCGCTCGCACGTCATCCGCGATGACCGTCGTCGCCTCGGCATCGAACAGCAGCAGCGCCGTGCCGCCGGGCGTCGCGCGTTTGACCGGATAGCCGCGCAATGTGCCGTCGCCTCCGAGAGAGAACGCGAGCTGCGGCGGCACGTCGTCGCTGGCGATTCCCGCGCGCAGGCGATAGTCGAGATGGAGCGACGGCGACAATGGCGAGCGCACGCCGAGCTCGAGATCGGCGCGCGCGTACGGGAGATCGCTGCCGGCGGTGTCCACGGCGCGCTCGACGGTGACGCGCTCCCACGACGCCGGTGCGCGATCTTCCGCGTCGCGGCGCGTGTCGCGCGCGTAGCCGAGACGGGCGAGCAGTGCCGTCCCTTCGACGACCGCAGGGTTGTTGCGGAAGGTATGCGGTGTGGTGAGCACGCCCCGGTCGGCGACGCGCGTCAGGGAGCGATAGCGGTCGCCCCGCACGTCGAAGGTCAGCGTGCCGCGCCGTCCGCGTTCGACGCGCACGCCGGCGCGCCACGTCTGTAGGTCGAAGTAGTCGAAACTCTCGCGCGAGGTCAACAGCGCGCGCGCGGCGTTGTCGAGGGGATCGAGCTGCGCGCCGTCGTACGACGACGTCCACCGCGCCGCCGAGACGACGGCTTGCACGCCGCGCGCGCGATCGAGCGTCACGCGCACGCCGGCACCGCCGAGCACCGCGCGTCGCACCGGCGCATAGGCGAGTGCCAACGATCCGGTGACCGGCGCGCGCGGAAACGGATGAGTGGCGATCAGCGCGACGCGCGCGCCGTCGACCCGCGAATACCACGGCTGCAGCCCGATC
>JBGATO010000012.1:0-73349 GCA_044229145.1 Candidatus Eiseniibacteriota bacterium | reverse complement strand
GCCGCCCACCATCGCCGCTTCCTCGTACACGGCGGCGAGGTGTGTGCCACGCGTCTGGGGCAGCGCGTGCGGCAACAGGTGGCGCTGGATTTCGCGTGCCACCGTCAGGTCGCGCTCGAAGCGCGCCGCCTGGATTCGCGCATCCGACAACCGCGCGTTGAGCAATCCGATCCCGATCTGCTCGCCGATGGTGGCGAGCAGCGTGAGATCCTCGGGTGTGTACCACGACCCGGCGCGGCGCGGGCCGAGCACCAGCAATGCGGGCTCGCCGCCTTCGGCCACGCACGGCACGGCCACGGCGGCGCCGAGTGCGGCGAGCGCCGCGCGATCCGCGCGCGACATCCCCGAGTCGCTGCCGTGGCGATCTTCGAGCGCCACCGGCGCGCCGGTGGCCGCGAGCGCACGCACCGGCCCCATCGGGAGCGTCGCCGGCAGCACCGCATCGTGCGCGGGATAGCAGGCCAGCCGCACACACGCGACGTCCTCGCCATGCGCGTCGCTGGGCACGTAGAGCGCCGCGCGCTCGGGCTGCAGCGCGTCGGTGAGGCGCGTGACCACGAGGCGCGCCAGCGCTTCGACCTCCATCAGGGTCGCCAAGGCGTGGCTGATACCGCGCAGCGTCGCCGCGTAGTCGTAGCGCCGGCGGAAGAAGACGCGATCGACGAGCGCCTGGACGCGCGACTGCAGCGGCGCCGCGAGCGCGGCGATGAGGCAGATCGACGCCACCGTGAATCCGAGCGAAGTGCGCCCCGTGATGCGCTGCAACATGCCGCCGAGGCCGAGCACGAGCGAGGCATACACCGCGATCAGCATGCCGGTGGCGATCGAGTACGCCACGCCGCGCCGCACGATCACCCGCGCGTCGAGGATTTGATACCGCACGATCGCGTAGCCGAACGCCAGCGGCACCAACAGCAGCGACAACACGGCGTAGCGCGCATCCGACGACGCGCTGGTCGGCCGCAGCGTCATCCACACCAGCACTGCGACCACCGGGCCGACTCCGGCCAGCGTGCCGACCAGCGCCACCCGCAGGCGACGTCGCGCCCACGCCGCGCGGGTGGCGAAGAAGCTCTGCACGAACAACGCGAGGCTCACCACGGCCGACGACGCGAAGCACGCCGCGCTCCATGCCTCGAGCGTGCGCCGCCACGCATCCGAGGCCGGCGTGCCCATCGCCTCGCGGGCCAACAGCACCGCCACCGGGACGAACAACGCTAGCGGCATGATGTACGGCACCGCCAACACCCATCGCCGCTTGGCCAGGAACGCGCGGGACTCGGGAAACAGCAGGAAGAAGTGCACGAGCAGCCCGGGCAGCGCCAGTTGCACGATGTCGTCGCCGAGCGACGCCAGCGCCAAAGTGCCGACGCGCGCCGAGGGCACAGGCTCCCGCAAGAGCCACGCGAATCCCGCCAGGATGCACCAGAACAGCATGGTCAGCGCACCCGGACGCTGCCAGAAGATGAACGTGGCGAGCGCCACACACACGATGCCGGCGGCGGCGAGCACTAGTCGCCACAACACCTCGCCCCATGGCGGATACGTCGTCTCGAGCGTCAGCGGCACGCGCGTCGGGTGCACTCCGGGGCGAACCACATCGAGGTGCAGGCGGGCGTGCGGCGGCGGCGTGCGCACGCGCGCCTCGGCAAACGGCACCCGCCCGTACGGCACGTCGTCGAGCGCGACGATGCGGTCACCGGGGCGAAGACCGGCGCGGTCCGCGGGGCTCCCCGCCTCCACGATCGCAACCAAGTTGTACGACAGCGACGCGCCGGTATACCCGTGTTCGCTGATGCGCATCGCGCTGCCGGCGAACAAGGCGACGAGGGCGACCGAGGCAAGCACGACCCACGCGCGAGCGCGCGCAACCTGGCCGTGAATTGGTGGAGCCGCAAAGGACGGTGCCGGATCGTGCATGATCGCGCGCCCTGCCCGGGATCCTGAGGACGTCCAGCGGCGCGGCGGTGCCGCTGGCGGGTCGGCAGACGCTAGCACTGCCCCGCTCGGCGGGCAAGCCGGGGCTCGTCCGTGGCGGCGCGCTCCCATGCGAAAGCGGCCGGGGCGCCTGCGCGCTCCGGCCGCTTCTCGTGACGGTTCCAAGCGTCTGATCCACCAAAACAGGTCGATCAACGACGCTACCCCTACCAGTAACCCCAGGCTTTCGGCCATGGCGTTCCTCCCACGCCTACTCCACGGCAGCAGACCGCGGAATCGCTGACTGGAAGGGCTGGGCAACCACGTGGAGCTGTCCGGGCCCTCGGTGATGTCACCAAGTGGCGGGACGAACCGCGCGCGAGAAGCAGTCGTGAGGCCCGCTTCTCGTACGCCTCCCCGCGAGTCCGGCACGACTCCGGTCCGAAGGCCGGACATCGTGTCCCGATCACGACAAGGAGCGGTTTCCCCGTCGATTAACATTTCGGCCGTCGGCACGGCGAACTTAAGGGCGTCTTCCCCCGCGTCCGGACCGTGTGGGTGCGAACGCGCCGTCGCCGGGGGGCGCGTGCAGGCCGTAGCGAGGCCCCCCGAGGTCTCCGTACACGGCATCGGCGACGGCCAGCTGGTTGTGGCGCTGCGTGGCCATCGCGGTGCCGGCAACCGTGTCCGCGTCCCCGTGGCGTTCGAGCGCGCGGAGGTAGGACTCCCACGCGGCGGAAAGGCGCCGTTCGGCGTCGATCGCCGCGGCGGGCAACTCGCTCGGATTCTGCGGGAGGGTCTGTCCCAGCGCGGCCTGGAGCGCCTCCCGCAGTGCCGCCTCCTCTGGCAGCAAGGGTGCGGAGCCCGGTTGCCCGATACAGCGGGCGATCGCCAGCCGTCGCTCGCACAGCGCGTCCGCGAGCCACCTGCCCGCGGCATGGCGTGCCTGACGGCGGCGCCAGCGCGTGGCCGCGGCCACGCTTCCCACGACGACGATCCCCGCGATCCACGGCCACATGTCGGCAGTCTACGCGGGAGGCCGCGGTCCCGGTGCCCAAAACGCGCAACGCCGGGCGGGTTTCCCCGTCCGGCGCTGACACGAGCCGATCTGGTGATCTTGCAGTTGGAAGGACGGAGGCTGTCTCGCTGCTCCCCAGTAACGATTCAGCAGAGCCGAAGCCCTTGGCACCGTCCTTCAACAGGGAGGAGGCACAGGGTCCGAGTCAGAGACTGCCTCGCTGCTCCCCAGTAACGAGATAAGTCTTTCTGACTCGGTTTCCTGTGTCACTCTTCGAGCAGGAGATAGGGCAATGACCGTGCCAACTCGACAGGGTCCAGGGGCTACTGGGTAGGGTGTTGAATTGCAAGGAGTTGGAGCAGGAGATAAATGAGTCTACATCAGATACATTACTGAGAACAGTAACTGAAACGACGACATTATTGAAGTGACATTGCACTGATGTATATCATCTACATACTGCACAATACTTTATGAAACTCCGCCGAACTGGAGTGTATGTAATCATGTCCACTTCATTGAATTGATCTATCGGATCATATTTGCTCTCGTTCAAGATACAATCTGCTTGGTACAAAAAGAACCGGAGCCGTCTCAGGCATCGCCAGGACGCACTCCGGTTCTCCTTGCCGTGCGGACGGGTGCCCGCGCTGGCTCGCGGTCTAGAGGTAGCCGAGCCCGCGGAGACGCTCCTTGATCTTCTCCTCTTCCTCTTCGGAGTAGACCTCCTCGTCATCGTCCATCACGCCGTACGAGACCGGGATGTAGCCGAGTTCCTCGAGGCGCGTCACGACCTGCTCCGCCGACTCCTCCGGCGAGAACTGGTCGGTGTGCAGGTGCACCTCGGGGTTGAGCGGCGCCTGGTACTCGGTGTGCACGCCCGGGATGTCGTTGACGATGCCCTTGTCGCCCTTGGCGTACAGGCCCTTCGGGTCGCGCTCCTTGCAGGTCGCGGTCGGCGCGTCCACGAACACCTCGACGAAGTTGTCCACCCAGTCGCGGGCGCGGTCGCGGTACTCACGCATCGGCGCGACGGCGGCGATGATCACGCACACGCCGTGACGCGAGATGAGCTTGCCGACGTACGCGAGGCGCTTGGTGTTGAGGTCCATCGCCTCCGGACCGTACTTGAGGTCCGGGGAGATGCGGGCACGCCACTCGTCGGCGTCCAGGTTCTCGACCTTGAGGCCGCGGGCGATCAACTTCTCCTGCACGATGTTGGCGACGGTCGACTTGCCGGCCGCCGGCACACCGGTGAACCACATCACGCAGCCTGGTGCTTCAACAGACATCGTTCCTCCTCACTCTCTCGCGAGTTCCCTCATCCTGCAAACATCCGGCGGAGGCCGGCCCGCGCGTCGCGGGCCGTCTCACGCACCACGTCTGCGCCTACGAACCGACGACCTTGCCTTCCATGTCCTCCGGCACCGGCACGCCGAGCAGCGTCAGCATGGTCGGCGCGCCGTCGAGGACCCGCAGGCCGTCGACGCGCTTGCCGCCCGTGTGCTGCGGCGACTTGACGATGCAGATACCGTCGTAGTCGTGCACCGAGTCGTCCGGACCGATCTCGGTCTCGAACGAGTAGATGCCGTCGTTGCCCATGTCCTGCGTCACGCGCCAGAGCAAGTCGCCGAAGTAGACGAACAGATCCGGCGGCACGCCCACGACCTTCTCGACGTCGTAGAGGCTCTCCGGCGTCAGCGCGCGCGTCTTCATCGGCTGGCCGAGGTCGTCCGGAATGGCTTCGAGCTTGCGCGCCAGTGCGTCGCGCTCCTTCTCGAAGTCCGCCGGGTCGATGATGCCCTCCGGCTCGCGGCCCTTCACGTTCATGAACACACGCGCGTAGTAGCCGCCCCACGCCCACGCCTTGGTCTTCGACCAGTCGACGTTCTTCTCATCGAAGCGGGTCTTGCCGTTGAGCGGCTCCTTGAGCGCCAGGTAGCCGTTCTGGTAGAGCCAGTCGTTGAGGCAGATGCAGCCGTCCATGCGCTTGCTGCCATGGTCCGACACCACCATGATCGACGTCTCGTTCTCGTCGACCGTCGCCAGCAGTTCCGCAAGCCAGCCGTCGATCTTCACGTAGTAGTCGTGGACCGACTGCTCGAACGGGTTGCCCGCCTCGTACTTGCGGTGCGTCGGGTCGATGTACTTCCAGAACGCGTGGTGGATGCGGTCGGTGCCCATCTCCACCATCATGAAGAAGTCCCACGGCTTGGTCGTCGCCAGGTGCTTCGCGACCTTGAAGCGCTTCTCGGTCATCTCGAAGATCTGGTCGAGCAGCCACTGCTTGTTCTCGGTGCGGAAGTCCTTGCAGTCGAGCATGTACTCGCCGACGAGATCCTCGATCTCGGTCTTCAGCGACTGCGGGTACGTGTAGTCGACCGTGGTGTCCGGCGTGAGGAAGCAGGTGATCATGTTGCCGTTGATCGGCTTCGGCGGGTAGGTCTGCGGCACGCCGATGAGGATCGACTTCATGTTCTTCTTGCCGATGATGTCCCACACCGTCGGCTCCTTGACGGCACGCGCGTTGGCGGTGGTCGCCGAGGTGTAGCTGTAGTCCTTGCGGTTGCGGAAGCCGTAGAACCCGAGCTTGCCGGGGTTCTTCGACGTCAGCATCGTCATCCACGCGGGGACGGTGATCGGCGGGTCGGAGCTGCGGAAGTTGCCGTAGACGCCGTTCGACATCAGGCGGTCGAGCGTCGGCAGGTCCTTGCGCCACTTCTCGAAGACGAGGTCCGGCGGCGCGCAGTCCAGGCCGATGACCATCAGCTTCTTCTTCTCGCTCACTCCACTCCTCCAATCCGGTACGCGGGGTCGCGGCGCTCGCCGCGACGGCCTCGGCGCCTCGCGCGACTCGCGGCGCGCGAGACAGGCTGGCGATGACTCACGCGAACCGGGCCGCCGGCGTCGACGCCGCGGCCCGGTCTCGTGCAATGCTTAGCTGACGAACGGATCGTCGAACTGCTTGAGCACGTCGAATACCTCGGGCCGGAACACTTCCGGCCGCGGCGTGACGCCCTCGCGCAGCATGTTGCGAATGATCGTGCCCGAGAAGCTCTGCGAGCCCTCGGCCTTCTCGTCGTGCTCGCAGGTGCGCTCGCTCGAGAGCTCGCCGCACGACGGGCAGTAGAAGAAGTTGCCGTGAATGGTGAGCGGCTGGATCTCGAGGTCCGAGAACTGCTTGAAGATCTCGATCGCGGCCTCGGGGTGGTAGTACTTGCCGACGCCCGCGTGGTCGCGGCCGATCACGATGTGGGTGCAGCCGAAGTTCTTGCGCACGATGGCGTGGAAGATCGCCTCACGCGGGCCGGCGTAGCGCATGGCGAACGGCAGGATCGCGAGGATCACCTTCTGCGTCGGGTAGCGGCGCGCGATGATCGCCTCGTAGGCCTTGATGATGGCCTCGTCCTTGAAGTCGCCCGGCTTCTTCGGGCCCATGACAGGCTGGATCAGCAGGCCGTCGAGCATCGACAGACCGATCTTCTGCATACGCTCGTGACCGCCGTGCGGCACGTTGCGGGTCTGGAACGCCACCGAGGTCTTCCAGCCGCGCTCGGCCATCATCGCCCGCATCTGCACCGGCGTGATGAAGTGGGCCGCGAACGGGTTCGGGAGGCGGTTCACCAAGTCCACCGGACCGGCGAGGTAGACGCCCTTGTGCTCGAGCGTGCGCTTGACGCCCGGGTGCTTGTCGTCGGTGGTGCCGAACACGTGCTCCGACATGACGACCGGGTCGTAGGTGTACTTCTCGGTCACGTGAAGGATCGAGTAGACGGTGCCGGCCTCGTCGGTGAGGGCGATGTCGCTCGGGGCGTGGATGCCGTCGGCCTGCGCCGCGGTCACGTCCAGGAGGATCGGAATCGTCCACGCCGCGCCATTGGTGAGGCGCATCTTGTAGACGACGCTGTCGAGGTCGGCGCGCTCCATGAAGCCCTCGAGCGGGCTGTACAGACCCAGCGCGAAGTTCTCGGCGTCCTGGAGGGTGTCGTTCGAGACGACGAGCTTCGGGAGCGACTCCGCCGCCTTCAGAGCGGCATCGCGCGCCGCGCCTTCGAGGACGCGGTTGACGAGCTTTCCGCCGTGGGGCGTGATCGCCTCCACCGCAGCCTGGGTCGTGGACATGTGATCAACGTCTCCTTCATGAGGGTCCGCCAGCTGGGGCGACGCGAAGCGCGAGCGTGCCGGGCGCCGTGAGCCCACACCTCAGCTGTGAGAATTGGACGGCTTTGTGAGTCTGTGCGTCGCGAGTCCGCGGCTGCCGTGTGGGGCGGGCGCAGGGCGCATTGTCCACCCGCGTGCGGCGACACGGAGTCCCGGCTCGCGGAGCTGCGGCCAGGCGGGGCGACGATGTCGGCGACGGAGGCCGGCGTCCGAATGGGCACGCCCGAACAGCCGTGGGGAGGCGCGCGTCGGCAATCCGGGGCGCCACCCGCGCACATGGGCTCCAAAGGCGAGCAGTGTAGCCGAATCGCAGGGGTGCCGCAATCGCGCGGCGGCGACTTGGCACCCGGAAATGCTTGCCGCTGTGTCGATATCGGCCTTCTGCGCCCGAAGGCGCAGCACCGGCAGGGATCCAAATCGCCCCGCGGTGACCCCGCGGCCTACGAGGCCTGGGCACTCTCCGCGGCCATCGCCTCCGCGCCGCCACGGAGGTTGGACACCGCGGTGAATCCGGCGTGCCGCAGCACGCTCGCCGCAATCACCGAGCGGTAGCCGGTGGCGCACACGGTGAGATAAGACGCGGCGGGGTCGAGTTCGCCCATCCGCGGGGCGAGTTGGGTCAACGGCAGGTTGACCGCACCCGGCACGTGCCCCTCGTCGAATTCGCTGGCCGCGCGGACGTCGAGGATCTGGGGCAGCGCCTCCCCCGCCGCAAGTCGCGCCTGGACGGCGGCCGGCTCCCATTCCGTGAGCGTTGTGGTCGGTAGCCCCGCGGCCACCCACGCCTCGTAGCCGCCCTCGAGGTAGCCGACCGGCGGCTCCCACGCGACACGCTGGAGTTCGAGCGCCAATTCCTTTTCGGTGCCGGGCGCGCAGAGCAGGATCACCGGCGCCTCCGGAGCGAGCACACAGCCAGCCCACGCCCCCAAGCGTCCGGACACCGCGATGCTCACCGCGCCCGGCACGTGACCGAGCGGGAAGATATCCTCGTCGCGCGTATCGAGCAGCACCGCACCTGCCGCCAGCGCATCGCGCACGGCGACGGGCGTCATTGCCCGCAGACCGGCGGCGTACGCGGCGCGCGCCACCGGACCACGGCGGTTCGCCGCCACCGCGCGGACGAAGTAGCGCGGCTGCGCGGGCAACTCGTTCGTCACGTACTGGACGAAACCGGCTTCGTCCCCGGCGAGCAACGCGGGATTGGTGAGACGCTCGGCGCCGATCGTCGTGGACCGCGCGGCACCGAGGCACTTGCCGCACAAGGAGCCGGCGACCGACGCATACAGCATCCGCGCCATGTCGGTCACCGTGGTCTCGGCGTTCGCCGCGAGATCGGGGCGGCCGACGTCGCCGACGAACAGCGTGTCCCCAGTGAGGGCGAGGTGCGGCTCGGTCACCGCGCCGCGCGCCGGCGGCACGATGAAGGTCGAACTGTCGGGTGTGTGTCCCGGCGTGTGCCGCACCTGCAGGACACGATTGCCGAAGGGCAACTCCAGGCCGTGCTCGAGTGTCCGGGCGGCGAAGGCCGGACGTGCGCCCGGCCCCATCCAGAGTGTCGCGCCGCATGCATCCGCCAGTTCGACGTTGCCCGACACGAAATCCGCATGGACGTGGGTTTCGAGGACGTGGCGGATCTCGGCGCCGCGCTCGCGCGCGGCATCGAGATACCACTCCGCCTCGAGTGCGGGATCGACGACGATCGCGTCCCGGCCATCGACGAGCAGGTAGCTCGCCTGCGCCAGGCCCTCGAACCAAAACGGCACTAGTTCCATGGGGGATCTCCGCGTCGCGGCGCGGCCGGTGTGGACCGGCCCGCCGCTACTGGACCGCTAGGCGCGCCCGCTCGATCTGCTCGGCGGTCGGGGGCGTCGGCGCGATGGGCAACGCCCACTTCTTGTCGCTCAGGAAGTTCCACAGCACGTTGGTCATCGCCGCGGTCACGTCCTCGGGACGGAAGTAGGACAGCGCGAAGCCGAAGTTCGCCGCCTGATACTGCCAGTCCTCGCCCGGCGACTGCGCCTTTCGCTTGAACAGCGTGGCGCACGTCATCCCGTGCAGGTAGGACCCGTCACGGCCGCCGACCCCGATCGCCGACTCGTACGTGTAGAGTGGCTGGAAGAAGTCGCCGTCGGCTTCGATCTTGGACGCGCGGTTGTCGTTCGCCTCCACGCGCAGCGGCCCGTTGATGACGTTGTAGAGGCGCTCACGGTCGAACCGGATCACCGGCCACCCATTGGCGCGCCCCCACGCGGTGGGCTGCGCCTGCAACATGCCGTTGCGCGGCGCATCGGACACACCCACCCAGACCTTCCCCGGCACGTGCAGATAGTCGTAGGCGAAGTTGTTGTTGCCCGGGGCCAGGCCGGATCCCTGATCGTACGAGTTCACGCGCACCGGGATGTTCCGGATGCTGGAGCGTACTTGGAAGCCGCCGTTCATCAGCAGCGTGCCGCCGGATTCGAGGTAGACTGCCAGCGGATTCGCCTTGCTGAGCGGCGCGCCCGGTCCCACCGAAATCGTGCCCCAGAGCGTGCACGAGGTGGTCGGCTGTCCGCAGTCCCACACCACCGTGCGGTAGCGCGATAGGTCGACGAGGCGAATCGGATGGCTGTCGTTCTGCTGGTTCGTCGGAAACGTGCTGATCGTATCCACGACCGCCGGCCGCCCGAGCGCGGTGAGCGCCTGTTTGAGCGCTTGCACCATGTACGCCGTATGTTCGCCCGGCCCGACGAAGCTGCCGGACCCCTGCCCTTCGAGTTCGTCGTCGACGAAGAGCACGTCCTTCTCGAATCGGAATTCGACGAGGGTGAGTTTCAGGTGTTCGGTGGTCACCGCACCATTCGTATCGCGGGCCTGAATGATGATTTCATGCAGGAACGCGTCGTGGTCGGTGAACGTCAGGCCGCTGAGTCCGATGAGCTTGCGATTCCAGCCGCTCGCCCAGCCCGGGTCCGCCGGGTTGTCGATGTCGATGACATCCACGCCCCACCGGAAGCCGTCGAGTTCGCTGCCGTACTGCGACGCGTCGGCATCCCAGGTCAGGCTGATCGCGCGGTCGAACACGAACTCCGACGAGTCACGCCCCACACCCTGTACGGTGTAGCGGCCGAGTGCCGCGGAGTTGATGGTGAGCGCCGGGCCCTGCAGGAACGGCTGCGCGAAGTAGAACATGAAGTAGCTCGGCCAGCGATTGCGCGACGTCGGCCACGGCTCCTTCGCGCCCGCTTCGTCGATCGCGCGGATCCAAATCAACCAGTTGGACGTGCGGCCGGCGGGCGTCAGGTTCATCAGGTCGTACTGCAGGATGTCGCCACTCACGCGCGTCACCGTCGGCGGGCGGGACGCGACCTTGCCGGTGCACAGACTCTCGGCGCGTGCCCAGTTGCCGGCGATGTTGTTGTCGCTGGCCACCGTCACGATTTCGTAGGCGACCGGCTGGTGGCTGAACACGCCGTCGGGGTCGGTGCCCGTCCACTCGAGGTGCAACGTCGGACCGCCCTGGATCGGCGAGTTGATGCCACCGCCCCCGTTCTTCAGGATGAGCGGCCGCTCGGGCGCGGTGCTCGGAGAAATGGTGCTTGCGTTGAAGGTGACGTCGGCCGGTTGCGAGCGCGCGCCGCGGTTGTCCACCGCCTCGACGTAGAGCGTGTGCCAGGACGTGAAGAGCGTGGAGTCGGCCTGCGAAGTCGCGGAGAACAGGATGCTGGCGCTGTGATCCCGCGTGCCCGTCCACACGGTGTCCACCGTGTCGACGGTGTACACGAAGCTGTCCACGGTGCCGTCGACATCGAACCCCGACCAATAGAACGGCACCGAATAGCTCGAGGTGCTGCGATCCACCGGCCCGCTGGTCAGCGTTACCGTGGGTGGTTGGTTGGGACGCAAGACGCCGTCCTTGTTGCCACCGCATCCGGTGGACGCCAACGCCCCCGCCACACAGATGGCCGCCACCACGAACGCGCCCCGCGCCCGGACCTTTACCGCACCCCGCCACATCGACTGCGCACACTGCATGAGGGTAGAAGCCTCCTTACCGGCCGGGGCATGAGCACCGGCGCGCGTACCGCACAGACGCGGCACGTCCGTCACTCGGAAAGACGATGGTCATCGCGGGGGATCCACGGAAACTGCGGGCGGATCCGCAGTCTAACACAGGCCCACGACATCGCACAGCGGGCGGGCCGCGCCGCCTACGCGTATGCCCGGTTCGCCTGCTGGGCGATCGCCGGACCGCGGTCGTAGTACGCGATGATCCGGGCGATCGCGCCGCCATCCATCTGGATGACGTCCACCCCCGGCGTCACCGATTCGCCGCCCTTGAGCGGCAGGATCATGCGCCATTCGACGGTCACCAATGGGCCGCGGCCGTACGCGTGCGTGATCTCGAAGCGGATGCCCGAGAAACGGGCGCGCATCCCGGCCATCAGCTCCGCGATGGCGTCGTATCCGGCCACCGCTGCCGGTGTCGCGGGATCCTGGTACGACCCCGCGGGCGCCATCGAGGTTTCGATGAGTCCGCGCCGCGCCGCCGCGTCCTCGGTGTTCCAGGCCTGGAAATAGGCCTCCACTGCCGTGCGGGTGGCCGGCTCGAGGTCGATCCCGGCGAGGTCCGACGCCGGCCCCACCGGCAGTCCGCCGAGCGGTCCCGGCATGACGCCGGCATCCGGACGCCCGGGCAGGGCGGCGCCGCAGTAGCTACACGTCTCCCCGCCCGGCCGCACGGTGACCGGTGCGATTTCGGCGCAGTCGGCGCAGAACGCGCGGATGGTGGTGCTCGAGGCGGCCGCCACGAACGGGTGGCGCTCGATGCGCGCGACGCCCGTGAGTTCGTGGCCGGGCCAGACGGCGCCCGAGTTCTCGAACGCCTTGCGCGATGCGGTGTCTGTCCACCAGCTGGCGACGAAGTAGGTGTGCGGCCGGCCGGTGCGGGCGCGCTCGAGGCGCAGACAGCCGGCGGGCAGCTCGGCCGGCGCCGGCGCGGCCACGAATGCGCGCTCCGCCTTGGCACTGTCCAGGGTCAATTCGGTCACCAGCAGTTCGGTCACGGCGCACTCCATCGTCGGGCAAGTGGGGCGACGGCCGGTGCGGGAGGCACCGGCAGCATCGTCGATCCAAGGCGGGCGACCGTACCATGCACGCGGGCCTCCGGGCAATCGCGCCGGAGGCCCGCCGAGACGGTGTTGGGTGTGTGCCCGGCTACTTGCCTGCCGCCTCCGACAGCAGGGCGTCGGATTGCGCTTTGAGGACCTCCGGCAAGTCGGGCGAGTACCCGGTGTGCCGCCACTGCAGCTTGCCATCCGGGCCGATCACCATGAGCGTCGGAATCGAGTTGAAGCCCAGAAGCTCCCCGTAGCCGTCCTCCGAGTAGACCAAGCGCATCGCATAGTCGTTCTCGCGGAACATCTGCTGCGCCTTGGCGTGCGCGTCGGCCGCGCGCTCGAAGATCTCGGCGGAGAGCACCACGACCTTCGTGGAGTCCGCGGCGCGCGTGAACTGGCTGAGCAGCGGCATGGTGCGACGGCACGGACCGCACCAGGTCGCCCAGAAATCGAGCACGACCACCTTGCCGCGCAGCGAGGACAGCGTCAGCAGCTCCCCCTGCGGCGTGGTGAAGCCGAGCGGCGGGATGTCCTGGTCGAGACGGTTCGCCAAGGCCTGCTGGCGCTTCTCGTCCGGCGTGCGGGTGTCGAGCGGTGCGTCGCTCAGACGCGCGGCGGCGTCGGCAAAGCGCGAGCTCGACGAGTACGCGCGCCACGGATTGCCGAACACGGGATCTTGCCCGAGGCGCTCCGGCCCGCGCAGCCCTGCGTCGATGGCGCGGTTGAGCGCGACGAACGCCGAATCCTCCATCCCGAGCTTGGCGAACACCACCGCGCGGCCGTACAGGAACTGCACCTTCGCATTGGCATCGGCGGCGGCCGCGATGTTCTCGTCGGCGAGCGCCAGCGCCTTCTTGCCTTGCCCTCCGCCGGCGTAGATGCCGAGCGCGTTGTAGTCCGCCCAATCCGGCGTCACCGCGGGCAGCACGGCGAGCAACCCCGCGGCCGAGACCGGCGCTTTGGCGGCGAGCGCCCGCGCGTCGGTAATCAGTGCATTGATGCGGTCGTCCGGCGCGAAGGTGAGCGAGTCGCACGTCCACACCGCGCGGAACGCAGTGCGCGCGGTCGTCGTATCGCCGCGCCCGAGTGCCAGATAGCCGAGCGTACGCCACGACGACCACTGCGAGGGATCGCTCTCGATCGCCTTTCGCGTTTCCATGATCGCCGTCACGGTGTCCTGCGGCGAGCGCGACAACGCCATCTGGGCCAGCGCCAGGTGTGCCTGGGCGAAGCCGGCGTCCCGCTGCACGGCGACGCGGAACTGGGCGACGCGCGCCGAGTCCACCGGCGCCACCAAACCGCTCAGATAGGCGGAGAGCGCTGTCGGTTCGAGCCGCTCCATCGCCGCGAACTCATCCCGTACCAGCGTGGATTCACCAGCGGCGATCGAGCGCTGCGCATACGCGAACAGGATGTCGGGGTCCTTCGGGTACTGCGTGCGCAAGCGCTTTGCAATGAGCAGGCTGCCCCGGATATCGCCGCCGCGCCAGAGCGCGCGCATCGAGTCGACGGCGGCGTGATAGGGCTGCTGCGGCGCCGGCTTGGCCGCCGGCAGAGAGGCCGCGCCCGCCCCCAGCGGGGCCAGGGCGAACGCGAGGCCGCCGAGGACGGCGGCAATCGTGCGGAAACGCATGCGGTGACGAACCTTTCGCGGACGGAGGGCGCGCCGGTCGTGGCCCGGCGGCAGGACGAGCATCAGATCACGGTATCAGAGTCCCCGGCGGCGCGTCGAGTTGCGCGGCCAGCTCCGCGGGCTCGGTGACCGGGAGCCGGCACGCCTGGCCTTCGCACACGTACGCGGTGGCTCGGCCGTCGCGGCGCGGCTGCGCGGCGGCGAACGGCGCCAATGGCCGCCAGCGTCTCCACATCGTCGCCCGCGGGGACCACGACCGCACGCGGCAGGAAACGCCGGTGAACCTCGCGCAGAAGCGCCAGTGTGGCGGAATCGCCCGGCGAACCGGCCACCACGATCTCCCGCGCCGGCCCCAGCAGGAGGTCGAAGGCGGCCAGGAACTGTGGAAACGCCGACGGCGTCTCCCGCGCCTGAGCCGCGAACGCGGCGAAACTGCGCCGTGCGGCCTCGCCGAACACGCGATCCTCGCTCACCAGGGCGAGCCGCGCGCACAGCGTCGCGATGAGCGAATTGCCGCTCGGCAACGCGCCGTCGTACAACTCCTTGGCGCGCGCCAGGAGTGTGTCGTTGTGCGCGCCGCTGGCGAAGAAGCCACCGCGCTCGGCGTCCTCGAATCGGGCGATCGCCTCACGCGCCAGGCGCACCGACTCGCTCAGCCAGCGCGTCTCGCCGCACGCTTCGAAGAGGTCGAGCAGGCCGCCGGCAAGGCACGCGTAGTCGTCGAGAAATCCGGGAATCGCGGCCTCGCCGTCGCGCCAGCGGTGCAGCAGGACGCCGTCACGCTGACACTGCGCGAGCACGAAGGTCGCGGCGTCGCGCGCCGCCGCCACGTAGCGCGGCTCACCGAGCGCGCGACCGGCGTACGCCAGTGCACCAATCGCCAGGCCGTTCCAGTCGGTGAGGACCTTGTCGTCGCGGTGCGGCGGCGTGCGCTGCGCGCGAGCGCGCCGCAACGTCTCACGCGCCGCGGCCAACGCGGCGGCGAGTTCGTCCGGGGCGCGGCCGAGAACCGCCGCGAGCGCCTCGACGCTGGTGGTCGCGTGCAGGATCGACAGGCCGTGTTCGAAGTTGCCGCGCGGGGCGACGTCGTACATCCGCTTCACGGCGTCGGCGTCGGCCGGCGTGAGGAGCGCATCGATTTGCGCCGGAGTCCAGACGTAGAATTCGCCCTCCCGGCCCGGCTCGCCGGCGTCTTCGGCCGCGTGGAATGCGCCTCCGGGGTCGCGCATGTCGCGCAACAGGTAGTCGCAGATGCCCCGCGCGGTGTCGGCGAAGAGTGCGTCACCGGTGACCTGCCACGCCTCGCAGTACACGCGCGCCAGCAGCGCTTGGTCGTACAACATCTTCTCGAAGTGCGGCACCAGCCAGTGGCGATCGGTCGAGTAGCGATGGAAGCCGCCGCCGATCTGATCGTGGAGACCGCCGCGCGCCATCTGCGTCAGCGTGTGGGTGACCGCGTGCAGCGTGTCGCCGTCGCGCGTGCGCTCCCACCAGCGCAGCAGCAGGCCGAGCGTGTGCGGCCGCGGGAACTTCGGTGCGGAGCCAAAGCCGCCATGCGTCGCGTCGAATGCCCGGTGCAGCGACGCCACCGCCTCGCGCACCACGTCGTCGCCGAGGGGCGCGGCGCCGCCCGGCGACGCCGGCGTCACCTGCGCGCGGATCGCCTCGCTCAATGCATCGCTGGATTGGAGCACGTCGGCACGCCGCGTCGCCCACGCGTCCGCCAGCGAGCGCAGGATCGTCATCAGTCCGACGCGCCCGGCGCGATCCTCGGGCGGGAAATAGGTGCCGCCCCAGAACGGTTTGCCGTCCGGCGTCAGGAACACGCTCATCGGCCAGCCGCCCTGCCCGGTCATCGCCTGGACGCCGGCCATGTACACGGCATCGATGTCCGGGCGCTCTTCGCGATCGACCTTCACCGGGACGAAGGACGCGTTGATCGCCGCCGCCACGGTCGGATTCTCGAACGACTCCTGCTCCATGACGTGGCACCAGTAGCAGGTCGAATAGCCGATCGACAGGAAGATGGGCTTCTCGGCGGCGCGCGCGGCGGCGAACGCCTCGTCGCCCCAGGGGTACCAATCCACCGGGTTGTAGGCGTGCTGGAGCAGGTACGGACTCTTCTCGTGGAGCAGGCGATTCGGACGGCGGGCAGAGCTGGACATGCGTTCTCCCGGGCAAACGGCGGTCGCGCGGGTGGCGGCGCACCGGCGCGGGCGGTCGCGCGGGGCGACGTCCGGGGCGGGCGGTGTCGCCCTCCGGTTCCGTGCCGCGTGCTACCACTGTCGCATCGCCCTTCCGTCGAGTTGGGCTGATCTTAAGGAGAGACGATATCGACCGCGCGCGGCCGCCCCACGGCGCCGCGAGCGTACACGGGCCGCCGGGGCCCGTCAGCATTAGAGGAGAGACGACCGTGATGACCGCGCTGGATCACCCGACCACCACCGCCGAATGGCAAGCCCGCTACCCTGACCGCGTCGGCACGCTGGAGAGCGCGATCCGCGCCATCCGTCCGGGACAGCGCATCCTGGTGGGCTCAGGCGCCGCCGAACCCAGCCGCCTCGTCGAGGCGCTGGTCGAGCACGGCACCCACCTCGCGGGCAACGAAATCGTGCACCTGCTGACCCTCGGGCCGGCGCCGTACGTCAACCCGGGCCTCGAGAAGCGTTTCCGCCACACCGCGTTCTTCATCGGCCGCAACGTGCGCGAAGCGGTGGGCGAAGGCCGTGCCGACTTCATGCCGGTGTTCCTCAGCGAGATCCCGTCGCTCATCACCATGAAGCGGGTGCCGATCGACGTGGCGATCATCCAGGTGTCGCCGCCCGACCGTCATGGTTACGTGAGCCTCGGCGTGTCGGTGGACATCGTGCGCGCCGCCGTCGAGACCGCCTCGCTGGTGCTCGCCGAGGTCAACCCGCAGGTGCCGCGCACCCCGGGCGACTCGTTCCTGCACGTCAGCCGCATCGCGCAGATGGTCGCGGTCGACTATCCGCTCCCCGAACTCGGTGTCGAACCCGCCGACGAGGCGACGCTCGCCATCGGCCGCAACGTCGCCTCGCTGGTGCCCGACGGCGCGACGATCCAGACCGGCATCGGCTCGATCCCGGACGCCGTGCTCGCGGCGCTGCGCGACAAGAACGATCTCGGCGTGCACACCGAGATGTTCAGCGACCGCGTGATGGAGCTCACCGAACTCGGCGTCATCAACGGCTCGCGCAAGACGCTGCGCCGCGGCAAGATCGTCAGCTCGTTCGTGATCGGCAGCCACGCGCTGTACGCGTGGATCCACGACAACCCGGCCGTCGAGATGCGCCCGAGCGACTTCACCAACGACCCGTTCCAGATCGCCCGGCACGACAACATGGTGGCGATCAACTCGGCGCTCGCGGTCGACCTCACCGGTCAGGTCGCGGCCGACACGCTGAAGGGCCGCTTCTTCTCCGGCATCGGCGGCCAGGTGGACTTCATCCGCGGCTCGGCGCGCAGCAAGGGCGGCAAGCCGATCATCGCGCTGCCCGCCACCGCGAAGGGCGGAACCGTCTCGCGGATCTGCGTCATGCACGAGGAAGGCGCCGGCATCGTGACGAGCCGCGGCGACGTGCACTTCGTGGTCACCGAGTACGGCGTGGCCGACCTGTGGGGGCGCAACATCCGCCAGCGCGCCGAGGCGCTCATCGAGATCGCGCACCCCGACTTCCGGGGCGAACTGCGCGCGCAGGCCGCAGGACGCAAGTACCTCACGATGTAGCGCCCACGACCTCACGCACGGCGCGCCGGTGAGGCTGATCCCCGGCACTGGCCACCGCGCGTTCGAGACACGGCCGCGACGCGATCTTCATCCGTCGCGGCCGTTGCGTTGCGCCGGAGCCGCGCACCGGCACCGCACCGGTTGCGCCGCCCCGCCCGAGGCGTATACTCCCGAGATATCCGGCGCGTGTGTCCCCCGCGCCCATCTCGTGAAGGAGACGTCATGACCCCACCCAACCCGTCGGCGCCCGGCGCGACGCGCACCAAGCTCACCCGCGACGAGGTCCTTGCCAAGCACAAGGAGTTCCTCTTCCCCAACGTCGCGAACTACTACGCGCAGCCGGTGGCGCTCGACCACGGCGACGGCATGCACGCCTACGACATGGACGGCCGCGAGTACCTCGACTTCTTCGGCGGCATCCTCACGGTCAGCGTCGGCCACGCGCACCCGCACGTCGTCGAAGCGGTGCGCGAGCAGGCCGGCAAGATGTCGCACAACTCGACGCTGTATCCGAGTGAACCGATGGTGGCGCTCGCGGAGCGCATCAGCAGCATGGTGCCGATCGCGCACCCCGACGGCCGCAAGCCGAAGATGTACTTCACCAACTCGGGCACCGAGGCGGACGAAACCGCCGTGCATCTGGCGCAGCAGCACACCGGACGGCAGGAAATCATCGCGCTGCGCCACGGTTACAGCGGCCGCTCGGTGCTCAGCCGCGCGCTCACAGCGCAGTCGCCGTGGCGTGGCGGCTCGTCGTCGATTCCGTGGGTGAAGCACACCGTCAACGCGTACTGCTACCGCTGTCCGTTCGGCCTGTCGTACCCGTCGTGCGAGGTGCGCTGCGCCAAGGACCTCGAGGCGAAGATCCAGACCGAGACGCAGGGCGAAATCGCCGCGCTGTTGTTCGAGCCGATCCAAGGCGTCGGCGGCTTCGTCACGCCGCCGAAGGAGTACTTCCCGATCCTCACCGAGATCGCCCGCAAGTACGGCGGTTTGGTGATCGACGACGAAGTGCAGACGGGCTGGGCGCGCACCGGCACACACATGTTCGGCATCAGCCACTGGGGCGTGCAGCCGGACATCATGACCTTCGCCAAGGGCCTCGCCAACGGCGCGCCGATCGGGCTCACGGTGGCGCGCGCCGACGTCGCGGACAGCGCCAAGGGCATGACCATCTCGACCTTCGGCGGCAACCCGGTGACGATGGCCGCAGCGCACGCGACGCTCGACGTCATCGAGGGCGAGAACTTCGTCCAGCGGGTGGCCGAGGTCGGCGCGTACTTCCGCGGCAAGCTCGACGAGCTGGCGGCGAAGTATCCGGTGATCGGCGAAGTGCGCGGCATGGGCCTCATGCAGGCGCTCGAGTTCGTGAAGGATCGCCAGACCAAGGAGCCGGCCACCGACACCCTCAACCGCTTCTTCGAGCAGACCCGCGAGCGCGGATTGCTGATCGGCAAGGGCGGCATGTTCAACAACGTGGTGCGCATCTCGCCGCCGATGATCGCGGGCAAGGCGGATGTCGATACCGCGGTGGGCATTCTCGACGCGTCGCTCGCCGCCATTCAGGTGTAAGCGGACGATCGTCGTTTCTCTCGCGCGGCGCGCCGGCCCGATCGCTCGGTCGGCGCGCCGCCGTCCTTCAGGAGTTGCACGATGACCATGACCAGCACCGCGCCCGCCGACGTCGCGGGACGCCCGACGCCCCCGACGTCCTACCAGAATTTCATCGGCGGCCAGTGGCGCGCTTCGGGTTCGGGCCGTTCGACGCCGAACATCTCGCCGGCCGACACCCGCGTGCGCCTCGGCGACGTACCGCTCTCCACCGCCGAGGAAACCGCGGAGGCCATCGCCGCCGCCAAGGCCGCGTTCCCGGCGTGGCGCGCGCTGCCGGCGCCGCAGCGCGGCGCGATCCTGTTCCGCGCCCTCGAACTGCTCAAGGAGCGCACCGACTTCCTCGCCACCATCCTCGCGTGGGAAGAAGGCAAGACGTTCAGCGAATCGCGCGGTGAAGTCATGAAGGCGGCGAACTGTCTCGAGTTCATCGCCGGCGAAGGCCGCCGTCTCAGCGGCACCACGCCGCCGAGTGAGATGCCGAAGACGTTTTGCTACACGGTGCGCCAGCCGCTCGGCGTGGTCGGTCTCATCACGCCGTGGAACTTCCCGGTCGCGATTCCGGTGTGGAAAGCGGCGCCGGCGTTGATCAGTGGCAACACCGTCGTGTGGAAGCCGGCGACCTTGACGCCGTGGACGGCGCAGGAAGTCACGCGCATCTTCCACGATGCGGGCTTGCCGCCTGGCGTGCTCAATCTCGTGTACGGCAGCGGCGGCACCGTCGGCACGACGATCGTCGACCACCCGTCGGTGCGCGCGGTCAGCTTCACGGGGTCGAACGAAGTCGGCGGCGAGATCTACGCGCGCGGCGCCAAGCGGCTGCTCAAGGTGCAATGCGAGATGGGCGGCAAGAACCCGATCGTCGTGTTCGACGACGCGGACGTCGCGCTCGCCGTCGAGAGCACCGCGCAGGGCGCGTTCGGCTCCACCGGCCAGCGCTGCACGGCGACCAGCCGCGCGATCGTGATGGAGAACATCGCCGACGAATTCGTCGAGCGCCTGGTGAAGCGTGCCGGCGCCATCGTCGTCGGCGATCCGCTCGCGCAGGGCGTCCACATGGGTCCGAGCGTCGACGAATCGCAGATGAACACGGTGCTCGACTATCTGGAGATCGGCCCGACCGAAGGCGCCGCCGTGCGCTGCGGCGGCGCGCGTCTCACCGACGGCGCGCTGAACTACGGCTACTTCGTCGCGCCGACCGTGCTCGATCACGTCACGCCGGACATGCGCGTGGCGCAGGAGGAAATCTTCGGCCCGGTGCTCAGCGTCATCCGGGTCAAGAGCGTGGAGGAGGCGATCGAGGTGGCGAACGGGGTGTCGTTCGGCCTCTCGAGCAGCGTCTACTCCAACGACGTGGGGCGCGTGTTCGAGTTCCTCGACAAGATCGAAACCGGCATCACCCACGTGAACTCGCCCACGGTCGGCGGCGAGGCGCAGTTGCCCTTCGGCGGCATGAAGGGCACCGGCGTCGGACCGCGCGAACAGGGCACCACGGCGATCGAGTTCTTCACCGAGATCAAGACCGCCTACATCGACTACACCGGCACCAAGAGGGAGACGAACATCTATTGAACGCGCAGACGACCCGTCGCGTGGATCCCCCGCTCTCCCCGCTCCACCGCGTTGCACGGGGCGCGGCGCTCGGCGCGGCCGCCCTGGCACTCGCGCTCGGCTTCGCCGCGTGCAACGACGCAACCACGAACCCGCAGCCGACCTCGTACATCACGCTCGATGCACAGCGAGCCGAGTCGCAGGCCTCGAGTTTCTCGGTGTCGCTGCAACTCGACCGGGCGACGTACGACGCCGGCGACACGCTGAGTTTCGCGATGGCGATTCACAACAACAGCGGTGTGCACACCAGCCTGGGCTGCGGCTTCACCACGACGCAGCGCTACGACTTCATCGTGCGCGATTCGACGGCGCACCAGCAGGTGTGGCGCTACTCCACCGGCAGGGTGTTTCCGCCGGTGGGCGGCATCCAGTTCGATCCGGACGGCGGCATCGCCGATGGCGATAGCGTGGTGTACGAGGAGATCTGGACGCAGGACGGCCAAGACGGCGTCACCTTGGTCGGCGGCCACCTGTACTCGGTCACCGCGTACCCGCTGTGTGTGTTGTCGCGCATCACGCCGCCGAGCGTGACCTTCACCACACGGAGCGGTTCATGACCTCACCGGCGGCCGGGCCCGTGCCGGCGGGCCCGCTCGACGGCCTCGTCATCGCCGATCTCTCCCGCATCCTCGCCGGTCCCTCCTGCACCATGCAGCTCGCCGATATGGGGGCTCGCGTGCTCAAGATCGAGCCGCCCGGCGGCGATGAGACGCGCCGCTGGGGGCCGCCTTTCGTCGGCGGCGAATCGACCTACTTCCTCAGCGCGAATCGCAACAAGGAGAGCATCGTCGTCGACCTGCGCACCGACGGCGGGCGCGACGTGCTCCACGGCATCCTGGAGCGCGCCGACGTCGTGGTCGAGAACTTCCGTCCCGGAACTCTCGCCAAGTTGGGCTTTGGCTGGGACGTGGTGCGCGAACGCTACCCGCGCGTCGTCTACTGCTCGATCAGCGGCTACGGCCAAACCGGCCCGCGCGCCGCCGAACCCGGCTTCGACCTCATCGCACAGGGCGAAGGCGGATTGATGTCGATCACCGGCTTCCCCGACGGCGCGCCAACCAAGGTGGGAACGAGTCAGGCGGACTTGATCGCCGGAATGCTCGCGGTGCAGGGCATCCTGCTGGCGCTGCTCGCGCGCCAGCGCACGGGACGTGGGCAGTTGGTCGACATCGCGCTGCTCGACGGGCAGATCAGCTTGTTGTCCTACCATGCGTCTGCGTGGCTCAACGCAGGCGTCGAACCGCGGCGTCTCGGCAACTGCCATCCGACGATCACACCCTACGAGAGTTTCCCAGCGCGGGACGGCGCGCTCAACGTCGGCGTCGGCACCGACGCGATGTGGCGAAAGTTCTGCGAGGTCATCGAGGCGCCTGAATTGGCCGCCGATGCTTCGCTGGCCACCAACGCCGGCCGTATCGCCCAGCGGGACAGCCTCACGCCGCGCATCGCGGCGCACATGGGAACCCGCGACGCGGGCGAATGGCTCCAACGCCTGCGCGCGGCGGGCATTCCCGCGGGGCGCGTGCAGACGGTTCCCGAAGCCCTCGCCGACGCACAGGTCGTCGCGCGCGAGATGGTGGTGAGCGTCGACCACGCGACGGCCGGAACGCTCCGCTTGCCGGGCATGCCGGTGCACCTGGGCGACACCCCGGGCGCCGTGCGACAGCCACCGCCACGGCTCGGCGAGCACACCGATGCGATTCTGGCGGACGTCCTCGGTCTGTCGCCGCAGGCGATCGCCGACCTGCGCCTCGGAGGCGCTGTCGCCTAGTTGCGACGTGCGCGGTCCGCCTGAGGCAGAATTCTCTCAAAGTCTCCTTACTGACCCGACATTCACTTGACAGGACACGACAAGCCCGCAAGTATGAACTCACGCGGCGGCGCGCATCAACTGCTGCGCTTGGCGTGCTGCGAAACTCGCAGTACGTCACAAACTTGACCTATATTTTACGGAGGCCAACAAGTGCGCAAGACGGTCGTGCGCTCGTTCTCCATCCCCCCGAAACTGCTGAAGGAACTCGAACGAACTGCGGAAGAGGAAAGCCGCACCTATAGCGAATTGGTGCGCGAAGCGATCCGCCAGTACCTCAAGAACAAGCACCTCGACGAAATTCAGATGGCGAGCATGATGCGCGGACGTCCTGCCCCGCGTCCCCTGCCGGACCTGGATGACGACGACGAAATCGAGGTCGAGCGGCCCAAGCGCAAGACGGCGGCCGCCACCAAGCCGCGTAGCCGCCGCTAGCCAGCGTCCTGCGTGAGTCCCGCCCACCGGCGGGACCTGCACGACGCATGGCGCCAGAGTCGCGCAAGACGGCCTTCGCGGACTGGACTCCTCATACCCCGGGGAGTGCAGTGCGCGGAGGCCGTTCTAGCGCGTGTCCGCGGACGTGGCCACCAGCACCAAGCGGTCGCCGCAACAGCCGGTGAGAGCAGTGACCCACACGTTGAACCACTCGAGGGGGAGCACCGCCGCGCTGTCCACGACACGACTGCAGCGTCCCGCCGTGGAGGGCGGGATTTTCGAGGCCCGACGGGAGCCGACGCGGAATCCCGCCTGTTCGACCAACCGGGTCAACGTGGGTGGCGTGAACTCCCACAGGTGGTACGGCGGCGTCCGCAGGTAGCGCACGCGCCCGGCCGCCGCGTATGCCGCCAGCCCTAGCCGACGAGCGAGCGAGCAGATGGTCGTCGGACCAGCGATGACCAACGCGCCCCCTGGCACCAACACGCGGTGCGCCTCACGCAGCGACGCCATGGGATCCGGTGCGTGCTCGAGGACGTCGCCCATGTAGATGGCGTCCACGGAGGCCGCGGGGAAACCCGCGGTCGTGAGTTCGCCGGCCCGGACGTCGAGCCCGAAGTTCTCGCGCGCGGCCCGTGCCGCCGCCTCGCTGATCTCGATGCCCATGACCGTCCAACCGCGCGACGCCGCACCGCGCAGGAAATCTCCGCCGGCCGGCCCCACCTCGAGCAACCGGCGGCCCGGCGCGAAGCGCGCCAGGAGGTCGAGAATCTCGGAGTCGACGAGGGGCGCGCCGCCCCCCTCGCACGCCCCGCGCTCCGCGTGGCCACAGCGATAGTCGGCGTCGAAATACTCGGCACGGTAGAGCGCCGCGAGGTCGGCAGGCCGCGTCCCGACCCGCACGAGATGGCAGCGGCTGCACGCGACGCCGCGAAACTCGGCGCCCCCGTACAGGTACGCGTAGGGCAGGGAACGCGCCGGCACGTCGCCGCACAAGGTGCAGGGCAACGGCACGGTGGCGAGCGGAGGCACGGTGGATACGGCGTTCAGTGGCTTGACCCTCTTCGTTGTCGCACAGTAGTCTCCGGCGAGCCGGGCCCGCCATGGTGCCCCGCGCCCGCCCTCTCTTGCAACTAAGGAGAGCCTGTGCCGCTGCGGCCTCCCGCGCGTTGCTCCCCCTTCAGCGCCGCCGTTCTCACCTGGATCGCCCTGGGAACCGCCATCGTCGTGCCGCCATCAGCGGCCGGCGCATCCGCGGCCGGCCCCAACGCGCCCGCAACTCCCCCACCGGCCAGCTGGATGATTCAGCATCTCGCCCCGCAGGCGGTGCGCGCCTGGCGTCCACTCCCGCTGAGTGTGACCGTCCCGGGAGACCGGCCATTGCTGCGCGCCGAGGTCTACTACCGGCTCCGCGGCGTCACCGAGTACACCGTCCTGTCGATGCGCGAGAACGCGGGCACATGGGACGCCGTCATCCCCGCGGGCGCGGTCGAGCCTCCTGGGCTCGAGTATTACCTCCGGGTGCAGGCGCGCGACGGCAGCGTGGCGACGCGCCCGTTCGCCGACGCGGCGCGTGCCCCGATTGGCGTCGTGGTCCAGGCCGAGACCGATTCGACCATCACGCCGCTGTCACCGGCTCCCGGAGGCGAGACGGACATCGCCACGCCGCAGATCGCGGCGTTCTTCGATCCGCCGCTCCCGCCGCGCTCGGTGTGCACTGTGTGGCTCGACGGCAATCCGGTGCGCGCCGAGACCGATTCCACGCGCGACTACGTGAGCTTCGTGCCGACGTCGCCGCTGGCGCCGGGCGAGCACGTCGCACGCGTCGAAATCACCGGCGAACGAGTGCCGCGCGCGGAAGCCTGGACGTTCCGCGTCCCCGGCAGCGCGGAGGACGCGGCCGCTGCGGCGGGCGGCTTCGCCTCGAGCGGGCGGCTCTCCCTCGGCACCGAGAGCGCGGACGGCAGCGCGTACACCGGGACCGTCTTCGCCTCGCTCCCGCAACCCGCCGGCACCTTCGTCCACGCGACCGGCGACCTCTCCGCCACACTCGGCGCAGAGACCATCAGCGGCTGGTTCTCGTCCACGCCGTCGACCCGTCCACGAACCCAAGGCGCGGTGCTGGTCACCGGTGCCGGCCATGAGGTCGAGGCGGGCACGCTCTTGCCGTGGGAGTCGGAGTTGGCGCTGGCCGGCCCACAGGCGAGCGGCGGCCGCACGACCGTGCGCGGTGCACGCGGGGAGTGGCGAGCCTTCGGCCTGCACATCGGCGCCGACGAGGTCGGCGGCCGGGCGATCGACGGGGGCGCCACCACCGTTCTCGGCCACGCCGCGCGCGGCATCGACCTCGCTGCGTGTGCGAGCTACGGCCGCGAATCGCTCACCGACGCGGTCGACTTCGCGTCCGGCGGTGCACGCAGCGGCTGGACCTTCGCCCCGCGCGTGACGGCGGACCGCGGCGGCTGGCAGACCCTCGCCGAATGGTCGCTGGCGAGTTGGCGGACGCGGGACGGCGGTCTGACCGACTCATCCGCCACCGGACACGCTCTCGTGCTCTCGGCGATTCGCGGCGCCGGCCCGGTGCGCGCCAGCCTGCGTTTCACCGACGCCGCCGACGGCTACCACGCCATGCTCGCGCCGTTCGCGCAGGAGGGCCGACGCGAGCTGGCGGGAAGCGCCACCTGGACGCGCGGAGGCTGGTTCGCCACCGGCGGGTATTTCGTCTCGCGGTTCACCGGCCTGGCAGGCGACAGCGTCCGCGCGTGGAGCCATCGCACCGACGCCAGTGTGTCGCGGCTCGATGCCCGCGGCCAGGGCGTGACGCTGAGCTGCGGCACACAGGATCGCTCGTGGTTCGTGGCCGCCAGCGGCGCGGTCGCGGGACGCGGCCTGCGCGCCTCTCTGACGGTCACCCGCAGTCACGTCGCCGACGTCACCAGCTGGTCTGGGGCGGCAGCCGTGCACGCGGCGCCGCTGCCGCGCCTGAGCCTCGACGCCACCGGCAGCGCAGCCCTCACGCAACAGACGACGCCGGGCCAGCCGGCCGAAACGCTGTCGCGCTCCTTGCTGCCGCGCCTGCAAGCGAATTATCGCCTCGATGCGCGGAATGCCCTGGAGGGCGCGCTGAGTGTGTCGTCGTACGGCATCTCCTTGTACCCGGCGGACTTGGGCGGAGTGCGCGTGTTGCGCACCTACCACCAGACCGTGGGGCGGTTGAGCTATGTCCGCACATGGTGAGAGAAACCCCGCACTCCGGCCGCTCCGACGGGAACAAGCCAGTGGGTCGACATCTCTTACCCTCACGAGCGTCGGACGAGACGACGACCCACGACCCGTCTGGAGGCCACTAGTTGCCCATGGCAACGGCCGACCCGCCGCCTCGCCCCACGCAGGCTGGTGACCTGGACGCAGCGTTCGCCCCGCTGCTCCAGTACGACAAGCGGCTGGTGAACCTGGCGCACCGCGTCCTTGGGGATCGCGACGATGCGCTGGACGCCGTCCAGGAGGCGTACTTACAGGCATACAAGGCGTTCCACACGTTCCGCGGCGACGCGCAGCCCTTCACCTGGCTCTGCCGCATCACGCTGAACGAGTGCGCACGCCGCGGCCGCCGCCGCACCACGCGGCGCTCGCGCGAGGTGGACCTCGAGGTCTTGCGCGAGCGAGGCCACGAACCGGCCGGGCACGACCCGGCCCACGACACCGTCGAACGCGGCGGCACCTACTCGGTGGTCCGCGCGGCGGTGGAAGCGCTGGGAGAGCCGTACCGCGAGGCGATCATCCTGCGCTATTACGAAGATCTGTCGTACGAGGAGATCGCCTCGGTGTGGGGCTGCTCCCTCGGCACGGTGAAGTCCCGCCTGGCGCGGGCGCACGCGAAGCTCGAAGCCCGTGTGCCGCCCGAACTCTTGCGGGAGCTCGGGTAGGCACCAATCGCACGCCCGGCGCTCCGGCACGGGCGGATGGACGAGAGAGAGGACACGATGCGACAGGCGACCTGTCGAGACATCGAACGCGCGCTGCAGGACCTCGTGGACGGCCTTCTGCCCTCCGACGAGGCCGCGCGGTTGCACGGCCACGCAGAGTCTTGTTCGCGCTGTCGCGCCCGGGTGGAGCGGCGGACGGCCCTGCGGCGCGCGTTGACTCCTCCGCCCGAGATCGAATTGCCCTCCGGATTCCGCGCTTCCTTGCTCGACCGTTTGCACGAAGCCGCGGCCGCACCCGAGGCTGCGCCCGTTCCCTACACGCCTCCGGCCATCAGCTGGGGCGATCGTGTCGCGGAGTGGTGGAGTGGCGTCCGGATGTCACCGATATTCCAGCCGGCGGCCGTGCTTGCCGGAGTCGCCATGGCGGTCGTGCTGGCTAGTGTGGCAGCACAGGTCGTGGGGACGTGGCGGAGCCGCGAGAGCGGTTCGCCGGCTGGGTCTCCGTCGCAACAAGTCGCGCAGCAGACGCCGGGTAGCACGCCGGTTCCTGTCGCGCCGCCCTCCACCGGCGATGCCACGCAATCGCCGGTGCCGGCCGTGGACCAGTCGCCGAGTGTGTCGCCGGACACCGCGCCGTTGCAGTTGGCCGCAGTGACGCCGGAGGCAGAATCGGTCGTGCTGTCCGACGGCTTCGACGTCGTCGCCGCAGCCGACGGCGCCACCATCGATCCCGCGCGCTCCGCGGTCCGTCTCCGTCTCGACGGACGCGCGGTCGACGCGCACGGCGTCACCGTCACGCGCGACTTCGTGTCGTACACCCCGGACGGCACGTTGCCCGAAGGCTCGCACCGCGTGCAGGTCGAAGTACGGGACGCCAGTGGCCGCACCTCCAGCGTGGAATGGAACTTCTATGTCGTCGGTTCGTGATCTCTTCGGGCGAGTCGCCCGCGCACGGCGCCAGGCGTGTGCGGCGATGGCGCTCCTCGTCTGGGCCGCGGCGGCGCAGGCCGCCGGACTCACGGTGCGGATCCTGCCGCATGATTTCGTCGTGCCGGCGGGCGCGTCGCAGCCGCTGACGCTCGATGTGCGCGATGCCAGCGGGACGGCGGTCACCGGCAGCGTGCAGTGGAGCGTGCGGCCGCCGACCGCCGGGCGCATCGGCGCGAACAATGTGTTCATCGCGGGCACCACCGACGGCGAAGCGGTGATTCGCGCCACCGTCATCGGTGCCGGCGTCAACGGCACGGCGTGGGCGCACGTCCGCATCGGCGACACCGTGACGCGCCGGACCCCGCGCGCGCTCGTGGTCACGCCGCGGCAGATCCGCGTGCCGGTCTCCGGCGTGCAATCCTTCAGCGCCGAAGCGCTCGGCGGCGGTGTGCCCTCCGGGACGGTCACCTGGCGCGTGATTCCGCCGAGCGCCGGACACATCGACGCGGCCGGCCAGTTCGTGGCGGGCGCCGTGCCGGCGCAATGTCAGGTCGTGGCCGTGGCGCGGGACGCGGCGGACAAGCCGGCGGGCCTCGGCGTCGCGCACGTGTCGATCGTGGACGGGGGCGGCACGTCGACGCCTCAGGCCGGCATCGGCGACGTGGCGCTGCGTGTCCTCCCGGCGCGTGCGCTACTCACCGCGGGCGACTCGCGCACCTTCTCGGTGACGCTCCCGCCGGCCGCGCGCGGCACCACCAGCGTGACGTGGTCGGTGCAACCGCCGACGCTCGGCACCATCGCAAGCGACGGCACCTTCACCGCGAGCCCCGAGGCCAACGGCGCCGGCGTCGTCATGGCGACGGTGACCGGTCCGAACGGCCGCATCAAGCGCGCGGTGGGCGCCGTGCAGGTCGTGCAGCAGGGCGCGCTGCGGCTGACGCTGACGCCGCGCGAAGCCAAGTTGGCGGCGGGGCAGTCGAGCGAATTCCACATCACGGGTCTGCCAGCCGCCGCGACGACGCGCGCGCGCATCGCGTGGCGCGTGATGCCGGAAAACGCCGGCACGATCAGCGGGACGGGCGATGTCGGCATCTTCACCGCCGGCAGGCAGCGAGGCCGCGCGCAGATCGAGGCGCGGGTGAGCGACCCTCAAGGCCGCTCGCGCACGCTGGTCGCTTCGGTGACCATCGTCGACCCATCCCGTCAAACCGACGTGGCGCCGCAGATCAGCGTCGAGGGTCCGGCGACCGGACGCATGGGCGCGCCGAGCGTCTTCCACGTGCAATCCACCGGCGCGTCGGCCGGAGACTTCACCGGCGCGACCGTCGACTGGAGCGTCAGCCCGGCGACGGCCGGCACTCTGCGCACGCAGCCGGGGCGCAAGGCCTACGTCAGCTTCACGCCGTCGCAGGCCGGCCCAGCGATGGTGACCGCGACCGTCAGCTTCGACGGCATCACGCGGACTGCCTCGCGGCAGATCGAGGTCTCGCGCTAGCGCACCTCGCCGCCACACGACGAAGCGCACGAAGGCCCGGGAGCGGCGAACGCTCCCGGGCCTTCGAGGTCATGCGGCGCGACGGCTACAGCATCGGCATCGTGGGGTCGAACTGGTGGCGCGCCGCCTCCAGCGTGCCATCCATCTCCTTGACGACGCGCCGCAGCATTGCCGCCTTCTCGTGGAGCGGCAGGAACGCGCTCTTGAAACCGTTGATCAGCACGTTGCGCACTTCCTCGGGCGTGAAGCCGAATTCACGGCACACCACCACGAGCTCGTCGGTCACCGTGGTGTCCGACATCAGCCGGTTGTCGGTGTTGAGCGTGACGCGCAGTCCGTAGTCGTAGTAGAACCGCACCGGATGATCGCGCAGCCGCGGCACCGCGCCGGTTTGCACGTTGGAGGTGACGCAGATCTCGAGCGGGATGCGGTGATCGTTGACGTAGTCGAGTAGCTCGCGATCCTCGCGCAGCCGCGTGCCGTGTCCGATCCGGTGCGCGCCGCAGTAGTGCAACGCTTGCGCGATCGACGGCGGGCCGAACGCCTCGCCCGCATGCACCGTCGAGTTGATGTTGTTCTTGGCGATGATGCGATAGGCGTTCTGGTGATTCTTCGCCGGATAGTCCTTCTCGGCGCCCGCGAGGTCGAACGCGACCACGCCGCGCTGCTTGTACGCCACCGTGAGTTCGGCGAGCGCCTCGCTGAAGTGCGGCGAGATGTTGCGCATGCCGCAGATGATCACGCCGGACTTGATGCCGTGCGCGTGCTCGGCGCGCGTCAGGCCGAGCAGCACCGCATCGACGATCTCGGGCAACTGCAGCCCAAGCTTGGTGTGGAGCAGCGGGCAGTAGCGCACTTCGATGTAGCGTGCACCCTCGGCCGCGCAATCGGCCGCGAGTTCGAAGGCGACGCGCTGCAACGCCTCGCGCTCCTGCATCACCTTGAGCGTGATGTCGAACAGCTTGAGGTAGTCGACCAGCGTCTGGTTCTTGAGCGAGGTCTTGATCAGGCGCTGGAGATCCGCGGACGTCTTCACCGGGAGCTTGACGCCTTGCTCCTTCGCCAACTGGAAGATGGTGGCGGGGCGCAGCGAACCGTCGAGGTGGAGGTGGAGGTCGGTCTTGGGCAGCGCGCGCAGGACTTCGCGGCCGGTGCGCGCGCGCTCGGCGGTCGTGGCAGCGGCGCGGGCGCGACGCACCGACAGGCGCGCTGCCTCCCGGGCTGGTTTGGCGGCGGGCTTCGCCGCGGCCTTGAGGGCAGCGGATTTCGCCGCCGGCTTGGCGCGGCGCGCGGGAGCCGTCTTCTTGGCGGTGCGCGTCGTTGCGGTCTTGGTCGTCTTCTTGGTGGTCACGAAGTCCTCGTCACTCGGTGGGTAGCTGCGCGCGTGGGAGAATATCGGCACGTGCGCGGACGGCATCATCGCGCAGCGAGGTCCAGTCGCCATGGATCAATCGGCCGCCCTCCACCAGGAGGCGTCCGGCGACCATGACGTGTGCGACGTCGCTGGCGCGGCAGGCATAGACGACGGTGTCGGCGAGGGAGGCGCCGTCGCCCTCGCCGGGAAGGACGTGCGGCGCGTCGAGGCGCACCACGATGACATCGGCCCGCTTGCCGGTTTCGAGGCTGCCGATGTCGCGATCCCAGGCCAGGGCGCGGGCGCCGCCGCGCGTGGCCATCTCGAGGATGTCGCGGCTGGGCAGCGTGCCGGGGCCGTGGAGATAGGTCGCGAGTTGGCCCGCGAGCCGCATCTCCTGGAACATGTCGAGTGTGTTGTTGCAGGCCGCGCCGTCGGCGCCGAGCGACAGGTTGATGCCGGCGCGCCGCATCGACCACACATCGGCGATCCCCGAACTGAGTTTGAGATTCGACGACGGGCAGTGGACGAGGTGGGTGCCGCTACGCGCGATGCGCGCACGGTCGTCCTCGCCGATCCACACCGCGTGCGCGAGGCGCAGCCGTTCGCTGAGCACGCCGATGCGGTGGAAGTACTCGACGGCGCCGCAGCCGACCGCGGATTCGACGAGATCGCACTCGCGCGTGCTTTCGGCGGCGTGCGAGTGGATGCCGGCGCCGGTGCGCTGCGATTCGGCCTCGACCTGTTGCCACAGCGGCTTGCTGGCGCTCAGCACGAAGCGTGGGGCGAACGCGTAGCGGATGCGATCGTCGTCGGCCCCGTGCCAGCGCGCGAGCAAGTCGAGGCTCTCGCGCAGCGACGCGTCGGTGTCTTCGCGCAGGCCGGCGGGCACCGCGTCGCCGACGTCCATCATCGCCTTGCCGGCGGCGGCCCGAATGCCGCTCTCCAGGATGGCGTCGAAGATCGCCGGCTGGTGGTGCACGGTGCCCATGTCGTGAATGCACGTGGTGCCGCCGAGCAACAGTTCGGCGATGCCGACGCGCGCGGCGGCGCGCAAGGTCTCCGGCGTGTGCGCGGCCTCGAGAGGCCAGATGCGCTCCTCGAGCCAGCGGGTCAGCTCGCGATTTTCGGCGAGCCCGCGGAACAAGGTTTGGCACAGGTGCAGGTGGGTTTGCACGAAGCCGGGCAGCACGACGCAATTGCGGGCGTCGAGGACGCGCGCGCCCGCGGCATCGGCATCGGAGATCTCGCCCATCGCGGCAATGCGGCCCCCGGAGATCAACAGGTCGCCGCGCAGGACGGTGTGGCGGGCATCCACCGTATACAACGTCCCGCCGCGCAGGAGCAGGCGGGACGTGTCCTCGTGTCGTTCGCTCATGGACGGTCGACCATACCGCCCGGGCGGCGCCGATGCAAGCCAGGCGGCCTGCACGCCTGCGCACGACGAGTGCGGACCGCGGTCCCCGTTCGGCGCATGCCACGCTCGCCTTGTGGCCACGGGGCGCGGATCTGGGCGGCGCCCCGGCCGCGCTGCTACGGTGCGCGCTCGCATGCGATGCCGCACCGTGCGGCGTCGCGCAGGAGGAGTTTCCCGATGGCACTGGTTCGCCCGTTCCGTGGACTGCGTTACGCGTCGTCCGTCGCCGACGATCTCGGCATCCTGATCGCACCGCCGTACGACGCCATCTCGCCCGTCGAGGAGCAGCGGCTGCTGGCGGCGCACGAGTCGAACATCGTGCGGGTCGAACTCGGGCTGCCGGACCTCACGCAGCGCTACGAAGTGGCGGCCGCGACGCTGCGCGGTTGGCGCGAGGCCGGCGTGCTGGTGCGCGACGATGTGCCGTCGTTCTACGTCACGCGGACGCGCTTCACGCTCGACGGACAGCCGCGCGAACGCCTCGGGCTGACCGCGCGCGTGCAGTTGCGGCCGCTCGACGCGCCGGCGGAGCCCGGCATCGGGCCGGTGCTGCGGCACGAGAAGACGCTCTCCGGTCCGAAGCTCGACCGGCTCCACATGCTCCGCGCCACCCACACCAACACCAGCAGCGTGTTCGGCCTGGTGGAAGACGGCGATGAGGCCCTGCTCGCCGCGTTGAACGCGGCGACCGCCGGCGCCGCGACCGCGCGCGCCCGCACTGCGGACGCCGAGCATCTGCTGTGGATCGTCGACGATCCGACCGCGTGCGAGACGCTCGCCGAGATCCTGCGCCCGCGCGCCATCCTCATCGCCGATGGGCACCACCGCTACGAGACCGCGCTCACCTTCGCCCAGGAATCCGGTGCGCACGGCGAACATCCGATGAACCACGCGATGATGTATCTCGCGCGGATGGAAGATCCCGGGCTGGCGTGCCTCGGCTACCACCGCGCGGTGCGCAACCTGCCGGCGTTCGAGCCGCAGGTGTTCGTGGCGTCGCTGCTGCGCGACTTCGCCCTCACGCGACTCGGCGATGTCGAGGACGCGGCGGCGCGCGAGGCGGCGCTGCGCACGCACACGGCCACCAGCCGCACGCGGGCGCGTTTCCTCTGCGCCGTCGGCGGCGCCGGCCTGTACCTGCTCGAATCGCGCAACGGCCGCGAGGAAGCGCCGTCGATGCGCGAGGCGCTCGACACCCGCGTGCTCGAACGCGAGATCTTCGGTGCCGAACTCGGCTTGGACGACGAGGCGATCCGTGCCGGCGGCTTCGTCACCTTCCACCACGATCCGGCCGAGACGCTCGCCCTCGTCGCCCGCGGCGACGCGCAACTCGGCTTCGTGCTGCACGCGGTGGAGGTGCACACCATCGCCCGGATCGCCGAGGCCGGCGACGTGATGCCGCAGAAGTCGACGTGGTTCACGCCGAAGGTGCCCACCGGCTTGGTGCTGCATCCGCTCGAAGCGTAGAACCGCCGCGACACACGCGAAACGGCGCGCCCCCTCGCGGAGGCGCGCCGTCGTCGCATCCCGCGATGTGCCGCGCTACTGCACGGTGAGTTCATCGCCCGGCTGCAGGATCGTGCACAGCGACCCGCTCGCCGCTTCGACGTCGCGCTTGAACTCCTCGGCATCGGCGTGGATCACGTCAAAGGTGTCGAAGTGCATCGGGATGACGTGGCCAGCATGCAGCATGCGCGCGGCAAGTCCGGCGTCGTGCACGCCCATCGTGTAGTTGTCGCCGATCGCCAGCAGCGCGACGTCGATGTCGTTGTACGAGCCGATCAAGTCCATGTCGCTGAACAGCGCGGTGTCGCCCGAGTGGTAGACCGTCTTGCCCGACATGGTGAGCAGAATGCCGGTGGCGTTGCCGGTGTACACGGTGCCGCCTTCCGCACCGCTCGAGTGCACCGCCTGCACCAACTTCACGCGACCCCACGGGAACTCGTACGCGCCGCCGGCGTTCATCGCGTGCACCGAGGGCGCGCCCTTGCGGCTGCAGTACATCGCCAGTTCGTAGGTCGCGACCACCTGCGCGCCGGTGCGCTGGGCGATGGCGACGGTGTCGCCGATGTGATCGTCGTGGCCGTGCGAGACGAGGATCGCGTCGGCCGCGACCTCCTCGGCCTTCGCCGCCGCCTTCGGATTGCCGGTGAGAAACGGATCGATCAGCACGGTGTGCGTGCCGTCGGTGACGGAAAACGCCGCGTGACCGAGCCAGCGAACGGTGAGCATTGCCGAACCTCCTGACGCGCGTGCGCCGCTAGAGAACCTTGGGCAGGACGATGCCGCCCTGCGATTGATACTTGCCCTTCTTGTCCGCGTACGACGTCTCGCACGCCTCGTCGCTCTCGAAGAACAACACCTGCGCGATACCTTCATTCGCGTAGATGCGCGCCGGCAGCGGCGTCGTGTTGCTGATCTCGAGCGTCACGTAGCCTTCCCATTCCGGCTCGAACGGCGTCACGTTGAGGATGATGCCGCAGCGCGCATAGGTGCTTTTTCCGAGACAAATAGTTAGTACATTGCGCGGAATTCTAAAGTATTCAATAGTGCGAGCCAGCGCGAACGAGTTCGGCGGCACGATGCAGACGTCGCCCTTGTAATCCACCATCGACGCCGGATCGAAGTTCTTGGGGTCGACGATCGACGAGTTGACGTTGGTGAAGATCTTGAACTCGTCGGCGACGCGGATGTCGTAGCCGTACGACGACACACCGTACGAGATCACGCCGGGGCGCACCTGGCCTTCCGCGAACGGCTCGATCATGCCGTGCTTCAGCGACATCTCGCGGATCCAGCGGTCGGGGCGAATCATGCGAATCCTCCGGGCGCGCCGCACGGGGCGATCGCCGGTCGAAGTGAGTGAGGGGCGACGGCGACGCGTCGCAGCCTGGCCCGCCGCGCAGGCGGAGGCGGCAGTCTAGCCGACGCGGCGGCGGATGTCAGCGGGCCGCGTCAGCGTGCGCGCGCCAGCGGTCGAGCAACACCTTCGCGATGGCCGCGCCCGGCAGCGCCAGAACCATCCCCACGAACCCGCCGACGCTGCCGCCGACGAACACCGCGAGGATGACCGCCATCGGGTGCAAGTCGAGGCGCCGGCTCATCAATTGCGGCGTCACCAACATGCCCAGCGCCTGATTGAGCACGAAGTACACGCCGGGGCCGAGCAACGCGTAGGTCGGCGAGACCGACAATCCGAGAATCGCCAGCAACACTTCCATCGCCAGCGCGCCGATGTACGGCACCGCCTCGGCCAGTCCCGCGAACGTGCCGAGCAGCGGCGCGTACGGGAAGCCGATGAGCGCCAGCGCCACGCCGACCGACACGCCCATGGTGACGCACACCAACGTCTGGCCGCGCACATACGCCGCCAGTGCGCGGTCGATGTCGTGCACCAGGCCGCGCACCGCGAGCCGGCGATGCGAGGGCACCAACGTCACGATCCACGCGGTGAAGCGCGGACCGTCGCGCAGCAAATGGAACGATAGGATCGGAATGACCACCAGCCCGAGGATCTGCACCACGTGCGAGAGCACGGACACCGCGCCGCGCCCGAATCCACTCGCCAGCTTGGCCACTTCGCCGCTGATCGCCGCATCCAGCGCCGCCCACCAACTCTCGGGCAACGACAATCCTTCGCCGCGCACGCGGAGTTGCTGGAGGAATGCTTGCGTGGTCTTCAAGTACGCCGGGGCGCGCTGGAGCAACTGCGAAAAGTCGGCGAGCAAGACCGGCACCAGCGTCGACACGAACCAGCCGAGGGCCGCGAGCGCCGCCAACAAGACGAGCCCGGCTGCCACCGAGCGCGGAAATGGCCGGCCGGCCACGCGCACCGAAGCGAGACCATCCACCACCGGCGCCACCGCGTGCGCGAACAGCAACGCGATGACGAGCAGCACCAGGACGTCGCGGGCTTGGTAGGCCACGCCGAGTAGCGCGGCGATCAGCACCCAGCGGCCTAGCGAGAATCCGCCCGCTGCGGCGGCTACGCGCAGTGGCGGCATCATCGGCGGATCATCCGCGGGAGACGACGAGGAACGCCGCCGCCCGCCGCGCCGCCGGCGCGGCCGCAGGACCGCCGAATCTTGATCGTCGTCGAAGTGCGCCACGTCCCCGTCCTCGCGCGAAAGGCGATGAGCCGGGGTCATGCTAGCCGCGCCGGGCGGCGCGGGCAAGGAATCCTCGGGCGGGGAGCTCTAGGCGGCGGTGGCGCCGGCCGCGTCGCCGTGCCCGTCGCCGGGCACCTGCACCAACAACCCGCGCAGCAAGTCGGTGAGCTTGCGCGGCGAAAACGGCTTCGTGACGTAGTCGTCGCACCCGGCGGCGAAGCCCGATTCGATGTCGGCCGGGCTGCCCTTGGCGGACAGCAGGACCACCGGAATCCCGCGGGTGTCGGCGTCGCCCTTCAACTCGCGGCACACTGAGTAGCCATCGACTTCCGGCATCATGATGTCGCACACGACGCAGTCCGGACGCTCGCGGCGCGCGGCGGCCAAGCCGTCGGCGCCGTCGCAGGCAGTCAGCACCTCGAACCCTTCGGCCTTGAGGCCGAACTCCAAGATCTGCCGAATGAACGGCTCGTCGTCGATGACGAGGACGCGCAGGGCGGGCATGGCTAGGCCGCCACCTCCGCTTCGCCGCTCGGGCCCTGGAACGCGACTTCCTGCACCGCGCGTCCGTCGCCGCGGCGCTCGCGCACCACCACCGAGCCGACCTTCTTCTTGCCGTACGACTTGAGCTGCGCCACCACGTCGATCAACTGCGCGTAGTGCGTGAATTCGCCGTCGCCCGACATCACCATCGCCACGGTGAGCGACATGAGACGCGCCTTCTCGTGCGCGCCCTGACGGTTGATGTACTCGACGTAGCCGCGCTCGCGGTCCTCGGCGGTGTAGAGCGCCGGCACCGCGGCGTCGAAGCGGCGAATGAGCTCCTGGCTCACCGCGTCGCCGTGGTCCGCGTCGCACACCAGCACGAAGTCGTCGCCGCCGATGTGGCCGACGAAGTCATCGCGCGAACCGACGCTCTCGGTGGTCGCGATGAGCAGATCCGCAAGCAGCCGGATCGCGTCGTCGCCGCGCCCGTAGCCGTATCTGTCGTTGTAGGCCTTGAACTGGTCGATGTCCATGTACATCAGGGCGAACGGCTTGCCCGATTGCAGGCGCTGCGTCGTTACCGCTTCGATGGACATGTTGCCCGGCAGGCCGGTGAGCGGGCTGGCGTCGCGCTGCGCACGGCTCCATGCCAGCACGCCGCGCACGCGCGCGAGCAATTCCTGGTAGGCGAACGGCTTTTCGAGGTAGTCGTTGGCGCCCGCCTCGAGACCGCGCACCTTGTCCTCGCTCTCCGTCTTGGCGGTGAGCATGATGACCGGAATGTGCAGCGTGCGCTGCGACCGGCGGATGGCGCGGCAGACCTGGAAGCCATCCATCTCCGGCATCATCACGTCGAGCAGAATGAGATCGGGCATCAGCAAGCCGGCGCGCGCCAAGCCGGCGGCGCCGTTCTCTTCGGTTTCGACCTCGTATCCCGCCGATTCGAGTTGGAGCTTGAGGACGTGGCGGATGGTCGGCTCGTCGTCGATGACGAGCACCTTGGAGGCAGTCACGAGCGTCTCTCCTTCGCAGGGTGCATCCGGCGTCCCTCGAGTTGTCCGTCGCGGCGCGGGGAGCCGGTGAATCGGGCGACCGCCCCGTCGTGGCGATCACGCGAAGTTCTATCGGCGCGGGAGAGAGGCGACCCCAGCTTGGGGTCACGAGAATCGGCGGGGCCTGGTGCGGTTGCGCAGTTCCGCGCGTCTAGCGCCAGCTCAGTGGCACGGCCTCGAAGGCGGGAACTGCTGCGAGATCGAGCGGCGACCGGACGCCGTGTTGCAATTTGACCGCTCCGGCCCACGCGATCATGGCGGCGTTATCGGTGCACAAGCGCATCGGCGTGAGGTGCAAGGTGGCGCCCTCGGCTTCGGCGCGCGCGGTCAACCGGTTGCGCAGGGCGGAGTTGGCCGCCACGCCGCCGGCCAGCACGGCGTGCCGGGCGCCGGTGTGGCGGAGCGCCCAGGCGAATTTGTCCTCCAGGCTCGCGACCACCGCTTCCTGGAACGACGCCGCGAGGTCGGCGACGCGCCGTTGCGACTCCTCCGGCCCGAGCTTTTCGACGGTGAGCCGCACCGCCGTCTTGAGACCGCTGAACGACACGTCGCAATCGTCGCGGTGCCGCAGGCCGCGCGGGAACTTGAAGGCGTGCGGGTCGCCGCCCTCGCGCGCCGTCTTGTCGATGGCCGGCCCGCCCGGATACGGCAGCCCGAGCAACTGCCCCACCTTGTCGAACGCCTCGCCCGCCGCGTCGTCGAGCGTCGAGCCAAGCATCCGGTAGCGGCCCCACTCCTCGACCAGGATGAACTCGGTGTGGCCGCCGCTGACCACCAGCCCGAGGAACGGCGGCTGCAACTCCGGCACTTCGAGGCAGACCGCCAGCAAGTGCGCCTCGATGTGATTCACGCCGACGAACGGAATGCCGCGCGACCACGCCACCGACTTGGCGAACGTCAGCCCGACCAGCAGCGATCCGACCAACCCCGGCATGAACGTCGCCGCCACCGCGTCGAGATCGGCCAGCGTCACGCCGGCGGCGTCGAGCGCGCGCCGTACCATCGGGGCGAGCGCCGTGAGGTGCGCGCGGCTGGCCAGCTCCGGCACCACGCCGCCGTATTCCTGATGCACGACCTGACTCGACAGGATGCTCGACAGCACGCTGCGGTGGACGCCATCGACGCGGAGAACCGCGGCACCGGTGTCGTCGCACGAGGTTTCGATTCCGAGGATCAGCATGCGGCGGAGCCTACCACAGCCGGCGCGGCATCTCCCGGACCGCGCCCCGAGTGGACGCGGCGGGCGGGCGCGTGGTGTACTCCCTCGATGTCCCAGACGCACCGCGCCATGACCGTCACCGGTCTCATCCTCGGGCTCTTCCTCGCCGCGATGGAGATGACCGTGGTCTCCACCGCCATGCCCACCGCGATCGGCGATCTCGGCGGCGTCCATCTCTACGCGTGGGTGTTCGCCGCATACACGCTGCTGGTCACCGTGACGGTGCCGATCGCCAGCAAGCTCGGCGACCTCTACGGCCGCAAGCCGGTGATGCTCGGCGGGCTGTTCGTGTTCCTGCTCGGCTCGACGCTCTGCGGCCAAGCGCAGACCATGACGCAGCTCATCGTGTTCCGCGCGATCCAGGGCCTCGGCGCCGGCGCGGTGCAGCCGATGACGCTCACCATCGTCGGCGACCTGTTCACCATCGAGCAGCGGGCGAAGATGCAGGGTGTGTTCGGTGCGGTGTGGGCGGTGGCCGGCATGATCGGGCCGCTCGCCGGCGGCCTGATCGTGAAGTACCTGTCGTGGCGCTGGGTGTTCTACGTCAATTTGCCGTTCGGCCTGCTGTCGGCGGCGATCCTGGTGGCCGGCTATCACGAAACGGTGCACAAGACGGCGCACCGGCTGGACTGGCTCGGAGCTGCGCTGCTTACCGCCGCGATCGTGCTGCTGCTCGGCGAGACGCGCGGGGCGCAAGCGTCGCCTCTCGTGCTGGTGGCGGTGGCGGCGCTGGTCGCCGCGTTCCTCTGGGTCGAAACGCGAGCCGACGAGCCGCTCCTGCCGCTTGACCTCTTCCGCCTCCGCGTCATGTGGGCGTCGAGCGCCGCCGGAGCGATCGTCGGCGCCGGCATGCTGGCGCTGGTGACCTTCATTCCGCTGCACGTACAGGCGGTGCTCGGCGGCTCCCCGACCGACGCCGGCACCACGATCAGCCCGATGGCGATCGGCTGGCCGATCGCGTCGGCGGTGGGCGGGCGGTTGCTGCCGCGCTTCGGCTTCCGGCGCTTCGTGCGGCTCGGGATGTTCCTGGCGGCCGTGGCGGCGGCAGGACTCGCGTGGCAGTTGCGGCCGGACGGCTCGCTCACCGGCGTCCGGCTCTGCATGGGGCTGCTCGGCATCGGCATGGGGTTCGCCAACACCGGGCTCCTGATCGCGGTGCAGGCGAGCGTCGACTGGAAGCAGCGCGGCGTGGCCACCGGCAGCACGATGTTCTTCCGGACGATCGGCGGGACGATCGCGGTGGGTCTGCTCGGCGGCGTCATTGCCCGCACGCTGTCGCGGATGCCCGGCGTGCCGGCGTCCGCGGTGGACAGCCTGCTCGGGCCCGATCACGGCCGCGACGTGGCTCCCGCGGTCCTGGCGCGGATCGGCGACGCGCTGGCGGGAAGCCTGCACGAGGTGTTCGTCGCGATCGCCGTCCTGGTGGCACTGGCGTTCGTGGTCAGCCTGGCTTTTCCGCATGTGCCGATCGAGGATCTGGAGGGCCAGCGCGAGCCGGACGGCGCCGCCACCGCCTGAGTCCGGCCGGGATCCACTCCCGCGCGTAAGTGCAATCCCCGCTTGCCGAACCTTCACGCGGCGTGTCATTCTGCGTCAGTCTGAGTGATCCTGCGCGCCCTTCACGGAGCTGCGCACACAATGTCACACGTTGGCACTCACGCCATGGGCGGGAGGAGTGTTGTTCGGTCTCTTCTGGTCGTGGACGGCCGCGCGTGAAGAGAGGAAGGGCGATGCGGCACGGGCCGCGGGACGCCCCCTCGACGCGGTGGAGTTCTACGCCAAAGCACTAGAGCGTCACGAGAAGCGGAATCCGGAGTCGGAGAAAGCCCGTGCGTTGCGCGCCCGCCTGGCGGAAGCCCAGGCGGAGGCCGCGCGCGCCACGGCGCAGCGTGCCCGGCTCGCCCAGGAGTTCGGCGACTACAACGCCGCGCGCTACGAGATGGACGAGGCACTGCGGCTGGCGCCGTCCGACGCCGTGCGCGAGGAGCTCGCCGAGATCGAGCGCACCTGGCGGCGCGGCCCGCGGCGCGATGCCTCGCGCCGTCGCGGCGGACGCGGCCGCGGGCGGGATCGCGAGGAACGCGCACCGCGCGCCGCCGAACCCGAGGCTCCCACCCCGGCGCCGGTGCCCGAGGGTCCGCAGATCATCGACGAGGCGTACGTCACCGCCAATCTGCCGCGTCGCAACGAACTCACCGATCCCGCCATCACCCGCGCGCTCACCCGCCTGCCCCTGGCAGACGCCGAGCACGCGCGCACGCTCGGCCGCGAATTCGGCGCCGGCTACCTCGCGCTCGTCGAAGGCCGCATCCACGACGCGCTCGACGGCCTCGAGGCCGCGCTCCGCGAGCATCCCGGCGAACCGCTGGTGCTCGAGATGTACGCGCAGGCGCTGCGCGAGGCCGGTTTGCCGCAGGCGCGTGCCGCGCTCGAGACGCTGGTGCGCCACTTCCCCGAACGCGGCTCGGCGGTGCTGACGCTGGCGGAGTTGCTGCTCGACCACGGCGATCCCGCGGCGGCGAAGCTCGCCCTCGAGACGGCCATCGACGCCAATCGCGAAGGCGACGAGCGCGACGAACGGCTCGAGTTGCGCCTCGCGGAGGTCTTGGCTGCCGAAGGCGACACCTCCGCCGCCTTCGAGCTCTTGCAAGATCTCGCGGCCGACGCCGGCGAGGCATCTCCCGCCCTGCTCACCGTCGCCGCGCGCGTCGCCCGCGCCGCCGGCGATCGCGAGAGCGAAGGCCTCTACCTCCGCCAAGCCGCGCAGCAGTCGCACGCACCGAGCGAAGCACACGAAGCCTACGCCGACTTCCTCTTCGACCAGGGCGACGATCCGACGCGGGCGCTGCACCACTTGGCCGCGGCGCGGCGGCGCCTGAGCGAGGACACGCACCTCCTGCCGAGCGATGTCGAACGGCACCTGCACGGCCAAGTGCGGTTGCTGGTGAAGTCGGCGCGCGCGCGGTTGCGCGGCGGCCACTGGGCGGAAGCGGCGGAGTGCATCGAGGAGATCGAAGCGGAACTGAGCGAGTTCGCGCCGCCGGAGTTGCTGGTGGCGTTGCGCGAAGAGTTGGAGGCGGCGAAGGCCGCGGAGCCAGCCGCGATCGATGCGACGGCGGTGGCGCCAGCCGAGGCACCGGCCGCCGAGCCGCCAGCGAGTGAACCGCCCGTCGTTGACCCGCCCGCGAGCGCGGAGGACGCGATTCCCGATCACGAGGCCCCCACCGCATCGGTCGACCCCGACGACACTTCATCGTCGGCCGACGAGACGCCGCACTCCCACACCACGGTCTAGTCGCGCCGCCCCACGCCGCATGCAGTGAGGGACATCGGCGCCGACTGCCACGGAGAGTGATGCCATGCCCTTCGCCTCTCACGACGCGTACCTCGAGAGCGTGCCGGAATCCGTGCGACCCGCCTTGGTGTCGATTCAGGCCACGGTCGAACGCCTGATTCCCGACGCCTCGCGCTGCATCAGCTACAACATGCCCGCCTTCCGGGATGGGCGAACCTTCTTCTACTTCGCGGCGTTCACCAAGCACATCGGGATCTATCCGCCGGTCACTCGGGATGCCGCATTGATTCGCGAATTGGCGCCGTACCGAGGCGCCAAGGGCAACCTTACGTTTCCTCTCCGCGACCCGCTGCCGCTCGAACTCATCGGACGCGTCGCGTGCGCGCTGCACCGTGAGCGGGAGCGCCTCGCCACGTAGCCGAGCGGGCGCGAACTAGCTCTCTTCGCGCGGCGCTCGCGCCCCCGTCAGAGCCTCCAACATCGCCCGCTGCGCCGCCAACTCCTCGCGCATCGCCTCCCACGACGCGCACTGCTCGACGAAGCGCTCCGTCAACAACCGCAGCTGCGCCTCGGCGCGCAAGTTGACCTCGTGATCGACATCGGCGTCGTGACGATCCTTCGCCGCCTGCCGGTTCTGACTCATCATGATCACCGGCGCCTGCAGCGCGGCGACGCATGACAGCATGAGATTGAGCAGGATGAACGGGAACGGATCGATGTGCGCGAGTTCGGTGTTCCACGCCATCCAGCCGAACATGAACAGCAGGAACAGCCCGATGAATGTCCACGAACCGCCGAATGCCGCGACGCGATCGGCGACGCGCTGGCCGAGCGTCAATTGCTCGTCGAACGATTCGTTTGGACTCGGACGCGAAGCGGGCAGCTTCAGGAGATTCTGCAGGCGTTGCAGCTCGTGCAAGGCGACGGTGCCGAGGTCTCCCGGCGTCACGGCGTGCGCACCACCGCGCCGCGACCGCGCCGCGGCTCGCGCGCGATCGGCGACGCGGTAGACGGCGCGCAGAATCGTCACCAGCATCACCGCGCCGGCCGCCGCGAGCGCGATCTCGGTCGGCCACGGATGCGCGCCCGCGAGGCCTTCCTGCCGCGCGCCCCAGCCGGCGAGCAGACTTCCCAGCATCGCCACCAAGATGTCCGACGACGGGCCGAAGCTGCGCCGCCGCCCGATGCCCCATCCCGTCGCGCCCAGCACCAAGCCGACGGCGAGCCACACCAACACGTGCATGCGAACCTCCTTGCAGGTCGACGTTCCGCGCGACGATAGCACCACGAGCCGCCGAACGCGAAACGGCGGCGAAGGCCGAAGCCCTCGCCGCCGTCGTCGTATTCCGCGTGCCGCTGAGGATGGCTACTCCGCCATGCCCTCCGCCAGCACCGTCGCTTTGTTGTTCGACACCTCGAGGAAGCCGCCGGCGATGGCGTGCTCCGTCTGCTTGCCGGCCGCGTCGCGGATGGTGAGCGTGCCCGCGGCGAGCGCGGTGACTAGCGCCGCGTGGTGCGCGAGGATCCCGAGGTAGCCCTCGGAGCCCGGCGCGATCAGCGACTGCACCTCGCCCGCGTAGAGCGAGCCGACCGGCGTGACGATGTCGAGATGAAACGTGGCTGCCATGATCGCCTACTTTCCGACCTTCGCCATTTCCTCGGCCGCCGCGATGGCGTCCTCGATCGAGCCGCACATGTAGAACGCCTGCTCCGGCAGGTCGTCGTGCTTGCCCTCGCAGATCTCGCGGAACGAGCGAATGGTGTCCTCGAGCTTGACGTACTTGCCCGAGCGCCCGGTGAACGTCTCGGCGACGAAGAACGGCTGCGACAAGAACCGCTGCACGCGGCGCGCGCGACCGACGACGATCTTGTCCTCTTCGCTGAGTTCGTCCATCCCGAGAATGGCGATGATGTCCTGCAGGTCCTTGTAGCGCTGGAGAATCTTCTGGACCATGCGCGCCACCATGTAGTGCTCCTCGCCCACGATGAGCGGGTCGAGAATGCGCGAGGTCGAGTCGAGCGGGTCCACGGCCGGGTAGATCCCGAGCTCGGAGATGCGGCGGTTGAGCACCGTGGTCGCGTCGAGGTGCGAGAACGCGGTGGCCGGCGCCGGGTCCGTGAGGTCGTCGGCCGGCACGTAGATCGCCTGCACCGAGGTCACCGAGCCCTTCTTCGTGGTGGTGATGCGCTCCTGGAGCGCGCCCATCTCGGTGGACAGCGTCGGCTGGTAGCCCACGGCGCTCGGCATACGGCCGAGAAGCGCCGATACCTCGGAGCCCGCCTGCGTGAACCGGAAGATGTTGTCGACGAAGAAGAGCACGTCGGCGCCTTCCTCGTCACGGAAGTACTCGGCCATCGTGATGCCGGTGAGCGCCACACGCAGACGCGCGCCCGGCGGCTCGTTCATCTGCCCGAACACCAGACACGTCTTGTTGATGACGCCGGAGTCCTTCATTTCGTGGTAGAGGTCGTTGCCTTCGCGGGTACGCTCCCCGACGCCGGCGAACACCGACACACCACCGTGCTCGCTCGCGATGTTGCGAATGAGCTCCTGGATGATGACCGTCTTGCCCAGACCGGCACCACCGAACAGACCGATCTTGCCACCCTTCATGTACGGGGTGAGCAGGTCGATGACCTTCACACCGGTCTCGAAGACGAGCGGCGTCGGCTGCTGGTCGACGAGCGCGGGCGCGGCGCGGTGAATCGGCGAGCGCTTCTCCGGGTTCGGCACCTTGTCGCCACCGTCGATCGGACGGCCGAGCAGGTCGAAGATGCGGCCGAGGGTCTGGTGACCGACCGGCACGGTGATCGGGCCGCCGGTGTCGAGCGCCTTCATGCCGCGCACCAGACCGTCGGTGGAGGAGAGCGCGACGCAACGCACCGTGCTGTCGCCGATGTGGAGCGCGACTTCGACGGTCAGGTCGATGCCCTTCTCCGCGTCGACGATGTGCAACGCCTGGAGCAGCGGCGGAAGCTTGTCCGGCGCGAACTCGACGTCGACGGACGGGCCAATGACCTGCGTGACGGTGCCCTGGTTCTGTACCTGCTCTGCCATCAGTAGTCCTTTCGGTCCGATCGTGCTACGTGCTGACTGCGAGACTGCGGGTGACGGGCGCGGCGCTTACTTCAGCGCCTCGGCGCCGCCGACGATTTCGGCGAGTTCCTTGGTGATCGCGGCCTGACGGGCGCGGTTGGCGCGCAGCGTCAGGGTGTTGATCAGTTCGCCGGCGTTCTTGGTCGCGCTGCCCATCGAGATCATCCGGCTTCCTTGCTCGCTGGTCTGGCTCTCGGCCATCGCGATCAGGATGCGCGTCGTCAGGAAGCGCGGAAGCAGGGCGCCGAGGATTTCCGCCGGGCCCGGCTCGAAGAGATAGTCGACGCGGGCGGCGCCTTCCGCCGCGGCTGGCGCGGCCAGCGGCAGCAAGGTCTCCCAGGTGATGCGGTACGTCATTGTCGAGATGAAGGACTGGTACAGCAGAACGACCTTGTTCACCTCGCCGCTGAGGAACATCGCCGTCGCCTTGTCCGCGATCTCCTGCGCAACGGCGACGTCGAGCCCGCCCATCGCCGTCAGGTAGCGCTCGGCGATCGGGTACTTGCGGCGGCGGAAGTAGTCGTTGCCCTTCTTGCCGACCAGGACGAGGCGAATGTCGTCGACGTTCGCCACTTGGCGCAAGGTGCGCTCGGCGTCACGGATCAAGTTGACGTTGAACGATCCCGCGAGACCGCGGTCGGCGGTGAAGATGATGTACGCGGTGCGTCCGCCCTCGTGGCGCTGCTCGAGCAACGGGTGCTCGACGGTGCCGGCCGCCGCGCTCAAGTTCGCGAGCATGTCGCGAATCTTCGACGCGTAGGGACGCGTCGCGCGCAGCCGCTGCTCGGCACGCCGCAGCTTCGCCGCGGCGACCATTTCCATCGCGCGGGTGATCTGCTTGGTGCTCTGCACCGACTTGATGCGGCGCTTGAGATCGCGCAGGGACTCGCCGGCCATGGTGTGTTATCCCACCTTCGCGTTGGCGAATTCGGCCGCCTTGAGTTCCTTCGCGGCCTGGACGATCTCGGCGGCGGTCTTCTCGTCGAGGTCCTTCTTGGTGCGGATGTCGTGGAAGACGTCCGGGTACTTCTGTTCGACGTAGGCGAACAGACGCCGACTCCACCGGCAGGTCGTCGAGCACGCCCTGGATGCCAGCGTGGATGATGACCACCTGCTTCTCCATCGCCAGCGGCGTGTACTGGCCCTGCTTGAGGATTTCGACCATGCGCTCGCCTCGCGTCAGCTGCTGGCGCGTCGCGGCGTCGAGGTCGGACCCGAACTGCGCGAAGGCCGCGAGTTCGCGGTACTGCGCGAGGTCGAGACGGAGACGGCCGGCCACCTTCTTCGTCGCCTTGGTCTGCGCGGACGAACCCACACGCGATACCGAGATACCGACGTTGATGGCGGGACGCACGCCGGCGAAGAACAGGTCCGGCTCGAGGTAGATCTGGCCGTCGGTGATCGAGATCACGTTGGTCGGGATGTACGCCGACACGTCACCGGCCTGCGTCTCGATGATCGGGAGCGCGGTGAGCGAGCCGCCGCCGAGTTCGTCGGACAGCTTGGCGCTGCGCTCGAGCAGACGCGAGTGGCAGTAGAACACGTCGCCCGGGTACGCCTCACGGCCCGGCGGACGGCGGAGCAGCAGCGACAGCTGGCGGTACGCCGCCGCCTGCTTCGAGAGGTCGTCGTAGACGCAGAGCACGTGCTTGCCCTGGTACATGAAGTACTCGCCCATCGCGCAGCCGGCGTACGGCGCGAGGTACTGCATCGGCGCCGGGTCGGTCGCGGTGGCGACGACGACGGTGGTGTACTCCATCGCGCCGTACTGCTCGAAGATGTTCACCACCTGCGCGACGGTCGACGCCTTCTGCCCGATGGCGACGTAGATGCAGATCACGTCGCCGCCCTTCTGGTTCAGAATCGCGTCGATGGCGACGGCGGTCTTGCCGGTCTGGCGGTCGCCGATGATGAGCTCGCGCTGGCCCCGGCCGATCGGGATCATGCCGTCGATGGCCTTGAGGCCGGTCTGCAGCGGCTGGAACACCGAGCGACGCTCGATGATGCCTGGCGCGCGCGACTCGATCGGACGCGTGTCGGTGGTGGCGATCGGGCCCTTGCCGTCGATCGGCTGGCCGATGGCGTTCACCACGCGGCCGATCATCGCCGGTCCCGCGGGGACTTCGGCGATACGACCGGTGCGGCGGACGGTGTCGCCTTCCTTCACGGACTCGTCGGAGCCGAGGACGGCCACACCGACGTTGTCGCGCTCGAGGTTGAGCACCAGTCCCTTGAGGCCACCGGCGAACTCCACCAACTCACCGGCCATCACCTCGTCGAGACCCCACACGCGGGCGATTCCGTCGCCCACCTGCAGCACCGTGCCGACGCTCTCCATCTTCAGAGTGGAGCGGTACTTCTCGAGCTCCTGCTGGATGACAGAGCTGACTTCTTCTGGTCTGATCGCCATGCTGTCCCCATGAACGGGCGCGCTGTGTGGCGCGGCCCGAACCATTCGTCTACGTCGTTCGCCGGCCGCCTCAGCGCGGCCGCGCGGTGGTGCCTGACTGTCCGCCGGGGGGCGAGCGTCGCGCCGGAGCGCGCCGCCGTGCTAGTGCACCCGCACCTGCGCGAGGTCGGCGCGCAACTGGTCGAGACGCTGCCGCACGGTGTGGTCGAGCAACACGTCCTGCACACGGACGCGCACGCCGCCGATCACCGACGGATCCACCTCGGACTCCAGCAGCACCGTCTTGCCGGTGAGCTGCCCCAACTTCGCCATGATCGCCTGCTTGTCGGCGTCGCTGACCGGCACCGCGGTGGTCAGCGTGCCGCGCACCACGCCGCGCGCCTCTTCGGCGAGCTGCACGAAGTGGTCGGCGATCGTCTCGGCGATGTTGATGCGGCGCTTGTCGATCAGCAGGTGCACCAAGTTCTGCACCAGATCCGACATGCCGGCGCACAGCGTCTTGTTCGCCAGCTCGAGCCGCTCCGCCGCGCGCAACGCCGGCGAGGTCAGCAAGGTGCGCAACTCGGGCGCGCCCGACAGGCGTGCCGCGAGGTCGCGCATCTCCGCCTCGGTGGCGTCGAGCGTGCCGTCCTTCTGCGCCAAGGCGAGAACTGCCGCGGCGTAGGGCCGCGCATTCACGAGCTCAGACACGCGCACCCTCGATTTCCTTCAGGAAGTCGCGAATCATCCGCTCGTGACGCTCGCCGTCCATCGACTCGCGCACCACCTTCTCGGTGGCCGTCATGGTGAGACGCACCACGTCGTCGCGCAGCGCGATGAGCGCTTGCGCGTGCTCGAGACGGATCCGCTCCTCGGCCTTGGCGATCATGTCCGCGGCCTCCTGGCGGGTCTGCTCCTTGATCTCCGCGGCGATGCGCTGACCGTCGGCCACCGCCTCCTGCAGCTTGGCGCGGGCCTCCGCCTCGATCTTGGCAAGCCGCGCGTCGTAGTCGGCGCGCTGCCGCTCCGCCTCGGCGCGCAGCGCCTCGGCCGCCTCGATCTCGCGGCGGATCGCCTCACGGCGCGCGTCGATCGCCCCGAGCAAGTTGCTCCAGGCAAGCTTGCGCAGGATGAACACGAGCAGCAGGAAGCCGACCGCGTTGGTCAGGAGGAATTTGAGTTCTACTCCGAACATCGAAGCCCCTCTCGCGTGAGCCCTCACCGCGCCCGGTCATCGCGGGCGCGGCGTGACATCGCGCCGCGGTCTTAGCCGATCTTGCCCATGAGGAGGATGCCGAAGACGAGCGCGTAGATCGTGAGCGCCTCGATAAGAGCCGCACCGATGATCATGTTCGTCTGGATCTTCCCAGCGGCCTCAGGCTGGCGACCGATCGCCTCCATCGCACCGCGGACCGCCTGGCCCAGACCGAGACCCGAACCGACAGCAGCGAGCGCGATACCGAGCGGCAGGCCGAGGCCCAATGCAGCCTTGTAGTCCATTTCTCCTCCTCAGTGTGTTGATCTGACCTGTACGTCGAACTGCGTCACGACCGTGAAACTGCGATACCCCGTGGCGCGGGCTAGTGCGCCGCGGCGTGCTCCTCGTGATGCTCCTCGTGGTGCGGGAACGTCAGCGCGAAGTACACCGTCGACAGGAGCGTGAACACCAGCGCCTGCACCAAGCTGAAAATGAGCAACAGCGGGTACATCACCGCCTGCAGCGGCAAGCCAACCGGCAGACCGAGGAAGGCCACCGTCACCACACCCATCCACACGAAGATGGCGAGCAGCTTGTCTTCCGACGTGATGTTCCCGAAGAGACGCAAGGCGAGCGTCAGCGGACGCGCCAGCTGGCCCATCAACTCGATGGGGAACATCAGCGGCGCCAAGGCCCAGCCGATCACGCCCTTGGGTTCGCCGGCGAGGTGGTACAGGTAGCCGAGCGGCCCGAGATTCTTGAACGACAGGAACTGCGTCATCACGAACACGCTGAGCGACAGCGACAGCGTCATGTTGAGCGCGTGCATGAGCACGCCGTGCGTCGCCTCGTCGAAGCCCACACCGCCGGTCGGCGACTTCATCAGCGGGATGAGCCCGAACAGGTTCATCGTGAGGATGTACAGGAAGATGGTGCCGAGGAACGGCGTGAACTGCCGCCCCTGCGGGCCGATGACGCCGCAAATCAGGTTGTTGAGATACTCGGCGATCATCTCGAGGAAGCACTGCAGGCGGCCCGGCACCTTCGCGTGGCGGTTCTTGGTGCCGATCGCGAAGACGGTCACCAGCGTGCCGATGACCAGCGCCATGAAGATCTGGTCCTGCCAGGTCTCGAGGAAATGCGCGAGAGGCGACTCCTCGCCCAAGTGATGGACGAGGAACGTGATGAAATTCGGGAGTTCTTCCGGAATCTCGATTTGCTCGGCGACGAGCTGTCCCACCACGTGTGCGTCGATCATGCGTGTCGCGCCGGCGCGCTTCGTCGAGCCGTGCGGAGTGCCTCAGACAAGGCATCCACGGCGAGAAGGGCCGGTCGATTCCTCCCTCGACCGTCGAGATCTAGCTGTGCGACGGTGTGTCGTTGGTGGTGCGTGCGGCGCCCGCCGTCGTCGGCGAGCCGTCCGTGTTCGATGGTGCCGTGGGCCGCCGGTGCGAGGCAGGCAGGAGTCCGGCAATCAGCAGTGCACCGAGCATCGCGGTGAAGCCGGCCAGGAACGCCAGCGCGTTCACATGGCCCCAATGCAGCACGGCGAACAGCGCGCCGTAGAGCACCGGGAACTTCACCGCCGCCCATATCGCTGCCTTCTTCGGCAGCGCCCCCCCGGTGCGCAGCGTCACGCGCACCAATCCACCCATGACCACGATGTTCGCGGCCCCGAACGCCACGCCGACGATGAAGTCGACGCCGCCACGCGGCCCGATGAAGTGCCGCGCCGCGAGCACGCCCGCCAGCGACAAGAGACCTGCCACCAGCCAGAAGCGTCGCGGAACCGGTGAGGCGAACGAGTCGCTCAGGGATCTCTCCTCGACGTGTCCTCGTGCGCCGAGGGAGTCTCGCCCTCTGGAGGCTGCACGTCTTCGTTGCTCAACCGCAGCATGCGGACGACTTCCCGTCCGGCGGCGATGAACCCGAGCACCAGGCAGACCAACAGCAGCCACGGGCTCGTCTTGAAGTGGGCATCGAGGAATTTGCCGAGCAGCACACCGACCAGCGGCCCGGCCACGAGCACCGCCGGCACTCCGGTCAGGATGCCGGCCTGGCGGGCGAGCTTGCGCGTCTCGCGCTCCTTCGCCTTGTCGTCCGGCGTCCGCCCTGACGCGCGAAACGCGCGATGCCGCGCGTCCTCGTCTGGCGTCTCTGTGGGGGCCATGCTCGATCTCCCGCGCGGGCGTCCGGCCGAATGGTCCCGTCAGTCTCGGGCCCCGCGGCGCGCCCGTGTTCGGCACGCCAGACGACGCGATTCCCCGCGCAAAGCGACGCGAGACCCTAACAAATTCGCCGAATGAGGGTCAAGGTTGAACGGGGTTCGGCGCGCCGCCTCCCTCACCGGTCCAATCGTCGAGGCGCAGGCCGGGGATGCGGCCGAACTCGCGGGTGTTGGCGGTGACCAGCGTGAGGTCGTGCGCGAGAGCCGTGGAGGCGATCAGGAGGTCGTTGGGGCCGACGGAGATCCCCTGGCGACGCAGGTGCGCTCGCACCTTCCCGTATTCGACCGCGCAGCCGCGATCGAACGGGAGGATCGCGATGGTTTTCACGAACTCCTCCAGGGCGGCGAGATTCTCCGCCACGCGAGTGCTGGCCCAGACGCCGTACCAAAGTTCCGCTGCGGCAACCGCGCTGATGGCGAGCCGGCCCCGGTCCACGGCGAGAAACTTCCGGCGGACTGCGGGTGCGCGGCCGCCGAGGAAGTGCACGCAGATGTCCGAGTCGATCAGGTGCGTCACCACGGCAGCGGCTCGTCCAACTCGCCCTGGGGAGGCCGCACGAGTGGCTCCCCTTTCCAACCGCCGTAGACGCGGTCGAAGAATCCCTCCGGCCATTCCATTTTTGCCGGCTCTTGCTCGACCAGCTGGCGCAGATAGCGCGAGATGCTCAGCCCCGCGGCGGCAGCCCGCGTGCGGATGGCTTTCGCCGTTTCCTCGGATACGTAGAAGTGCATTTGTGGCATCGCCCATCCTCCGGCACATAGTGTATGTGCCAAGGATATCGGCAGCTCCTGTGGGTTGTCCAGACGGGCGGACCGCCGACGCGCCCGCGGCGTGGACCGCGAGCGCGCCCGGGCGCCGAAGAGCTCAGGCTTGGGCGGGGCCACGGAGTGCACGGCGCGCTCCCGAACGCGAACGCACACTCGACGGTGCGGCAGTCCCCCGATTTGCTGCCGGACCTCCGTGGACCCCCGCCCTGGCCGGAGCCCTCCCTCTTCCACGATGCAGTCGACGCGCGAAAGCGAATTGCGTTCCGCCGGGAGCGGTGGCCGAGGTGGTGGCCGAGGCCACCGCTCCGCGACGCCTCGGGTCCCTGGGTCCGAGACATCCCTGGCGGAACGCTGTCACTGCCGCGAGCGGGGAAGTGGTGGCCGCGACCCACGGGCACCATCGCGAACCACTCCTCTCCTTCGCACCGCCTCCCCGGCGTGACGCAGGACCCAAATGCAGCCGACGTGCCACCCATGTGCGACGACCGCCTCGTCACGCAAGTGCTTCGCGGACAAGACGGTCGTCGGAGGCAGCGGTATCCGAACGGACGCGGTGCGGGAACACGGTTCGCACTCACGCCCGGAGGACGCGGACCTAGGTGCGGGCGAGGTCCTCCATCGCCGGATAGTCGATGTAGCCGTCGGGACCGCTGGCGTAGAAGCGGTCGCGGCGCGGCGCGTTGAGCGGCGCGCCTTCCCGCAGCCGGCGCGGCAGATCCGGATTCGCCAGGAACGGCACGCCGAACGCGATGGCGTCCGCGACGCCGCCGTCGATTGCCGCCTCCGCGCTCTTGGCGTCGTAGCCGCCGCACAGGATCACCGGCCCGCGAAACGCCGCGCGGATCTGCGGTGCCCAGATGCTCTCCTTCGCCGGATCCTCGGTGCCTGGCGCGCCGGCGTTCAGATGCACGTACGCGAGCCCGAACTTCGCGAGCGCCTCCGCCGCGGCGATGTAGGTCGCGCGCGGGTCCGAGTCCTCCATGCGGCCCGGCACGTTGCCCGGCGAGAGGCGGATGCCCACGCGCTCGTGCCCCGCGACATCGACCACCGCGCCGACCACCTCGCGCAGGAAGCGGAGGCGATTGCCGATCGAGCCGCCGTAGTCGTCGTCGCGCCGGTTGGTGCCATCGCGCAAGAACTGGTCGATGAGATAGCCGTTGGCGCCGTGAATCTCGACGCCGTCGAAGCCCGCCGCCATCGCGCGCGCGGCTGCCGCCGCGAACTGCTCGACGATGCCCGGGATCTCGTCGCGGTCGAGCGCGCGGGGCGTCGGGTGATCCTGCATGCCGGCATCCGGCGTGTACGTCTTGCCCGGCAGGGCGATCGCCGACGGCGCCACCGGCAGCGCGCCGCGCGGCTGATACGCCTGATGCGAGGAGCGCCCGACGTGCCACAGCTGCAGCACCATGCGCCCGTCCGCCGCATGCACCGCGTCGACGATGGCGCGCCAGCCGGCTTCCTGCGCGTCGGTGTAGCAGCCCGGCGTGTCGAAGTAGCCTTGGCCTTGCTGCGAGATCTGCGAGCCCTCGCTCACGATGAGCCCGGCGCTCGCGCGCTGGACGTAGTAGTCGCGCATCAGAGTGTTCGGCAGTTGGTCCGTCGCGCGGTCGCGCGTCATCGGCGCCATGAACACACGGTGCGGCGCCGACAGCGCGCCGAGACGGACGGGCGTGAACAACGAGGAAGGCATCGGAAATCTCCCGGAAGCGAAGAACGGCGAACGACGATGGGATGCGGCGCGCGGTGCGATCGTCGCACGCTACGCGAAACGGCGCCCGCCGAAGCGAGCGCCGCATTCGTGTGTCGACGATGGAACGCCGCCCTACCGCACTTCGTAGTTCGGCGATTCCTTGGTGATGATGACGTCGTGCGGATGCGACTCGCGCAGGCCGGCCGCGGTGATCTTGACGAAGCGCGGCTGCGAGCGCAGGTCGTCGACGGTGCGCACGCCGCAGTAGCCCATGCCGGCGCGCAGGCCGCCGACCATCTGGAACACCAGCCGCGACAACGGCCCCTTGTCCGGCACGCGGCCTTCGATCCCTTCCGGCACCAGCTTCGTGGTGTCGGATTCGCCGTCTTGGAAGTAGCGGTCGCGGCTGCCCTGCGTCATCGCCGAGAGCGAGCCCATCGCGCGGTAGACCTTGTACGAGCGGCCTTCGTAGAGCACGGTCTCTCCCGGCGATTCGTCGGTGCCGGCGAACAGGCTGCCGATCATCACCGAGTTGGCGCCGGCGGCGATCGCCTTGACGACATCGCCGCTGTACTTGATGCCGCCGTCGGCGATGACGGGCACGCCGCGCTCCTCGGCCACCGCGCAGGTCTCGAACAGCGCGCTGATCTGCGGCACGCCGATGCCGGCGATGACGCGCGTGGTGCAGATCGAGCCCGGCCCCATGCCGACCTTGATGGCGTCGGCGCCGCGGTCGATGAGGTCGCGCGCCGCCTCGCGCGTCGCGATGTTGCCGGCGACGATGTCGATGTCGACGGTGGCGCGCAGCGATTCGAGCGCGTGCAGCACGTTATCCGAGTGTCCGTGCGCCGAGTCGATCGACAGCGCGTCGACGCCGGCCTTCACCAGTTCGCCGGCACGTTCGAGGAGATCCGGCGTCGCGCCCACCGCGGCGGCCACCCGCAAGCGGCCAAGGTCGTCCTTCGCCGCGTTCGGGTACTGGATGCCCTTCTGGATGTCCTTGACGGTGATCAGCCCGCGCAGGTGGAAGTTCTTGTCGACCACCGGCAGCTTCTCGATGCGGTGCTTGGCGAGGATCTCCTTCGCCTGCTCGAGCGACGTCCCGACGCGCGCGGTGATCAGACCTTCGCGCGTCATCACCTCGGCGATGCGGCGGCGGCGGTTGGTCACCCAGCGCAGGTCGCGGTTGGTCAGCATGCCGACCAGGCGGCCGTGCTCGGTGATCGGGACGCCGCTGATCTTGAAGCGCGCCATGATGTCGAGCGCCTCGCCGATGGTCGAGGTCGGCGGCAGCGTGACCGGATCGGTGATCATGCCGGACTCGCTGCGCTTGACGCGGTCCACCTCGGCGGCCTGCGCCTCGATCGACATGTTCTTGTGCAGGACGGCGATGCCGCCCTCGCGCGCCAGGGCGATGGCGAGCCGCGACTCCGACACCGTGTCCATCGCCGCGGAGACCAGCGGGATGTTGAGCGGGATGCGGCGCGTGAACTGCGTGCGGGTCTCGACCTCGCGCGGCAGGATGGCGGAGCGCGCGGGGAGCAACAGCACGTCGTCGAAGGTCAGCGCTTCAAAGACGACGCGCTCCACGCCGCGAAGGCGGGGAGCGCGGGATGCCGGCGATGCGGCACGGCGCGGGGCCGGAGATTTCGCCGCCGTCCGCGCCGCTTTCGTCGGCGCCTGGGCGGGCGAGCGGCGAGCGGCGCGGGCGGCCACGGGCTACTTCCCCGCCGGCTTGGCCGGTGCCTTCGCCCCGCCCTTGCCGAGGCCGAAGTACCAGCGCGCCGAGAGGCGGAACTGGGCGTTCGTCAGGTTCTCGTTGAAACCGGACGGGAACGCGGTCTTGTCGCTAAGCAGGATGTAGTGGGTCACGGCCATGAAGTCGAGCGAGACGCGTGGGCCGACGTAGTCCTCGACGCCGAAGCCGACGGTCACGCCGGGCGCAATGCCGCGGAGCTGCTTCTGGGTGACCGGATCCTTCAGCGCGTGCCGCGTGGTGCCGACGCGCCAGCCGTAGATACCGGCGCCGAGGTTGAGGTGCGGCTGGAGGTTCTTGATGCCCCAGTTGCGCTGGATCTCGACCGTGGCGTAGCTCGACTTCACGATCGCCGGCTCGTTTTCGTAGATCTCGCCGTTCGGGGGCAGGTAGGCCTCCGGCAAACCCTTCCAGCCGTCGCAGCGCTCGCGGCCATCGGCCGTGTAGCAGGTCTTGTAGCCGTTCCAGGTGTAGCCGACGTGGCTGACGATTTGGGTGTGGGTCCGGTAGACGTACCCGAACACCAGTTCACCGGCGGGACGGATTTCGTTCCCGGTGGTGAAATCGCCCCCGCCCACGTAGTCGCTCACCCCGACGCTCCCGCCGATGGACGCGCGACCGCGCTGGTCTTCGGCGTGCGCGAGGGAGGCCACAGATCCCAGTGCGAGACCCAGCACCAGGGCAACTTGGGGGACACGACGAGACATGCGGATTCCGTCTCCTTTCTCGAGACCACGCGGGGCACGACTGGGTTGGGGCCGGGGCGGGGGATCAGAAGGCCAACTCGTTCCCAAAAGTCCGGGCACTATAGGAAGCCCGTCGGCCGGGTGTCAAGGCGAGCGTGGACGCCGCCCCGAGCGTCTGATCCAGGCGTTCCCCTTGTGGACCATCGACCACGGGCCGATAGCACGGGGAACATCGCCCCGTGCGGTTCTCGGCATGGCGACGTTTCACGGAGGAGCCCGCGCGGTGCGGGTCTCGCGCGGAGGAGGAGTCGAGGATGCGGAACGCGGGTCGAATCGTTCGCCGGGGCGGGCGCGTGGCGGTGGCGGCGTACCTGATGTGCGCGCTCGGGTCCGCCGCGTGGGCGGCCCCGGCGGCGCCGGACAGCACCTCCGGCCTCGATCTCGGCGCCGCCAGCGCGCCGTCGGGCCGCACCGAGGCCCGCATCCGCTACACCGTGACGCGCGCGGTGACGGTCCAGGTCAGCATCCTCGACGCGCGGGGACGCCTCATCCTGGTCCTCCCGCAAGGCGTGCGGCAGCCCGGCCGCCACGAAGCCCGGTGGAACGGCCTCACCGCCAGCGGGGCGCCCGCGCCCACCGGGATGTACATCGCGCACGTCGAGGCCGGCAGCGAGAGCGGGTCGCGCCACCTGGTTCTCGTCCAGTAGGCGGGGCGGCGGCCCGGGCCTTTGCATCGCGGCGGTCCGCCCGTATCCTCCGCCGGCCATGCTCAAGACCTACGCGAGCTTCGTGAAGCTCGAACACACCTTCTTCACCCTCCCGCTCTTGTTCGCCGGCGCGCTGCTCGCCTCGCGCGGGTTGCCGTCGTGGCGTGTGCTCGGGCTCATCGTGGCGGCCGGATTCGGCGCGCGCATCGCCGCGATGGCGCTCAACCGCCTCATCGACCGGCGCATCGACGCGCGGAATCCCCGCACCGCGGTGCGCGAGCTGCCAAGCGGCGCGATGCGGGTGGCGGAGGGCTACGCGGTGCTCGGCGCCGGGCTCGTCCTCTACGTCGCCGCGGCGTGGGCGATTTCCCCAAGGCTCCTGCCGTACGCGCCCCTGCCGCTGATCGTGTTCGTCGGCTACCCCTATCTGAAGCGCGTGACGCCGTGGGCGCATTTGGGCGTCGGGCTCGGCATGGCGGGCGCGCCGCTCGGCGGGTACTTGGCGATCACGCGGTCGTTCCACGACAGCGCGCCAGGACTCCTGCTCGCGCTCTTCACGTTCTTCTGGGGCTCCGGGTTCGACATCATCTACGCGACGTTGGACGAGGAGTTCGATCGCGCGGCGGGTCTCCACTCCATGCCGGCGTGGCTTGGACGGACGCGGGCGTTGTGGGTGTCGCGCGCGCTGCACGTGTGCGCCTTCGCGACGCTGGCGTGGCTGGTGCACGCGGCGCTGCCGGGCGCGTGGCCGTGGGCGTGCGCCGCGCTGGTGGGCGCGCTGCTCGTGCTCGAGCACGCACAGGCCGCGCGCGTGAATCTCGCGTTCTTCCACGTCAACGCGGTGCTCGGATTCGTGGTGCTCGGCGTAGTGGCGTCGGGGGTGATAGGGACGTGAGACGCACAGTGGTCGGTATCACCGGAGCCTCGGGCGGCGCCTTCGCCGTCGAATTCCTCAAGCGCTGCCCGGGCGAGAAGTTCGTCGTGGTGTCGAAGTGGGGCGCCGAATCGCTGCGGCTCGAAACCGGCCTCACGCTCGACGATCTGGCGCCGTTCGCGACGCGCATCTTCGGCGACGACGATCTCAGCGCCGCGTTGTCGTCGGGCTCGAACGCGTGGGACGCCTACGTCATCGTGCCGTGCAGCATCACGACGCTGTCGCGCATCGCGTGCGGCTTCGGCGACACGCTCATCTCGCGCATCGCGCAGGTGGCGCTCAAGGAGCGGCGGCGCTTCGTGGTGGCAGTGCGCGAGACGCCGCTTTCGGCGATCCACTTGCAGCACATGCTGACGTTGTCGCAGGCCGGCGCGACGGTGATGCCGGTGTGCCCGCCGTTCTACCGCGACATGCGCGGTCTCGACGACGTCACCGGCGGCTTCGCGGCGAAGTTGCTCGGCGCCATCGGCGTGCACGAGGGCGACGGCTGGCGCGCCGCCGACTTGGCGCCCGCCGCCGACTTCGAATAACCACCTCGCAAGGAGACTGCATGCGGCGAGTGCCCGCATTCGTGTGGATGATGCTGCTCGGCGCCGGCGTGGCGCGGGCGGAGGACACGCTGCCGCCCGCGGCGGCGCGGGTGCGGGCGTACCGACTGGAACTCGCGGCGACGCTCGCGCGCACGCCGGCGCGCGACTCGCTCGGACGCGCCGATCTGGCGTTGCAGCTCGGTCAGCCGGAGGCGGTGCTGACGCGCTTCGCACCGCCGGCGCGCGGCGTGCGGGCGGCGGAGGCGGCGGCACGTGTGGCCGAGTCGCCGCGGCGCCCCTTCGCGGTGCGGCTGCGGGTGGCGCAGGCGCTGGCCGCACACGGCGATTACGTCGAGGCGCGACGCGCGGTGGCCGCATTGAGCGCCGCGGCGCCGGACGATCCGGCCGTCGTGCGGCTGCGCACCCGCGTCGCGCTAGCCACCGACGATCTCGCGACGCTCGATGCGTCGAGCGCCGCCGGGTTGGCGCGCGGGGATGCGGCCGCGCGCCCCGCGTACCTCGCGGCGCGCGCGTCGCTCATGCGCACGCTGCTCCGCTGGCACGAGGCAGATTCGCTCGCCGCGCTGACCCGCGATGCGGCACGCGATCCGTCGGACCGTGCCGCGGCGTGGGCGGTGGCCGGCGCGGTGCGCTACCAGGACCGCGACTACGCCGGCGCAGCCGCCTGCTACGACTCGGCGGCCGCGATCCGCCCGGTCGCCTCGCAGGTGTTGGTGGCGCTCGCGGACGCCGACGTGCGGCTCGGCCGCGTGCACGACGCCATCACACTGCTCGGCGAAGCCGTCGTCCTCGATCCCTGGAACGAGGACGTCCACTATTGGCTGGGCAACGGCTACACCGACGTCAATTACACGCAGCTGCCGGCGCGCGTACCGGGCGCGTTCCCGGCGCCGGCGGACTCGGCGCTCGGCAAGGTGCTGCGCGACTTCCGCGCGCAACTGGCGGCCGGCGGCGCGCCGGAACAGGCGCTGCGCGCGTTCGCCGCGACATACTCGAAGCTCGCGGAGCCGTGGACGCTGCTCGGGTCGCTCTACTGGACGCAGCACCGCAGCGACGAGGCGATCGCCGCGTTCCGCGCCTCGCTCGAGCGCTGTCCGCTCTACGGCCGCGCGCATCACGGCCTGTCGAAGTCGCTGGAGCAGAAGCGGCTCGCCGCCGATGTGCACGCCGCCACCGCCGAATCGGCGTTCGCGGCGACGCCGATGCCGACGGTCGCCGGCATCGACTCGTTCGTGCTCAATTGGCGCACGTTGTCGCCGCGCATCCAGAAGCGGGTGGCGCTCAGCGTCGAACCGTGGGCAGCGTTCGTGCCGGTGCTGGTGGCGAGCGGCGCGACGTTCTACATCAAGCCGCTCTACGAAAAGTTGAGCGAGACGCCGCATCTCGAATCGCTGCGCGACCAACGCATCGACTACGACTCGCGCCTGTGGGACGACGTGCGCGGCTGCGGCGGCCACAACACGGTCACCGGCATCGAGGACGTCGAGCGCACGGTGTTCGGGCGCTACAACACGGTACTGCACGAGTTGACGCATCAAGTGCACGGCGTCTTCCCGCCGGACGAAGCGCGCGTGGTCGAAGGTGCGTACGCCGCCGCCAAGGCGCGGCAGGCGGCGGGCGCCGACGCGTTCGTCTCGCGCTATCAAGCGTCGAGCGTGTGGGAGTACTTCGCCGAGGGCATGAACTCGTACAGCACGCCGCGCCGCGATGCGTACGACACGCGCGACATCACCCGCGAACGATTGGCGGCGCGTGACACCGCACTGGTGCGGCTCATCGAGCGCTACACGCACGTCACCGATGTCGCGCCCTACTATGCGCCGGCGCTCACCGCGGCGGCCGGGAACGACCTCAACGATGGCAATGTCGCCGAGGCCATCCGCAAGCTCGATCAGGCGATGCAACGCGGCGCGCACGACGAGGCGACGCTGGTCAGCATGGCCACCGCGCAGATGTACAACGGCGCGCCGGGCGAGGCGCGGCGGCTCGCCGACCAGGCGGTGGCCGAGTACCCGCAGAGCGCCGACGCCGCGGTCGCGCAGGGCGATGCGGCGTACTTGCAAGACGGCGATCTCGCCTCGGCGCTCGACGTACTGTCGCGCTCCGCCGCGCGCATCGTGAGCGGCGACCGCTCACGAGTGGACCTCGCGCTGGCACGTGTGAACCTTGGTGCCGGCTACGTCGACGATGCGATCGTGTGCGCCGAGCGTGCGCGCCAGCGCCAGGCGGACGACCCGACGGCGCTCTGGTTGACCGGCATCGCGCACTCGCTGGCCGGCCGCGCCGACAGCGCGCGTGCCGCCTTCCGCGCCGCGCTCACGGTGCGCAGCGGCATCGTCGATTTGCGTCTCGCCTACGCCGACATGCTGCTGCGTGCCGGCGATCTCGCCGCGGCGGATTCACAGATCGCCGAGGCGCAGCTGCTCGCGCCGTCGCTCTATTCGGTGCGCACCTACGCGGCGTGGAGCGCGTTGGCGCATGGGCACGTCGCCGCGGCGGCGGATTCGCTGCACGAAGTCGTGCGCCTGACGCCATGGTTCGACACCGCGCTCTTGCTGCGGTCGCAGGCGTGGTTGGCGGCGGGCCGCAACCCGGAGGCGGCGCACGAGATCGCGCTGCAGTTCACGCGGCGCGCCCAGTACCACCTGCCGCCGCGCTACAAGTACGTGAAGGACACCGCGAGCTGGGTGTTGATCGGCGATGCCACCGCGCCGAACTTGACGCTCGCGTTCCAGGCGCTCCACGTCGCCGCCGAGAAAGCGGGCGACGCGGGCGAGGCGCAGCAGGCGCGCGACGCGCTGCGCGCCGTCATCCACACGCGGCACTAGCGGTCACGCGAGGCGTCCGCCACGCGCGGGCGCCTCGTGCAGTTTGCACGGCGGCGTGCGCCCGGCATGCCGCTCTGCACTCCCCGCCTCCGGCACGGCGCGGCGAAAATGGCGTCCGTATGCGGTTTTCGCCGGTTCGCGCGACTTGGCACGCGCCGTGCACCTCCGACGCTCCGAGTGCGCGGAGCAACCCGCCCAATTCAGCCTTGCGCCCGGTGCGGGACCTCCGTGCACTCCATCCGGTTTTGCCGCGTCCGGAGACACCCATGAGCCGCTCGACCCTGATTCGCCGCACCGACAACCAGCCGGCGATCCGCGAGGTCATCACCCTCGAGGAATCGCACCAGCTGTTCCTGACCGCGTTGATCGACGAAGTGCGCCAGCGCACCGGGCGCAAGCTCGATCGCTCGCAGATCGTGCAAGCGTTGATCGACGCCGTCCTCGCCGCCGAATTGAGTCCCCACGACATCCTCGCCGCCGAGCGCCGCCGCTTGGCACAGCGTTCGCTCGACGAGAGCCGCGCGGAGATCCTCGAGGAGATCCATCGCTACGAGGAAGGCATGCGCTTGGCGCTGATCGAGAGCCCCACCGACAGCGCGGTGATTCGCGAGTACCGCCGCAACTTGCGCTTCCAGAAGGAGCGCCTGAAGGCGGTGGATGAACTCATCGACGCGCAGGCCGCCGAACGCCACGAGCAATCGCTCGCGCTGGTGCAGCCGCAGAGTGCGGCGCGCGTGAACGGCCGTGGCATGCCACACGCCGCGTACACCCAGCCGTCCGGCGCGCACGTCGCGCGTCACGCAGAGGGGGACTAACCCACATGCCTCGCATCATCGTCTGCACGAACCAGAAAGGCGGCGTCGGCAAGACCACGACCGTCGTGAATCTGGGAGCCGCCCTCGCCGACGCCGGCAAACGCGTCCTCTGCGTCGACATCGACCCGCAGGCCAATTGCACCAGCGGCTTCGGCTTCAAGGCCGAAGACATCCAACAGTCGTCCTACGATCTACTGGTGCAGCCGAAGAAATTCAGTGTGGTGCGCGCCGAGGACATCGTGCTCAGCACCGGCGTGCCGAACCTCGACTTGATTCCCTCGCACATCAACTTGGCCGGCGCCGAGCTCGAGATCGCCAGCCGCTTCGGGCGTGAGACGTTGTTGCGCAAGGGGCTGCTCGGCATCGCCGAGTGCTACGACTACGTGTTCATCGACACGCCGCCGTCGCTGTCGCTGCTGACCGTCAATGCGCTGGTGTGCGCCGGCGAAGTGATGATCATCATCCGGCCCGAGCCGTGGAGCATGGACGGCGTCGAGAACCTGCTCGACACCATCGAGGCGATCCGCGCCGAGCTGAACCCGCAGTTGCAGGTGAGCGGCATCGTGGCGACGATGGTGGACACGCGGGCGACGCTGACCCGCGAGACGTTCGAACGCATCGACAAGGACCCGCGGCTGTCCGGCCTGCTGTTCCAGACGCACATTCGGCGCAACGTGGCGCTCGCCGAGGCGAGCGGCAGCGGCGCGCCGGTGCAGATCCACGCGCCGAAGTCGCACGGCGCCGAGGCGTACCGTGCGCTGGCCGGCGAAGTACTCGCGCTGGTAGGCGAATCGCTGCCGGAGCAGCAGCCGTTGATTGCGTCCGATTCGTGGGATGCGGTGGAGGTCGACAGCGACCCTGATTCCGACATCGGCATCGCGCCGTCGCGCGACGACGAGGAATCGGTGGCCAACGCCGCGGAGATCGCGCAGCTCAAGGCGCTGCACACCGCGTCTTCGCATGCGAACGAGGATCTCGCGCATGCGACCGCCGACGTGCCGCAGACCCCGCAGTCGTTCGTCTGGCAGCCGTCCCCTGCCGTGACATTGGGCAACGTCGCCGCCGGTTGGGTCCCGGCGCGTGACGACGAGGAGCACGCAGCCTAGCGGCGACTGCGTGTTCTCTCCGCCGGGGCGCGGCTCTTAGCGGCAGCCGCGTCCCGGCTTTGTTCTATTTCCGCGCCGCCTTCTTCGCGGCGCGCGGCGCTGGCGGCGCCGGCGCAGGCACCGGCTCCCCGAGCGCCACCGCGCGCAGGCGCGCCAACTCCGGCACTACGAAGCGCCCCTCGCCGGTGAGCAGCACGTTCTCGCGCCCCCAGGCCGACAGCACGCGGATCGACGTCTCCACCGTGGTGCCCACCATGTCGGCGATCTCCTGCCGCGTGAGTTGCAGCGGAATCTCGATGCCGTGCGGCGTCTCGCGTCCCATGCGCGTCGCAAAGGTGAGGAACAGCTGGGCGATGCGGGCATCGACGCGCTGCCCGCGCATTTCCTCGAGTTTGCGCGTCAAGGCCACGGTGAGTTTGGTGAGTTCGAGGATGATGCCGCGCGCGAAGTCGGGCTCGCGCTCGAGCAACTCGAAGTAATCGCGGCGCGGCACGCGCAGGATGGTCGCCTTTTCCAGCGCCACCGCGGAGGCCGGATACGGCAGGTAGTTGTAGACGGCGATCGCGCCCACCGGTTCGCCTTCGCCGAAGATTTCCAGGATGACGTCGCTGCCGTCCGGAGCGTGGCCGACGACCTTGACGCGGCCGCTCACGATCACGGTGAGGTGTTCGGCCGGAGCGCCAGCGTCCCACAGCGCGTCGCCGCGCGCGTATTCGCGAACTTCGGCCACCGCGGCCACGCGCCGCTGATCGCGTTCCTGCAGGCCGCGGAACATCGGCAACGCGCGGACCGCTCGCAGCACCTTCTCCGACTGCATTTCCGACGTCACCGGGCCCCTCCTCGCGTCCGCCTGTATGACGCAGATCATAGGCATCTCCGGTCGATCCGTCCAACCGCTTGTCGCGCAGCCGTCTGCGGGCGTGATGCAAATCGCGGAATCGTGCAGCGAGGCTGTCCGGCGTCATCTCGGTTCCCCCGCGCGGAGGGCGATAGTTCATACGACGCGAGGGAGCGCATGGGGCGCTCCCGCCAGGGACGAGCGAGACGATGACGCCGATCAGCATTCTGCAGAAGGTCCGTCAGGCGCACGACGACGTGTCGGTGCAGGTCGACGCGCTCGAGCGCCGGCTCGCCCGGCTCGCCGCCACCGCGGATGCCGCCGCGCGCACCGACACGCTCATGGCGGTGCGTCAGGCACTCACCGCGATCGAGGTCGGATTCGCGCATTCGGTGGCCTTGGAGCACAGCACGGTCTTCCCGCTAGTGCGCGAAACGCTGCCCGAAGCCTCCCCGCTCCTGCTCGCCCAGCGCGGCGAGCACGGAGACCTCGCCGCGATGATCCACACGCTCGCCGCCCTCGTGACCGAGCGCTCCAGCGACTGGCGCGACGAACAATTGCGCGTCGTCGGTCGCGACCTCATCGACCTGCTGCGCATTCACATGCGCAAGGAAGAAGCCGCCCTCTACCGCGTGCTGGAGCGAGTTCTCACCGCCGAGGAATTGGCGCTCGCCAGCCGCCCGCCGCACCGGCCGTCCCGTGGAGCCGGCTCGCGTGCGGGCGGCGTCCACACGTCGGCGCCGCACACGCCGCGCCGCTCACCCAATTCCCATTGCCAGTGACCGACCGTACTCAGGAGACCGCCATGACCGTTCGCACACTCACCCTCACGCTTGCCGCCGGACTCGTCGTGCTCACCGTGGCCGCCGGCTGCCAATCGTCGAAGTCGGAGTCCACGCCGAGCGCGGACGCCAACGCCGGCGGCGGCAGCGTCGCGACGACCTCGCAGTACGACAGCGGACCGCGCGCCAACAGCGTCGCCGCCGACCACGAAAAGGCGGAGAAGGGCAAGGCACTCTTCGCCGCGAAAGGGTGCAGCGCGTGTCACGGCTTCGGCCAGCGCATGACAGGCCCGGACCTCAAGGGCGTGACCGCGCGCCGCACCGAGGCGTGGCTCACCCATTGGCTCGCCGCGCCGGACGAGATGCAGAAGACCGACCCGATCGCGCGGCAGTTGCTCGCGGAGTTCCCGACTCAGATGCCGAACCTGCACCTGACGCCGGAGGAAGTGGCGCAGTTGATCGACTACCTGCGCTTGCAAGACACCACCCTCGGCGCGGCGAAGTAACCGCCGCGCCCTTCACCCCCCACGCATTCGGAGGATGCCATGAAGCGTTGGATCATCGGAGGCCTGCTCGCGACAGGACTCGCCGCCGCCGCCTTGCATGCAGGCGGTTGCGCCGGCGCCAAGAAGGGTGGCGCCGGTGGCGCCATCGCCGGCGACGCCGCGCAGCAGACCTACGTCAAGCCAGGCGAACACGACACCTACTACGCCTTCCTGTCCGGCGGTCACTCGGGACAGATCTGGGTGTACGGCCTGCCGTCGTGCCGCCACATCACCACCATTCCGGTGTTCACGCCGGAGCCGGCGCGCGGCTACGGCGTCGATGAAGAGTCGAAGGCGATGTTGGGCGGCTTCACCTGGGGCGACGCACACCACCCGGGTCTGTCCGAGACCAACGGCGACTACGACGGCCGCTGGCTGTTCATCAACGACATGCCGAACGCCCGTATCGCGCGCGTCGACCTGAGCGACTTCACGACGCACGAGATCTTCGGTCCGATCCCGAACCTCTCGGCGGCGCACGCCTGTCCGTTCCCGACCGAGAACACCGAGTACGTGTTCGCGGCGTCGCGCTTCAGCTACCCGTTCGTCAAGCCGGTGGTGAAGATCGAGTCGTACAAGGAGACGTTCAACGGCGTGATCGCCGGCGTGAAGGTGGACCCGAAGTCGGGTCACATGACGCTCGGGTTCGAGATCAAGACGCCGCCGTTCGACTGGGACAAGGCCGACGCCGGCAAGGGCCCGTCGCACGAGTGGGAGTTCTTCACCTGCTACAACAGCGAGATGGCGTACGACTCGCTCGAGGTGAAGGCGTCGCAGGCGGAGTTCGACTACATCGGCGCGGTGAACTGGAAGGCGGCGCAGGCCGCGGTGGACGCCGGCAAGGCCGACAAGATCAACGGCGCGCCGGTGCTCGACCCGCAGAAGGTGCCGGGCATCATGTACCTGATTCCGGTGCCGAAGTCGCCGCACGGCGTCGACGTCAACCCGACCGGCGAATACATCTGCGCCAGCGGCAAGCTGCAGGCGGAAGTCAGCGTGTTCAGCTACGCCAAGATGTCGGCGGCGATTTCCGCCAAGCACTTCGACGGCGACAAGGGCGGGATTCCGGTCCTCAAGTACGAAGAGGTGCTCGAGGCGAAGGTGCCGGTGGGCCTCGGCCCGTTGCACACGCAGTTCGACGACAAGGGCTACGCCTACACGTCGCTGTTCCTCGACTCGCAGGTGGCGAAGTGGAAGGTCGGCAAGCCGTGGAACGTGGTCGACAAGATCGACGTCTACTACTCGATCGGTCACCTCACCGCGAGCGAAGGCGACACCAAGCACCCGACCGGCGAGTTCCTCGTCGCGCTCGACAAGATCGCCAAGGACCGCTACCTGCCGGTGGGCCCCTCGCACCCCGAGGCGGCGCAGTTGATCGGGATCAAGGGGCAGAAGATGCAGATGCTCTACGACTTCCCGACCTACCCGGAGCCGCACTACGGCCAGATCATCAAGGCCGACAAGGTCAAGCCGCTCAAGGTCTACGACCTGGCCGCCAACAACTCGCCGTACGCGGTGAAGAAGCCGGAAGACGCCAAGGTCGTGCGCAAGGGTCCGCATCGCGTGGACGCCTACGTGCTGGCGATTCGCTCGCACTTCACGCCGGACAAGTTCCACGTCGCGGCCGGCGACACTGTGTACTTCCACGTCACCAACGTCGAGCAGGACGAGGACATCACGCACGGCTTCGGTGTGCTGTGGTCGTCGCAGGACATGCAGGTCGAGCCAGGCGAAACCAAGACGCTCAAGTGGGTCGCCCAGAAGGCCGGCATCGTGCCGTTCTACTGCTCGAACTTCTGTAGCGCGTTGCACCAGGAGATGCAGGGCTACATCGAGGTGGCGCCGACTGCCGCCGGCATCGCCCGCGTGCAATCGCCGGATCAGAAGTCGATCGACGCGGTGGCGACGCTGATGAACCACAAGCCGGGCCCGGTGTCCGTCGCATCACGCGGACGCTAGCACTTCCCCGCTCGCCGGCCCGCGAACGAGGCGCGGGCCGGCGGCGGGCGCACCACGACACTGCCTCGAGGAGACGACGATGACGCAATACCTCACCGGAAGCTTTCGCCGCACCGAACGCACGCTGATCGTGCTGGCGGCTCTGGTGCTCTTGCCGGTGTTCTTCCTGCCTGTGCTGCCGATCTGGACGATGAAGCTGTGGGCGCCGCAATACAACGAAGGCCTCACGCTGCAAATCTTCGCCAACACGATTCGCGGCGATCTGCAAAGCATCAACACGCTCAACCACTACGTCGGCATGCATGCGATCACGCCGGACGACTTCCGCGAATTCCATTACCTGCCGCAGGCGCTCACCGCGTTCGGCGTGGCGGCGCTGCTCGGCGCGCTGATCAATCGCCGCTGGGTGGCGGTGCTCGGGTGGATCGCGTTCACCGCGTTCGCCGGCTACATGTTCCGCGACTACGCGACGTGGCTGTGGCACTACGGGCACGACCTCGACCCGCACGCGCCGATCACGCTGCCGGCGTTCACGCCGCCGTTCATCGGCCTCAAGCAAATGGCGAACTTCCGCGTCCTCAGCATGCCGGGCGTCGGCACGTGGCTGCTGCTCGTGGCGTGGGCACTCGGTCCAATCGTGTTCCTGCGTGAGCGCTTTACGTCGCGCAAGGCGACGTCGCCCGCCCCCGTGGCGGCGGTGAGCTAGGGAGCCGGCCATGCGTCCCACCGCGTTCCGCTGCGTGCGTCTCGCGTGCAGTCCTCGTGCGGTCTCCTCTGTTCGCCAGCGTGACGGAGCGACGACCCTGGCACGCGGGCGCCGCCATGCCGTGCGTCTCCCGGTGTGTGCCGCTCTCGTGGCCGCAGCCGTGATGGTGGCGGCGGGCGCGGTGGGCGCTGCGGCTCGGACTCTCTTGGTTCCCGCGACCGACGGCGCGGGTGCGGCGGCGGCGGCCGTCGCGCAGTCCGGCGACACGTTGCTGTTTGCCTCCGGCGTGCACCGCGAGCACCTGCGCATCACGACGCCCGTCGTGCTGCGCGGCGCCGACGGAGCGGTGCTCGACGGCGGCGGCACCGGCACCGTGCTCGAGATCCTTGCCTCCGGCACCCGCGTCGAGCACCTCACGGTGCGCGGCAGCGGATCGCGGCTCGTCACCGTGGACTCCGGCATCAAGATCTTGCTCGCGTCGGACGTGCTGCTGCGCGAACTGCGCGAGGACCACGTACGCTACGGCGTCTACGCCGAGCGCGCCAACGGCCTGCGGGTCGAGGACTCGCAACTCGCCGGCAACGTGCAACCCGGCGATGAACTCGGCGCCGGCAACGGCATCCACCTGTGGTACTGCGACGGCGTCCGCATCGAGCGTGTCACCGCGACGCGTTTCCTCGACGCCATCTACCTCTCGTTCGTGCAGCACGCGGTCGTCTCGCACTGCACGCTGTACGAGAACGGCCGCTATGGGCTGCACACGATGTACTGTCAGGAGAACCAACTGCTGCACGACCTGTTCACGCGCAACGTCGCTGGGTCGGCGTTGATGTTCTCCAACCATCTCGAAGTGCGACAGTGCGACTTCCTCGACAATCGCGGGCCGCGCACCTACGGCATGCTGCTGCGCGATTGCAGCGACGGCGAGTTCGTCGGCAATCGCCTGCTCAACAACACCATCGCCTTCTTCATGGACGGCTCGAATCGAAACTGGATGCACGACAACCTGCTGCAGGAGAACGGCTGGGGGATTCTGCTGTTCTCGTCGTGTGCGGGAAACCGGTTCGTGCGGAACAATTTCGTCGGCAACGACTATCCGGTGGCGCTCGACATGCGCTACAGCGACAACGCGTTCAGCGACGCGAGCGGTGGCAACTACTGGACCGAGAACGAACCGTTCGACCTCGATGCCAACGGCGTGAGCGACGCGCCGTTCGGGCCGGTCACCGCGTTCGCCTTCCTGTCGAAGGAGTTTCCCGATTTGTCGCTACTGGCGAAGTCGCCGGCGGTGGCGGCGCTCGGCGTGGCGGAGCGTGTGTTCCCGGCGCTCAGGCCGAGCGAGATCGTCGACAGCTTGCCGCAGGTGACGCCGGTACCGCTCGGCGGATTGCTGCGCGCCGAGGCCGCCGGCTCCGGTGCGCGCATCGCGACGCGGCACGGCGGTGAGACGCGGCCCGCGTGGGGCGCGGCAGTGGCGTTCGCCGCGACCGCGGTGCTCGGACTCTGGGGTGTGTGGCGCCGCGGCGCGGCGCGGGAGGAGGCACGATGATTCGCGTCGAGGGATTGACCAAGCGCTACGGTAGCTTCACCGCCGTGGATCGCCTGTCGTTCGAGGTGCGCGCGGGCGAAACGTTCGCGCTCATCGGCCCGAACGGCGCCGGCAAGACGACGACGCTCAAGGCGATCCTCGGACTGGTGCGGCCCGACAGCGGCAGCATCGCGCTCGGTCGCGATGGTGTGTCGCCGCGTGTGCCGGCGGCGCGGCGCGAGATCGGCTACGTGCCGCAGCGCGCCGAGTTCGCGCCGGAGCGCACGGTGCGCGACGTGCTGGTGTTCCACGCGCGGCTGCGCGGGCTGGACGCGGCGGCGGTCGAGCGCACGATCGCGCGCGTCGGCCTCGAGGCATACGCGACCCGCACCGCCGGCGCGCTCTCGGGCGGCTACGTGCAGCGCCTCGCGCTCGCGCAAGCGCTGCTCGGCGATCCTGCCGTGCTCGTGCTCGACGAACCGACCGCCAGCCTCGACCCGCACGCCTCGTGGGAGTTCCGTCGCCTCGTGCAACAACTGCAGACCGAAGGCAAGACGATCCTGCTCTGCTCGCACCTGCTCTCCGAGGTCGAACGCATCGCGGACCGCGCGCTGATTCTGGTCGGCGGACGCGCCGCGGCGATCGAGCGGCTCGACGATCTCAAGACCCGGCAGGTGGCGAGCACGCGGCTCGTGTTGCTGTTCGCCGACGGCGTCGCCGACGTCGCGGCCGGCGTACTGACGCAGCAGGGCATTGCGGTGTCGCGCGTGAACGGCCACGCGGTGTCGCTCGACGCCGGAACCGAACGTCACGTCGACGCGCTCGACGCGCTGCGCGACGCTGGCGTCACCGTGCGCTCGTTCGAGGTCGCGCGGCCGACGCTCGAGGAGCTATTCCTGCGCGTCGTGCAGGAGGAGGTGTCGCATGTCTAAGCTGGCGCTGGCGATGTGGGTGGCGCTCGCGTTCGCGGGCTGTCGGTCGACCGAGGGCCCACCCGCCATCGACCCGCACACCGCATGCGTGAAGTGCGGCATGCAGGCGAGCGATCTGTCGCTCGCATGCGAGGCGCGCAGCGGCGATGCCTGGCACGTCTACGACTCGATCGAGTGCGCGCTGCGTGATGATCGCGTCACCGATCCGACCACGCTCTACCTCGCCGACTACGACTCGAAGGGCCTACACCGCGCCGACTCGCTGTGGGTGGTGCATGGCCACTTCCCGACGCCGATGGGAGGCGGCTACGCGGCGTTCGCCACGCGCGACGCCGCCGACGATCTCGCCGGCACGACACAGGGACGCGTCGATCGCGTCACCGCGTTCGTCGCCGCGGAAAGGAGTGCCGCGCAATGAGTGCCGCCCGTCGCTACGGAATGCTCGCCATGGTGATCGCGGTGGGAGGTGCTGGGCTTGCCGTGTACGCGCGGATGCCGCATCGCGCCGCCGTGTCGCACGAGGCCGTCGCCGCGGCGCCACAAGCCGCCGCACGCGTGGTGGTTGACGCACGCGGGGTGAGCGAAGCGCGTGTGGCGTCGGGCAGCGACGTCACGTTGACGCTCGCCAACCAGCGCGACACCGAAGTCGCGCTGGACCTCGCCGGCTATTCGGATCGGATCGGCGTGCAGCATGTGCCGGCGCACGGCAGTGCCGTCGTGCGCTTCCACGCCGACCGTCCCGGTGACGACTTTGCGTGGATGCTGGACGGCCAACCAGCCGGCCGGTTCGTCGTCACCGGGTCCCATTTGCAGGAGGGTCACCAATGACCGCCACCACCGTCATGCGCAGCTGGCCGACGCGGCCTCGCGTCTGGGTGCTCGCCGAGGAAGAGTTCCGCCGCGCCGTCGAGAGCCGCTGGCTCTTCGGATTCGCGACCGTGTTTGCGCTGTTCGTGCTCGGGCTGTCGTATTTCGGGCTGGCGCAATCGCGCGAGGTCGGCTTCCAGTCCTTCGCGCGACTGACGTTGTCGTTGCTCAACCTCGTGTTGTTCACGGTGCCGCTGGCGGGATTGCTGCTCGGCGTCGGCTCGCTCGCCGGCAACGAAGGCTTGTCGCTCTTGCTCGCGCAGCCGGTGTCGCGCCGCGAGGTGTTGTGCGGAAAAGTGCTCGGGCTCGGCGTCGCGTTCTCGGTGGCGCAGTTGCTCGGCTTTGGCGGCGGCGGCGTGGTGGTGGCGCTCAGCGCCGGGGCCGAGGGCGTGCGCGGCTTCGCCGTGTTGTGCGCGCTGTCGCTGGCGATCGGCTGGTTGTCGTGCACGACGGCGCTCTTCCTCGCCGCCGTGTGGCCGGATCGCTTGCGTGCGATGACCGCGGCGCTCGGGTTGTGGTTGCTGATGGTGGTGGCCTACGACCTCGCGGTGCTCGGCGCGACGACGATCCTCAATGGGCTGTCCCTGCAGACGGTGCTGTTGCCCGCGTTGCTGCTCAATCCGGTCGACTTGGCGCGGGTGCTCGTCACCATGGCGGTCGGCGCCGGCGCGTTGTTCGGGCCGACGTCGGCGGTGTTGGTGCACACGTTGGGGACGACGATGGGCGTCGTGCTCGGCGTGTGCGTGCTGATCGTCGAGACCGTGGTGCCGCTCTTGGCTGCGGTGTGGGTGTTCGAGCGGCGGGATTGGTAGGGGCGCTACTTCTTCCCCCGCGACCCCACCTCCAACAACCACATCGCCACCGCCAGCACCACCAGCGCCACCCAGTCGTGCGGGCCCGCCGCCGACGTCCCGAGCCACGCATGCGCGATCGCCGTGGCGAGGATGCCTGCCATCAGCGACATCGAGCGGTTCGCCACCACGGCGAACGTCGCCGACTGCGCGGGCACCATCAGCATGATCACGGCGAGCACGGCGGACACGCCGTACCAGATGCCGCTCCCCATTGCGCCGAAGTCGAGTTGCGAGAACGACGGCGTGTGGTCGCCGCCGAACAGCGTCGCGGCGGCGGGGTGGCCGACAGCGTAGACGTAGCCGATCGCCAGCGCGGTGGTCGCCGCGAGTTGCTCCCAGGCGAACCAGCCTTGCGCGTCGGCGGTGACGTAGGCGCCACCTTTGCGCGCCTTGTACAAGTTCATGCAGTAGAGCCGCAGGGCGTACGAGCTGACGTAGAGCGTGAGCACCAGCAACACGTCCGTCGTGAGGCCGGCGCCGAGCAACGTCACCGGCTTCCCGCTGAATGGCTTGCAGACTTGGATCGCCAGCGCGCCGGCCACCAGCACCATCGCCAGGTTTTCCTGCCACGAGACGCGCTTGACCTTGAGCCCTTGCCACTTGAGCACTTCGTCGATGAGGCGGCCGGCGAGGATGACGAAGCCCCGCATGATGAGCAGCACGCCGAGCACCGTCTTGCCGTGGATGATGAGGAAGGTGGTCGCCGGAATGATGATGGCGAGCGCGATGCCGGCCGGCACGATGACGGCGAGTTCGAGGCCCGACACGAGCGCACCGCCGCCGCGGGCGCGGCGCAAGTGGACGAACCAGCCGCGCACGGCGGCGATGATGAAGCACACGGCGACCGAGCCGATGGTCTGGTTGACGAGATAGACCCAGGAGTTCATGTGGCCTTCCTGGGTGAACGACTTCGCCACCACCGCGTTCAACGTGTAGGTGACGAGATAGGCAAGCGCGATCAGCGCGAAGGTGAGTCGACTCATCGGGTGCGTCCCCGGCGGCTGACAGGGTGGGCGGAGGTTCAGGGGAGGCGATCGGCGCGGCGTGCGCGGCCGCGAGCCGGCGGGCTCGAGCGAGATCTCGCGCACGGAAGGATGACGCGACGACGGACCCTCCGCGGCCGGCGGGGCGTTTCCCCGCGCGGTAACGATTAAGCGTCTGCCCCGGAAGGCGGCGCGTCAAGTAGAGGTTGGCGGCAGATCGCGGCGCCGCGCGGTTCGGCCCACTGCACGACGCCCCGGGAGCGCAAGGCTCCCGGGG
>JBGATO010000011.1:0-73518 GCA_044229145.1 Candidatus Eiseniibacteriota bacterium | reverse complement strand
CGCTGTACAGCCTGGCGGGCGAACAGTACGCAGGCCTCGGGACGTCGACCATCGACGGCGTCTTGCGCGGAACGACCCATGTCGTGGCGGCAGCGTGCCTGATCAAGATCTTCGCCACCGCGGTCACGTTGGAGACCGGGGGAAGCGGCGGCATCGTGACGCCGATCTTCTTCATCGGCGCGACGAGTGGCGCCGCGCTGGCTCACCTGTTCGGCGTGCCGCCGAGTTTGCTCGCGGCGTTCGGCTTCATCGCCGTTCTTGCCGGCGCGGCCAACACACCGCTGGCCGCGGCGGTCATGGCCATCGAATTGCTGCCTGCGCCCGAGGGCGTCTATGCGGCGCTGGCCGCCGTCACGGCGTTCCTCATGGTGGGACACCGCAGCGTGTACGCCAGTCAAAAACTCGGGCTCGCCAAGTCGGCGGGGCTGTCGGTCGCGCTCGGCGGCGCAATCGGCGACTTCGACCCGCGGACCGCGCGCGTGCGCGAAGGAAGTTTGACGGCGCGCGTTCACGAGATGTCGTGGCCGCGAAAGGCTGACCGTCACGAGGGGGAGGACAGTTAGGAGCCGACACGGACGAATCGGTTGAGGCGACGCGCGTGATTGCTGCCTCTCGAGGTCGAGTGGCGCACCGTCGCGCGAACCCTTTCGAGCGGGGGACCTTTCGGCGGAGGTTCGCTGTCGGACGTTTTCGACTGATCTGGCCCGAACGTGCCATCCCCGCCCACAACTGCAGTGCGACGACCTTGCGGGCCAGGCGCAGGCGTGCATCGCCACCGCAGCCGCTCGAACCCTGTGCTAGTCTTGTGCTAGTTCCGGGAACGAGGAGGGATGACACGAGACGGGCCGCGACCCGGTATGTGCTTGTCATGCTTGGCTCGGGTCGTCTGGCGTTGTCTGGATTCCCGCCAGTTCGCCAGCTCATAACCCAAAGGTCGCAGGTTCAAATCCTGCCCCCGCTACCAACACATTGAATCCGAGCAAGAATTGACGAGACCGGCGGCCTTCCTCCGGTCTCTTTGCTTTTTGGAAGGGCTCCCCCGCTGCGGGTCCGGCTCGCTCGGAAGGCCATCGTCCCTCGCGCGCCCCGGCACGGAACGAGCCGCGGCACCGACACCGTTCGTCACCGCATGCGTTGCGACGCGCTGCGGTGTCTCGCGCTTGTCGGCGTGGCGTGTGTGTCCCCGGTGCGCACCCATGAAATCGCCGGCGCGCCCGAGCGGGCGGCCGGCGACGTGCTCGACTGCGTGTGCCGAACGACTACCGCATCTTCAGCAGTCCTCTGCGAACGGTGGCGGTCCCGAGACGGCCGCGGAGGTAATACGCTCCTGCCGGAAGCGAAACGCCGCGCATGTCCCGGCCGTCCCATTGCACTTCGTAGCGCCCGGCACTTGCGACTTCATGCACGAGGGCGCGTACCAGCCGGCCGCGCGCATCGAAGAGTTCGAGGTTGGCGATGCCGTCCTCGGGAATCACGTATTGGATGCGCGTGCTGCCGAGAACAGGTTCGGTCAGCACCGTCACGCTGGCGTCGGCTTGGATCCCCGTGACCGTGATCGAGAATTCAGCGCGTTGGGTTTCGCCCTCGGTGGTCACGAGCAGCGTGACACGCGCGGCATCGCCGCTGCTGACGGGCGCGAGAATCGTCGACAGCTCCGTCACGTCGAATTGCGCGAGACCGTGGCCGCCGTCATCCACCGTGACGCTCTTCGCGGCGAGGCGTGCCCCGTCGAATTCCAGCGCCACGTCTTGCGGGTCGAGCGGTATCGGGCCGCGTTGGCCGATCATCTCGAAATGCACCCCGTAGCTGGCGGCCGCATGCAGGTGGCGGTTCAAGGCCGCCACCGGCGGGTCAGCCTTCAGAATCGCCACTGGCGTCGTCTCACTGCCGAAGATCGCCACGATGGTGTGATCCGTGGAGACGTTGTCGAACTCGTAGGTGAACACCGGCCCGACACTCACTTCGTCGACGACGACATCCTCGATCCGATAGCGCGCACCAGCGGTGATGGTATAGACCTGGCTCCCGCCGTAGGGGACGATCGTGACGCCAGCCGGTTCGATCATGCCGTTCTCGAGCGGCACGATGCGCGAGGTCGTCGGCCACTGAGTCGACGCGGTGATCGTGTAGGTGTCGATCGCGAACGAGACGTCGATCGTGTGGTTCGCCACGACGTGCGTGAACGCGTAGGACATGACGGGCCCGATGCTATCGCCGTCGACCACGACGTTGTCGACGTGGTAGTGCGCGTCGGGCGTGATCGACAATGCGAGATCGTCGCCCTGATTGACGACCGTCACGCCGGCCGGCGCGATGGCGCCGTGCGCGCCCGCGCTCGCGGTGATCGTGTAGGTGTCGAGCGCGAACGATGCGGCGATCGTGTGGTTGGCGCTCACCGCGGAGAACGGATGTGGTAGGGCGCGTCGGGCGTGATCGTGTACGTGAGATCCTCGCCCTGATTGACGACCGACACGCCATCCGGCGCGATGGTGCCGTGCGCGTCCGCCGTCGCCGTGACGGTGTAGGTGACGATCGTCGCGGCGAACGACACCTCGATCGTGTGATCCGCGTTCACGTTCACGAAGTCATAGACCGTGACCGCGCCGATGCTGGCGCCGTCTACCCGGACATCGGCGATGTGATAGCCGTCATCCGGTGTCATCGTGTACGTCTGCCCCGCGCCCGCGTCCACCGTGGTGACCCCGGATGGCGAGATGGTGCCGTGCTCCCCCGCCGTCGCGGTGATCGCATACGTGGGCGCCGCCGCGACATTGCCCACCGCGAAGTCGCTGAACGACGCCAATCCGAGTGCCTGCGTGCTGGTGGCGGTCCGCGCGCCCGGCGCCGCCAGCATCCACGTCGAGGGTGCGTCGAATTGCGCCACGCGGAACGTGGCCGGGTCGGCCGACGCGTCGAGATCCGCGGGATCGAAGGTGAACGTCGCGTCGTAGGTCGAGAACGCCGCGCCGGCGTTGGTCAGCGACCAATAGCGGTTCGCGGTCTGATCGAGCAGCAAGGGGGACGAGGCGAGCGACGGGTGATCGCCGGTGGTCGTCGTCGCGCTCACTGTCCCGGGTGAGGTGACATCGGCGAAGTCGAGTTGCACGCCGGCATAGTGCGAGTCATCGCCGATCGCGAACGTGCGGCTCGAGGGCCCGAGCGGCAGAATCGCGCGTTGCGTGCCGACAATGTAGCCCGACGTCCGCGTGACATCCCCCGCCGCGCCGAGCGTGACCGCGTGCGCGCCAGTGGACAAGAGCCCCGCGGTGAGCGTGAGTGTGCGGTTGACGGTGATGTCATCCGCGAGCGTCAAGCCTGCTGCGTTTGCAAGGGTGGCGAAGTCGAAGCTCGTCGCGCCGGTCAGATTCTGAGGCGCCGTCCCGTTGAAGGACACGAGTCCACTATTGGCGGCGAACGCGCCGCCGTTCGCGATCCAGTCTCCGCCCACATTGAGGGCGCTTGCGGCGCCGTTCATCGCCAGCGTTCCGCTGGTGAGCGTGAGGGTGCCGGGACACGACCGTTCCTCGGCGGGCAGGGTCACGGTTCCCGTTCCAGCGTGAATCGTGACGTGATGCGGAACGCCCACGCCGGTCGCGTCGCCGGCGCTCCACTCCGGCCCCACTGCCAGAGCGCCGGCATAGAGCAACGTGGCGCCGCTCCCATACACAGGCGCCGAGTCGGCACTGCCGCCGGCGTCGAATTGCGCCGTACCGCCGATCGTGAGAAGCGACGCCCCCAGAATCGGCCCCGCCGTCTCGAAGGTGCCGGCCACGGTGCGCGCGCTCGACAGCGTGACGCCACCCGCACCGCTCACCCACACGTTGAAGGGCGGACTGGCGACGGGCCACTCCACGGTGGCCGCCGACACGCTGTAGCTCCCCGTGGTATTGCCATAGATCAGCGTGCCCGCCGCGCCGTAGGTGAATGCAGTTCCGGCGACGACCCCGCCCTGATCGAGGCGGAACGTGCCGTCGATCACCGGCCCGACCGTCGCGGTGAGCGTCGTGTTGCTGACGCCGAGAGTTCCGGTCACGGTGGCAGTCGACGACGCGAGCGTCAGGGGCGCCACGACGGTGAGGCTCGCGCCACTCGAGACCGCGAATCGCTCGACCGACGTCGCGCTGGAGCCGCCGAGCGTCTTGCCGGCGCCGCTGAAGGTGTACTTCTGCACGCCGGAGCCATTCGTGATGGTGCCGTTGTTCGTGAAATTGCCCCCGAATGTCATCACGCCGGTCTGCGTCGGATTGAAGTTCACATTCGAACCGAGGACGAAGTCGCCCGCAATGGTGAGCGTTCCCGAACCGCTCGGCACCGCCGTCCACGATCCCGAAGTGCTCTCGAAGGACAAGTTGCCGTAGGTGCGGTTGTTGGTGGCCGTGTTGGGACTCAGTGTGCTCGACCCGCGGTACAGGAAGTTGCTATTCGGCTGCAGCGTCCCCTTGTCGAGTACGGTCCCCATCGTCGACGTCGTGTTCTGGATATAGGTCGCGCCGTCGTTGAGCACCCACGCCGAGGACGTATTGGGAGTGAACGTCCCCTGCACCAGGATGGTGCCGTTGAGCGTCAGGTCGGTGGCCTCGGCTCCGTTGGCGAGAGTCAAGGTCTGGCCACTCGCCACCGTGAGCTGTGCGCCCGCATCCACCGTCGTCTGATCGATGGTGACCGGAGCCGAGACTGTCACCACATGCGGACTGCGCACGGTGACGAGCGAGTCGGCGGACGTCGGCGTATTGGCGAGCGAGAGAACCCAGTCGGTTCCGTTGAAGAATTGCCAGGTCGACGGCGCGTTCCAGTTGCCGCTCGCCGCGCTCCGGTACATGAAGGGTCCAAGGGCGAACGTCGCGGCGATGGTGTGATTCGCGGTCACGTTCGTGAACGTGTACGACGTGACGGCCCCTACGCTCGCCCCATCGACTTGCACGTCGGCGACCTTGTAGGCGCCGCTGCCCGCCATCGTGAAGACTTGAGTCGCGCCGTATCCGAGAACGATGGTGCCGGACGGCGTGATCGTGCCATTCGGCCCGGCCGTCGCCGTGATCGTGTAGCTGTCGAGCGCGAAGGAGACGGCGATGGTGTGATCTGCCGTCACGTCCACGAACGAGTAGGTGCCTACCGCTCCGACGCTCACGTTGTCCACGAGGACATCGGCGACATGATAGTGATCCGCCGGTGTCATCGCGTACGTGAGGCTGTCGCCGTGATTCACCACCGTCACGCCCGACGGCGTGATGCTGCCGTTCGCACCTGCGGTTGCGGTGATCGTGTAGGTCGTCAGTGCGAAGGCTGCGTCGATCGTATGGCTCTCGGCGACGTTCGCGAAGGTATACGTCGTCACTGCGCCGACGCTCACGCCGTCCACGTGCACGTCGAGGACGCGATAGAGCGAGTCGGGCAGCATCGTGTAGGTCTGCAACGCGCCGAACGCGAGCGTCGTGACACCGGCGGGCGAGATGCTTCCGTGCGCCCCGGCCGATGCTGTGACCGTGAACTGTCCGCCGACGGCCATGGAGTCATTACCGACGGCGAAGTCGCCGAACTCGCTCATGCCGAGCGCTTGGGTGCTGGTCGCCGTGCGCACGCCTGGTGGGTCAAGCGTCCACGTGGACGGCGCGTTGAACTGCGCGACCCGGAAGGTGGAGGGAACGGTCAGCGGATCGAGATCCGATGGGCTGAACGTGAATGTCGCGTCGTAGGTCGTGAAGCCGGTGCCGGAGTTGGTCAGCGTCCAGTAGCGATTCGCGGTGTTCTGCGGCGCGAGTGGCGAGGAGCCGATTGCCGGGTGATCGCCGGCCGTCGTGGTCGCGGTCACCGAGCCGGGTGTCGTCACGTTCGCGACATCGAGCTGCACGCCCGCGTAGTGCGATGCGTCGCCGATGGCGAAGAGCCGGCTCACGGGCCCCGCGGGAAGGTTCACGCGCAGGGCGCCGTTGACGTAGCCGGTGCCGCGCGAGATATCCCCCGTTGCGCCGACCGTCAACGTGTGCGCCTCCACGTTGAGTAGCCCCTGGGTCAGGGTGAGCGTACGATTCACGGTGAAGTCGTTGAGCGGCGTCAAGCCGGAGGCATTGGCGAGCGTCACGAAGTCGAACGTCGTCGTGCCCGACATCGTCTGCGGTGTGGCGCCGGTGAAGGCGACGGTGCCGCCGTTCGGGGTGAACGTGCCACCACTGCTCGTCCAGTTGCCGCCGACGCTGAGGGTGCGGCCCGACGCGCCCTGCAACTCGCCGCTGGCCAACACGAGGTCACCGGGGCAGGTGCGGTCCGCGTTCGGCAACATCACCGATCCGCCACCGGCCTGCACGGTCACCTGACGCGGAACGCCCACGCCCAGCGCCGTCCCGCTCCCCCATTCGGGACCGACGGGCAACCCGGCATTGTAGAGCAAGGTGGCGGTGCCGGCGTACGTCGGCGCGGCGTCGAAGGTCGCCCCGGCGTTGAGCTGCACGGTGCCAGTACTCGTCAGGTTGTTCGCCGTGCTCACCGGCGCCGCGACCTGACACAGTCCGCTCACCGTGCGCGCCGCGCCGAGGTTGATGCCCCCCGCGCCCGCCACGTTCACGTTCGGGGGTCCCGACACGCTCGGCCAGAACGGCGAGGCCGACGTCACCGCGAAGGCGCCGGAGGCATTCGCGAACAGCAGCGTGCTCGCGGGACCGTAGGTGAACGCGCTCCCGCTGACCGTTGCGCCTTGCTCGAGCCGGAACGTTCCGTTGACCGTCAGCGAACCGTTGGAGGTGAGGGCCACGCCGCTGACGCCGAGCGTCCCGTCGATCGTGTCGGCGAAAGAGGACGCCAGGGTCGTCGGGGTGGCAATGGTGATGCTGGCGCCACTGGGCACCAGAAAGCGCTCGAAGTTCGCCGCGACACTGCCACCGATCGTCTTGCCGGCCCCGGTGAACTTGTAGATCTGCGTCCCCGTGCCGTTGGTCAGCGTGCCGTTGAGAGTCATGTTTCCCGCGAAAGTCATCACGCCGGTCTGTGACGTGCTGAGGGTGACGTTCGGCGAGATGGTGAAGTCGCCCGCCACGGTCAGAGGCCCTGCCCCGGTGACGAACCACGTCCCGTACCCGTCCGGCCATTCGAGGATCAGGTTCCCATACGTGCGGTTGCTGAGCTCGGGGCCCGAACTGGCGGAGATCGACCCGCGATAGATGAACGTGCTTCCCGCCGACAACGTCGTGGCGTTGAGGAAGGAACTCGATCCGGCATTGGTGTTGATGATCACCGAGGCGCCGTCGTGGACCGCACAGGTAGCGGTGCCTTGAGGCGTCACATTCCACTGATTCAGGAGCGTGCCATCGACTACGAGGTCGGTGCCGGGACCATCCACCACCAAGAATCCGCTCGTCGTGGTCACCTGCGCTCCGGCGTCGATGGTCACCTGGTCGACGTAGATCGAGGTTGTGTTGGTCACCACGTGCGGGCTGCGAATGACGATCGTCCCCACGGAGCTGTCGGGAGGCGTGATCGCCGGGCTCCATGTCGTCCCGTCGAACTGCTCCCACGTGCTCGCACTGCTCCACACGCCGCTGGCGAGGCTGCGGTAATTCGTCGCGTCGAACGTCGCGCTGATACTGTGGTCGGATGTGACGTTCACGAAGGTGTAGCTGGTCGTCGCGCCGACGCTCGCGCCGTCGACCGCCACATCGGCGAGGTGGTGTCCACCAGAAGGCGCCAAGGTGAAGGTTTTCGAGTCGCCGTCCAACACGGAGACGGCGCCTTTGGGTGTGATGGTGCCGCCGCCGTTGGTGCTCGCGGTGATCGTGTGCGACGGCACCTCGCCGGCTTCGAAATCGCTGAACGAGGTCATGCCGGTGGCCTGCGTGCTGGTCGCGGTGCGCGAGCCCACCACGGGCAAGGTCCAGGTCGCGGGCGCGTCGAATTTCGCGACCTTGAAGTTGGCGGTGTTGGCGCCGGCGTCAAGGTCGGCAGGATCGAAGGTGAAGGTCGCGTTGTAGGTCGGGAAACCGAGGCCGGCGTTACTCACCGACCAATACCGGTTCGCGGTCTTGTCGGCGATCAGGCGCGAACCACCGAGCGACGGGTGGTCGCCCGGCATGGTCGTGGCCGTGAGGGTGCCGGGAGCGGTGATGCCCGAAGGGAAGTCGACCGTCACCGGCGCGTAGCGCAGCGAGTCACCGATCGCGAACGTCCACGATGTCGTGCCGGCGCTCGTCTTGAGCCGCTTGGCCATCGTGCCGGCCACCTGGCCGCCGGTGCGCGACACGGTCGCGGTGGAGTCGAGAACGACTTTGTCGTCGCCGGTAACCAGCGCGCCGCTCGTGAGGGTCAGCGATTTGGTGATCGTGATGTCATCGGCGATCGCCAGACCGGAGGCGTTGTTGAGTTGCAGGTCGTAAAATGAAGTCGGGCCGACGAGCGATTGACGCGCGGCGCCCGTGAAGGCGACCTTCTGGCCGTTGGCGTCAAACACTCCGCCGGCTGCGGTCCAGTTGCCTTTGGCGAACAGAGTCTTGGCCGGGGAGCCATTCAATCGCAGCGTCCCCGAGATCAAGGTCAGATCGCCGCCGCAGGTGTGATCGGTCTGCGGAAGGCTCACGGTGCCGTTACCTGCCTGGACGATCACGTTGTTCGGCACGCCCTTCCCGATCGTCGAGCCACTGCCCCATTCCGCGCCATTCGATATCCCTCTGAGATAGATCAGCGTGGAGGTGCTCGTATAGGTCGGGGCGTTGGTGGCGCTGCCGCCCGGGTTGATCTGCGTGATACCCGGCACGGTGAGCTTCCCGGCATCGAAATTCGCCGAGATTTGCAGGACGCCAGGCACGGTGCGGGGCGAGTTCACTTGTGTACTGGCAGCGATGGTCACGTTGGCCGGGCCGCCGCTGGCCGGCCACAGCAGGCTCGTGTCGTCGATCGTGCCGCCGCTGAGCTGGATCTCCAGCGTCCCGTTGGGGCCATACTGCAAGGGCAATCCCTGGACCGCGCCGGCAATTGCCGTATAGGTTCCATTCACGTGCAGCGTGGAGTTTGCCTTGAGGATTCCTTGGTCGAGCGTCAGAGTGCCGTCCACGGTGTCGGGGAATGTGGCGTCGAGCGTCAACTCGTATGCCCTCAGACTCGCGCCCGCGGCCACCGTGAACGCTTCGAACTCCGCCACGTGCAGATAGGCACTGGTGTTGACGATCGATTTGCCGACTCCCGTGAACACGCAGCGCTGCGTCCCGGCGCCCAAGACCATCGCCTCATCGAAGGTGAAGTTTCCGGCGAACGTCATGGTGCCCGTCTGCGACGTGCTGAACGTGACGCCCGGACCAAGCACGAAGTCGCCGGCGATCGTGAGATCCCCCGCTCCGCCGGCGCTGGCCAGCCACGCGCCGCCATCGCTGCTCTCGAAGGTCAACGAGCCGTAGGTCCGCCCGTCGGTGGACACCGGCGGCGTCAGCGTGCTGGAGCCGCGATACGTCACCGTGCTCGCCGTCGAGATCGTGCCCGCGTCGAGCACCGGCGAGACGGCGTCGGTCGTGTTGTGGATGTAGATGCCGCCGGCGGCCAACATCCAGTTCGTGCCGGAGACGGCGGGCCGTGCGCTAGGCCGTGCGGCGGGAGCCGCGAAAATCAGCGCGCCGGAGTTGGCCAGCGTGCCGGCGACCGTGAGATCGGTGCCGTCACCATTGGCGATCGTCAGGACCACGCCGGCGCCGATGGTGAGTTGCGCGCCGCTCTCGACGGTCAGTTGATCGGCGATCGTCGAGGTGGCGATGGTGACGGCGTGTGGGGCGCGGACTTGGATCGCCTCGTCGCCGGCGTCGGGGGGCGCGATCGCCGGCTTCCATGTCGTCCCGTCGCCGCTGCTCTCCCACGTGCTGGGCAGATCCCAATTCCCTGAGGCGACGCTGCGGTAGGCGAGCTGGCCGGCGGTGAATGTCGCGGTCACGGTGTGATCCGCGGAGACGTTGGTGAGGGTGTAGCTCGCGATGCCGAGGTAGCCGACGACCTGCACACCGTCGACATAGATGCCGGAGACGTGATAGCCCGGGTCGGGGGTGAAGCTGTACGTCTGGCTGCCGCCCTGGGGCACGACGGTCACGCCGGGCGGAGAGATCGTGCCGTTGGTGCTGGCGGTCGCGGTGATCGCCCAGGTGGCTTCGCCGGTGGCCAAGTCGCCGAGTTGCGTGAAGCCGACGCCCTGCGTGCTGGTGGCGGTCCGCGTGCCAGCGGCGGGCGGCGACCACGTCGAGGGGGGCGTGAACGCTTCGAGATGGAAGACGCTGGGATCGGCGCCGGCATCGACATCCGCCGGATCGAAGGTCACCGTGGCGTCGTACGTCGGGAACACGACACCGCTGTTGGCGACGGTCCAGTGGCGATTCGCCGTCTTCGTCGGTTGCAAGGTGGAGGAGCCGAGATTGGGGTGATCGTCCCGCAGCGACGCCGCGGTGACGGTGCCGGCCACGGTCACCTTGGAGAACGCGAGCGTGAGCGGCGCATAGCGGTCCGCATCGCCGATTTCGAATGTGCGGGAGAGGACACCCGAGGATGTCGGCACGCTCTTGCGCAGAAGACCATTGACGTAGCCGGCAGTGCGCGCGACCGATCCGGCGGACCCGACGATCACGGCGTGTGTCCCGGCCGTGAGGACACCCGCGGTCAGCGTCAGCGTCTTGTTCACGGTGACGTCGTTGGCAAACACGGCCCCGCCTGCGTTGTCGAGCGTGAGGCCGTCGAACGCCGTCACGCCGCCGATCGCCTGCGGGGACGTGCCGAGCAAGCTGACGGTGCGGCCCTTCGGCGTGAACGTTCCCGTGGCGCTCTGGTTCCAGTCGCCGCGGAGCGTGAAATCGCCCCCCGCGAGATCGGAGAGCGACAGAATGCCGTTCAAGAATAGATTGCCGCCGACGACGAGCGGCTGCGTCATGTCGGTCTTGTCGAGATTCAGCGCATGGTCCGCATCCACCGTGAGGTCGCCGGCGCACTGCAAGGGGACGTTGGACTTCCCGTTGAATCCCACATCCAACGACCTCGAGATGCGGACGTTCGCGGGATAGCCTGCGCCTGACGTCGCGCTCCACTCGATGTCGCGGAACCCCTGCCCGACGTACTGCAGCGTCGACCCGGCCGTGAAGATCGGCGCGTTGTTCCACACGCCGGATTGTCCGTCCCCCGTCCCCATCGACAGCGTGCCTTGAATGGTCGTCAATCCGGGACCGGGGTCGAACAAGTTGGCGGTGATGGTCACGCCGGGCCCGGTCGTCAGCGAGCCGCCGGACGACGCCACGACGCCCCAGGGAGCGGCACCGCCGCCGCCGAGCAACGTGCCGGTGCCGCCGATCGTCCGCACGCCGCCGATGACGTCGATGTTGGCGTAAACTCCCTTGAGCAGCAGCGTGAAGCCCCCGAGATCCACCGTGCCGGCGTTCGACAACACGATCGCATCCCCCGAGGCCTTCGTGACGGTGACGTTGCTGCCCAGGGTCAGCGCGCCGCTCGGCTTGTTCACGCCGAGGACGCTAAACGTCTCGGTGGTCGGACCGGTCACGGTTTGTGTCCCGGTGCCGTTGAATGTCACCATCCGACTGTTGTGCGTGAACGTGCCGCTCGAGTGCAGCCAATTGCCTCCGACGGTCAAATCGGCGCCGGCCGTCGTGCTCAGCGTCAGCGTGCCGCCGTCGATGGTGAGGTTGCCGCCACACGTCCGCGCCGTCGTCGGCATGGTGACGATGCCGCCCGCCGCCACAGTCACGTTCTTCGGCACGCCCGATCCCACCACCGAGCCGCTCCCCCACTCGGGGCCTACCGCCTGGGTCGTGTTGTAGACGAGTGTCGCGGACCCCGAGAAAGTCGGCACCACGCTGACCGACCCGCCAGCGTTGTACTGGAGCGTCCCCGGCACCAGCAGGGTGGAACTCACGGTCAGCGCAGCGCCCAGTTCGAGTGTGCCGTTCACCGTCGCCCCCGAGGTCAGCGTCACCGCGGACGTCAGGCTGAGATCCGCACCCGAGGAAACGGTGATGCTAGAGAACGTGGTGGCGCCGGTGAGGGTTTGCACCGTCTTGCCATTGAAAAACACGGTGCGCGAGTTGGGCGTGAAGGTCCCCCCGTTCCGCGTCCAGTTACCGCCGACACTGAGGTCGTTACCGTTGCCGGTGCCCAGCGCGAGCGTGCCGCCGCTGAGGGTGAGGTCGCCGCCGCAGGTGCGATCGGCCGAGGGCATCGTGATCGTGCCACTCAAGACGGTGACCGCCCCGGGCACCCCAACGCCGACCGCCGCTCCGGCTCCCCACTCCGTTCCGACCGTTCTGGTCGTGTTGTAGCGTAGCTCCGAGGTAGAACCGTATCGCGGCGCCGCGTCGAGCGAGGCGCCGGCATTCCATTGCAAGGCGCCGTTGACCGCGAGCGGCGCGCCGCCGGTGGTCAGCGCCGCGCTCAACTGGAGCGTCCCGCCGCTCGCCACGGACGATGTGTCGGTCGTTCCAGCGACGATGGTGACGGGTGACGTGAAGCTCACGTTCGCGCCGGAGGCGATGGAAAATGTCTCGAAACTCGTCGCGCCCGCGAGCAGTTGCGGTGACGTGCCGTTGAAGTCCACGTTCACGCCGGTGGGCGTGAAGCTTCCCCCGCTCAGTGCCCAATCGCCGCCCAGCGACAGTTTCACCCGCTGGGACGACGCCAGGCTGGACGTCAGGTTTCCCCCGCTCAGCGTGAGGTCGCCGGCGATCGAATACGAACCACCGGCCGACAAAGTGATGGTCCCGGATTGCACGACGACCGCCTGCGGTGTCGACGCTGCCCACCATTCATCGCTCGGGGTCAGGCTGGCGGTGTAGACCAGCAATGATGCGGGGCCGTAGAGAACGGTATGATTCCCCGATGCGTAAAAGTGCCCGCCCGCGTTGAGTTGAAGGGTCCCGTTCACTTGCCCGTTCTGCGAACTCGTGAAGGTCGCACCGAGTTGCAGGGTTCCGTCCACCGTGGGACCCGTGTCGGCCCCCGCGATGGAGAGGATCGTGAGATTCGCCCCGCTCGCGATGACGAGCCCGCCGAAGAATGTGGTCCCGGAGAGCGTCTGCGGTGTCGTCCCGTTGAAGAAGACCGTGCGTCCGTTGGGCGAGAAGATCCCTCCTGTGAGCGTCCAATTGCCGCCGACGCTCAGGTCTCGTCCATTGGAGGTGCTCAGAGCGAACTCGCCGCCACTGAGCGTGAAATCGCCGGGGCAGGTGCGGTCGCCGGCGGGCATGCTGACGGTGCCGCTCAACACGCTGACAGTTTTCGGGACTCCGGCGCCCGGTACGGTGCCCGCTCCCCATTCCACGCCGACGTTTATCGTGGTGTTGTAGCGCAGCGCCGCACTTGCGCCGTACAACGGCGCGGTGTCGATCGAGCCACCGGCGTTCAGTTGCAGGGACCCGTTGACGCGCAGGGTGGAGGACGCGGTGAGCGCCGCGCCGAGTTCCAGCGCGCCGTCCACCGTCGCGGTGAATCCCGCCGCCAGGGTCACCGGAGCCGTCACCACCACGTCGGCGCCGCTCGATACCGTGAACCCGTTGAACGTCGTCGCGCCGCTGAGCGTCTGCGGCGCGGCTCCGCTGAACAGCACGGTGCGACCGTTCGGCGTGAAGCCGCCCGAGGTCAGCGTCCAGTTGCCACCGACCGTGAGATCGGCACCCGCGGTCGCGTTCATCTTGAGGGTGCCGCCCGCAATCGACACATCACCCGGACACGTGCGACTGCTCGTGGGCAGCGTCACGGTGCCGGCTTGCACGATGACGTTCTGCGGCACGCCGACGCCGGCGACGGTTCCCGCACTCCACTCGGGTCCCACGCTGACTGTGGCGTTGTAGAGCAGCGTGCTGTTGTTGCCGAAGGTGGGCGCCGCGTCGAACGAACCGCCGGCGTTCACCTGCGCGGTGCCGTTGACGCTGAGTTTGCTCGCGTTGGTCACCGGTCCCGCGGTCTGGAACACCTCGGGCACGGTGCGCGCGGTGGCGTCCAACGCGATGCCTCCCGTCCCCGACACGTTCACGTTGCGGGGACGCGAGCTGTTGGACGTCGGCCAATAGGTCTTGCCGGACACCGCGTAGGCGCCCGCGGTGTTCGCGAATTCCAGTGTGGAGGCGGAACCGTCGTAATTCAGCGCGGTGCCGGAGTACACGCCCCCGTCGCCCAGACGGAAGGTGCCGGTCACGACGACGGAGGGCGCGCTCACGGTCAGCGTCGCGTTGGTCACGCCGAGCGTGCCGTCGATGGTGTCGGCGGCCGTCGCGTCGAACGTGACGGCCGATGCGACGGTGACGACGGCGCCACTGGCGATGCGGACTTGTTCGAAGGTCGTGGCGCTCGTGCCGCCGATGGTCGCGGCGGGGCCGGTGAAGAGAAACGCCTGGGTGCCGGCTTGGTTGTTGAGAGTGCCGTTGTTGGTGAAGCTTCCCCCGATGGTCACGAGCCCCGTGATCTGCGAGTTCATCGTGACATTCGCGCCGAGCGAGAAGGTGCCGAGCGCGGTGACCGGCGAGCTCGCGTTGGGCGCGAAGCTCCAGCTGCCTGCGGTGCTCTCGAAGGTCAGGTTGCCGTAGGTGCGGTTGCCGAGACTCACCGGCGGGGTAATCGTGCTCGATCCGCGGTAGATGAATGTGCTCGCGGCGGCAAGCGTCGCGCGGTCGAGGAGGGTGCCGACCGCGGCGGTCGTGTTGTGCACGTACGTCCCGCCATCGTCGACTTGCCACGTGGCGTTGGTGCCAAAACTCCACGTACCGCCCGCGTTCACCATCAGGCCGGCGATGGTGAGGTCGGTGCCGGCCCCGTCTGCGAGGGTCCAGGTGATGCCGGAGGCGACCGTCAGCGTGCCGCCGCCATTGACCGTGACCTGATCGACGGTGAGCCCCGCCGCGGAGATCGTCACGTTGTCGTTGTTGCGGATTGTGATGACGCCGTCGGCGGACGTCGGCGTGCTGGTGGCCGCGACCCACGACGAGCCGTCGTACGTCTGCCACGTCCCGGGGCTGTTCCAATTGCCGGTGTTGAGGCTTCGGTAGTCACCGGCGCTCGCGGCGAACGCACGCGGGCTGAGTCCGAGCACCAACAGCAGAACGCCGAGAAGCCCGGGCGGGACCGGGAGGCCACGGAGGGAGTGCGTGGGGCGCATGGAGTCTCCTCTGAGGAGTGCGAACTACCCAAACGGGCGAGGACCATGGAGGCTGCGGTGTGGAATGATCGCGGCGAGTTACCACCGCTCCCGCGCCGTGGTGGGCGGTGGGGAGTGCGGGAGCGAAGCGATGTCTGGGAGTCGTGTTGAGGCAGTTCCCCAGGGGTTGACCACGAGCGCGACGGCGGTCTCGCGTCTCCTCCAATGGATCTTGGGGAACAGGAACAGTAGAGCTGACAGTGCGACCAATGTCGCAGGTTCCTGCAGAGGCGTCAAGCGCGGCACCTTCCCCGCTACCCGGCCTTCGCGGGGCCGTTGCCTGACCGCGCCGCGAGGAACTGCTTCCTCGAGAGCGCGCACATCGGCCCATCTCGTCCGACGGAAGGCCCCTCGCGCCGCTGCTTTCCCCAACGGTCGCGGGTTCACATCCTGCCACCGCCGCAACAGACCGACGCGCCGGCGCGCGGGGCGCCGCGGCCCGCGCGATCCACGCAGGTCGACGGCAAGCGTCGGTTGCCGGACGACTCCGTGACGATCGTCGCTGCCCCCTTCGTCCCCTTGAACGCCCCGCCGCATCCGTTACCATCGCTTCACTCCTCTCCTCCACACGCCGTGTTTCTCCGGCACCGGGGGTTCCCCGCCCTCGCCCTTGTGTGAAAGGACCTCGTATGCAGCCCCTCCCTCAACTCGCCCGTCGACTCGGGCATCTCGTGCTTCTGTGCTGCGTCGTGCTCGTGGCGGCCGTGGCCGCGCGCGCCGATGGCGAAACCTGGCGCTACTATCGCGTCGGCAACACCGGCATCCAGGGCGATTACAACGACGCGGTGTGGATCGGCCCGGACGGTGATCCGTACGTTGGCGGCTACAACCCGTCGTTCGAGGAAGGCGGCTTTGCGCACTTCCTGCAGGCGGAGAACCGCTGGGTCAACTTCTCGAACGTCGACTATCCGGTGATCGGACATCCGGACTCGACCGGCACGTCACGCGTGAGCGACTTCGCGCCGGACGCGGCCGGCCGGCTGTGGATGGCGACGGGCCGCGGCGCGCTGTTCTTCGATCCGGCGGTGGGCGCGTCGTCGCTGGTGCGCTACGACCGCAACAACTCGGCGCTACCGGGCGGGTGGAACACCGACGTCGACATCGCGCCGGACGGCACGGTGTGGTTCGTCGCGTACAGCACGGTGTGGGGCGCGGGCGGTGTGACGCGCTACACGCCGTCGACCAACTCGTGGACGCGGTGGAATCTCGGCGGCAGCTACATCAGCGTGCAGCCGAAGCCGGGCGGCGGCTATCTCGTGTGGACGGCGTCGTCGTACTACGGCTATGCGTGGCGCTTCAACAGCACGACCGGCGCGTGGACACAGTTGCCGTTCACCGGCGCGCCGGGACAAGTGGCCGGGATGCCGGGCAAGGATTGCGTCGACGACCAGGGCAACTTCTGGGCGTTGCGGCTGCGGCAACCGGGCGCGTGGGAAGGTCTCGACTATCTGACGACGGCGGGCACATGGGTGTCGCCGCCGGCGCCGTTCGACGGCGTCACGTACGACATTTGGGCGTTCAAGGCGTTCGGCGACAAGCAAGCGTTGCTGGTCGATGGCAACAGCACGGTGTGGCGCTTCGACGGCACGGCGTGGACGAATCTCGGCATCTGGCGCAGCGGCGCGTGGACCGAGTCGATCGACATCGATGCGGCGGGCGTGATCTGGATCAGTGGCACCGGCGGCGCGGCGCGGCGCGATCCGGTGACGGGCGCGTGGCAACGCTACCGCATCACCAATACCGCGCAGTTCGACGACTTCTCGCACGACATCACGATCGACCAGGCGACCGGCGCGGTGTACGCGGGCGCCAACGCGGGCGCCGGCATCGGCGGCATGGTGCGCTTCGACGGCACGCGGTGGACGGGATGGAACAGCGACACCTACGGTCTGGGCTACGACTGGCCGTTCCTCAACGACAATTGCGAAGCCCTCACCACGCGTCCGTCGAACGGGCGACTGGTGGTGTCGCCGGCATCGTACTCGTACGGCATCCACGAATGGGACGGCACGCACTTCACGCAACTCTCCACGTTGAGCGGCGCGGTGCGCTTGAACGAGGACTCGGGCGGCCGCGTGTGGGCGCTCGGCGAATACTATGCGCTGAATTACTTCACCGGTAGCGCGTGGTCGTCCGTGCCGATGTCGGGGTGGGGCTCGCTGATGCGACCGGATCCGTCGCGCGCCAACACGGTGTGGACGATCACCGGCAATCAGGTGCAGCGGACCGACGGCGCGTATCGGTTCCAACGGCAGATCGGCGACTTCCCAGAGCTGGCGACCATCAGCGATCAGTTCTCCGGCCTCGCGCCAGACGCCAACGGCGTCGTGTGGATCGGCGCGTCGGTGCAGCGCGGGCAGGGCGGCACGGGTGGAGCACTGATCAAGCTCGACGCGACGACGGGTGCGTACACGATGTGGCGCTACGACCAGGGCTGGCCATTCCCGGGGCACTACGTCACGCCGTGGGCGGTGACCTCCGACGGCCGGCTGTGGATGCAGTACGACACCGACTACCCGTACACCGAACGCGGCTTGTGCTGGTGGGACGGCACGCACGTCGGCAGCTTCCCCGCACCGCCGGGCGGCACCCCGCAATGGGGTGGCCTGCCGCACGGACAAATCGAGGACGTCGAAGTCAAGCCGGTGAGCGACGGCTACGAGCTATGGATGTCGTGCGTGAGCCGCGGCATCGCCGTGCTGCACGTGCCGAGCGGGTTACCGGTGCGCGTCGAGGAACCGTCGGGGCGCCCGGCGCTCGCGCTCGCGTTGACGGGCGCTACTCCGGCGCCCACCGTCGCCACGTTTGCCTTCGCCCTGCCGCGTGCGGGACGTGCGCGTCTGACGATCGCCAATGTGAGGGGCCGCGTGGTGCGCGTGCTGCGTGACGGCAGCGAAGGCGCCGGGGCGCAGACCGCGACGTGGGATCTGCGTGACGGCGCCGGCGCCGGGGTGGCGAGCGGTGTGTACATCGCGCGGCTCGAACACGCGGGGGCGGTGATGCAGCGGCGGATCGTCGTCACGCGCTGAGACGCGCGTCGCATCGGGAAAACGCACGGGGCGAGGGTCGCGCGACGACCTCGCCCCCGACTGCGTCCCGGCGTTGGGCTTACTTGAGGCGCACGCCCTGGGTCGAGACCACGAACGTCGGGCGCGGGCACTCGTGCGGCGCGACGCCCGCTTCGCCGGCGTCCTTGCCGCCTTCCTTGGCCTCGTGGCCTTCGTGCATCGCCGCGTGGCCCTCGGCCGCAGCCGTCTCGCTGCCTTCCTTCGCCTCGGTCTTCGCCTCGGTCTTCGCCTCGGCCTTCTCCTCGCCGCCCAGCGTGGTCACCACGCCCTGCACGATGATGCCGCGGCCGGCGCAGTTCTTCGGCAAGAGGATGGATTCGTCGAGTGACTTGGCCATGAAGCTGGCGCCCTTCGCGTCGACGACTTCGACCCAGCAGCCGCGGCCCTGGCACACCTCCTTGACGGTGCCCTCGAGGCGCACGGTCTTGCCGGCGAAGCTGGCGGGGTCCTTGGCGAGCGCGGCGATGTCGACCGCTTCGGTGACGGTGATCGGCGCGCCTTTGGCGACGGGCGCACGCTTGTGGGGCTTGGCGCTCGCGGGAGCGGCCGCGACGACGCTGGCGACGACCACGGCGGCCACGATGCCCGCCACGATGCGCGATGAGCTGAAACGCATGACGTACCTCCAAGTCCTCTGAGAGGGGCGGGGGGAGATGCTCCGACCGTGCCTGCCTGACGCCGGGAGCGTCAAGTAGCGGAAAGCGGCAGGGGAACCCGGCGGTCCGGACCGCCGCGCTGCGCGCCCGCACCCACTCGCCCCGCTCTCCCTCGCCTCGATCTCGCCTCCCCGGCCGGCGCCGCCGATGTCGCAAGTGGGAGGTTTCGTAACATGACGTCGACATGGCGGTCGCGGCGTGCCCTGTGGGGCGCACTCGCGTGCATCACGGCGCTGGCGGGAGCCGCGCAGGCACAGTCCATCGGCACCGGAACGGGAGGCGGCTCGGGCTCCGGCTCGGGATCCGGCAACGGCTCGGGCAGCGGCCTCGCATGGCCGCGCACCAACTTCGGACTCTATCGCGCGCAAACCGCGAACATCGACACGGCGGCGGTGCGCTACTTGGGCACCGAGTGGAGCTTCCGCATGCTGAAGCCCTACTTCAGCTTCGGGTGGTGGTACGACTCGGATGCCGGCGTGACTTCGACCTGCGGTGCCGGCTTGCAGCTCGCCTTCACCATCACCACCGCCGCCGACGACAGCACGAATGCCTACTATCCGGTCGACATGCAGGCGTGGACGGATTCGATCACCCGCATCGTCGAGCGCTACGACGGCGATGGCCACGACGACATGCCGTTCAGTTCGTGCGTCGTCCATCACTGGCACATCGAGCAGGAAGATACGTTCTGGAAGGGCACCGAGGACCAGTACGTCGACTACTACACCCAGACGCGCGCGGCGATTCTGGCCGCGGATTCGACGGCGCAGGTAGGATTGATCGGCCTGTCGAGCGATCTGTGTTGGAACGCGGCGTACCAGGCGGGCTTCGTGCATGGACGGCCGCCGTCGAACCGCTACTACGCGCCGGCGCGGCTCCAGCAATGGATCAACCGCACCACGCGCTATCTCTCGACGCTCGACTACGATTTCGTCGACCTGCACTCGTACCAGGTGGACCAGACGATCCAGGGCGAACTCGCCTACCTGCGCAGCTTGATGGCGGATTCGACGAAGGAGATCTGGTGCTACGAGGCCGGCGGCCCGAACCTGTCGCGCGCCGAAGGCTACACCGACACGCTGAACGCTTATCACGTGATGTCCGACTACGCGGAAGCGCTGGGCAACGGTGTGGTGTGCTACGCGTTCGAGTATCTGCCGCCGGGGCCGTACAATCAGGACTTGTCCGAGAAGTGGACGAACGTCGCCTTGGTGCATTCGGACAATCAATCGTATGTCGACGGCAAGCCGTCCTACGAGACGTACCGGCTGCTCACCCAGAAGCTCGCCGATTACACCAGCGCCACCGACAACAGCATCCGCGACTACGCGGACGAAGACAGCTGCCTGTTCGACATCCGGTTCGAGACCGAGCACGGGCCGGTGGACGTCGTGTGGTGTCCGCTGCAGACGCGTCCGTTCACGCTCGAGACCACGGCGTCGCGCGTGGTGATCACACATCCGATCACGGTGGCGGGCCAGCGGGCGGAGGACGCGCTCATCGAAACCGTGCCATCCACGGATGGCGTGGTGACGATCCTCGTGGGGCCGGAGCCCGTGTTCATCGAAAACGGCGCCGGGACGATCTCCGAGGTCGAAGGCGGGCTCGGGCCGGGCGATGCCCCGCGGCCAGTGCGGCTGTCGCTGGCGCCGTCGCCGGCACGCGCGGTGGCGCGCTTCCGGGCGCAGGATATGGCGCCGGGCGGCACGCTGGGGCTCGAACTGCTCGACGTCACCGGACGGGTGATGCAGCGGCTCACGCTGCGCGCCGACGCGACCACCGGCACGGCGACGGCGGCATGGGATCTGCGTGACCGCGCCGGCCACCGCGTGCCGGCGGGCATCTACTACGCGCGGCCGGCCGGCGGCGCCGGGCCGGTGATTCGGGTGCCGGTGTTGCCGTAGGCTCGCCCTCACCGCGATGTGACACGGGGCCGCGGCGTGCTGCCGCGGCCCCGTGCGCGTTGCGGTCTTGCGCCAGGTCGCCCCTGCCGCCTATTGATGTACTGACAGCTCCGGATGGGACGCCGTATCGTCGGCGGGGTTCGCCGTCGTCCCCTCACCCGGAGGATTCGCCGTCATGAGGCTCCGCCGCTCCGCAGTCGTCACCGCGCTGCTTGCCACCTGCCTCGCCGTCTCCGCGCTGCCGGCGCGAGCCGGTGACGTGGTCGAGATCACCGAAGACATCATCGCCCGCTTCTTCAAGGCTCACACCGCCGAGACGCAGGCGCAGGGCAACGTCACCGCGCAACTCGACGAACTCGATCGCAAGATCGCCGCGTGGCGTGAGTGCGCGAAGACGTTCATGGCCGCGAACGACGCCAGCGGCGGCAAGCTCGGGCTCGCCGCGAAGATCGCCCTCAAGGCGAAGTGCGGCGCCTCGAGCGAGGACGGCTTCCAGAAGGAACGCGCGAAGTTGATGGAGGGCCCGACGGCCGCGGCCAACAGCGCGGGTGGATTCAAGGGCGGACAGTACGAGTCGCTCACCAATCGCATCCTGTGTTTCCTCGGCGGCTCGTGTTCCGAGAAGTTCAGCGATGGCGAGAAGTCGGTGCTCGGCGCGCACAAGGGCGACCTGATGGGGGCGCTCGGCTCGCGCGTCACGACGATCAGCGGCGATGCGGGTCCCGGCTACACCGGCGGCGCGGTGCGCGGCGGCGGCGGCCACGGCCATCTGCCGTCGACGTGGGGCGGCGACGCTGCGTGGGGCTACATCGGGTACATGTTCTCGGCGATGTACATCTCCGGCGCCACCATGTTCGAGAAGCCCTACCAGCCGGGCGAGTGGACGACGTGGCAGATGCTGGACTCCGCATCGCCCGAGGAGAAGACGACGATCGAGCGCGCCTTCCTGCTCAAGACGCCCGAGGGCAGCGAGTGGTGGCGCACCACGTCGCTGGTCGCACACGACGCGGTGGTCGACACCGTGGTGCTCGAAGGTCTGTTCAAGCCGCTCGACCCCGACGGCACCATCCGGCAGCTGGTGCGCATGCGCGGCAAGCTGCCCGGCGATCCCGAACCGCGCGAGATGCTCGTCCCGCAGTACATGTCGATGCTGAGCAGCCTCTCGGCGCTGCCCTTCAAGCCGACGCCGGAGAGCGTGGAAGGCGCCACCGTCGGCAGCGAAACCGTGGGCGGCGTGAGCGCCAAGCACGTGAAGTTCTCCGGCGGCGCCGGCGGTTCGACGATCGAATGGTGGCTGGCGGACAGCGTCCCCGGCGGCTGGGTCAAGTTCGTCGGCACGAACCCGCAGGGCGATGGCGACAAGCCGACGACGTGGACGCTCGAACTCACCGGCAAGGGCACCGGCGCCAAGAGCGTGCTCGGATCGATCAAGTAGGCGCGCGCACTGCCAGCGCGAGTCGCGCCGACGCCGGGAGCTCGCCGCTCCCGGCGTTCGCGCGTCAGAGGCCGCGGCGCAACGCCACGAGGCCGAGCGCCAACGCGAACCCGGCGAATGTGCCGGCGAGACAGAGCAACACGCTGGACACGATGTAGAGCACGGCGCGCGGTGCCGCGCCCGTCTTGAGCATCTCGACGGTTTCGAGGCTGAAGGTCGAGAACGTGGTGAAGCCGCCGCAGAAGCCGGTGGTGAGGAACAGACGCGCCTCCACGGGAATCGACGGGGCGGCGACACAGAGCCGCATCACGAACCCGATGAGCAGCGATCCTGTCAGGTTGACGAACAGCGTCCCCGCGGGGAACTCCGCGCCCCACATCCGCTGGAGATAGCCTCCCACCACGAATCGCGTCACGCCGCCGAGAGCGCTACCGAGCGCCACGTACCAGAGCATGAACTCCCTCCGCCCGCATCGAGTGCGCGGCAGTATAGCGGCGTCGGCGAGCGGCGCAGGTAGCGAATTCCGGGGAGGCCTTGACGGCGGGCCGGACTTCGACTACACATGTAGTTGTCCATTCGATCGCCCGCGAGGTCGTCATGTCCGCTTCTTCGTCTCGTGACATTCATCTCTCCGCCGTGCAGTTCGCGGTGATGCGCGCGCTGTGGCGTCGCGGCGAGGCGGCGACCTCGGACATCGCCGCCGATCTGGCCGCCGAGCGCGGTCTGGCGCCGACCACCGTCGCCACGCTTCTCACGCGACTCGCGAAGCGCGGCGTGGTCGCCTCGCGCCGCGACGGCCGCACCCTCACCTATCGCGCGCTGGTCAGCGAGGCCGACGTGCGCGAGTCGATGGTGACCGATCTGGTGTCGACGTTGTTTCGTGGCGATGCGCTCGCGCTCGTCACGCACTTGGTGCGCGCCGACGACATCGCCCCGGGAGACCTGACCAAGATCCGGGCACGCCTGCGGGGGTCCGACGATGAATGATCTGGCCTCCGGCGTGACGGCCTGGCTGCTCACCTACCTAGCGCATTCGACTCTGCTGCTCGCGGCGGCATGGGGAATCGACGCGGCGTGCCGCGGGCGGGTGCCGGCGGTGCGCGAGTTCGTGTGGCGGGCCGCGCTGGTGGGCGCGCTGGCGACGGCGACCGCATACAGCTGCGGGTGGACGGCGCGATCCGCCGCCTCGCTGCTCCAGCCTGCCGCGGCACCGCACCTGCGGACCGCGCCGCCCCGTGCGGCCTCGCCGCGTGCCGCGCACGTCGCGGACGCGTCGCGGGCAGCGCGCGCCACACCGCTGGCACCCGCCGCGACGCCGGTGCCGACGCCGCGAGGCATCCCGCGCGGCCTCGCCCGCGCGGCAGAGGCGCTCGCGCTGCTGTGGCTCGCGGGGGCAGCCGTTGGGCTCACGCGCCACGCGCACTCGGCGCGTGCGGCGCGCCGGCTGCTCGCGGAACGGCGGACGGTGGACGCCGGGATCGCCGCGGAGTTCGCCTCGATGTGCGCGGTGCAGGGGCTGCGGCCGCGTGGCCTCAGCGTCTCGCGCGCGGTCGGGAGTCCGCTGACGCTGCCGAACGGGGAGATCGTCCTGCCGGAATGGGCGGCGGGAGATCTGGACGCCCGGCAGCGACGCGCGCTCCTCGCCCACGAATTGGCGCACCGCGCCCGCCGCGATCCTCAGTGGCACGTGCTCGTGCAACTGCTCGCCGCGGCGATGTGGCTGCAGCCGCTGCTCCACCTCGCCCGGCGCCGATTGGCTGCCCTCGCCGAACTCGAGGCCGATGCCTGGGCAGCGCGCGCCACCCGCGATCCCCGCGCGCTCGCCGAATGTCTGGCGACCTGCGCGGCACACCTCACCCGCACCCGCACCGCCGCCATCGGTGTCGCCATGGCGTCCGACGGTCCACTCGTCGCGCGCGTCGATCACCTGCTCACGGAGACCATCATGTCGTCACGTACCGTCTCATGGCCGCTGCGCCTCGGCGTGTTCCTCGGGCTTGCCGGCGCGGCGTTCGTGCTGCCGGGTTGCAATGCGGAGGATCTGATCACCCGCACCCACGGCAGTTCGACTCGCATCACGACATCGCAGGACGGCTGGGGCATGAGCGCGTCCGTCACGCGCCCGGGGTACACGGCGAAGCTGCGCACGACGGGCGTGGTGCGATTTGCCGACGACGAATCCGATGTCGCGAGCCTGTCGCCGGGCGGCGCGTTCTTCCTGCGCGAGAAGCAGGGCGGGGTCGAACACGAGTACCAGGTACGTCCCGCGCGTGGGGGCGATGTGAGCCGCCTCTACTCCGTGAATGGCCACACCGCGCCACTCGACGCGGAGGGCCGCGCATGGCTGGCCGCCGCGCTCCCGCGCATCTTCCGCGAAACCGCCTTCGACGCGAACGGCCGCGTCGGCCGCTTGCTGGCGCGCGGCGGTCCCCCGCGCGTGCTGGACGAATGCGCGCTCATCACCGGTGACGGAGGCCGCGCCGCGTACCTGACCGCGCTCTTCGCACAGGCGACCCTCGACGCGCCGCAATTCTCCCGCGCCCTCGCCCTCGCGAGCGAGATGCACTCCGACTACGACGTACGCTGCGTGCTGACGGCCGCGATGGACGACGATCCGCTCGACGCATCGCGCGCGGGGCAAGTGATCGCGGGCGCGCAGAGCATCGGCTCCGACTTCGAGTTGGCGGAGATCCTGCGGCACGCCGCGCGGTTGCGGGCCGTGCACACGGAGGCGGACGCGCAAGCGGCGTGGATGGGGCAGGCAGCGCGACTCGGCTCCAGTTACGAACTGCGCCGCACGATCCAAGAAGGATTGGAGGGCGGGACAGGCGGCGCGCCGTTCGCCGCGTCTCTGGTTCGCCTCGCCGGCGAGCGGATCACCTCGGATTTCGAGTTGCGCACGGTGATCGAGGTCGCGGCGCCGCGCGCCTCCGATCCCGCCGTCGCGGGCGCGTGTCTCACCGCGATGCGTGGGCTGCACTCGGATTTCGAGCGCCGGACGGCGTTGGTGGCACTTGCCTCGAATGCGCCACTGGCTCCGCCTTCGTTGGGTGAGGCGCTCGAGGTGGCGGACGGCATCGGCTCGCAGTATGAGAAGCGGGTGGCGTTGCAGGTGCTGGCGCGCCGGATCGCGCGCGACGCGGCGTTGTCGGCGCGCTACCGCGCGGCGGCCCGCACGCTCGGATCCTACGAACGCGGCGAGGCGCTCAAGGCGCTCGACGACGCCCTCGCGCTCTAGTCGTCTTTCGCACCGTCACGCGGCGGCGGCGGCGCATGCTCGCCGCCGCCGCTTGTCAATGGGCATTGAGCCTGTCCGTCTCCTCGCCGTCTGAGCCATCCAGCTGCGGCTTCGCGTGTGCCATGCTGGAGGCTGGTCGTTCACAGCCCGTGCCCCCACACCGAGGAGCTTCCCATGAATCTTGGATTCCGTCTCGCGCTTGCGGCACTGTGTGTCGCCACCTGCGCGTCGTTCGCCGGTGCGCAAACCCGCTCGGCGTGGCAAATGCACGAGGGGCTCGAGGTCACGCCCGCCAATCCGCTCGGTCTCATCGCCTTCAGCTGTTCGCCCAGCCAGCACGGCGCGATCTGCGAATACGACGTCGCCACGATTCCGCCGCAGGGTGATGCGGGATGGAAGCCAGCCCCCAATGGCGACATCATCGACTTCAGCATCGCGTCGCGGGTGTGCCAGGCGCCGGTCACCTGCATGGGGTACGGCGACTTCACGTACTTCCAGACGCTGGTGGACATCCCGCTCAACGTCGTGGTGACACAGTTCACCATCGCCTTCAGCGGCATGGATGACGGCTCGCGCGTGACGATCTTCAACTCGGCGTATCCCGGCGGGCTCGTGGTGCCGGGGAGCTACGTCTACCTCGGTGGCTCGGGCACCACAGACCTGAGCACCTACGTGGTGTCGGGCGAGATCAACCGCGTGGTGGTCACGCAGGTCGACGACTGCTGCTCGGAGAACAACCTGCGCAGCGCCATCGTGGTGTTGAACGGCAGTCCGGTGACACCGGTGCGCGGGACGTCGTGGGGCAAGGTCAAGACGCTGTACCGGTAGGATTCCGGGCACGGACGGAGCCCGCACCACACCCGGTGCGGGCTCCTGGTGTTTCCACGCCGTGACAAATCCTGCCGCCATGACATGTCACGGACGCAAATCAGCGATGCCGTGAGCGGAAACTACTCGACTGTGGAGTTTCGCGGGCCGATCCAGTAGCCTGGCGAACCTGTTGAATGTTCTGGGCGACGGCAGGCTGCCAGTCGCCGACCTCGCCTGTGTGCCGGAGGATCCCCCGTGTCGCAAGGTGCGGCGCCCGGTCGCTACATCGACGAACTCGGTCAGCACGTCCACCCGTCGGTGCTGGTGCGTTGGCTGTACCGCCGCATCCCCGCGGTGTACTCGGCGCGTCGCTACAGCATCGAGAAGTTTCGCGGCGATCTCATCGCCGGACTCACGGTCGCGACCGTCGCCGTGCCGCAGGCGATGGCGTATGCCCTGGTCGCCGGCCTCCCCGCCGAGTACGGGCTCTACACCGCGATCGTGATGACCGCGGTGGGCGCGGTCTTCGACTCCTCGAAGCAGCTGATCAACGGGCCGACGAACGCAATCTCGATCGCCCTGCTGAGCGCGATCAGCGTGCTGCCGGCGGAGAGCCGGTTGTCGGCGGCGATCCTGTGCGCGTTCCTGGTCGGCTGCATCCAAGTCGGGATCACGCTGCTGCGCCTCGGCGACCTCACGCGCTACATCTCGCACTCGGTCATCATCGGCTTCACGCTCGGCGCCGGCGCGCTGCTGCCGCTCGACCAGATGAAGAACTTGCTCGGGCTCAAGGCGCAGGGCGATCCGCACGACCTGTTCATGGTGCGCTTCTGGGAAACCATGACGCACGGCGGCCACGTGCACGCGCTGACGCTCGAAGTCGGGCTCGCGTCGATGGCGCTGGTGCTCGCACTGCGCTGGGCGAAAGGCAAGCTGCGCATGCCGCTGCTGCCCGATCTCCTGCTCACCGTGGTGATCATGGCGGCGCTCAGCGCGCGCTTCGGCTTCGAGAGCGCGGGCGTCAAGGTGGTCGGCGACATTCCGGCGCAATTGCCGCGCTTCGCGCCCCCGGACTTCCACTCGCCGCACCTCCGTCAGCTCTCGACCAGTGCGCTCGCGATCGCCACGCTCGGTCTTCTCGAGGCCATCTCGATGGCGAAGGCGATCGCCGCGCAAACCCGGCAGCGCATCGACATCAATCAGCAGTGTCTGTCGGAAGGGCTGGCGAACGTCACCGGTTCGTTCTTCCACTGCTTCCCCGGCTCGGGCTCGCTGACCCGCTCGACGATCAACCAGCAGGCGGGCGGGCAGACGCAGTGGTCGGGCGTCATCAGCGCGGCGGCGGTGGCGGCCATCGTCATGCTGTTCGCGCCGTACGCCCAGTTCATTCCGAAGTCGGCGATGGCCGGCATCCTCATCATCTCGTCGTGGAAGATGGTCGACTGGAAGGCGCTGCGCTTCCATCTCGAGGTGTCGCGCTTCGACCGCTTGATCATCGCGGCGACGGCGTTCGCGGCGATCGGCATCAGCGTCGAGTTCTGCGTGCTCATCGGCGTGTTCATGTCGTTCATGCTGACGGTGCCGCGGGCCGGCCGCATGCTGCTCACCGAGTTCGTGGTCGACGAAGACGGCATCATCGTCGAACGCGGGCCGGACGACACGCCGTGCGAGCGCATCCTCATCTTCGGACTCGAGGGCGAGATGTTCTTCGGTGCCGCCTCGCGGCTCGACACGCTGCTGGCCACCATCGAGAATCGCATCACCGACGAGACAAAGATCCTGGTGCTGCGGGTCAAGCGGGTGCGGAATCCGGACGCCGTCGGCATGCACATGCTGCACGAGCACCTCGAGCTGCTGCACCAGCGCGGCGTGAAGGTCATCCTGGTGGGCGTGCGGCAGGAGTTGTACGGCGTCTTCGAGCGCGCCGGCATCGTGGACCGTCTGGGTGCCGACCAGATCTTCCTCGAGCAGGCGGTGCGCCAGACCAGCACGCAGAAGGGCATGGCCTACGCCTACCAGTTCCTCGACGAAGTGTGCCGCACCTGTCCGCGGCCGCCGCATCACACCTCAGGGCCTAAAGACTTCCGCTACAACGTATAAGCGGTGAGCGGGCGAGGCGCCATGGCCTCGCCCGCACTTTTTTCCTCCCCCTCAAGTATCAGGCCGGCCGGCCGCGCTACTTCTCGCCGTCGATTCTCCTGCGGTGCTCTCCCGCAGTCCTCTCGGCTGTACCCGGTTGGCTGCCCCTCAGGCCGTGGCGCGTCCGCGCCATGCGTCGTGGCGCCGCGTGCACGAGAGGACCCGCCCATGCAGTTCTTCCAGAACCGCCGCGTGAAGTGGCCGTACGCCACCCACCTCGTTGACCCTTCGCTCGTCACCGGCATCCTGCCCGTGGTCGAGGAAACCAATCCCGGCAGCCTCGTCCTCGCGCGCGTCGTGTCCATCGGCAAGCACCGCGACCTCGAGGAGCGCAGCGGCCGCCGCATGTCGCTGTTCGTCGGCGACATCTTCGTCGGCGTGCTCGGCAATCGCTACGCCACCGACCAATTCGAAGGCGTGGCGCGGATCAGCGGCCCGTTCGGCCACATCATCGGGATCGGCGGTGTGGTGGGAGACGTGGTGAGCATGAACAACCGCATGCCGGAGCCCACGGTGATCGAGTGGCTCGGCCGGTTGGCAGGCCCCGACGGCGAACCGCTCCACCTGACGCAGTTCCCCCGGCCGCTCACCGGGACCGCGGCGCACGCTGCCCGCCCCGTCACCGTCCTGTCGCTCGGCGCCTCGATGAACTCCGGCAAGACCACCACCGCCGCACAGATGGTCCACAGCCTGGCGAATGCCGGCCACGTGGTGGCCGCCGCGAAGATCACCGGTACTGCCTGCCGCAAGGATCCCAACCTGTTCTACGACGCCGGCGCGGTCACGGTGGTCGACTTCACCGATGCCGGCTGGCCCTCCACCGCCGACTGCTCGCTCACTGAGCTCACGTCGATCGCTGCGCACCTGCGCGGCGTGCTCGCCGAGCATCGCCCCGAATTCGTGGTGATCGAGATTGCCGACGGCGTGGTGCAGCGCGAGACGGCGATGCTGCTGGCCGATCCCGCGTTCCGCGCGTCGATCGACGCGGTGACGTTCGCCGCGCCGGATGCGCTGTCGTGCGATGCCGGTGTGCGCCGGTTGCGCGAGTTGGGCTACACCGTGCTGGCCACCGCCGGTCCGGTGGCGAACGGACGCCTCGGTGTCGCGGAAGCCGAGGCGGTGAGCGGCGTGCAATGCCTGGAAGGCGTGGCGATCCTCGAAGGCGCCTTGGTGCCGGCGATCCGCGCCTTGGCGGCGGCCCGCGACGCGGCGCCGGCGCCCCACGGCGGCATCCGCCCGCGCCCGGCGACGATCCCGGCCGCGGCGCCGGCACCGCTGGCTGCCGTGCGTCGCGCGACACCGCCGGCCGCCGCCCGCTTCGCCCAGCCGTGAGCGCGGCCGTGACCTCCCTCCCCGCGTACGGCACCGGCACCACGGATGCCGACGACAGCAGCCGCGAGCGCGGCCCGGTCGAGGAGATCGCCCAGCTGCTGCCGTACGCGCGGCGGCACCGGCGGCTGCTCGGCTCGGCGCTCACGCTCTCGGTGTTGCTCGCCGTCGTCGACATTCCGATTCCGTTCGTGTTGAAGCGTGTGCTCGACGACGTGCTGCACCGGCACCAGCACGTGCTGGCTTTCGGCACGCACGTCGCGCCGGACACCTTCCTGCTCGGCATCTTCGTCACGCTGGTGGCACTGGCGCTGCTCAAGGGTGTGCTGCTCTACACCCAGCGCACGGTGTCGGAGACCATCGGGCAGCGCATCGTGTTCGAGCTGCGGCTCGATCTCTATCGCCACCTGCAAACGCTGTCGATGCCCTACTTCCGCAGCGCGCGCACCGGCAAGCTGATGCTGCGGTTGATCGGCGACATCAACGCGGTGCTCGACATGATCACCGACGGCTTCCTGCGCGCGCTGATGGACGGCGTGACCGTGCTCGCGGTGCTGATCGCCATCTTCTGTGTGAATTGGCATCTGTCGCTGGTGGTGATGGCGGCGCTGCCGGTCTACGTGCTGGCGTTCGTGCGTCTCAATCCGCGGCTGCGCGCGACCGGCCGCAAGGCGCGGCGCGAGCGCTCGGCATTGTCCGGGCAATTGCAGGAGAAGATCGCCGGCGCCGCGATCGTCAAGGCATTCGGACAGGAAGACGCGGAGACCTCGCGCGTCGAGCAGCAGTCGGGCCGCATGCGCGATCACTTGATCGAGAAGGCGCGGCTCGGCGGGCGGCTCAACGCGGTGGCCAACGTGACGGTGGCGATCGGCGCCGCGCTGGTGTTGTGGATCGGCGGCCGCGAAGTGCTGGACGGCACCATGAGCAAGGGCTCGCTGATGGCGTTCTACTCGCTCAGCTCGATGCTGTTCCCGCCGCTGCGCCGCTTGTCGAAGACCAACGAGACGTATCAAGCCGCGCGTGTATCGCTCGACCGCATCCTCGATTTCTTCGAGGAGACGACGCCGCTGCAGGAGGCCGCGTCCGGCGAGCCGCTCGTGGTGTCGCACGGCGCCGTGTCGTTCGAAGACGTAAGCTTCGCGTACTTGCCGGGGACGCCGGTGCTGCGCGACGTCACGCTGCACGTGGCCGGGGGCGAAACCGTGGCACTGGTCGGCCACAACGGCGCCGGCAAGACGACGCTGCTCCACCACCTGCTGCGCTTCTTGCAACCCGACAGCGGCCGCGTGGCGATCGATGGACAAGACTTGCGCACCGTCGATCTCGCCTCGCTGCGCCGCGCGATCGGCGTGGTCACACAGGACACGCTGCTGTTCAGCGGGTCGATCGCGGACAACATCCGCTACGGCCTGCCCACCGCGAGCGACGACGAGGTCATCGAGGCGGCGCGCATTGCCAACGCGCTGCCGTTCATCGAGGCGTTGCCGGACGGCTTTTCGACTGACGTCGGGGAACGCGGCCAACGGCTCTCCGGCGGCCAGGTGCAGCGCATCGCCTTGGCCCGCGCGATCCTCGGCAACCCGCCGCTGCTCGTGCTCGACGAGGCGACGTCTGCGGTGGACGCCGAATCGGAGGCGCTGATCCAGGACGCCCTGGCGCGTGTCATGGCTGGCCGCACCACGTTCGTGATCGCGCACCGCGTCTCCACGGTGCGCCGCGCCGACCGCATCATCGTGCTCGACGGCGGCCGCATCGTCGAACAGGGCACGCACGACGACCTCTTGGCGCGCGGCGGTGCGTACCGCGCGCTGTTCGCCGAGCAACTGCTCGAGACCCCGCTCGAGGCGGCTGCCGGCTAGCGCCGCGCCCTCGCCCGACGACAGAAAGGACGCCCATGCTCGCATCTCCACTCCGCGTGGCCGCGCTGGTGCTCACCGCATCGCTCACCACCGTCGCCGCGCACGCTGCCACCATCAGCGGCTTCGTCAAGACTGAGGCCGGCGCCGGCATCGGCAATGTCGACGTCGACTTCATCGATCAATGTACAGGCGACAACATCTTCCTCAGTGGCGACAAGACGGCCGCCGATGGTTCGTTCAGCATCGTGGTCGCCGCCGGCACGTACGACATTCACTTCATCGCACCGGCCGCCGCGGCGGTATGCGCCGGCGACCTGCAAGACATCGTGGTGAGCACGAGCACCTCGCTCGGCACGGTGACGCTGCACCCGGGCCGCTTGGTCGCGGGCACCGTGAAGACGCCGACGCTCGGCAACGCCGCCAACGTCGACTTCAAATTCACCAATAGCGCCACCGGCGACCGCGTGTTCGTCACCAAGGACCTCACCACGGCCGGTGGTGCGTACTCGATTCGCGTGCCGAGCGGCACCTACGACATCGACTTCCGTCCGCCGGCTGGCAACGCGTACACCGATAAGGTGCGCAGGGGCCTGGTGGTGGCCGGCAGCGATATCAGCGGCTTGGTCGACACGCTGGGCAGCGGCTTCACGATCAGCGGCACCGTGCAAGACAAGCACAACGCGAAGTTGAAGAACGTCGACATCGACGTGTTCGACGAATGCACCGGCGCCAAGATGGCGAACGCACACGACAACACCGACGTCAACGGCAACTACTCGATCAACCTCCCGGCCGGCACCTACACCGTCGAGTACAACGCGCCGCACTGCAAGCCGGTGGAATCGACGCGGGTGACCGGCTTGCTGGTGGATCGCAGCAAGAACTATGGCACCGAAACGCTGCGCGACGCGGTGCTGGTGAGCGGTGTCGTGCTGCGCTCGAACGGCCAGCCGTGCGCCGACGCCAAGATCAAGTTCTACGACGTCACCGCCGCCGGCGCGCCGCGCCAGCCGGCCGACAACGACCACGCCGACGCCACCGGCGCGTTCGCGATCTACGTTCCGGCCGGCACCTACGACATCAATGCGGAGCCGCCGGCGGGGATCAGTGACCAGGTGGGGCATTGGAACAACGTCGTCGCCGGGGGCAATGTCAACATCGGCACGGTGCAGTGCGCGGCCGGCATCGCGGTGAGCGGACACCTCACGGCGCCCGGCGGCGGACCGGCGGTCAACGTCAACATCAACGCGGTGGACAGCGCGACCCGCGCCTCCGTACGTCTGGCGCACGATGCAAGCGACGCCAGCGGCAACTTCACCGTCGTGGTGCCGGCGGGCACCTACGACTTCCAGTACGACCCGCCGGCGTGCAGCGGCCTCGCACCGTCGTCCCAAGACGCCGTCACGGTGAACGCGGCGACCACTCTGCCCAGCCTGCCGTTCGTCACCGGCGTGCATCTGCGCGGCAGCGTGCACGACACGCACGCGGCGGCGGTGGCGAACGTCGACCTCGACGTCTACCCCGCCGGCGGGTCGGCCAAGCTCTACACGCCGAACGACGCCACGCTCGCCGACGGCACCTACGACCTGCTGATCGCGCCGGGCACCTACGACATCAAGTACATCCCGTCGTCGGTGACGCGGTTGCGGCCGGCGCAGAAGTCGGGGCAGGCGGTGCTTTCCACCATCGTGCTGCCGGATCAGGTGCTGGCGGATGGCTGGCTAGTGTCGGGCACGGTGCGCGACGCGGGGACACTGCTGCCGTTGTCCGGCGTGACGGTGGACTTCTATGCGCCGGGCAATTCGACGCCGCTGTGGACGACACATCACGTCACCGACGCGCTCGGCGCGTACTCGGTGTCGGTCGATGCCGGGACGTGGAACCTGCTGTACACGCCGCCGGTGGGCTCGTCGCTGGCCGCCGCATGGTCGAACGGCGTCGCGGTGAGCGCGGACCTCGCGCTGGCCGACATGCTGCTCGCCGCGCCGGTCGGCATCACGCCGCCGTCGCGGGGAACGCAGGGTCTCACCACCGGACCGCTGCCGATGCGCGGTACGCTCGACATCGCCTTCGCGGCGCCGCGCGGTGTCGCTGACCTCGAGGTGTGGGATGCCACCGGCCGATTCGTGACGACCGTGTGGCGCGGCAGCGCCGCGTCGCCGGTGCAGACGCGGTGGACCGGCACGCGCGCCGACGGCATGCCGGTGTCCAACGGCATCTACTACCTCCGCCTGCGCGATAGCGGCCGCGGTGGCGTGACCGCGCTGCGGCGCGTCGTGGTGCTTCGCTAGTGCGTCGGCACGCACTCGCGATCGTCGTCGCCGTGCTTGCCGGCGCGGGGCTCCACGCTCCCGCGTCGGCGGCACGCGACGGCGGAGCGCGCTGGACGTGGACGCTCGGCCTCGAGCGCCGCGTCGACGACAACATCCTGCAGATGACGCCGCACGATCAGGCGCGCTTCGCGGAGAATCCCACCTCGTCGCGGTTTCGCGTCGTGTCGGTGGGCGACGGCGCGACGGGAGTGCAAGGCGAACTGCGCTGGCGCGCACGCCCCTGGCATCGCCGCGAATCCTCGCTGGCGCTCGCTGCCGCCGGGACGTTCTACGATGACAACGGTGTCAAGGACTCGCAGACCTACGCGCTGCGCGGTGCGCAGGAGCTGACGGTGCGGCGGCGGTCGCTGCTGCGCGCCACCGCGTTCGTCGAGCGCACGCCGCGGTACTATCTCCTCGAAGTCACCGATGCCGACGCGTCATTCCTGGCGCAGCGCCGGATTCGCCGCTCGCTGGCCTACGGCGAAACGGTGTACGGCGGCGCGCTGACGCAGGACGCGTGGCACGGCCGGCTCGCGTTCACCGCCGGCGGCGAGCGCGCGGTGCGCGACTACGGCACCGACTTCCGCGAGCGCGACAATCACCGCACGACGTGGCGCGCCGGCGCCGAGGTGCATCCGCGCGAACGCACCGGCTGGTCGGTGGCGGCGACGTATTTCACCGGCGCCCTCACCGCCCGCGGCGATCTGCCCGATACCGAAGTACGCGACACCGATATCTCCTACGATCGCCATGGCGTGACACTGGCCGCGACGCTCCCGTGGGGCGGCCGGCACCGCGGACGGCTCGACGCGTGGTGGACGCCGGAGACCCGCCACTACACCACCGCCGACAAGTTCGATGTCACGCGCTTCGATCGCACGTCGCACCGCACCGAAACCGGCGCGCGGTGGACGCAACGGCTGGCACGGGCGTGGGATGCGCAGCTCGCCGCGCGCCACCTGTCGACCGACAGCGAATTCCCGGCCGGCACCTACGTGGATCCGCAGGATGTCGACTTCGCGCAAACCCGCGTGAGTCTCGCGGTCCGGGTGCACGGCCGCTAACGACAACGGCCGCCGCACCGCGAAGACGGTGCGACGGCCGTCCGTCACGACACCTGGCTAGCGCACGACCACCAGCCGTGCCGTCGCGGTGAACGGGGCGTCGAGGCCACTACGTGGCGTCGCCGTCACGCGGCAGAACGTCACCTGCGCCGCGTGCGCCGTCTCACGTGCAGGCCACAGGACGGTGCGCTGTCCCGCCGCCACCGGCGCGTCGATCAGGGTGGCCACGCAACGTCCCGCGACATCGAACGCCTCGACGCGGAGTGCGCACTCCACCGGAAGATCGACCACCACACCGGGCCGCGCCGCTGCCAGTGCGTGCACGGCGAAGCGCGCCGGAAGGACGACATCGCCCAACGGCTTGTTCTTGCCGCTCGACGTCGACGCCGGGTGGATGACGACCGAACCGCCTCCCAAGACCAGCGTCGGATCGGCATTCTCGATCGCGCCCGGCTGCGTGTCGTAGACCACGACGCCGCTCGCCGGCTCGACGATGCGCATGCGGATCCGGTCGCCTCCGCCATCCGCCAGTTCGCCATCGATCACCGTCAAGGTGAAGGCGTAGCTGCCGCCGCCATTGAGGGTGCCGTGCCCAGCGTACTGTGCCCAGCCGCCGCGGACCGCCAGCCAGTCGTACGAGGTGCTGTGGAAGTTGAGGCCGGCCGACTTGAGTTGGAACTCGGTTTCGCCGGTGGGGACGGTGGCGTTCTTCTTGTATTGCGCGGTGAAGCCCATGTTGGCCTTCTCGCTGAGCGCCGGATTTGCGGGATACGCGCCGGCCGGTGACAGACACCAGCCACCGCCGGTCACGAATCCGCCGTTGGGATCGTAGACCACCAGCATCGCGTCCAGTCCGTCGATGGTGTTCGCGTAGCCGACGCCGCCGTCGTCGTCCGTGACGGCCAGCGAGACTGCGTACACGCCGGGAAGTGGGAAGCTGCCACTGCCGTCCACCGTTCGGGTGGTGGCATCGAGCGTCGCGGGCACCGTGTAGGGTCCCACGGTCCACACGGCGGTGTGGGTGTCGAGCAGACTCGGATCGGTGAACGCACCGGCGAGCGGCACCACTGTGTTGATCGGCACCACGGTACCGGCCGGCGGCGCCGACAGCGCGACCAGCGGCGCCACGTTGTGCACTGTCACCGCACAATCGGCCGTGACCAGACCGCCGGCGCCGTCGTCGAGTTGCACACGCAGCGTCGCGGTTCCGTCGTCGAGCGGCGTCCAGCGCACCTCGCCTGTCGCGCCGTCGATCGTCGCGTCACTGGGTGACGGCGGCAGCAGCGCGTACACCAGCGGGTTGGCCGGGAGGTCCACGTCGGATCCCTGCGCGACGAACTGCACCAGCGCCCCTTCGTCGACACTCACCGTCGCGACGACGCTGAGCACCGGGAGCACATTCACCTCGCGCACATGCATGCCGAACGTCTGCTGCGCGGTGTAGGCGGGTGTGTCGTTGTCCGACACCCAGGCGGTCACCACGAAATCGCCGGGCCCCTGCGCCTCGTCCGGATGCCACGTCATCACGCCGGATCCCGGATCCACCGCGAAACCGTCCGGCGCACCGGTGACCCAGTAGCTGAACGGGTTGGCGAAGCGGTCGTCGTCGCGCGCGACCAGCGCGTACGTCCAGTCGGCACACTCGTCGAGCGTCTGATCGGCGATCGCCTCGAGCGTCGGCGGCCGGTTCGCGATGTCGACATGCACCGCGAAGGAGCGCGACGCCGATCCCCAGCCGTCGTGCACCACCGCCTGGACGAAGTAGTCGCCCGGCGCTTGCGAGGCCGACGGCGTCCAGGTCAGCACGCCGGTCAGCGGATCGACGTGCATGCCGCTGGGACCGCCCCCGAGCAGGTAGGTGAGAGGATTCGCGGGGAGGTCCGGATCGCTGGCGATCAACGGCACCACGAGTTCCTCGCCGTCGACGATGCGGAAATCGGCGATCGCCGCGAGCTCCGGCAGCCGGTTCACCTCCCGCACGGCGATCGTGTAGGTGTAGGTGTCGCTGAGCGGGGGCGATCCGTTGTCGGTCGCGGTGGCCGTGAAACTGTACGTCGCCGGGCCCTGCGCTTCGGTGGGCGTCCACCACACGTACGCGTAGGTCGAGTCGTACTGCATGCCCTCCGCGAGCCCGGTCACCACGACCCTGACTTGATTCGTGGGGCTGTCGTAGTCGCTCGCGCGAAGAGACATACTCCAGCCAGTCTCCTCGTCGATCGCCAGCGTGCCGGAGCGCGGCAAGACAGGCGGCCGATTCACCTCCGCGACGTGCCACGTGCTGGTGGCGTAGCCGCTGCCGCCGTAGCCGTCACTCACCTGAATCCCGATCGTGTAGACACCAGGGCCGTCGTACTCGGTCGGCGTCCACTCGAGGTAATTGTGAGAGGATGTCGGGTTCGTGTACCGCCAGTGGAGGCCGGGCGGTCCAGAGGTCACCGAGTAGTAGAACGACTGATCGGAATCGGGATCGTTCGCGTCCACCGAAATGGTGGCCGCCGCTTCCTCAGACAGCCACGCCTCCGACATCACGGAGACGGACGGCGGCCGGTTGGTGTTGGAGCACCGCACGACGACCACTTCGGAGTCGCTGAGCGGATATTGCGCGTTGTCCGTCACGCGCACCACGATCGAGTAATCGCGGTACTCGCCGCCGTGGTTGCCGCCCTGCCAGAAATCGGGCGTCCACGTGAAGACACCGGTGACCGGGTCGATCGCCATGCCGGTGGTGGGTTGACCGCCGAGCGCGAAGCGCAGCGTCTGTCCGGGGTCGGGATCGGTGGCGGTGGCGGTGAACGTGAGCAACGCGCCTTCATAGGCGTACTTCTGGCCGATGGCCGCCAGCTCGGGCGGACGGTTGCTGTTTTGGACCGTGATGTTGGCCCACCCTTCCGCGTAGTCCCCCGAAGCGTACTGAGCGCGCACCCGGAACGTGTAGTAGCCAGGCGGCGTGTACGACGCGGTCGACATCGTCAGGGTGGAGGTCAGCGTCGCCGGAGGGCACCAGAACATGCAGGTGGTGCTGAGCGAAGGAGGGTTGTAGTTGGTGCCGACCCCGCTCGGCCACGATGGCGTGAACGTGGTCGACAGGCCGACGGTGCGGCCGAGGTAATAGTACGCGTACACCGACACTGTGAAGGTGACGCTGCCGCCTTGCGGCACCGAGGACGACCCGACGGGCGACACCGAGCACGACACCACCACCGGCGAATCCGTGAAGCTCGCCTGCGCGGTCAGTCCGCTGGTGGCGCCGAGCGCGTCGACGAGGAACGTGATGGTGTCACCGTGGCGATGCGCGAGGAAGTCGTGATTTTCGATCGCCCCGCCGGCATCCGCGGTGCAGGTGTAGACGACAGGGTCGTCGACCGCCGGCAGTTCGCTGATCACCAGCGTGACGGTTTCGCCGGGCGTCCAGCCGGTTCCGGTGAGGATCACGGTTTCGCCGATCGCGTAATCCGCGCGATCGGACGTGAGTGTGGCCTGCGCGAACGCCACGGTGGCGCTCGCCAGGAGGAAGAGACACGCCGCTATCAGGGCGTGGCCAAGTCGCGTGCGGGCATGCATCGCAGTGCCCTCCCTGCCGCGATGCAAGAGGCGGGCGAGCGTCGGTCTGGGGGTGGCAGACACCGTTCGGGAATGACGAACGTGGGCCGCTACGTCTCGCGGCGTGGCGAACGGCCAGCGTCGCCCTGGGTCAACGTACTACCGGCGACGCTACGCGCCGCCCGGCGCCGGCGGCAGAGCGACAAGCGTCCCGCCGCCGTCGCGCCCATGGGCGCAGCACACGCGTCCGACTACTTCATGCGCTTGTACCGCCGGATCAACGCGTTCGTCGACGTATCGTGTGCCAGCGCCGCATCGTCCGCCGCGGCGTCGAGCTCCGGCGCGATCCGCATCGTCAGCACCTTGCCGAGTTCCACGCCCCACTGGTCGAACGAGTCGATGTCCCAGATCACGCCCTGCGTGTGGACGCTGTGTTCGTACAGCGCCACCAACGCGCCGAGCGTGAACGGCGTGAGCTGCTCGGCGAGGATCGTGGTCGACGGCCGGTTGCCGGGGAACGTGCGGTGCGGCACCAGCCACTCGGCGGTGCCTTCGGCGCGGACGTCCGCTGCGGACTTGCCGAACGCCAGCGCCTCGGCCTGCGCGAACACGTTCGCCATCAGCAGATCGTGATGCGCGCCGCACGGATTGAGCGACCGTGCGAAGCCCAGGAAGTCGCACGGAATCGTCGCGGTGCCTTGGTGGATCAACTGGTAGAACGAGTGCTGGCCGTTGGTGCCCGGCTCTCCCCAGTACACCGGGCCGGTCGCATAGTCGACGGCGGCGCCGTCGAGCGTCACACGCTTGCCGTTGCTCTCCATCGTCAGCTGCTGCAGGTACGCCGGGAAGCGCTTGAGGTATTGATCGTACGGCAGCACGGCGATGCTGGCGGCGCCGAGGAAGTTGACGTTCCAGACGGTGATCAGGCCGTGCAGCACCGGCAGGTTCGCCGCGAACGGCGCGGTGCGGTAGTGCTCGTCCATCGCCCGGAAGCCGTCGAGCATCGCGCGGAAATGCTGCGGGCCGATCGCCAGCATCGTCGACAGGCCGATCGCCGCGTCCATCGAATAGCGGCCGCCGACCCAATCCCAGAAGCCGAACATGTTCGCGGTGTCGATGCCGAACGCGGCGACTTCCTTCGCGTTGGTCGAGAGCGCGACGAAGTGCTTGGCCACCGCTGCCTCGTCGCCGAGCGCGCCGAGCAGCCAAGCGCGGGCAGTGCGCGCGTTGGTCATCGTCTCGAGCGTGGTGAACGTCTTCGAGGCGACGATGAACAACGTCTCGGCGGGATCGAGATCGCGCGTCGCCTCGGCGAAGTCGGTGCCGTCGATGTTGGAGACGAAGCGCACGGCGATGTCGCGCTGTGCATAGTGGCGCAGCGCCTCGTACGCCATCACCGGGCCGAGGTCGCTGCCGCCGATGCCGATGTTGACGACGGTGCGGATGCGCTGGCCGGTGTGGCCGGTCCACGCACCGCTGCGCACGCGGTCGCTGAACGCCGCCATCGCGTCGAGCACCGCATGCACGCCCGGCACCACGTTCTCACCGTCGACGACCACCGCGGCGTCGCGTGGCGCGCGCAAGGCGGTGTGCAGTACGGCGCGATTCTCGGTGCGGTTGATCTTCTCGCCGCGGAACATCGCGTCGATGCGGCCGCGCAGGTCGCAGGCATCGGCGAGCGCAAGCAGCAGCGACAGCGTTTCGTCGGTCACCCGCTGCTTCGAGTAGTCGGCGAACAGCCCTGCGGCCTCCACCGTCATGCGTTCCCCGCGTCCGGGATCCTCGGCGAACAGTGTGCGGAGATGAAGATCGCGCAGCGCCGCGGCGTGGGCGGCGAGCGCGGTCCAGGCAGGGCGAGTGGTCAGCGGCGACGACATCGGGGAGATCCTCCGGGCAGGCAGCGAGTCCCCCGCCGCCCCCCAGCGCGGCGCGCGCACTGTAGTCGATTTCGTCCCGGTTATCGACCGCGGCGGCGGCCGGCCTCAGCGCGTGAAGCCGCTCATCCCCGCGTGCACGGCATAGACGTGGGCGCGCGGCAACTCGGAGGTGCCGTCGAGATAGCTGTACGCCGCCTCGACGCGCAGCCCGAGGCGCGGCGCCAACGGAATTCGCCATCCCAGCGCCGCTGTGCCACCGAATTGCAGGCGCGTCTTGCCGTGGTAGTGGCGCGCGTTCACGATCGGCCCCAGTCGGCCAAAGGCGCGGCGTTCGGGATCGTCGCCCGGCCCTTCGAGCAGCAAGCAGAGACGGCCGCGCCAGTGCGAGTAGTGGCCGGTGTCGCGCGGCAGCAGGTCGTCGAGATGCAGGCCGGTGGTGTCGTGCGGCGTGACTTCATCGACGCCCAATCCGGTTTCCCACGTCCAGCGAGCGCCGAGTGGCACGCCGACCCGCAGCGCGGGTTCGTAGGACAAGTAGCCGAGCGGCACGTGAAAGTGGGTGACCACCGCCACGCCGGGCGACTTCACCAACGCGGCCCCGGCATCGACGCCGAACTCGAGCCCGCGTGCCGCGGCCAAGCGTGGTGTCCCCCACGACACCGCGGCGAGTGCCACACTCGCCATGACGCCAACTCGCAGCCGCCGCGCCATCGCGGCAGCGGTTGCCCTGCGGCCCGCGGCGTCACGCACGCGCTGCGAGCCCCGCACTCCCCTGCGGAGAGCAGGCGCGGCGTTCCGGACCACGGGCGCGAACGGCGACGCGTCTCCCTGCCGGATCGACATCGCGCGTCCGTGCAGGACAACCAAGGCGTCACGGTAGGAGTGCCACGAAGGTCTCGCCATCCGGAGGCTCCCGCGATTTTCCTGCGGGATTCCCGTACTCATTCGCCGGTGTCCGCCGCCGGTCCCGCCGGCGTGTCCCCGTCCCAACCGATGAGACCACGGCGCAATGCGAAGCGCACGACATCCGAGAGTTTGCGCAGCCCGAGTTTGCGCATCATGTTCGCGCGATGCGTCTCGGCCGTGCGCGGGCTGATGTGGAGCCGGCGCGCCACTTCTTGGTGCCCGTGCCCTTCGGCGGCGAGATGCAGGACCTCGCGCTCCCGCGGGGTCAGCGTGTCGTAGGGATCGCGCGCCGCCGCATCGGAGCGTTGGCGGTACGCCTCGATCGCCCGGTCCGAAAACGGCGCGCTCAGGTACAGATGTCCTTCCGACACCTCGCGGATGGCATGCACGAGGTCGCGCGCGGTGGCGTCCTTTCGCATGTAGCCGTGCGCTCCGCTGCGCAGCGCCTCCATGACGTGGGCTTCGTTCATGTGCATCGACAGGATCAGCACGCGCGTGTTCGGATGCTGACGCCGCACTTGCCGCGCCACCTCGATGCCTCCCATGCCCGGCATCATGAGATCGGTGACGAGCACGTCGGGCTGCAACTTGTCGACGAGCGGCGGCACCTCGAGGCCGTTGGCGGCCTCTCCCACGATGGAGAACCGCGGTTCCGTGCGCAACAGGGCGCCGAGCGCCTCGCGCACCAGCGTGTGATCGTCTGCGAGGACGATGCTGACAGTGTCGCTCATGACGCGGACATCCTTTCTGGGACGTAAGACGCGAGGGGCAACTCCGCCCACACCTGAGTGCCGTCTCCCGGGCGGGAGGAGATGTGCAGCGCGCCACCGACCAACAACGCTCGCTGGCGCATGTTCGCCAACCCGCTGGAGAGCGGGGACGCAGCCGAGGTGTCGAATCCCACCCCGGCATCTTGCACGTGGAGGCCGAGCGTGGTGGGAGTCGCCCACACTTCGACGGACACGCGATCGGCGCGCGCGTGACGCGCCACGTTGGTCAAGGCTTCCTGGACGATGCGGAACACCGCAGTCTCCAGGGCGGAGTCGAAACGCCGGCTGGCATCGCGGTGGTGGAAATCGACGCGGATGCCGGTTTGCACGTGATAGCGCTCGCACTGCCAGGTGAGCGCCGGGATCAGGCCGAGATCGTCGAGCATCGGCGGGCGCAGCGAATGGGAGAGGTCGCGCACGCGCGCATGGATCTGGGTCAGCACATCGTGCAGCGGCGCGGCATCGAAACCGGGATGTGCCCGGGCGCGCGCCTCGAGCATGAGCGTGAGGCCGGTGATGAGTTGTCCGACGTCGTCATGCAATTCGCGCGCGATGTGCCGCCGCTCGTCCTCCTGCAAGGCGACGATGCGCCGCGACAACGCCTCGAGTTGCACGCGCGCATCCTCGAGGTGCGCGAGCAGCCGGCGGTTGTCCACCGCCTGTCCCGCGTGCTGCGCGAGTTGGGTGAGCAGGGCGATGTCGTCGTGCGCGAGGCCGCGCGGATCGGACGGCAAGATCCGCAGCACGCCCAGCACTTGACTCGATCCGCCGCGCAGCAGGATCTCCAGCATCTCACGCGAGTGCGGCTGATCTCCGACGTCGCCCCACTCGAGCGACGCCGCGCGCGCGCCGGACAGCGGCGTCACCGCGGCCAACATCCGGTCGGCGATCGCCTCGGTGGTGCGCGCCGAGCTGATACCGAGCGCCGCATCCGCGAGCGCCTGCAGTTGTGCCGAGCGGCGCACGTGGGCCTGCTCGGCTTCGTGGCGCTCGGTGATGTCTTCGAGCGTCGTCGCGATGCGCGCCGGCCGGCCGTCGGGATCGGTGATGACGAAACCGCTGGCGCGCACCCACCGGTCATGCCCCTCCCGCCGGATACGGAAGCAGAGGTCGAAGTCGCCCTCCAGATTCGGGTCGACGAGGGTGGCGGCCGCCGCGCGGTCGTCAGGATGCACGAAGTCGAGCCACGAGAGCGGATTGGCGTGCAGGCTCTCGAGCGACGCGCCAAACAGGCGCCGGTAGCCCACGCTCACGTAGTGCACACGGGTGAAGCCCGGCGCCATCATCCACACCACCTCGCGGAACCGCTCGCCGAGCAGCCGCACCCGCGCCAGCGACTGCGCGAGTGTGACCGCCTGGCTGAACTGCACCGCGACACCGCGGGCGAACGTCATCCACTGCGCCGCGCGCAGGTCGTCGGAGCCGCTCGCCAGCACCACGACCCCAACGGTTTCCTCGCCGACGAGGAACGGCACCGCCAGCAGACTGCGCGCCTGAAGCGCCGCCAGGCAGGCGCCGGCCCACGGTGGAGGATCGACGGCAAACGCCACCGGTTCGCCCAGTTGCACGAGGTCGCGTAACGCATCGGGGCTCCCGAAGAACGTCTCGGCAGCGGGCCGTGCCCGGTCCGGCAGGCCGGCATGCGCGCGCAGCACCGGCCGCCCGTGTTCGTCCACGACGTAGAGCAGGCCGGCCGAGAGTCCCGCGGCATCGAGGTTGTGGATCAGCACTTCTCCGATGACGGAGACCACATCTTCGGGTCGCGCGATGAGTTCGCCGAGGCCGCGCATGATCGACAGGGCGTGCGTGTGCTCGGCGGCTTGATGCAGGAGCGCCTCGCGGCGTGCCGGGTCATCGGTGATGTGGGCACGCAGGGTGGCCGCATCGGCGGCGGCCGGTGGCGCGGCGGAGGTCAGCGCGGTGCGCACGCGCGCCACCACGTCGTCGAGGTCGACGGGCTTTGCGAGGAAGGTGACGTCACCCGCTGTCACCGGCGGCCGATGGGACATGGGCATCCCGGTGATCACGAAGGCGGGGCGACGCACGCCGCCCGCGTCGGCGTTCAAGTCGTCGAGGAGGCTCAGCCCGTCCGTATCGGGCAACACGTAGTCGAGCACGTAGACCGCGGGGGGCGATGCCGCGGCTGCGTGTCGCGCGGTGGCCCCGTCTCCCGCCTCGCGCACCACGAACCCCTCGCTCTCCAATGCGAGCCGGAGCATCTTGCGCGTCAGGGGATTGTCTTCGACGAGCAGGATGGGCAGGGCGGTGGAACCAGGTAAGCCGGAGTTCATCGGGCGCCCGCACCGAGACAGGTACGGCGGGAGTAGCCGGCGTCGGAGGGAACTCCCACGCCGAGACTGTGGAGGTGCATGAAGCGCGTCCCCAGGGCGAGGTCGACTTCGCGTGTGTGCGAGACAGTGCGCGTTCGGCAGGGACGCGCCACGCAACCGGGATCCCACGAGGGAGCGTGGGGCCCCTACGACCTCAGTAGCATAATCACGGTACTACCGGCCACCCTACCAGCCGGCCGCCGGAGCCGCCAGCGAATTTCGCGTCCGCCGACGACGCATCGAAGAGTGTCGCGTCTGTGCGGCACCGCGAGCCGTCAGGCGTCGCGGCAAGCAGAGCTGTCCCCCGCGTCCCGCTCAGGCGGCCGACGTGTGACGACGCCCCGGTCGCACCACGCGCGAGTACAAGCTGAAGCGAGAGTCGGCGAGGAACCGCAGCAACAACCTCGACCACGAGCGGTGGGCTGCCAGGCCGTCGTAGTGCTCCGCCGCCATCGCCTTGAGCGCCGGCAGGCGATTCCACGGCACCGACGGGAAGTCGTGATGCTCGTTGTGGAATCCAACGTTGAATGCCACCAAGTTGGCGCGGCCGTAGTAGGAGTAGGTCTCCTGCTCGGGCGTCAACGTGTAGTGCTCCTGGATCCACCGCGCGCCATACGGGTGCAGGCCGAGCGAGAAGAAGAGCGACGCCAGCAAATACCACACGGCATCGAGGTGCGCGACCTGCAGAAGCAGCGCAACGAACGCGCCCTGCGTCAAAAAGTTCACCACCGCGGCCGGCCGCAGGAACTGCCGCGGCACCAAGTGCAGCGGCCGGAACGACTGCCACACCGGAAAGATCAGCAGCCAGAGCGCTTTCGACAGCATGCCGTTGCCGACCACCTTCGCCTCGAAGGCGCCGGGGAGATCGGCATCGTCCTCGAACTCGCCCTGGAAGCTGTGATGGCGCAAGTGGTAGAGCTGGAAGAACGCGAAGCCTGGCACCACCATCGGGGCGTTGGCGAGGTAGCCGGCAATGAGATTCACGGCGCGCGATTTCGACATCAGATTGTGCGTCGCTTCGTGGATCATCACCCACAGCGCGTGGTCGACGGTGGCGCCAAAGGTGTACGCGGTGAGCAGGATGAGCCACCACGGCGCGTCGCCGCGCGACAGCACGATGGCCATCGCGGTCTGCAGGCCGGCCAGCACCACGACGATCAGCACCGACCACGGATTGATGCCGATGAGGTCGCGGATCGCGGGGTGGGACGCCAGGAGGCGCTTGGTGACGGCGGGATGCGGTTGCGGTGTCGTCACGCGGAAGAAGTCGAGGGGTGTCCTTGCGGCGGCCATGAGAGCGGGGCGGTCCTTCCCGAAGGTGGCGGGCGGCCGGAGGCACGCCGCGACGATGCGCCAGGCCGGAGGCGTGGCGCGCGGACACCGCACGAACGCGGTGGGAGCCGCCATCCTGCCACAGCGCCCGGCGGACGCAAAGGCCTTGCGCGGTGTGCAATGGTGGAGGCTCGGCGGGTCCGCCTCCACCGCTGGCCCATGCAGCCGGCGCTCCGAGACGCAGTACACTTCACCAATAGCCAAGGCACAGGGGAACGCCCGATGAATGCACAGGGAGCGCGAACACGGCACGGCGACGGCGACACCGGCGACACGATGCGCGGCGTCGTCCTGCTGCTGTTCGCAGGGGTGGTGTTGGGGGGCGCGCACAACGTCATGGGATTGCGCGAGCGGCCGGCCCGCGGGCTGGCCTGGCGGGCGAACACCGCCCCGCTCGCCGCCCTCGTGGAGATACCCGCTGCTCCGATTGCCCCAGTTGCGGAAGCACCGGCTACTCCTGCGCCTGCGGCCGCGCGGGAGGCCGGCGTCATCCCGGAACTCGCGGCCGCCACGCCGGCACCGCGCCACATCGCTCCCACGGCGGCAACGGTCTCCCCTGTCCCGGCGACGGCTCCGGCGCGCGACACCACGAGCACCGCACGTCCGGAGGCGCCTCCCCCGCTGACCGTGCCTGAGTCGACCGCGCCCCGCACGGTGTCGCTCGCGCAGGTCGACCGCTTGCTCCACCAGGACGATGTGCTCGTGCTCGACGCCCGCACCGCGGACGAATTCGCCGACGGCCATCTGCCGCGCGCACGGTCGCTGTCCTACGACGCGCTCGGCGGCGACGTCGAACCGCTGCGCGGTCTGGCACCGCCGAGTCAACCGGTGCTGGTGTACTGCGGCGGCGACGGCTGTCCGTTGTCGCGCGAGCTGGCGACCGCGCTCTGCGGCCTCGGCTACACGCGCGTGCTGGTGTTCGAGGGCGGCACCGCCGAATGGACGGGCGCGGGCCGCGCCCTCGAGGTCGCGCCGCGCGCTGGAGGCAGTCGATGAGCGCGACACGGGTGTGGGTGCCGACCGAGCCGGTGGTGCTCGCGGCGCGCTGGCTGTTGGGCGGCTTGTTCGCGCTCGCCGCGGTGTCGAAGATCGGCGCGCCGGCGCAACTGGCCGAGGACATCGCCAACTTCCGTCTGGTGCCCGGCGGCTTCGAGAACACGCTCGCGATCGTCCTGCCGTGGATCGAACTGGTGGTGGCGGTCGCACTGTTCACGACGCGGCGCGGACGCGCCGGCGCCTGGCTCGGCGGCGCGCTCATGGTGGTGTTCACGCTGGCGGTGGCGTCGGCGATGGCGCGCGGGTTGAACATCGCGTGCGGCTGCTTTGGCACGCTCGACGCGCCGCGCGTCGGGGCGATGAAGTTGACGGAGAATCTGGCGATCCTCCTGCTCTGCGGCATCGCGGCGCACCGCCGCGACGCGCGCGGCCCCTTCTAGCGGCGCCCGCTCAACAGATGCGCGGCAGTTGTTCGCCGCTCAGCAGATCGAGCACGCGCAGGCTGCCGAGTCGCGTGCGCAGGGTCAGCGGCGCGCCCATCGCCTCGGCCTCGTGGACCGTGCCGATGCGCGCCGCCGCCGTGAAGCCGTGCGCGTGCAGGATGTCGAGCGCCTCGCGCGCATCGTCCGGAGGCAGCATGGCCACGAAGCGCCCTTCGCATGCGACGTAGAGCGGATCGAGCCCGAGCACCTCGCACGCGCCCTCGACTTCGGGACTGACCGGCACCGCGTCTTCGTCGAGTGCAATGTCGACGTGCGCGGCGGTGGCGATTTCGTGCATCGTCGTGGCGACACCGCCGCGCGTCGGGTCGCGCATGCAGTGCACGTCGAGTCCGGCGTCCAGCAGCGCCAGCGCCGGTCCGGCCACCGACGCGCAATCGCTGACGATCGGCGCGGCGAACGCGAGGCCTTCGCGCCGCGCCATCACCGCCACCCCGTGCTGGCCGAGCGTGCCGCTGACGATCACGACATCGCCCGGCTGGACGCGACGCGGATGCACCGGCCGCGGGGCAATCACTTCCCCGACGCCGGTCGTGGTGACGAAGATGCTGTCGCCCTTGCCGCGCTCGACGACCTTGGTGTCGCCGGTGACGATGCGCACACCGGCGTGCCGTGCCGCCTCGGCCATCGAGGCGACGACCCGCCGCAGATCCGCGACCGCGCAGCCTTCCTCGAGGATGAACGCCGCGCTCAGCGCGAGCGGCCGCGCGCCGGCCATCGCGAGATCGTTCACCGTGCCGCACACCGCGAGCGTCCCGAGGTCGCCGCCCGGGAAGAACAACGGCTGCACGACGAAGCTGTCGGTGGTGAAGGCGAGTGGCCGCGTCGACGCCGGCAACAGCGCGGCATCGTGCAACGCAGCGTGCGGCGACGGCCCGAATGCGGTGAGGAACACCTCGGCGATGAGATCGCGGGTGAGGCGGCCGCCGCCGCCGTGGCCGAGCAGGACGCGATCGGTGGTGGTGAGCGGCAGCGGGCAGGCGAGTTCAGGCATGCGCGTTCTCCTCGGCCCGCGACGCGGCGGCGCACGCGGTGCGGCGGTAGCGATAGTAGGCGGCGCAGGCACCCTCGCTCGACACCATCGGGGCGCCGAGCGGATGTTCCGGCGTGCAGCCATCGCCGAATGCGGGACACGCGGTAGGCGCCAGACGGCCTTGCAGCACGAGACCGGACTGGCACACGGCGGGCTCCGGCACATCCGGCGTGTCGTCGGGAAAGCGGCGTTCGGCGTCGTACTGCGCGTAGGCATCGCGGATGCGGAGCCCGGAGTCGGCGATCGCACCGAGACCGCGCCACGCGCGCGTCGCGGGTTCGAAGACCTCGCGCACCGCATCTTGCGCGGCGCGGTTGCCGTCGCGCCGCACCGCGCGGGCGTACTGGTTCTCGACCTCGGCGCGACCGTCCTCGAGCTGCCGCACCGCGAGCAGGATGCCCTGCAGGATGTCGACCGGCTCGAAGCCGGTGACCACGATCGGCACGCGATAGGTTCGCGCGAGGTCCTCGTATTCGCCGGTGCCGACGATCGTGCAGACGTGACCGGCCGCCAGGAAACCCTGCACGCGACAGTCGGGATCGTCGAGGATGGCGCGCATCGCCGGCGGCACCCGCACGTGCGCGGCGAGCAGGCTGAAGTTGGTCAGCCCGCGCTGGGCCGCCAACCGCACCGCCATCGCGTTGGCCGGCGCCGTCGTCTCGAAGCCAACCGCGAAGAACACCACGTGGCGCTCGGGCATGCGCTCGGCAAGCGCCACCGCATCGAGCGGCGAGTAGACGGTGCGCACATCGCCACCGGCCGCGCGCACCCGCAGCAGATCGTCACGCGTGCCGGGGACGCGCAGCATGTCGCCAAAGCTCGTGAACGTGATGCCGGGGCGCGCCGCGAGGCGCAGCGCGCGGTCGAGCGTGGCGACCGGCGTGACGCAAACCGGGCAGCCGGGGCCGTGCACCAGCGTGACGAGATCCGGCAGCAGCGTGTCGAGTCCCGAGCGCACGATGCTGTGCGTCTGACCGCCGCAGATCTCCATGAGCGTCCACGGCCGCGTGACGGTCGCGCGGATGAGCGCGGCGAGCTCTCGCGCCGCGTCGCCGGCGCGATATTCGTCGAGGTGCTTCATCGCGCCGCCTCCGCGCGCAAGGTCTCGCGCAGGCGGTCGAATTCGGCGAGCACCGGCGCGGCGTCCTCCGGCCGCAGGGTGCCGATGGCGACACCGACGTGCACCAACACGTAGTCACCGACCCGCGCCTCCGGCACGTACTCGAGGCACACATCGCGCTCGGCCCCGCCGAAGCGCACGCGGCCGGTGCGCAGTCCGGTGGGGCCGATGCCGTCGGCAAGGATTTCGCCGGGCACTGCCAGGCACATGGTCATCCCTCCGCGCGCGCCGCTAGTTGCGTCGCGCCGATCAAGGCTTGGCCGATACTGAGACCACCGTCGTTCGGTGGCACCTCGCGATGCGTGACCACCTCGATGTGGCGCCCCCGCAGTTCCTCGCACGTCCACTCGGTGAGCACCGCATTCTGAAAGCAGCCGCCGGTGAGCCCGACGCGCGATGCGCCGAGCACGGTCGCCATGTCGGCGATCGCGCGCGCCAGCGTGCGGTGAAAGCGCGCCGCCAGGTCGGCCGGCTCGGCGCCGCGTCGTCGTTCGTCGAGCAGTGCGGCGATCGTCGGACGCCAGTCGAGGCTGAGCGGCGCCGCGTCGAAACCGATCGGCAGCAGTTCGGTGCGCACACCACGACGCACCGCCTGCTCGAGCGCCATCGCCGCTTCCGCTTCGTAACTGGTGTCCTGCCGCAGATCGAGCAGGGATGCCACGGCATCGAAGAGACGGCCGGCGCTCGTCGTGGTGACAGTGCCGACGCCGGTTTCGAGCATGCGCGCCAGAACGCTGCGCCGTGCGCGGGCGTGGCGCACCGGCGCGCAGTCGAGATTCCACATCGCGTCGCCATACACCGCGGCCAGCACCCCGAGCGCGGAGCGCCACGGCGCGCGGCTCGCCGCCTCGCCGCCCGGCAGCGCGAACGATCGCAGGTGAGCGCGGCGCTCCATGCGGTCGCGCGAGGCGTGGAGGAATTCACCGCCCCAGATCGTGCCGTCGAGACCGTAGCCGGTGCCGTCCCACGCCACGCCGAGGATGTCGCCGTCGAGATCGTGTTCGGCCAGCAGGCTCACCACGTGCGCGTGGTGGTGTTGCACCGCGATGACGTCGAGACCGCTCTCGCGCGCCATCGCGGTGGTCGCGTAATCGGGATGGAGATCGCACACCACGGCCTGTGGTGCGAGGTGATAGAGCGCCTCGAAATCGCGCACCGTGTCGGCGAGCGCGCGCCGGGCGCGTGGGGTGTCCATATCGCCGAGGTGCTGACTGGCGACCACTTCATCGCCGTGCGTCCACGCCACCGTGACCTTCTGATGCCCGCCGAGCGCGCGCACCGTCGGCAATGCGCCGCGCAGCGGAATCGGCGACGGCGCGTAGCCGCGGGCGCGCCGCAGCACCACCGGCGCGCCGGCGATCGGCCGCACCACCGAGTCGTCGACGACGCGCGCGATCGGCCGCGTGTGGTGCAGGAATGCATCGGCGATGCCGCCGAGCCGCGCGCGCGCGTCCTCCGCGGTGCGCGCCATCGGTTCGTCGGCGAGATTGCCGCTGGTGCACACCAGCGGGCCGCCGAACACCTCGAGCAGCAGCTGATGCAAGGGAGTCGACGGCAACATCGCACCGACCGTGCGCATGCCGGGCGCCACCGCATCGGCCAGCGGGGCGTCGTCGTGCAAGGGCACGAGCACGATCGGCGCCGCACTCGACGACAGCGCCGCGTCGGCCTCCGCGGCCACCGTGGCGTACTGCCCGAGTATGGCGCGGTCGCCGAACATCACGGCGAAGGGTTTGTCGCCGCGCTGCTTGCGGGCGCGCAACCGCGTCACCGCGGCCTCGGAGCGCGCGTCGGCCAGCAATTGGTAACCACCGAGCCCCTGCAACGCCACGATGCCGCCGTCGCGCAGACACGCGGCCGTCTGCTCGAGCGCGGTGCCGCGGCCCTCACGCGGCCCGTCCCATAGCAGTTGCGGCCCGCAGGCCGGACACGCGACGGGCTCCGCGTGGAAGCGGCGGTTGCCGGGATCGTGATATTCGCGGGCGCACTCGGGGCACAGCGGGAATCCGCGCATCGTGGTGCGGGCGCGGTCGTAGGGCAATCCGTCCACGATGCTGAGCCGCGGCCCGCAGTTCGTGCACGTCAGGAAGGGATACCCGAAGCGTCGATCCGCGGGATCGTGCATCTCGCGCAGACAATCACCGCAGACGACGAGGTCGGGATGCACACGACCGCGCGCTGCGGCGGACGCTACGCTGGGTGCGACGCCGAAATCGGTGAGCCCGAGCGGCGCGGTGGCGCGCACATCGCACGACTGGATCTCCGCCGCCGGCGGCGCCTCCCGCGGCAGGGCGCGCAAGAACGCGTCGATACGTCCACGCGGACCCTCGACGTGGATTTCAACCCCCGCCGTCGTGTTGCGCACGGAGCCGTTCACCGCATGCGCGTGCGCCAGGCGATACACATACGGCCGGAAGCCGACGCCTTGCACGGCGCCGCGCAACAGGAGCCGCCGCGCGACCACGTCCTCCGCATCGCCGCGCGCGAGTTGGACGATATCGTCTTCCACCACCTGCATCGCCGCGCTCACCGCCGCGCTCACCGCCTCCCCCGTCTCGCACGCCGCCGCTTCGATGCCGAACACCCACCCCTCGGGCGGCAAGCAGCCCATCGTGCGTGCCAACTCCAGCATGCGCCCAATGCCGAGCCCGTGCGTCGAGGTCGCGGACCACGTCGCCGGCACCGCGGCACGCGACGCATCGAGTCGGTGCACGGTCCCGGGCGGTTGCGGCGGCACCGACACCACCGCGTCGATCACGATCAGCGACGACGCACCACGGCACCAGTCGAGCAGCGCCGTGGTGTCGTCCCCCAGTTCGTGTGCCTCGACACCGGCCAACCCGCGCGCAGCGATCGCCCGGACCACCAGCGGTCCCGCGGCGTCATCCCCGCGCGACAGGTTGCCGACGCCGACGACTACGTGCCGTCCGCCGCCGTCTCCTCCACGAAGTGCAGTCGCAGACTGTGCGTCGCGCACGAGATGCATGGGTCGTAGTTGCGGACCGTCTGCTCGCAGTGCCATGTCAGCTTGTCCTTCGGCCAGTCGAGACGCGCGGCGAGGAACTCCCGCAAGTCATCCTCGATGGTCGGCAGATTCTGTGCCGTGGGGGGAACGATGACGGCCTTCTGAATCAGTCCGTCGTCGTCGAGCGTGTAGCGGTGGTAGATCATGCCGCGCGGCGCCTCGGTGGCCGCCGCGCCGGTGCCCGGGCCGGGCTCCACCGGAATCCATGCCGGGTCCGGCGGCACGTAGCCCTCGATGATCTGCACCGCCTCGTCGAGCGCGTGCAACAACTCGATGCTGCGCACGACGATGCTGCGGAACGGATTGGTCACCGGCGGCGTCACGCCCGCCTTCTCCGCCGCGTGCCGCGCCCGCGGCGTCAGCTTGGCGAAGTGCAGGTTGAAACGTGCCAGCGGCCCCACCGCATAGTGCAAGTTCTCGTCGCGGTGCGAGTGCAGCGCGTTCGAGTGGACGCGGTGGTCTTCGTGATAGTGCTGTTCGTACTCGGACACATCGATGTCGAGTCCGTCGCTCGCCAGGATGCGCCCTTCGTTCATCGGATACTCGGTGGGATGCGAGACGGCGACGAACACCATGTCGCGCTCGAGCGGATGCATGGTGAGGCCCGCCGTGAACGCCACCGTGCGCTCCGCCGCGTCGCGCGCTTCTTGGAGGCGCGGCAACAACGCGCGCAGCGCCTCGCGGCTGGGCGCCTTGTAGAAGCCGCCGACCCGCACGTTGACGGGATGCACTTCACGCCCGCCGATGACCGACATCAGCTCGTTGCCGAGCTTCTTCATCATGAGGCCGGCGGTGACCACCTCGGGATGATCGGCGGCCATCGCCACGCCGTCCTCGTAGCCGAGGAAGTCCGGCGCGTGCAACAGGTGGATGTGGAGCGCGTGGCTCTCGATCCACTCACCGCAATACAGCAGGCGACGCAGTGCGCGAATCTCCGGCGAGATGGTGACCCCACGTGCGTGTTCCATCGCGTGGACGCTCGCCATCTGGTAGGCGATCGGGCAGATGCCGCAGATGCGCGCGGTGATGTCGGGCGCCTCGGTGAACGCGCGGCCGCGCAGGAACGCCTCGAAGAAGCGCGGCGGCTCGAAGATGCGCAACTTGACGTCGTGCACCTTGCCGTCCCGCAGCTTGACGTCGAGCGCGGCCTCGCCTTCGATGCGGGCGAGCGGATCGACCGTGATGGTGACCGCCTTGGGGAATTCGGTCTTAGGACTCATGCGCTTCACTCTCCCGCCGGAAGGCCGCCGCGTGCGCATTGAAGGTGCGGTACGCGCGGACGAGTTCCGGCTCGGTGCGCCCCAGCTCCTTCCAGCGTGCGCTGAGCGGCTCGGGGTGTGCCGATTCCATGGGGCCAAAACATCCGTAACAGCCGCGTCCGAACGACGGGCACAACGCGCCGCAGCCGGTCTGCGTGACACCGCCGAGGCACGGCGTGCCCTGCGACACCATCACGCACGGGATGCCGAGGCGGCGGCAGTCGATGCACAAGCTGTGGCGTGCGATCTGCGGCTGGCGTCCGAACAACAACGCGGTGAGCAATTCGAGCAACTGGTCGCGATTGATCGGGCAGCCGCGCAGCTCATGCTCCACGCGGACGTATTCGCCGATCGGCGTCGACTTCTCGAGCGTCTCGACATCGTCGGGATGCTGATAGACGAGCCGCAGATACTCGCGGACGTCGTGCCAATTGCGGATCGACTGCACGCCGCCCGCCGTCGCGCAGGCGCCGATGGTGATCAGCACCTTCGACACCTTGCGCACGTGGACGACCCGCAGCAGGTCGGCCGGCGAACTCACCGAGCCTTCGATGAGCGAGATGTCGAACGGCCCCTTCTCCATCCGCCGCGAGGCTTCGGGAAAGTAGGCGATGTCGACCGCACCCGCGAGGTCGAGCAGCGCGTCCTCGCAGTTGAGCAGCGTCAGTTGGCAGCCGTCGCAGGAGGCGAACTTCCACACCGCGATCTTGGGTTTGCGCGCGAGCGTCGCCATCACACCTCCCGCATGCGCATGATCCGCTCGACCGTGGCGTACGGAAACACCGGTCCGTCGACGCAGGGGAACCACGCGCCGATCTGACAGTGCCCGCACTGGCCGATCATGCACTTCATATTGCGTTCCAACGACACCGCGATACGCGCCGGGTCGACGCCCCGCTTCACCAAGTCCTGCGCCGCGTAGCGCATCATGATGTCGGGGCCGCACACGAACGCCGCCGCGTGCAACGGGTCGAAGCCGACGCGCGGAATCAGGCGCGTCACCACGCCAACGTCGCCGCGCCAGCCGTCGCGCGCCGAGTCCACGGTGATCTCGACACCGACGTCGAACCGCGCGCGCCACTTCTGCACTTCCGATTTGTAGAGGAGGTCTTCCGGCAAGCGCGCACCGAGCAGGACGACGATCTTGCCGAAGCGTTCGCGGTGCGCGAGCGCGGCGTAGAGCGCCGGACGCAACGGCGCCAGGCCGATACCGCCGGCGACGAACACCAAATCGAGACCTTCCGCCTCGGCCACCGGCCAGCCGCGTCCGTACGGGCCCCGCACGCCGACCACGGCGCCCGGCTTCATCGCGCAGAACGCGCGCGTGACGGCGCCGACGCCGCGAATCGTGTGGGTGTAGACGTCGCGCTTGGCAGGATCGCCGCTGATGGAAATGGGGACCTCGCCGATGCCGAACACGCTCAGCATGTTGCACTGGCCGGGCGTGTACGATGGGCACTCGCCGCCGTCGAGCGGGCGGAGGTCCAGGGTGACGGTGTCGGGATTTTCGCGCCGCGTGCTCACGACCTCGTGCAGGACCGGTTGCATCCAGTCGCCACTGTGATCACAGGTCGTGTCGGGCACCGGCGCGGTCAGCAGGTCAGCTCCGGTGTCCATAGATATCCACGATTTGCAGACGGGTGGCCTCGAGACGCTGGGCCATCGTTTCGCACACCCGCTTCATGAGTTCGTATCCCAGAGTCGTATCTTCTTCGCACTTGCGGCGCAGGCATTCGGCGTCGAACGAGGTGGCGCGGGTCAGCACAAGCGCGCGCACGTCGTAGCGAATGATGTGGGGCGGCACCAGCCACGAGAAGCCGACCATCTCGCCTTCGTCGATGGTCTGGATCTGCACCGCGCCGCGGCCGGGGACGAACACTTCGATCAAGGCCTTGCCATGGCGAATGCCGTAGAAGCGATCGGCGACCTCGCCTTCGCGCACGATCATTTCACCGGGCTTGAACACGACGTTCGAGGCGCATCCCGCCATCAGGTGCAGGTGCTCCGGCTTGAGGCCCTGCTGGAAGGGATACGCGGGCAGCAACGACTCAAGAGTGTGCATGGACAGTCTCCTCGTGCGGCCGCGTGAGGGCGGCGGCTTCCGCGGTGATGTCGATCCCCACCGGGCACCAGGCGATGCAACGGCCGCAACCGACGCATCCCGACGACCCAAACTGGTCGATCCAGGTGGCGAGCTTGTGCGTCATCCACTGCCGGTAGCGCGAGCGGCCCGAGGCCCGCACGCTGCCGCCGTGGATGTACGAAAAGTCGAGCGAGAAGCACGAATCCCACAGCCGCCAGCGGGTCAGGGTGTCGCCCGGGATGTCGGTGCTGTCGGTGGTGGTGCTGCAGAAGCAGGTCGGACACGACACCGTACAGGCGCCGCAACTCATGCAGCGGCGTGCGATGTCGTCCCAGTGCGGGTGTTCGGCGCGCGCCAGCAGCGTGTCATGCAAGAGCGGCGCGGCCGGCAGGCGGCGGGTTTGCGCCTCGGCGGCGAGCCGCGCGTGTTCGGCGTCGTGCAGCTCCGTCGCGGTCGCCGCCTTCGCGCTGATGCGTGCCAACACCGCGGCCCCGCGCGCGGTGCCGATGTCGCAGACGAACTGGTGACGGTCGCCGTCGACGAGTTCGGTCAGCGCCAGGTCGTAGCCGCTCTGCGCGCACGGGCCGGTGCCTTGCGACACGCAAAAGCACGTCGAGACGCAGCGCGTGCAATTCACGGCGACGATGAAGCTGTCGGCGCGGCGCTGCGTGTAGAGCGGATCGGGCGTGAAGCCATCGCGCAACACACGGTCCTGGCGCGCGATCGCGACGAGTTCGCACGCCCGCGGCCCAATCAACGCGTAACGCGGCGCCGGCGCCATCACGGCGTCCACCGGCACGAAGCTGCGCCCGTGTCGCCGCAGCGCGAACACCTGCGTCTTCGGCGGATAGAAGAAGCGCTTCCACGGGTGCGCCCCGAGGGTCACGCCGAAGAACGTGCGGCCGCCGGTCTTGGCGAGGCGCGAGGACGCGGGCTCCTGCGTGTCCTGCCAGCCAATCGGCAGGTCGGCGTAGCGCGTGATCGCGTCGTAGACCACCGCACCGTCGCGCAGACGCGGCCCCACGGTGGTGTAGCCGTCGGCGCGCAGGGCGTCGAGCAAGGCGTCGAGTCCCTCGGGGCCGAACACGTGCGGCGGCCCCTCCCGGGTGGCGCCGTGCGGTGCCGGCGCCGTCATCGTCAGGGTGTCGGGCGGATGTGCGTTCACGAAACCTCCTCGCGCACCGCGGTCGCGGCTTTCGCGGCCATGCGCTCTTCGATCCACGCGGCGAGTTCGGGCAGCCCTTCGCCGGTGCGGCACGACACCGCCAGCACTTCGATCCCCGGGTGCAGGTCGCGTGCATCGCGCACCGCCGCCTCGAGGTCGAAGTTGGTGTAGGGCAGCAGATCGATCTTGTTGAGCACGAGCAGCCGCGCGTGCCGGAACATCAAGGGATACTTCTTCGGCTTGTCGTGCCCTTCGGTCACCGAGAGCACCATCACGCAGTCGTCTTCGCCGAGATCGAATTCGGCCGGGCACACGAGATTGCCGACGTTCTCGATCACGACCAACTCAGGGTCGCGCACGCTGAGCTCGACGAGCGTGTCGTGGATCATCTGCGCTTCGAGGTGGCACTCGGCACCGGTATTGACTTGGGCGACGCGCGCCCCGGTGCCGCGCAGACGGTCCGCGTCGGCATGTCCGGCGATGTCGCCTTCCAGCACGGCGCACGTGTAGCGCGCCGCGAGTAGCGGCAGCACGCCTTCGAGCAGCGAGGTCTTGCCGGCGCCCGGCCCGCTCATCAAGTTGAGTGCGTAGATGCCGCGCGCCGCGAACATCGCGCGATGATCGCGGGCGACGGCGTCGTTGGCTGCCATCAAGGGAACGGCCACATCAACGGTGCTCACAGGGAAGCTCCTCCTCGGCGAACTCCAGGGCGCGGAGTTCCAGTTCACGGCCAGAGACGATGCGGGTAGAGGGCGAGGCGCACGCAGCGCACCGAAACACCAGGTTTACAACCGGCGTGATCGCGCCACACGCGTCGCAGGCGACGGTCAGGGGAACCGTCTCGCAGTCCACGGGCACTCCGGCCCACGGGGTATCGTGCGCAAGGCAGGCAAAAGCAAACGTCACTGCATCCGGCGCCACACCGGCCAACTCTCCCACGCGGATCACGATCCGCGTCAGCCGCGCCGGCGGGTCACCGCGCGGGCGGGTGCTGTGGTCCTTCACGGCCGCCAGCAGTTGGCGGGCGATGCTCACTTCGTGCATTACCAGTGCCTTCGCATCCCGATCGGTCGCAGCCGTCAGACGGCTCCTTCGCGAGGCTCGGGATCGGCGTCTCGGAAGCGGCGAGCACACTGCCTCGCCGCGCCTCGTCTGACACTTTGCATGCTAGAACCGCATCGGGACTTCCTTCCGTGGTCCTTAGGGCGCAGACTCCGCGAGCGGTCCTGGTTGGCACCGTGCGCGCGGCGTCGGCCGCGCACGACGCGAGGAGATGCAAGATGTCGGAGAGCTTTTCGCCCACTGCGGCGCGCGCCGCGATTCTCGATTCGCCGTCGTATCGCGTCGCGTACAAGGACATCGATTTCTTGAATCGCGATGCACTGCGCCCGGTGCGCCTGCAACTCGAACTCTTGAAACCGCAACTCGAACTCGAGGCACACAGCATCGCCTCGACGATCGTGGTGTTCGGCTCGACGCGCATCGTCGAACGCGAAGCCGCGGAGGCAGCGCTGGCGGATGCGCGTGCCGCCGCCGCCGCGGCACCGCACGATGCGCGCGCCGCTCAGGCCGTCCGCATCGCCGCGCGCCGGGTCGAACTTTCGCACTATTACGAAGAGGCGCGGCGTTTCGCGCGCATCGTCTCCGGTGCCTGCCAGCGCGACGGGCAATGCGATTACGTCATCATGACCGGGGGCGGTCCGGGCATCATGGAGGCCGCCAACCGCGGAGCACACGATGTCGGGGCGAAGTCGATCGGTCTCAATATCACGCTCCCCTTCGAGCAGGAGCCGAATCCGTTCATCACGCCGGACCTCTGTTTCCAATTCCACTACTTCGCGATCCGCAAGATGCACTTCTTGATTCGCGCCAAGGCGATGGTGGCGTTTCCCGGCGGCTTCGGCACCATCGACGAACTGTTCGAGACGCTGACGCTCGTGCAGACGCGCAAGGTGCCGCCGATGCCGGTGCTGCTGTTCGGACGCGAGTATTGGAGCCGCGTGATCGACTTCGAGGCGCTGGTCGCGGACGGCACCATCTCGCCGGACGATCTCGACTTGTTCCACTACGTCGAAACCGCGGAGGAGGCGTGGGAAGCGATCGGCGCGTACGCGCGGGGCGCGTCGTGAGACACGCCGCTGCCGCGCTCGCGGCGCTGGTGCTCGCGTGGCTGCCGGCGCACGCCGCGCCCAGCAGCCTCGGTGACGTGCGGCGCGTCGTGCCGTCGGGGACCGGCGTGGCGTTCGTCACCGCGCGCGGCACGGTGCTGCTCGAGGGCTTCGACGAAATCGGCGTGCGGATCCGCGTCACCGCGGACACCGCGTTCGCGCCCCTCCGGTCGCCTGCGGTGCTGCGGGAGGCACTGGTGCCGGCGACGCTCGGCCGCAGCGTCGCCGGGGACACACTGGTGTTCGCAGCGCCCGGCTGCCTGGTGCGCGTGGCCCAGCATCCCTTCGCACTCCGCGTGACGACCAAGTACGGCGACGATCTCTTCCGCGACGCGGGCGGCGTGACGTTACGGCCGGACGGCGTGCGCCATGCCATCGTGCATGCCGAGGGGACGCGGTACACCGGCCTCGGCGAGCAGGCGACCTCGCTCGACCGCACGCGACAGCACATCACGCTCTGGAACACCGACGCCTACAAGTACAACGTCGGCGACGGGCCGCTGTACTCGTCCTTTCCCGTGTACCTCGCGGTCCATGACTCGCTGGTCCACGGCATGTTCTACGATGATCCGTCGCGGGCGTCGTTCGACTTCGCGGGCGGCTCGCCCGATGTCGTCTACGACTCGTCTGGCCGCGACCTGTGCCTGTACGTGCTGCCGGGCCCGACGATGGCGGAGGTGCTCGCGCAGTACACGCGGTTGACCGGCCGCGCACCGCTGCCGCCGCTGTGGGCGCTGGGTTTCCACCAGAGCCGATTCAGTTACACGCCGGAAAGCGCGGTGTACCGCACCGCATGGGAATTTCGCCATCGCCGCATCCCGTGCGACGTGCTGCATCTCGACATCCACTACATGCAGGGCTTTCGCGTCTTCACCTGGGACAGCCTGGCATTCGCGCATCCCGCGGCGATGGTGCGCGATCTCGCCGCGCAGAACTTCAAGCTCGTGCCGATCGTCGATCCCGGCGTGAAGGTCGACACGGCATACACCGTGTATCGCGACGGACTGCGCCGTGGCGCGTTCGCGCTCACGCCGCAGGGCACGCCGTACGTCGGCCGCGTGTGGCCAGGCGACTGCGTCTTCCCCGATTTCACCTCCGCCGCGACGCGGGAGTGGTGGGGCAATCTGCATGGCGATGTCGCGGCGCTCGGCGTGCGCGGTATCTGGAACGACATGAACGAGCCGTCGGTGTTCGGCGTGAAGACGATGCCCGACAGCGTGCGCTTCCCCGGCGGCGAAGCCTCGCACGCCCTCGTGCACAATCAGTATGGCCTCTTGATGGCGCGGGCGACGTTCGACGGCCTGCGCCGCGCGCGGCCCGATGCGCGGCCATTCGTGCTGTCGCGCGCCGGCTACTCCGGCATCCAGCGCTACGCCGCGCAGTGGACTGGCGATAACGTGTCGACGTGGCCGCACCTGGCGATCACGATTCCGATGGTGGCCGGACTCGGACTCAGCGGCCAGCCGTTCGCCGGCGCCGACCTCGGCGGCTATGCCGGCGACCCGACCCCGCAAATGTTCACGCGCTTCCTGCAAGCCGGCGTCTTGTTCCCCTTCTTCCGCGTGCACTCCGACGGACAAGGCCCGCGTCGCGAACCGTGGGCGTTCGGTGCCCCGTACGAAGCCGCCAACCGCGCGATCCTCGGCTTGCGCTACCGGCTGCTGCCGACCCTCTACTCCGCGTTCTGGCAGCACGCCCACACCGGCGCGCCGGTGATGCGTCCGCTGTTCTGGGATCGCCCCCAGGACGCCTCGCTGTGGACGGCAGGCGACGAGTACTTCTGCGGCGATCACGTGCTCGTCGCGCCAGTCGTCGCGCCGGAGGAGGACACGCGGCGCGTCGTGTTGCCGCGCGGCCGCTGGTACCGCTTTCCCGATGGGCCGTCGTATGCCGGCGATCGCACCGTCGTCGTGCCGGCCCCGCGTGTCGAATCGGCGACCGGCATCGACACCAGCGGCGTCGGCGGTCTCCCGCTGTTCGCGCGTGCCGGCGGGGTCGTGTTCACGGGCCCGGCGCAGGAGTGGGTCGGGCAGGACACCACGGGCGCGGTCGAGGCGCACCTGTACGTCGGCGGCGAGGCCACCAGCGAACTGTACGAAGATGCCGGCGACGGCGACCCCGCCGCCGGCTGGCGCGTGACGCGCTGGCGGACGACGGCGACGCGCGACGCGTTCGTCGTACGGATCGGCGAGTTCTGCGCCGGCGTGGTGCGCGCGCGTCCATGCACCGTGGTGGTGCACGGTGCCGCCGTGACACCGCGCCGCCTCACCTGCGATGATCGCGCGGTGGCGTTCTCGCGCGACGCCGGCGGGGCGCTGCGCTTCGCATTGCCGCCGCACACACGGGCACTCGTGGTCGAATGGTAAGTGGCGGAGATCGGCGTCAGGGCGCAGTGACGCTCACGAGTTTCGGGCACGCCCCGCAATCAGGAATCGCCGCGTGGCGCCGCCAGTCGCTGCCACTGCGCGTCGCGCGCGGTCTGTGGGCGTGGCTCGCGATGTGGGCAACCGGCACCATCGCCGTCTTCCTGCCCTTTCAGATCACGTCGGTGCCGCGCTTGTTCGCCGGCGGCGTATTCCTGGCGCGCTTCCATTGGCGCGAACGCGAGCGGCTGCTCACCGTGGACGGCGTCTGTCCGCGCTGCGCCCACGCGCAACGGTTTCGCCCCGGTCCGCTGTTCCCGATCGAAAGCCGCCTAGTGTGCGGCGCCTGCCATCACGACGTCTTCTGCGCGCTCTGAGCGGGCGCGCCGCACCACGCCAAGGAGGTGCAGGAGCGGCGCCGTTCCGCAGGTCGTGACGATCGCCATCAATACGAGCACCGCGAAGAGCCGCGGCGTGATGAGGCCGAGGTCGAGCCCCATGTTGAGCACCACCAATTCCATCAGACCGCGCGTGTTGAGCAGCACCCCGAGACCGCCCGCCTCGCGCCACCCCAGCCCGTTGATCCGGCCGGCGAGCAGGCCGCTGCCGATCTTGGCCAGCGTGGCGATCGCCACGATGAGCGCGAACGCGCGCCACCCGCCATCGTCCGCGAGCAGGCCGACCTGCGTCCGCAATCCGGTGAAGGCGAAGTAGACCGGCAGGAACACGACGACCACCACGCCCTGCACCTTCTCGTGCGCCTCGCGCGCCAGCCGCGAATCGTGCGGCACCACGGCACCGAACAGGAAGGCGCCGAAGAGCGCGTGCACGCCGACCGCCTCGGTGGCGTACGCGGAGGCGAGCACGCAGGCCGCCAAGACTCCCAAGTGCGACGGCGTGAGGCCGGTCCTCTCGACCGCCGCGGCCCACCGCCGGACGAGCGGCCGCACCATCGTCAACAGGACCAGCGCGTAGACGAGCGCGCCGAGGCTCGCCAGCATGCCGTGGGAGACGTCGGCGCGCACCAACCCGACCACCACCGCCAGCGCGCACCACGCCACGACGTCGGCGACCGCCGCGCAGGCCAGCGCCGTGGTGCCGAGCCGGGTGGCGTGGAGTCCCATGTCGGTCAGGATGCGCGCCAACACCGGAAACGCGGTCACCGACAACGACAAGCCGCAAAACAGCGCGAAGTGCAGGAACGGCACGTCGGCGGTGCCGAAGCGCGGATAGAGCCATACCGCCACCGCGACGCCGGCGACGAACGGCACCAGGAGACTCGCCTCCGCGATGGTCAGCACCTGCCGCGCGTGCGCCCGCACCGCGCGCAAGTCGAGTTCGAGTCCGACCGTGAACAAGAACAGCAGCACGCCGACCTGCGCCAGCGCCGACAACGCCGGCAGCGCGCCCGGCGACAGCAGCTGTGCCGACCACTCGGGTGCCCAGCGTCCCAACAGCGACGGACCGAGCGCCAGTCCGGCGAGCATCTCGCCGATCACCGGCGGCTGATGCAATCGGCGCAGCGCGACTGCCATCGCGCGGCTCACCGCCAATACGACCAGCAGCGCGAGTAGAATCTCAGCGAGCGACCCAGAGCTCGCCGCTCCCGCCTCTGCCGCGCGCGGCGCCCCCGACGCACCCGCCTGCAATCGATGCCCGAGCCCAAACAGTGCGGCGAGGATCGCGACCGCGACCCCCGCCAGCCCCGTGCCGAACGCCGCCGGCGCCCATCGCCTCCAGGCGGCAGAGGGCGCGTCGCCGCTGTGCGCGCGCTGCCTAGCCGTGCATGCCTCCCTCGGCGAACGCCGCCTGCGCGGCGTCGCGCATCTCCTCCATCGTCATGTCCTTGATGTGGGTCGAGATGCCCCACGAGTGGCCGAACGGATCGGTGACGGCGGCGAAGCGATCGCCCCAGAACATGTCGGCGGGCGGCATGTCGACGGTGCAGCCGGCCTCGACCGCGCGCGCGAACGCGGCGTCGCAATCCACCACGGCGAGCATGAGGCTGCACGAGGTGCCCTTGTAGTGGAGCGGCGAGAACGACTCCATGGCGGGGAACTCGTCGTTGAGGAAGAAGATCGAGTCGCCGATGCGCATCTCGGCGTGCATGATCGTCGTCCCGTCCGGCATCGGGAAGCGCGCGAGTTCTTCGGCGCCGAACGCGGTGGTGTAGAACGTCATCGCGGCGGCGCAGTCCTGCACGACGATGTTGGGCGTGATCGTGTGGAGTCCGGGACGAATTGGGTTGGCGGACATGGGGGTGTTCCTCCAGATCGAAGTGAGGCGCGACAAACTCGACTTAGGGGGAGCTAAGAGTTCACCACGCCACACCTCGTCCGTCAAACGCGCAATCGACGCGCGGTGGCGACGTGCGCAGCGATGATGCAGCCGGCAGCAAGGCCCACGCAGATCACTCCGCTCCCTTGCGACACCGCCGACGCGGTCGCTCCGCTGTAGTCGAACATCGGCACCCGGTTCATCGGCCCGATGTACCACGCGACCAGATAGACCGCCTCGAAAAGCCGCGTGGTGCCGCTCCACGCGCCCAGCGCGAGGGCGGCCGCCGGCACCAGCATCACCCCGCCGCACCACGCCACCGCCCACGTAGTGTCTCCCGCCGCCAGTGCGCGTGCCAGCACACCCACGCCGAGCGCGGCCAGCACCGCGATGCCGGCCAGCCACGACGCCAGCGGGAGACGCGGCACCGGGCGCGGCGTCGCGAGCAGGAGCGGTTCGACGCCTTCCTGCGCCGCCCGCACGCCTAGCGACGACAGGCGCAGCATCGGCCACAACCAGGCGATCGGCAGGATGATCTCACGCGCGACCTTCACCGGGACCACCGCGCCCGCCACCGCCAGACCGAGCGCCACCAGCGCCCAGCCGCGCGACATCCCGGCCAGCAGCAATCGCACTTCCGCCACCACCAACGACAGGATTCCATAGTGGCGCGCGGCCGGCAGCGGCCGCAGCCGCACAGTGGCCGGGTCGACGCGTGACACCACCGGCTCCGCGCGCGTTGCCTTCCGGCGCGGCCGCGGGCGGGTGGCCGTCCGGCGGAACGCCTCCGGCCGGTAGACCAGCGCCGCCAGCAGCACCAGCGCCACCGCAAGGGCGCACCACACGAGGCGCGTCATCGCGCGCTCCGTCGTCCACGGCAGGCCGTTCCAGTGGAACGTCCCCACGACTTCGCGGCCGATCGAGCCGAGAACGAAGTTCTCGTTGGCGTGCGGATGTTCCGCGCGCACCGCGTCCTTGAGCGGACCGGCGTACAACCCGAGGCCGCAGAAATCCCACGGCGAACGATTCGCCGCCATGACGCCAAGCATGCCCGACCACGCGAAGAAGTAGACGACGTTGCCGAGCCCGCTCGCCAGCAGCGGAATGGCGTCGAACAGCACCGCGAGCGCCGCCACCACTGCCATCGCGGGTACGGTCACGGTCACGAACGGCGAGATCAAGCCCCACAGGTCCCCTGCCGTCGGCGTGTGGTGCACGCAGAGGGTGAGGAACGCGCTCGCCATCAGCACCGCAACCATGGCGAGCAACACGAACACGGCACTCGCCGCCTTGATCGCCATGTACGACCACGGCGTCAGCGAGGTCGTGCGGAGGATCTCGCCGACGCCGCTCTGGCGGTCGTACGCGAGCCCGCCGCGCACGATGTAGAAGCCGGCGAGCGACAACATCGTCGACGCGGTGAGGCTCACCGCGGTGCCCACCCACGCGCCGTTGAGCACGCCGGTGCAATCGCCCACCGTGAGCGACATCTTGCCGGTGCCGACGACGTACGCGAGGTAGACCGCGCTCGCGAGGATGGCGAGAAAACTGGAGCGCCGCACGCGTTCGAGCACGTCGGCGCCGATCATGACGCCGGCGCGCCGCCATGCACTCATGCGCTCACTCCCCCGACGGTGGTGAGGTAGGCGTCTTCCAAAGTCGGCGCGACGCCGCGCGCGCCGGCGTCCGGCGCCTCGTCCGCCACGATGCGTGCCACGACATCGCCGCCGCGCCGCGCGACGTGGGTGACCGCCACGGCAGCACGGCGACGCTCGAACTCGGCGGCCGGCCACACACACTCCCAGACGCGGCCGTCGAGTCCAGCGCGCCAGGCCTCCGGCGTGGTCCGCGCCAGCAACCGCCCGCCGGCCAGCACGAGGATCGATTCCGCGACCGCTTCGACATCCGAGACGATGTGCGTCGACAGTAGCACCACGCGTTCCGCGGCGAGCTCGGCGAGCAAGGTGCGAAAGCGCGCGCGCTCCTCGGGATCGAGTCCGACCGTCGGTTCGTCGACGACCAACAATTGCGGGTCCGCGAGCAAGGCCTGCGCGATGCCGACACGCTGCCGCATGCCGCCGCTGTAGCCGCCGAGCGCGCGCCCCGCCGCCTCGGTGAGATTCACCAGCGCGAGCAAGGTCTCGATGCGCTCGCGGGCCGCGCGGCCGGTGACGCCCTTCGCCGCCGCGATGTAGCCGAGGAACTCCCGCGCCGTGAGGTGCGGATACACGCCGAAGTCTTGCGGCAAGTACCCAAGCACGCGACGCACGGCGTCGGGATCGTGACGAATGTCGGTGCCCTTCCACGACACGTGACCGCCAGTCGGCTGCGCGAGAGTGGCGAGGATGCGCATGAGCGTCGTCTTGCCGGCTCCGTTCGGCCCGAGCAACCCGTGCACGCCGGGGCCTAATTCGAAGCTGACCTCCCGGAGGCCCCACACGCCTCCCGAATACTGTTTGCTGACGCTCTCGACGGTGAGAAGCATGCGATCTCCCTGGCGGCGGAGTGGCGGAATGGACTGCGACATGCCCGCGGCAGCGGGACGAGGTGCGGGGGCAAACGCCGGCGTGCGTGCCGAGGTTGCGACGCGCGGCGAAAAAAACCGCGCGGCCCCGCGACCATCTCAGGTCGCGGGGCCGCGGGGTCTCACCGGCGAACGGCGGTTACGGCGCGGCGCGCAGCACGCGCACCGTCTGGCCGCCCCACGGGCCACTGCACCGCGCCGCGTATACACCATGTGCCGCCGGCGCGCCACTGGACAGGCGCCCGTCCCACTCGAGGGCGGTGACGCCGGCGGTCAGCCAGCGCGCGTCCCGCCACACCGTGCGACCCGCGACATCGCGCACGACCAGGGTCGCCCGCCCCGCCGAGGGCACGCGGACCGCGAAGCGCACGCGCTGGCCCACCGCCCATGCCGCGACATCGAACGCCGCGGGCGTCCCGGGCGCCCCGACGCGCACCGGCGCCGTGATGTGCACCAGACCGTCGCACGCGTCGGTCGCCGCGTTGTTCGCCGCGTCGACGGCGCGCACCCGCACCATCACGCTGTCGCTCGCCACCAGCGGCGTCGTCCAGGTCGCGCCGCCGGTGTTGGCGATGCCGTGCGCGATCGCCGTCCACGGACCGCCGGCGCCATTCAGCGAGTAGTCGAGGTCGACCGTGGTCACGCCGACGTTGTCGCTCGCCGTCCACGACACCGCGAGGTCGCTCCCCTGCAGGACGCTTTCGCCGCCGTTCGGCGTCAGCACGGTGACGGTCGGCGCGGCGGTGTCGAGATTGCGCGTCGCCCACAGCGAGCCGTTCATGAAGAGGATCGAGTCGCGCCCGGTCGCCTCGGCCCAGCCGTTGTAGATGGAGCTGTTGCCGCTCACCGCGGAGCCATCGTCGCAGGGCGAGCTATCGCCGACGAACACCACGCGCCCCTTGCCGTACGACGCGTACGCCACCATCACGCCGCTGGTGCTGGTGTGGCTGAGGCCGTTCTGCCACATCGCCGCCTTGACGCTCGGATTGGTCGCCGGGAACAGGTGCATCGACGTGCCGTTGTGGAACGAGATGCTGTCGGCGAACCCGACGGGGCCGTAGATCAGCGAGTCGAGCACCGAGTTGTCGATGTTGCCGCTGTTCTGCGTGAAGTTGTTGGTACTCGAGGAGCCCTCGCCGGTCGAGTCGAAGTGCGCGCCAAGCAGGTGCAGCTGATCGAGACGTCCCCACGCCTTCGGCGAGTCGACGCCGTCGCTGTTGCGATCGGAGCCGGCGTGATCGCACACCGCGAACATGCCGCCGCCCTCGCGCAGGTAGTTGAAGATCGCCGTCGATTCGGCGCGCGTGAAGATCGTGTTCGGCTCGTCGACGATGAACAGGTCGTAGTTCGACAGGTCGTAGGGATTGCCGGCGTTGCCGTAGGTGATGCCGTACGACGTGGTCAGCGTATGGACGGTGTAGCCCTTCTTGACCAGGCTCACGCCCCACGCGGAGATGGCGCCGTACCAGTAGCTCTCCGGCGTTGCGGGTGTGATGCCGCTTTGGTCGGGGAGCGGCACCGGCTGATCGGTGTCGATTTGCCAATCCGCGTTGCCGGCGGTCTCTTGATGAGTGTTGTCGAACAGGGCCTTCTTCGGGGCCGCGGAGGCCGGCAGCGGGCAGAGCAGGGCACACAGGAGGAGCAGCGGGAGGAAACGGCGCACGCGGATGTCCTTCACGGAAAGAGCCGAGGAGGCGGGGATGAAGTGATCAGTGTAGCACGCGGGGCCGCGATGCGGGTGGATCGGGCCGCGTGGATCGGCAATTCCCCCAGAGGCGGCCACTGCGTGTACTATGCACGGCTTGGTCCTGCCCGGCCGGACGCCGGGCGCCGTTCCTCCGACTTTGCGAGACAGCGATGTCCGGCATGAAGAAGAGCTTCCGCACCGCCTACGGCCACTTCTCCTCCGACGGCCGCGAATACGTCATCACGCGGCCCGACACGCCCAAGCCGTGGGTCAACGTCATCTGCCCCGGCGACTACGGCGCCGTCGTGACGCAGGGCGGCAGCGGCTATTCGTGGAAGACGCACGCGACGTTCAACCGCCTGACGCGCTGGGAGCAAGACCTGGTGCGCGACGACTGGGGCAAGTACCTCTACTGCCGCGATCGCGCCGACGGCGCGTTCTGGTCGCTCGCCTGGCAGCCGGTGAAGGCGAAGCCGGCCGCGTACGAGTGCCGGCACGGCATCGGCTACACCACCATCGTGTCGAAGAACCGCGGCATCGAGAGCGAGTACACGCTGTTCGTGCCGCCGGACGCGCCGTGCGAGATCTGGCGCGTGCGCCTCACCAACCGCACCGCGCGCCGCCGCACGCTCGACGTGTTCTCGTATTTCGAGTGGAACCTCGGGCCGGCGCCGGACACCCACCGCGAGTTCCACAAGCTGTTCATCGAGCCCGAGTATGTCGATGGCGCGCACGCGCTGCTCGCCACCAAGCGGCTCAACACCATCGCCGAGCATGGCGCGGGGACGCCGTGGAACGTCGAGTGGCCGCACGTCGCCTTCCACGCCGCGAGCGTCGCGCCCGTGGCCTTCGACAGTGACAAGTCGGCGTTTCTCGGGCGCTACGGGTCGCTCGCGGCGCCGGCGGCGATGCAGGCGACGCGGCTCACCAACACGCAGGGCAAATGGCAAGACGGCATCGCCGCGTTGCAGGTCGCGGTGACGCTGAAGCCGGGCGAGACGCGTGAGGTGGTGTTCACGCTCGGCGTCGCCGAGAGCCGCGCGGAGGCGGTGCGGCTCGCGAAGCGCTTTCACGAATCGCGGCACGTCGACGCGGCGTGGGACGCCATGCGCGCGCACTGGGACGCGGTGCTCGCGCCACTCGCCGTCGACACGCCCGACGACGCCTTCAACGTCCTCACCAACACGTGGCTCAAGTACCAGGCGATCAGCGGTCGCGTGTGGGGCCGCACCGGCTACTTCCAGATGGGCGGCGCCTACGGCTTCCGCGACCAGTTGCAGGACTCGCAAGTGTTCCTGCCGCTGGCGCCGGACCACACGCGGAAGCAGATCCTGCTCCACGCCGCGCATCAGTTCACCGACGGCACGACCTATCACTGGTGGCATCCGCTCACCGAGGACGGCCTGCAGAAGCCCTTCAACGACGATCTGCTCTGGCTGCCATTCGTGACGCTCGCCTATCTGCGTGAGACGGCGGACTTCGCGCTGCTCGACGAATCCGTCCCCTTCCTCGGCGCTGACAAGAAGCCGGCCGAAAGCGCGTCGCTCTACGAACACTGCCGCCGCGCCATCGACTCGTTCTGGGGACGCTTGTCCGAACGCGGCGTGCCGCTGATGGGCGCCGGCGACTGGAACGACGGCCTCTCGGCCATCGGCGACAAGCTGCAATCCGAGAGCGTGTGGCTCGCGCACTTCCTCGTCGGCATCCTCGAGCAGTGGGCCGAACTCGAAGGCGTGCGTCCCGGCGGCAGCGCCGACGTCGCGACGTGGTACCGCGACGAAGCCGCGAAGATGCGCGCCGCCGTGAATCGCCACTTCTGGGACGGCGCGTGGTATCAGCGCGCCACCAAGGACAGCGGCGAGGTCATCGGCTCGAAGCGCTGCCGCGACGGCAAGATCTTCCTCAACGCGCAGACGTGGGCCGTGCTGCACGACATCGTGCCGCCCCGCCGTCTGGCGCCGATGATGCGCGCGACGCGACGCCTGCTCTATCGCGATTACGGCCCGCTGCTGCTGTATCCCGCCTACCGCACCGTCGACGCGGAAATCGGATACCTCACACGCTACTCGCCCGGCTCGCGCGAGAACGGCGGCCTCTACACGCACGCCGGCTTGTGGGCGGTGCAGGCCGAATGCAAGCTCGGCGAAGGCGACCGCGCATGGGCGCTCTATCAATCCTTCTGCCCGCCACTGCGCGGCATGAAGCCGGACTTCTACGAAGTCGAACCGTACGTCATGCCGGGCAACGTCGAAGGGCCCGACTCACCGTTTTACGGACGCGGCGGGTGGACGTGGTACACCGGCTCGGCGGCATGGACGTTCCGTATCGGCACCGAGTGGATCTGCGGCGTGCGGCCGTCGTTCGACGGGTTGATCGTCGACCCGTGCTTGCCGTCATCGTGGAAGGGTTTTCGCATGACGCGGCGTTTCCGCGGCGCGACGTACGAGATCACGGTGCACAACACACCCCGGCGGCGCGGCGGACGTGAGAAGCGCGTGTGGATCGTCGACGGCGTCGTGCAGCGCACGCCGGTCATCGCGGCACACGCGGACGGCGCGGTGCATCAGGTGGAGGTGTGGGTGTAGATCGTCAGCCGATCACCGCGCGTGACGCTCGGCGGCCTCTCCTCACGCGGAGAGGCCGCCGTTCCGGTCACTACGGCACGATCACCACGCGGCGCGTCCACGTGCGTGCGTCTGCACCGCCCACCACGACACGCAGGAAGTACACACCGGCATGCGTGGCATCCCAGCGCAGCGTGTGCACGCCGGGCGTCAACGCGCCGTCGAGCACGCGCGCCACGCAGGAGCCGCGCACGTCATACACGGCGGCATGCACCGGCGCCGCACACGGCACCGCAAGCGCCGCGTGCAGCGCACCGCGCGCGACCGCGCCGTCTTGTATCGTCAACGCCCACAGGGCCGGTGTGGCCGGCGCAACCGCATCGCTCGGGTTCCCGGCGAGGAAAAAGCTGCACACCGACGGCACGCCGCGTGCCCCGCGCGCATCCACCGGCGTGACCGACCAGTAGTAGCGCACGCCAAACGCGAATCCCGCGGTCACCGAGGTCGACGTGGTGGCCACACCGGTCGCCGTGTACACCGCGCCGGCCGGCGGCGAAACGACATCGATGGCGATGTCGTAGCTCACCGCATCGCCGTCAGGGTCGCTCGCCGCGGTCCAACTCAGGGCGAGCGGCCACACGCCGACGCTGGTGTCATCGCCCGGCGTGAGCAACGTCACCGGGCCGGGGTGCGCATTGGTGAGCGCGAGGCCACTCCACGGCCGGTACTGCACCCAGTCGGTGACCCAGTTGCCGCCGCCGCCCGGGTTGTAATCGGGCAAACCATTGGTGCCGTCGTACGGACCGCTCGCCGCGCCCCACCAGCAACCGGTGGCCGTGTAGGTGAGCGCGGGATTCGCGTTGTACAATCCGGCGGAACCGTTGGCGTAGAAGTCGCACCCGCTGAAGTTTGCGCCGCCCGACGCGGAGAGGTAGGCGCCGTGTCCGCCGTTGTGCGCGAACCGCACGTTGGTCGCGGCGAACGACAGGCACGTCTCGATCATGCCGTGATTGAGCGACCACGTGGAGCCGCCACCGTTCCACACGATGGCGTTCGCGGTGCCCCAGTCGTCGAACACGTTCGACCAGCCACTGGCGCCGCCGTATGCCACCCAGGTGCCTTGTAGCGATGCGCTCGATGCGTTGCGCAGCGACACACCCATCCAGTCGCCCGGCGCCGGCGAGGTCCCGGCGCCATCGCCGTTGGTGTCGCCACCGCGCGAGTCATCCTTGAGTGACGTGATGTAGACGCCTTGATCGCTGGCCGGCAACGCACTGCCGAGCGTCACCAATCGTCCGGCGATGATGATCCTCGCCGACGACGAGTTCGCCTTGAGCACGCTGCCCGCCGCGATCTGCAACGTGTCGCCCACGTTCATGTCGACCGTCTGGAAGATGTACGGGAACGCCGGATTCGCGGCCCACGTCCACGTGTGTCCGGGAGTGCCGCCGCCGATGGTGCCGTTCACGTAGATCCCATTCTTCCCGTTTCCGGTGCCGCTCAGCCCCGCGCCGATCGAGCCCGGATTCCCGGTGAGGGCGATGCCGCTGCCGCCATTGGCGTTCGCCGTGCAGCTGTCGATCGCCGGCGGCGCGTTGGTCGAGACGGTGAGACCGTTCTGCGCGTTGTGCTCGAACAGCAGCGCGTGGAAGCTGGCGGTCAACCCGACGAGATAGGCGCCGTGTTGCGCGGAGTAACTGCTGCCACCGCCGCTCCAACGCACCGACGCCGGCGTGCCCCAGTCGACGAAGAGGTTGCTCCAGCCACTCGCGCCGCCGAACGCGAAGTACGTCCACGTGAGGTCGGCGCTGGCGGCGTTGCGGATCGACACGCCTTGCCAGTCGCCGGGACGCGGACCGGCGGCGCCCGCGTCGCCATTGCTGTCGCCGCCGTGCGCGACGTCCTTGAGCGAGGTCACCCACACCGGCGCGTTCAGTGTGCCGGCGCTCACCAGCCGGCCGTCGACCGAGAGGGTCGATGTCGTTCCCGCGCCTTTCAGTACGGCGCCCGCCGCGAGCACCAGCGTGTCGCCGGCCGGCACCGAGACCGTGCCGAACAGATACGGAAACGTCTTGTTCGCGGTCCACGTGTACGTGCCGGGCTCGCCGTACCCGATCGCGCCGGTGACGTAGATGCCGCCGTAGCGATTACCGACGCCGGTCATGACGCCGAGCGAGCCGGCGCCGGTCATCAGCGCGAGGCCGTACTGGCCGTTGCTGCTCGCCACCAGCGAGTCGAGCACCGGCGAGTGCGTGGTCGACACGCGGCAGCCGTCGAGCGTGTTGGCGAGGAAGGTGCAGTTGCGGATCGACACCAGGCTCGCGGTCACATTCACGCCGTGCGAGCCGCTGGCGCGCGCGCCGCCACCGTTCCAGGTGATCGATCCGGCGGTGCCCCAGTCAGTGAACAGCGGGCTCCAGCCTGCCGCGCCGCCGTACGCGAACCACGTCCACGTAAGCGACGCGGTGGCGGCATTGCGGATCGACACGCCTTGCCAATCGCCCGGTTGCGCGGGCGTCGCGCCCCCGTCGTGATTGGTGTCGCCGCCGCGCACATCGTCGGCTAGCGAGGTGAACCACACCGGCTGCGCCTTCGTGCCGAGACAGCGCAGCACGCCATCCACACTGAACGTCGTATTGACCAATGCGTTCTTCACGATGGTGCCAGCGGCGAGTTGCAGCGTGTCGCCCGCCGGCAATGCCGCGATACCGAGCAAGTACGGAAACAACGGGTTCGCCGTCCACGCGAAGCTGCCGGCAGTGCCGACGCCGATGGAGCCGGCGACGTAGATCCCATTGAGCGCATTGCCGCTGCCGCTGAGCGTGCCGAGCGAGCCCGCGCCGTTGAGCAGCGCGCAGCCGTACTGGCCGTTGTTCGAGGCGACCAGCGAGTCGAGCACCGGAGGCGATGTCACCGTCGCGCGCAGGCCATCGAGTGCGTTGCCGGTGAAGCTGGCATTGCGCACCGTGAGCGCGGCGGCGGTGACGCTCACACCGTGCGAGGCGCTCGCGTTCACGCCGCCCCCATTCCACACCAGCGC
>JBGATO010000110.1:0-10468 GCA_044229145.1 Candidatus Eiseniibacteriota bacterium | reverse complement strand
GTGCAGCACCATCGCGGACTACGTCGTGCCCGGCCCCGTCATCTTCCGCGGCGATGTCGCGATCCAGCAGGGGCGTTTCGATGCCTCATTCATCGTTCCGGCGGACTCGACGCTGCTGGGCACCAGCGGCCGCGTGCGGGTGTACGTCCAGCCGGCCAGCTCCGGCGCGCTGCTCGACGGCGCCGGCGTGGCGCAGGCGGTGGCGGTGCGCGCAGGGGAGCCGGAAACGGATGGCGGCGTCGATTCGCTGTCGCTGCACTTCCCCGGATCCGAGGCCGCGGTGACCCCGACCGCGACGCTCCGCATCCGGGTGTCCGACAGCCACGGCATCAACCTCACCGGCCAGCCGGGCTCTCAGGTGAACGTGATCTTGGACGGCGCCACCTACGATCTGACCGAGTCGTTCACCTACGATCAGGGAAGCCACACCGCGGGCACTGCCACCTTCACGCTGCCGAACGTGCGGCTCGGACCGCACACGATTCACGTGGCAGCCAGCGACACCTACGGGAACCGCGCGATCTTCCCGCAGAGCCTCACACCGCTGCGATTCGAGGTGGCCGACGCCGGGCCGCTCGCCATCCGCCGCGTCCTGACCTATCCCGGCGGCGCTGCCGGGCAGTGGATTTTGGCCCAACTGGGCGATGGCGTCGCCGCCGGCGGGCTCCAGATGGAGGTCGCGGTGTATTCAGTGGCAGGCCGCCTGGTGCGCCTGCTCAGCGGGGCGGTGACACCAAACGGGACCGTGGGCAGCCGGCAGGCGTCGCTGCTCTGGGACCTCCGCGATGCCGACGGGGATGCTGTGGCAGCGGGCACCTACCTCTACAAAGTGCGGCTGCGGGACGCGTCCGGCTCCCAGAACGCCGAGGCTCTCGGGCGTGGCGCTGTCGGGCCGCGATGAAGAAAATGCGCCGGAAGTCGATTTTGCGCGAACTTTCGCGGAATCGCGGTGTAGGGGGTAGTCGCCCCCTCCCGCGATTCGTTGACGGGTCTTCGGCGCCGGTGCTAGCGTGTGCAGCGGGTGGAGATCCCTCCTCGCGACAGCCGTTCGGGTCCTGCCCTTCTCAATGATCTTGGAGGTAACTGCGTGATGCGTCATGCGAAAGTCTGTGCTGCCAGTCTGGCTGTGGCGGCTGCCCTGTCGTGCACCGCGTCCGCGTGGGCGCAGAGCAATGCCGGGGGCATTTCCACCCAGATCCAGGTCGGTGGCCGCGCGGAGGGCCTCGGGCGCTCCTTTACCGCGTTGGCGGATGACGCGACGGCGGCCTGGTGGAACCCCGCCGGGCTCGGGTTCCTCGACAAGAACAACCTTTCGCTCATGCACACGCAGCTGGTGCCCAACCTCGCGAACGACGTCTACTTCGACTATGGCTCCTTCGTGCACCACTACGAAGGCTGGGGCGGTCTGGGTGTCAGCTTTGCCTACTTGTCGTACGGCACCAACCAGCAGACCGACGAGAGCGGCGGCGTCATCAACGAATTCAACAGCTACGAGTTCGTGCCCGCCATCGCCTACGGCACGAAGCTGACGCCGACGGTGGGCCTCGGTGTCGGCCTCAAGTACATCAGCGTCAACCTGGCGCCGGCGAGCGTGATCGTCGGCGGCGTCGGCCACTCGTTCGCGGCGGACATGGGGCTGCTGGCGCGGTTGCGCGAGAAGCAGACGAAGGTGCTGCCGAAGATCAACCTCGCTGCGGTGGTGGTGAACGTCGGGCCGAACATCGCCTTCGTCGACGAAACACAGTCCGACCCGCTGGCGCGTGCGCTCCGGTTGGGCGTCGGCGGGCAGCTGTACAATGCGGCGCCGGTCACGGTGAATGCCTCGTTCGACTTCGACTACTCGCTCATCGAGGGCCACGACAAGATCTTCGGAGGCGGGCTCGAGATGAACTACAACAACTTGTTCTCGCTCCGGGGTGGCTACTATGACGACGCCACCGGCACGATCCAGGACGTGACCTACGGAGTGGGCGTGACGCCGATCACCAACGTGCGCTTCGACTTCGCCAGCGTGCCGCAGTCGAAGTACCTGGGCAGCGGCAACCGCGTGAACAAGTTCTCCCTCACGGCCGCGTTCTAACAGCGCCCCGAGGCGACGGACGGGACGCGACGACGTTCCGCGTGAGACGCGCTGCCCCAGGGCGGCGCGTCTCGACACATCAGGGCGGATGATGTGCAGCGGCGGGCTAGGAGACACCTGGTGGTGAGTGGAGTGCGGGGGTGGATGCGGCGAGCGGTGGGAGTCGGGCTGCTTGCGATCGCGGAGATGGTAACCGGGGCGTGGGGTACCGAGACACCGCGCACGCCGGGCGGTGGGCCCACGATCGCGGTCGCACGGCCGGTGGGCGCGGCCTGGCGCGATTCCCCGGCGGGCGCACGTGCATTGGCCACCGAGGCGCGCATCGCCGGCACCCGCTTCGGGGCACCCTCGCGAAAGCATTTTCCCGACGAACTCCGGCCGCCGAGTGGGCGTGGCGCACGCCGCAACGGCCCGGCATGGACGCTGAACGCCATGCGCGCCGCCGGACCCGAAGCGACCGCCGGGCCGGACAGGCTGCCGATCGTCTGCATTCGCGTCGATTTTCAGGGCGACTCGCTGGGCTCGCTGACCTCCACCACGGACGGCAAGTTCGACCTGCGGCCGTACGTCGATAGCCACGGCGACACGGTGGATGTGCCCATCGATCCGCCACCGCACAACAAGGCGTATTTCGAGGCGCACCTGGCGGCGCTCGATCGCTACTACCTCGCGCAGTCGCACGGCTTGGCAGGCGTGCGCACCATCGTGTTCCCCGCGGCGTCCGACTCCGCCTACCACCTGCGCGACAACGGCCAGTACGGACCGTGGTTCCTGTTCAGCGGCGCCGACGTGTACAGCACCGCGAAGCAGTTCGTGCGCGACGCCATCAAGGCCGCCGCCCACGACCCAGACATCCCGTGGGACGACTTCGCATTGCCCGACGGCAGCGTGCGCGTGATGATCTTCCACGCCGGCCCCGACCTGCAGAGCGACATCCGCGGCGATTCGCCGCGCGATCTGCCGTCGTTCTTCCTGACGCTCGACGACACCGTCCAGGTCGGCGATGGGCGCCACTTCGTCGATGCCGCCACCGTCGTCCCCGAGAGCCCCAATCAGGACGGCGAGTGGAACGCGCTCAATGGCGTCCTCGCGCACGAGACCGGCCACCAGATGGGTCTGCCCGACCTCTACAACACGCTCTATGGCCTGCCGGTCATCGGACTCTGGAGTCTGATGGACAGCGGCAATCTGGTCGCCGGTCCGACCACCGACCGGCACGGCAATCTGATCTACGTGAGCGGACTGATCCCGCCGAGTCTGGATGCGTGGTCGAAGGCGGTGTTGTGGGGACGCACGTTCCTGCGCGGCGGCTTCAACGTGTCGATGAGCGACACCCTGCCGTCGATCGAGACCAAGCCGTGGATCGAGGAAGTGCCGATCAGCGCCACCGAGTACTTCCTGCTCGAGAATCGGCAAACCGACATCAACGGCGACGACTCCATCTTCGTCGAGACCGATTCGCTCACGCACGTGGTCCTCGGGCCGAAGGCGTCACGCGCCAAGGACGCGCCGCCGCTCGCCGAGTACGACGCGCTGCTGCCCGGCTCCGGGGTGTTGGTCTGGCACATCGACGATGAGCGCGCGGCGCAGCTCTACTCGCTCGGCTACAGCCTCAATGACGACTACGCGCGTCCCGCGGTCGGACTCATGGAGGCGGACGGCACCTACGATCTCGGCGACACTAGCGTGTATCCGTACACGGTCGGCAGCCCAAACGATCCGTACTGGGCGGGGAATGGGGACTCGCTGACCGCGCACACGGTGCCGAGTTCGAATCTCAACACCGGCGCGGTGTCGCACGTCAGCATCCGCGTGACTTCGCCGCGCGGGCCCAAGATGGCGGTGTCGGCGCGCTCCGATCGCCTGGTGCCGGGCTGGCCGTCGTCGGCGGCCGTCGATTCGATCGCCATGGGATCGCCCATCGTCGGACCGTTCCTTGGCGACGGTGGCACGTACGTGGCGATGGTGTCGGAAGGCTTCCTCTACGTGTTCGATCACCAGGGCAACCCGCGGCGCAAGTCGCGCACGCAGGATTACTTTGCCTCGTCCGACGACGGCACCGAGTTCCTGCCCGAGCTCGCGTGGGCCGACTCCGCGCTTGCCGGCACGGGCGGTGCGCGCCAGCCGATCTTCGCGGCCACCACGCGCAACGGGCGACTGAATCTGTTCGACACGCGCGGCAACTACGTCGAGCCGTTCGGCGAGTTGCCGGCGTTCAGCACTGCGCCGTCGTTCATCGGACGCGATATCGTGATCGGCGGCCGCGACGGGCGCGTGTACAAGCTGTCGCTCGACGGCACGATCACCGCGCTGACGCCGAGCGCGGGCGCGCCGATCTCCGCGACGCCACGCAGCGTCACGTTGTACGCCGACGCCAACTTTGCCCAGTCGCCGCAGTACGTGGACATCGTGACCACGGCCCGCAACGGCACGCTGATCGTCCTGCCCGATGCCACGGGCGCGCAGCAGCCGGTCATGGCACACGTCACGGATGCCACCGATTGGGACACCTCGATCTCGGTGTGGCAGGACGTGGCGTTTGGCGAGGTGCGAGGATTCGTCCTCGGCGATCGTCACGGGAATATCTGGGTGACCTCGACCTCCGGTGCGGTGCAGGCCGGCTGGCCGCGCGCGCTTGGCGATTCGCTGCTCGGCACGCCGCTGGTCGCGCTGCTCGACGACACCACCACGCCGTCGGTCATCGCGGCTGGTATGCACGGCACCGTGATGGCGTGGACGATGGGTGGATCGCCCAAGCGGTTGTGGCCGCGCGACGCGGACGTGAGTTTTGGCGACGGCGGGTACACCGTGGCGTCGCCTCTGCTCGTGCCGCGCCCCGGGGCCGGATCGTGGGCACTGCTCGGGTTGGGCAGCGGCAATCTCGTGCCGCGCGCCGGCACGCCGGGGGCGCGCACGGTGCGCGCCGACGATGTGCCGGACGGCTGGCCTCTCGGCGTCACGTACGGCATCGCGGCAACGCCCGCGCTCGCCGATCTCGACGGCGATGGCATCGTCGACATCTTGCTGCCCGCCAACGATGGCGTGTTGTACGCACTGTCCACCGGCCTGTCCGCGTGCACCAGCGCCGCGGAGTGTGGCGCAGCACGATGGTGGACCATGGAGGGCGGCAATCCCGCGCGTACCGGCTCGCGGCCGGCAACGCTGGTGATCCGGACCGCCGACGTGCAGCCGCCGCGCGCGCATTCGAGCGCGCTCGAGGATCTGTACATCGCGCCGAATCCGTGGCGCCTGCACGTCGGTGGGGACCTGCGGATCGGTTACCTGCTGCCCGACGGCGCCGACGACGTGCAGATCGACATGTTCGACATCGCGGGGAAGCGCATCGCGCGCGTGGCGGGTCCGCACGACGCCGGCGAGAATGCGGCCGTGTGGTCACCGGCGGCGCTCGCGCCGGGCGCGTATCTGTGCGTGGTGCGCGTGCGCGGCGGCGGCGCGACCAAGAGCTACGTGCAACACTGGGCGGTGGCGCCGTGAGCGGGATGCGACCGCGGGGAGCGGGAGGGATGATGCGAAAGCTGCTGGTCGTCGCGGTGAGCGTGGTGTGCCTGGGCGCGCACGGCGTCGGGGATGCCGCGCCACTCGCGGGGCACGACAGGCTGGCTGTGCCGATGCCGGCGCCGCGCGAGCTGGCGCAGCGGGCGCTCGATCCGTCCTGGCAGAGCGGCATCGACTCGGTGCGCGCGGCGCAGGCACCCGGCGAGCCCGGGAAGAAATCGCCCGGCTTGGCGGTGCTGCTCGCGGCGGGCGTGCCGGGCTCCGGGCAGCTCTATCTCGGCAAGCGCCATGGGTACGTGCAACTCGGCGTCGAGGTGCTCGGGTGGCTGTCCTACGCGTCGCTGCACAAGAGCGGCACCGACAAGCAGGGGCAGTATCGCGACTACGTCGGCAACGCGCAGGGCAGCGCGCTCTCCGACACCGATCACTGGCAGTTCGACCGCTATTGCCCGACCGCCAGCGACTGCGACAGCACCGACTACAACGACCTGCTGCGCCAGTGGTCGTCGGATCGCACGCGCTTCTACGAGTCGATCACCGACAGCCGCTACGCACGCGGGTGGACGAGCACCGACGCACTCGCGCACTACCTCGACCTGCGCGATCAATCCAACCGCTTCCTCCGCCTGTCGCGGTACGCCACCGCGGTGGTGGTGGTGAACCACGTCATCAGCTTGATCGACGCGGTGCACGCGACCAAGACGATGCGCATGTCGGCGGCGCCGGCGCCCAAGGCCTGGCGCGTCGACTACGCGTTCGATCCGTGGGCCCCTGCCGGACCGCACGGCCACGCGGCGGTGACCTATGCGTTCGGGAGATAGCCGCATGACAGTCTCGCGCCTCATGGCAATCGGCACCCTGACGGTGTGCCTGGCGAGCCGGGCGATGGCGGGCAGCGTGCTGCCGCCGTCGACGCTCGCGCTACCCGTGCCGAGCGGCGAAGAACTCGCGGCCCGCGCCGCCGCCGATCCGCAGACGCCGCGCTTGAATCCGTTCGCGGGACACGGGGCCGGCATGGGCCTGTCGCTGTTGCTGCCGGGGCTCGGACAAATGCACGAAGGCCACCGCACGCGCGGCTGGGTGTTCCTCGGCATCGACGGCGCGCTGTGGACGACGCTCGCGGTGTCCGAGGTGCAGTCGCACCTGCGCGGCCAGACCTATCGCGAGGTGGCGCGCGCGTACGCACTGGTGAGCGACGGTACGCACAGCGCGACGTTCTATCGCGATGTCGGCTCGTACTCGAGCAGCGACATCTACAACATCTACTTGCGGCGCGAGGCGCGCGCGGTGTTCGAGAGCCAGAGCGCGCAACCGGACTCGGCGCGCGAGGCGTTCATCGACGACTACGTGCAACAACACGGCTACTTCGGCAACGAGACGTGGGAGTGGGACACCTACGAGCACTATCTGCGATACACCAACGCGCGGCGCGGACAGCACGATGCGGCGCGGCGCGCCTCGCTGGCGATCGGCGGCCTGGTAGTCAATCGTCTCTTCGCGGTGCTCGATCTCACGCGTACGCGCCGGGCGCCGGGCGCAGCGTCACGTCGCGCGGATGAGCGCGTGACCGATTTCGCCTTCTCCGCGACCCCCGACGGGAGGATGACCTGTGGCGTCCAGACGCGTTTCTGAGCGGAATATCGCGATGGTGTGCGCCACGGCGCTGCTCGCGGTCTCGCTGGCGGGCTGCGCGGGCGGGGGGGCGGCGGTGCCGCCGCCGGCCGCCGACCCCGGCGCCAAGACGGGCGACCCGCAGCCGCATCCGGCCAGCGGCGACCCGTACCGTCTGCCCACCGGGGCGCGCTACGTCACCACCTTCGGCGAAACCGGCGAACGCATCGGCCAATTCCGGTCGCCCGAAGCCGTGACCGTCGACTTGCAGGGCAATGTGTTCGTGGCCGAACGGCTGAACAACCGCGTGCAGAAGTTCGATCGCACCGGCGGTTATCTGACGCAGTTCGGCAGCCTCGGCCAAGCGGCCGGGCAGTTCAACTATCCGATCGCTCTGTACGCGCAGCAGGGTTTGTGGCTGTACGTGCTCGACGCGCTCAACGAGCGACTGGTGAAGTACGACCTCTCGGGCAATCTCAATGGCGTGGCGCTCGATCTCGACAGCCAGCGCGTGCGCAGCCAGGTCGGTGTAGTGCGGCCGCGCGGCATGACGGTGGATCGCGACGGCAACGTCTTCATCGCCGACCGCGAGCGCAATCGCGTGCTGCTGTTCAACAACTTCTTCGACTATCGCACGAGTTTCGGCGGCGCTGGCGCCGGTGATGGTGCGCTGCTCGATCCGCGCGGCATCGTGGCGAGCGAGAGCGGCGAAGTGATCGTGGCGGACAGCGGCAATGGCCGCCTCGTGGTGTATTCGACGCTCGGTGTCGTGCAGCGCGTTCTGCCGCTCGTGCCGAGCGGCACGCCGGCGACCCCGGCCACGCCGCGCGGCATGGTGCGTGACCGTTCGGGACTGCTCTTGGTGGCCGATCCCGCCGGCAATCGCGTCCTCGCGATTGCGCCCGACGGGTCGGTGGCGTTCACGCTCGGAGGCGAGGGGGCCGACCCGCGTCTCGATAGTCCGGCCGACGTGGCGGTGGACGCGCAAGGCCGCGTGTTCGTGACCGACACCGGCCACGACCGCGTGGTGGTGTACGACCTGGTTCGAGCGCGTTGAGGCCCGCGGCCGCCTGAGGCGTTGGAGCGCCGTCGCCCTGGCGACGGTGAGCGCGGGGGTGTGCGCCGGCGTGACCTCCGCCGCGGCGGCGCCGGAACCGCTGCGCACGGCGTGGCGCGACACCGTGTTGCTGGTGCCGCCGGTAGGGGCGGTGCGCATCCCCGACCGGGCGATCGTGCGCGCCAGCGAGACGGTGTGGGCGGGAGCCGACACACTCCAGCGTGGCCGCGATTACACGCTCGACGCCACCGACGGGGTATTGCAGCTCTTCCGCGTCGTGCTGGGAGGCCGCGTGCGGGTGCGCTACGAGGCGGTCTGGGTCCCGCTTCAGCGTGAATACGCGCGAGGGGGAGTCGGGCCCGCACGGGCAGATGCGGCGGGACTCGCCACTCCGCCGCTCGCCCCGCCTGCCGCCGGCGATTCGATCGGCCACGCCGCGACCAGTGTCGCCTCGCGCGGTACCCTCGACGTCCGCGGCACCAAGACGATCGCCGTCGATCTCGGCTCCAACCGCGACGCGACGCTGCGCCAGAGCCTCGACCTGTCCCTGTCCGGAACGCTGGCGCCCGGTGTCACGCTCACGGGCGCGCTCTCCGATCAAAGCATCCCGCTCACCGCGGAAGGCGCCAGCACCAGCCTCAGTGAATTGGATCGCGTGTGGCTCAGCGTGCGCGGCGCCTCGACCTCACTGCTCTTCGGCGACTACGACGTGCAGGACGATGCCGCTTTCACCGGCGCGGCACGCCGCCTCAATGGCGCGAAGTTCGAAACCCAGCGCGGCAGCGCCGCCGTGAGCGCACAGTTGGCACAGAGCCGCGGCCGGTGGGTGTCGCGCGAATTCTTCGGCACGGAAGGCGTGCAAGGGCCGTACGCCATCCTCGGCAGCGACGCGAGCGCGAGCGACGTGGTGCCGGGCAGCGAGCGCGTCTATCTCGACGGCGTGCTGCTGCGCCGCGGCGAAGCCGCCGACTACGTCGTGGACGACGGACGCGGCACCGTGACGTTCAGCACCCGGCATCCGATCACCGCGCGCGCCCGCATCACGCTCGACGTGCAGGTGGGGCAACGCGATCTCTCGCGCGTGTTTCGCGCCGCGTCCTGGCAGACCGCCTGGCGGGGCGCGCGCTCCGACGTCAGCTGGATCCGCGAGGCGGACGGCGGGGGCGTGCTCGCCGGCCTGAGCGAGGCCGACCGCGCGGCGCTCGCCACCGCCGGTGACTCTGCCACCGCATCGTTACTCGCCGTGCACGAAGTGGGTGCGGGAGAGGGCGACTACGAACGCGTCTCGGCGGATACGCTGTCGCCGGTGCGCTACCGCTACACCGGACGCGGGCGTGGGGCCATCCTCGTCGATTTCCTGTTCGTGGGTAGCGGGCGCGGCGACTACGCGGTGGTGAGCGACTCGACCGCGGTGCACTACGAGTACGCCGGACCACGCGGCGGCTCGTATGTCGTCGGGCGGCGCGTGCCGGCGCCGGCGGCGACCGATGTCGCCGGCTGGACGGTGCGCGACCTGCGCGCGGGTGCGTGGCGCGCGGCGTTCACCGGCGCGTTGTCGCATGACGACCGCAACACACTCTCGGCGCGCGACGACGGCGACAATTGGGGCGGCGCGGCTACTGCGAGTCTCGGGACGTCGGGCATGGCGCTGCACGCCGGCGGGCGGCGCCTCGGCGTGCTCGACGTGGCACTCAGCGCGCGCGATCGCGGCACACGTTTCCACGGTCTCAGCCGCGGCGACGATGCCGCGTCGGTGGCGCGATGGGGCCTCGCGCCGGGCGCCGGCGACGGCGGGGCACGCAGCGGCGACGCCCGCGTGCAGTGGCGCGCCGCGCCGGGCTTCGCGCTCGACGGCAGCGCCAGCGCGGTACGCGTCGCCGGCGGCCAGACCGTGCACCTGTGGTCGGCCGGAGTCGGCGGGAACGGCGGCATCGCCTGGCGAGTGGCCCGGGAGCACGCGGTGGAACGTGCGCCGGCGGGCGACTCGCTCGTCCGTCGCCGCGATACCGTCGTGTGGGAAAGCACACGCGGCGCACTCCGCCCGCTCGTCCACCTGTCGAACGAGGAACGTCATGGCCGCGTGCGCGACGGCATCGTCGACTGGGATGCCGGACTCGCGCTCGAAGGCGGGGCGCGCGGTGGCCGCGCGCAGGTGGCGTTGCTGGGGCGCGACGATCGCAGCGCCGGCGCGGGCGGCGTGCACG
>JBGATO010000010.1:0-74476 GCA_044229145.1 Candidatus Eiseniibacteriota bacterium | reverse complement strand
CTTGGTCAACACCAAGGGCACGCCGATTCACCGTGTCATGGCGATGATCCGCCACGAGGCTGAGCGCTACGGCGTGTCGCTGGTCAGCGGCGAAGTCGTCGAGTTGATTCCGCTTCGATGCGATGTACGACATCGCCGAGCACCACGCCGGCTTCGAGAACTATCGCGCGACCAGATCCTAGAGAGCGCCGGTTGTGGGGCGAAGACGATCGGCGCCGACGCGCCGCGAGCGACTTCCTCGACGAAGTCGGACCGTCGACGGCGCCGAACTGGCAAGGGCGTGTCCGCGTTGCTGGGCGCGCTGGGCGCCTCGCTCGCCGGCATGGTCGCGGGGCTCACCGCGACGCGGAAGAAGTACGTCGATGTCGCTGAGGAGATGACGGCGATCAAGCAGCGCGCCGGCGACCTGCGCGGCACGCTCACACGGTTGGTCGAAGAGGACACGCGTGCCTTCCGCGCCCTCGTGGCCTCGAACAAGCTCGCCGAAAGCACGCCGGAACTCGACAAGACGAAGGCCGGCCAACTCGCCGCTGCAACTGCGCCACTGGTGCCGCTCGAGGTGATGGCGCTGTCGCTCGAGACCGGACGACTCGGCCTCGCGGTGTTCGAACGCGGCTTGGCAAGCGCGGCGAGCGATGGCGGCGTCGCGCTACTGGTCGAATCGCGGCGTTCCCGCGGCGCGCGTCTCAACGTGTTGACCAACTTGAGCGGTTTCGAGGCGGGCGAGGTGCGCTCGCGGCTCGACGCTGCCTGCGCCGCTGCTCGAAACCGAGGCAGCCGCGCCTGATGCCCGGCCAGCGAGCCGCGGTCCCAAGGGCGCCAGTTCGCCGCGATCGCGTCCCGGCGTCCGCGTGACCGACCTCATCGACGGGAGATCACCACACGTGAGTCCACAATGCTGACCGTTCGTCGACATGCATGCACATGGCCACGCGAACTCGCCGATGGCCTGCTGCGCTGCTGTTGACGCTGAAGGCGTCGCCGAACACTGCGCAGGTTGCTCGCCGGACAGCGGGCGAACTCGCCGAGCGCATTCGCGAGTCCGGCGTCACCGCCGTCGCGCTCACCGACCACGACACGCTGAAGGGCGTCGCCGAACTGCGCGGGTTGCTCGCCGACAGCGGCATCGACGTGTCGGCGGGCGTGGAACTCTCGGCCACCGACGGCAACGCGGACATCCACATCCTCGCGTACAACGTCGACGAGACGAACCAGGAGTTCACCGCGGAGTTGAAGCGCTTCGTCATGGGCCGCACCGAACGCGCCAAGGTCATGCTCGACAAGCTGCGCACCGTTGGCGTCGACATTCCGTTCGACGCGGTCAAGGAAATCGCGGGCGACGCGGCGGTCGGCCGTCCGCACGTCGCCGAAGCACTGCTCAAGTTCGGCCACGTGAAGGATCTCGAGGAAGCGTTCCAGCGCTGGATCGGCGCGCGTGGCCCGTGCTACGTGCCGAAGACGACGCTGCTCGCGGCCGAGGCCATCCAGATGGCGCACGACGTGGGCGGCGTCGCGGTGCTCGCGCACCCGCACACGCTCGGCCACGACGAGATGATTCCCGGCATGATCGAGGCGGGACTCGACGGCCTCGAGGTGCTGCACCCGCGTCAGGACGGCGCCGCGCGCATGAAATACTTCGCGATGGCGAAGAAGCACGGGCTCTTGGTCACCGGCGGGTCGGACTTCCACGGCAAGCGCACGCCGACCTACGCGATCGGCATGTGCCAGGTGCCGGCGAGTCTGTTCGAGGCGGTGAAGGCCGTGGCCGCCGGACAGCCGCGTCAGACGATTCCGCTCAGCATCTGATGGCGGTCGCCCGCGCTCGCCTGCGCGCCACGCTGCGCCCGGTCGAGCGGGTGGCGTATGGCGGTGTGCTCGCCGCGGTGGCGGCGGCGGCGGGCTTCGCCCTCGCGGGCATTCCGAACGTGGAACTGGTCACGCTCATCGTCTGTCTGAGCGGCGTGCTCTACGGACCGCTCCTCGGCGCGTGTGTGGGCGGGTTGGCCGAGGCGGTGTTCTCGCTCGGCAATCCGCTCGGGCCCGCGCCGTTGCCATTGTTGGTGGGACAAGTCCTTGGGATGGCGATGGCCGGTGCGATGGGCGGGGCGCTCGGCGCACTGCCGTGGCCGCGCCGGCGCGCGATGCGCCTGGCGCTGTGCGGCGCGGCGGGCGTGCTCGCGACGTTGATCTTCCACGTCGCCACCGATGGCGCGTACGCGGCGATTGCGCGCCTCACCTGGGCGTACATGCTGGCCGGTGTGCCGTTCTATCTGGTGCACGTGGCAAGCAACGCGGTGTTGTTCGCGCTTGCGGTGCCGGCGGTGGTGGAAGCCGTGCATGCGCGATTCTCCGGCGCGCCAGCGCGGAGGGAGCGGTGACCGCGGCGATGTGGCGCCGAGCCGGCGGGCTCGCCGCGCTGGGGTGCGCGCTTTCTGTGGCGGCGTCCGCGCAGGCTCCGCGCGATTCGAGCGGCGTGCGCACGCCCCCGCGACTCAGCTTCCCGCCGCTCAGCGCGACCGGACGCTCCTCCGGCTCCTCGCGCGCGAGCGCCGACTCCACGCGTACGGCTGCGGTGGCGCCGGATCCGATCCTTCTGCGGCCGGACGAAGCTGCCGGCCTCATCGCCATCGACACGCCCTGGCGAGTCAGTGCCGCTCCGGTGCCCGGCGGGTGGCGTGGCCTGCGCGAGTGGGGCGCCTCGCCGCGCTCCGGCCGCCTCAGCATCGGGGACATGGCGTGGCGCGATCCGCTGGGGGACGCACCCGATCTCGGGAGTTTGCCGGCGTGGCCCTGCTGGTTCGATGCGGAGGGGAGTCCGACGCGTGGCGTCGTCGGACTCAGTCCCGCCGTGCCGGCGCGCACCCTGCTGGGATACGACATGGCAAGCGACGGTGGCACCGTGCTGCGCGCGGGGCTCGGAGCGCGGCTGTTGGGTGACGCGGCGCTGGTCGGCTGGGTGAACGCGGTGGATGTGGATCGCCGCGACCGCGGTGGCCCACGCGTCTCCGGCCGCGCAGAGGCGCTGCGCGTGAGCCGTCGCTCGGGCACCGACGGCCGGGTGTCGGTGACGGTGGTCTCGTTGCCGTCGACCCGCGAACGCAGTGCGACGGTTGCCGACGGCCTCGGCACGTCCACCGTGGGGACGGTGGTGCAGCGTCATCCGCGCATCGGCGAGATCGCATGGACGCGCGGGCACGACGCCGGCGACTCGCTCCGGCTCGCGCTCGCGTGGAGCGCCGATCGCGCGACGGTCACCGGCTCGCTCGACGCGCTGACCTGGACGGAAACGCTGCGTGGCGGCGCGCTCGCCGTCGACGCGCGCGGGGCCACCGCGGCTGGACTGTGGGCGGAAGGGGGCGTGCGGCGTGAGGGTCTGACGTATCGCGGCACCGCCTTCGGCGGCACGGGGGGCGACGCGACGGTCGTGCTCGCGGACTCGACGCGTCATCGTGTCGGCGGTGACCTGACAGCCGGCGTGCGCCGGACATTCGGGGCGGCCGGCCAGGTGCGGCTCGGCGTGCACATGGCAATGCCGGGCGATGGGCGGGCATTCGTGGCGCCGGTGGCGGCCCTCGACGGCGGCCGAACGGTGACGTGGCGCGTGTCGCTCGATCCCGTCGTGACGGCGCCGAGCCTGTGGGAGCCACTGCGGCGCATCGACGACACCGCTCCGCTCGGGCGGTTGCCGGTGGAGCACGGGCGCGTGGCGCGCGCCGGGCTGGGTTGGCGCGGGACGCACGGCGGCCTGCACGTGGAGGCGTTCGACGCCCGGATCCGCGGGGTCGGCCTGCGCGCGGCGCCGCCGTTCGACGCCGAATTTGCGGTGCGGCGCGCGACCGGACGGGTGCAGCTGTGGGGCGCGGTGGCGCGGGCGGACCTCGACGTGACGTCTGCGTGGACGCTCCGATGTGGCTCCGCGTGGACCGCGTCGCCCGAGAGTGTCCGGACGGAGGCGGAGACACCCCGCTGGGCGAGCTCGGCCGTCACCACCTGGACCGGGCGGTGTCTGGGCGTCGACTGTGCCGCATCCACCGCGCTGGTCCTGGCGTCGCGGACGCCGAGCGTCGTGGCTGCGAACGCAGTTCCCGCGACGGCGGTCTGGGACGCCGCCCTGGCGCTCCATCTGCAAGGCGCGTGGTGTGTTATCCGCGGGGAAAACCTCGCCGGCCGGGCTGTCGGGCCGGCGTCTGCCCCGTTCTCGACGACGCCCCGGCTGTTGGCCGGCCTCTTGCTCTCGCTCCGCGACTGACCGGAGCCGCCGCGTGCGGCCCCGGTGACGGTGCGCGGATGGGCGACGGTCGCATGCTGCGGTGCGGTCCCGCTCTCCGCGCACTCGTCGATCCGCGGGGCGGGAGGGGTGGATGACGGAGGCGGAGCGGCGCGGTCTGCGCCTGGTTCTCGTGTTCTTGTTGGTGGGGCAGATGTTGACGGCGGCGCAGCGGCGCTGGCCCGGACTGCTTCCCGACGTCGTGCGGCACGCACCCCACATCGAGTCGGCGGAGGCGCGCCCTGCGCCTGCAGCCGCAGCGCCGCATCCGCCTCGCGCGGCGCACCGTACGCCCGCGGCCGCCGCTCCCTCGCAGCCGTGCGTCGACATCAATCGCGCGGACGCTGCCGCCTGGTGTGCGCTGCCCGGAATCGGTGCGAAGAAGGCCGCCGCCATCCTCGAGGAACGCCGGCGCGGCGGCCGCTTCCGCAGTATCCAGGACCTCACCCGCGTCCGGGGGATCGGCCCGGCCACGGTGGCGCGGCTGCGGCCGTGGCTCCGGTGCGATCCCCCAATTGCGCCCTCCTCCGAGAGAGTCCGCTGAATGGCGCGTGGCGCCACGCCGATACCAGGGCGTACCCAAAGCCCCAGCCGGCGAGCCGGACGCTCGCGGCCCTCAGCACGACGTGCCCCGCGTCCTCGCGCCCACGACACCCATGCTGGATCGCCCCGGAGGAGGAGTGCAGGACTCACTCGGAACCCGTCTCGTCGAAGCGGGCATGATCACGCCCGATCAGCTTCGGCAGGCGCTCCGTATCCAGAAAGACTCCGGCTGCTCGCTCGGTCAGGCGCTGATCCGCCTCAAGCTCGTTCCTGAGGTCGATCTCGTCCAGGCCACGTCGCGGGCGTACAACATTCCGGCCGTCGACCTCGTGACCTATCCGATCGAGGACGATGCCGTGCTCAGCATTTCCTCCGAGGTCGCCACACGGCACTGCGCGCTGCCCCTGGCACGCCGCGGCCGCAAGTTGGTGGTGGCGCTGACGTCGCCGCACAATCTCGTCGCGATGCAGGACATTTCGTTCATCACCGGGTTGGAAGTCGAACCGGTGCTCGCGCCGGAGAGCGCGATTCGCGACTTGATCGATCGCAAGTACGACGTCATCCACCCGGAGACCGAAGATCTGCTCATGGACGTCGAGGACGACATCGACGTCGACGCCATCGAGCAGCAGACCGAAGAACCGGAAGCCGTCGACGCGTCGGCCGCCAACGAAGCGCCGATCGTCCGCCTGGTGAACCAGATCTTCCTCGCGGCGGTGCGCCGGGGCGCCAGCGACATCCACATCGAGCCGTACGAGAAACGGTGTCGCGTACGGTTCCGCATCGATGGCCAGCTGCTGGAAGTCATGTCGCCGCCGCTCAAGCTGCGCGCGGCGATCGTCTCGCGTCTCAAGGTCATGGCGAGCCTCGACATCGCCGAGCGCCGCCTGCCGCAGGACGGGCGCATCAAGATCAAGGTCGGCAAGAAGTCGATCGACGTGCGTATCGCGACCTTGCCGACGGTGTATGGCGAGAAGCTGGTGATGCGTATCCTCGATCGCTCGAACCTCACCGTCGACCTCACGCGCGCCGGGTTCCAGCAAGGGGCGCTCGACAACTTCATGCACGGGATTCGCCAGCCATACGGCATGGTCCTGGTCACCGGGCCCACCGGATCGGGCAAGACCACCACGCTCTACTCGGCGCTCACGCTGCTCAATCAGCCCGACGTCAACATCATGACGGCCGAGGATCCGGTCGAGTACAACCTCGACGGCATCAACCAGGTGAATATCAACGAAGAGGTCGGGCTTACCTTCGCGGCGGCGCTCCGGTCGTTCCTGCGCCAAGACCCCAACATCGTGATGATCGGCGAGATCCGCGACCACGAGACCGGCTCGATCGCCACCAAGGCGGCGCTCACCGGCCACCTCTTGCTGTCCACCCTGCACACCAACGATGCCCCCTCCACGGTGACGCGACTCATGGACATGGGCATCGAGCCGTTCTTGGTCGCCAGCTCTCTCAACGTGGTGGTGGCGCAGCGGCTGGTGCGCCGGGTCTGCGCCGCGTGCAAGGAGCCCGTCCAGCTCGATCCCGGCCTGTTGGCCCAGCTCGGGGCCGAGCCGGGGGAGGAGGTGACCGCGTACCGCGGGCGCGGCTGTACGACGTGTAACGGCAGCGGTTTCAAGGGACGCGTCGGGCTTTTCGAGGTCCTGGCGAACACCCCCGCCATGCGTGAGCTCATCCTGGAGCGCCGCTCGGTGGCGCACATCCGCAAGCAGGCCGTGGTGGACGGAATGATCACCCTGCGCGCCGACGGACTGCTCAAGCTCAAGGCCGGCCTCACGACGGCCGAAGAACTCCTGAAGGAAACCGCCAGCTACGAGTGAGCCGGCGGCCATCCCGCATGCTCCACACCCCGGATGGATCGAGACGACGATGGTGACCCTGCGCGAACTGCTCGAGGAGATGGTGACGCTCAACGCATCCGACCTGCACCTGACGGTCGGCGTGCCGCCGCAGTATCGCGTCGACGGCGAGATGGTGTCGGCCAACAGCGCGCCCCTCACGTTCGACATGACGCAGGCGTTGGCGTACTCGCTGCTCAGCGATGACTTGCGCAAGCGCTTCGAGGAAGAACGCGAACTCGACCTGTCGTTCGGCATCCAGGGCCTCAGCCGCTTCCGGGGCAACATCTACTGGCAGCGCGGCTCGGTGGGTATGGCGATCCGCAAGATTCCCTTCGAGGTGGTGCCGTACGAGAAGCTCGGCCTCCCGAAGGTGGTGCGCGAGTTCACCATGAAGCACAAGGGCCTGGTGCTGTTCACCGGCGCCACCGGCTCGGGCAAGTCGACCTCGCTCGCCACCCTCATCGACATCATCAACCGCGAGCGCCGCTGTCACATCGTGACCATCGAGGACCCGATCGAGTTCGTGCACGCGCACAAGCAGTCGATCGTCAATCAGCGCGAAGTGCATGCGGACACCAACTCGTTCACCAACGCGCTCAAGTACGTGCTGCGGCAGGACCCCGACGTGATTCTGGTCGGGGAAATGCGTGACCTCGAGACCATCAGCGCCGCGCTGACCCTTGCCGAAACTGGCCACCTGGTGTTCGCGACCCTGCACACCAACTCGGCGCCGGAAGCGGTGAATCGTATCGTCGACGTGTTTCCGCCGCACCAGCAGAACCAGATCCTGGCGCAGCTGGCGTTCACGCTCGAGGGCGTCATCACGCAGCAGCTGCTGCGCAAGGCGAGCGGCAGCGGCCGCCAGCTCATCGCCGAGGTGATGATCTGCACGCCGGCCATCCGCGCGGTCATCCGCGAGCACAAGACCCACCAGATCTACTCGCTCATGCAGGCCGGCCAGCGCTACGGCATGCAGACGATGAACATGGCTCTCTTCGCCGCGTACTCACAGGGCCAGATCAGTCTGAACGACATGCTCGAGCACAGCTCCGACGTCAAGGAACTGGAATTCATGCTCGAGAAGGGCGGTCCCAACGGGGGCGCCTCGAGGGACACCCACTCGTTGCGGCGTGCGTCGTGATCCCCAGCGACGCGGGCGGGAGATAGCGGAACAGCATGGCGACTTACGTATGGGCTGGCCGGACGCTCGCGGGCGAACGGCGTGCCGGGGAACTCGAAGCCGACAATCAGGCGGATGCGCTGAAGGAGTTGCGCCGGCTGCGCATCATCGTGGCCTCGGTGCGGCCGAAGCCGAAGGCGATCACCCTCACGCTGCCGGGTGGCGGCGGCGTCAAGACGCACGACCTCGTCGTCTTCACGCGCCAGTTCGCGACCATGATCAACGCCGGTCTGCCGCTGGTCTCGTGCCTCGACATCCTGGGACGGCAGGCCGAGAGCAAGAACTTCGGCGGCGTGGTGCAGGACACCATGCGCGAAGTGGAGGCCGGCGCCACGCTGTCCGAGGCGATGCGCAAGCACCCCAAAGCGTTCAGCGATCTGTACGTCAACATGATCGCCGCGGGTGAAGCCGGCGGTCTGCTCGACATCATCCTGCAGCGCCTGGCGGTGTATCTCGAGAAGACCGAAGAACTCCAGCGCCGCGTCAAGGGCGCCCTCATGTATCCGACCGTGGTCCTCGTGGCGGCCGTCGGCTGCACCAGCGGCATGCTGATCTTCGTCATCCCGACCTTCGCCAACATCTTCGCCGACTTCGGCGGTCAGCTGCCGTTGCCGACCCGCGTCGTGCTGTGGATGTCCAACGCCCTGCGCCACTTCTGGTGGGTGTTCGTGGCGGCCGGGGTCGGGGGATTCGCCGCCTTCAAGCGCTTCACCGCCACCAAGCGGGGCAAGGCCTGGTTCGATCGCGTGGTGTTGCGCGTGCCGGTTCTCGGAACCGTCGTGCAAAAAGCCTCGATCGCGCGCTTCACACGCACGCTGGGCACACTTCTGAGCAGTGGCGTGCCGATTCTCAATGGGTTGGAGATCACCGCCCGGACCGCCGGGAACGCGGTGCTCGAGGACGCCCTCGACACCGCCCGCGTGTCGATCCGCGGCGGCGAGACCATCGCGGCGCCGCTGCGCGAAACCAAAGTGCTGCCGCCGATGGTGACGCAGATGATCTCCGTCGGGGAAGAGACCGGACAGCTCGACGAGATGCTCGGCAAGATCGCCGACTTCTACGAGGACGAGGTCAACGCCGCGGTCGCGGCCCTCGCCTCGATCATCGAACCGGTGATGATCGTCGTGATGGGCGTTCTGGTGGGAGGCATGCTGGTGGCGATGTACCTGCCGATGTTCAAGCTGGTGACCGTGATCATGGGGAAGGGCGAATAGGTGATGCCCGAGCGCAGCACGATGCCGCGCGGACTGGCCACTGGAGGGCGGCACGAAGTGCACGCCTTCCGCGTGCTGCTGGCGCTGTTCGTGGTGGCCCTGGCCTGGCTGGCCGGCGCCGCCAGCGGAGTGCGCGCGTCGGCACCGGGCGTGGCGGCTCTGATGGTTGCCGCGGCGCTCGCGGTGACGCTGGGGCTGACGCGCGGGCGCCTCTCGCTAGGATGGCGGGTGACGGGGCTGGCGCTCGCCGACCTCACGCTCGTGGCGGTGGCGTCGTCGATGACCGGCGGCATGTGGTCGCCCTGCGCGGTCCTGCTCGCCCTGCCGGTGCTCGAGGCGGGCCTGTCGGAGAGTCCGCGGGCGGGCATCGTGGTGGGAAGTGCGGCGGGCCTCGTGGTAGGCGGCTTCGCGGCGTTGCAGTCGGGGGCTGCGTCGGTGGGCGGTGCGTCGCCGAGCACGGCCGCCGTGCTCGTGCTCCTGGTGCTCGAGGCCGGCGTGTTCCTCTTGGTCGGCGTGTTCGCGAGCCGCTTCCAGCAGGCCCGCGCCGCACGTGCACGTGAACTGGAGGACGCACAGCACCAACTGCGTGCCGCGTGGCGGGAAGCCGACGCGATGCTGGAATCGGTGTCGAGCGGCCTGCTGATGGTGGCCGGGGACGGTACCGTGCGGCACATCAACCATGCCGCGACGACCATCCTCGGTCTGCCCGAGGCGGCCGCGGTGCGCGGGCGCGACTACCGCGACGTGCTGGCGGGCGGTCTGTCGCCGTTCGCCGCGTGCCTGACGCGCGCCTTCGAGGAAGGCCACGGCGGCACGCGGCAAGAGGTCGACATCGTGTGCGGAGATGCGCCGAAGCCGGTCGGCTTCAGCACCTCGGTGATCGCGGCGGCCGATGCCCGCCGTCCCGGTGTGGTGGCGATCTTCCAGGATCTCACGCGTGCGCGGCAGCAGCTCGAGGAACAGCGCCGGCGGGAAACGCTGGCGGTCATCGGCGAGATGACGGCCGGTGTGACGCACGAAATCCGCAACACGCTGGTCCCGCTGCGCGGCAGCGTCGAGGTGCTGCGCCAGAGCGTCGGGCCCGACGATTCCAACGCCGCACTGATGGATCTCATCGTGACCGAGTGCGACCGCCTGAGCGCGTTCATCCGCGATCTGCTGTCGTTCGGCCGCGAACGCACCATCCGCGTCGCGCCGCTCGAGGTCGCCGACGTGCTGGCCGATTTCGAGCAGGAAATCCGGCGTCACGCTGCGTGCGGCCCGCACCACCTGTTGGCGCGCGCGCCCGGCGCCGGCGATGCCTGGGCGATCGGCGAAGCGGACGCGCTGCGCCAGATCCTGCTCAACCTCGCGGTGAACGCGCTCGAGGCGATGCCCGAAGGCGGCACGCTTGCCTTCGGCTGCACGCGCGACGATGCGCAGGTCACGATCTGGCTGCGCGACGACGGCCCCGGCATGGACGCCGACACGCTCGCGCGCGTCTTCGAGCCGTTCTTCACCACGAAGAACGCCGGGACAGGACTCGGATTGCCGATCGCCGCACGCCTCTGCGAGCGCATCGGCGCTACGGTATCGATGGACAGTACGCCAGGCGTGGGAACGACGGTGAGCGTCGCCCTCCCCGCCGCACTGGAGACCGCACAGGAAAGGGTGGCGTAAGCAATGGCAACCGACGCACAGGACCGCGAGACCACCGGACGCATTCTCGTCGTCGACGACGACGCGAGCATGCTGCAGTTCTTCTCGATCCTGTTGACCAAGGACGGGCACGAGGTGCTGACCGCGAATTCAGGGCGACGCGCCCTCGAGTTGGCGCGCGAGCAAACCATCGACGCGGTGATCACCGACATCAAGATGCCGGGCATGGACGGCATCGAGGTGCTCGAGGAGATCAAGCGCATCGACTCGACCATCCCGGTCGTCATCATGACCGCCTACGCCTCGCAGCAGACGGCGATCGACGCGCTCAACAAGGGCGCGTACCAGTACGTCGAGAAGGGCGCGCACAACGACGAAGTCCGCCTGGTGGTGCGCAACGCGCTCCTGATGAAGAAGGTGCAGCGCGAGAACCGCTACCTCAAGCGGCAGCTCAAGAAGTCGCACAACGCGAAAGACATCATCGGCACCAGCGAGGCCATGGAGCGCGTGCATCGCTTGGTGGGGAAGGTCGCCGAGACCGACAGCACGATCCTGATCACCGGCGAGAACGGCACCGGGAAGGAACTCATCGCGCGCGAGATCCACTACCAGTCGCGGCGTGCCGAAGGTCCGCTGGTGTCGATCAACTGCGGCGCGCTGCCGAAGGACCTCCTCGAGTCGAGCTTGTTCGGACACAAGAAGGGATCGTTCACCGGCGCGGTTACCGACCAGCCCGGCCTCATGACGCTCGCCGAGGGCGGCACCTTCTTCCTCGACGAGGTCGGCGAGATGCTGCCGGCGACGCAGGTCAAGCTGCTCCGTGCCATCAACGAGCGCGTGATCATCCCGATCGGCGGCCAGAAGGAAGTGAAGATCAACATCCGCTTGATCGCCGCGACCAACCGCAACCTCGAAAAGGAAGTGGCCGCGGGCAACTTCCGCGAAGACCTCTATTACCGGCTCAACGTGATTCCGCTGCGCATGCCGGCGCTGCGCGAGCGCCGCGAGGACATCCCGCTCCTGGTCGATCACTTCCTCAAGAAGTTCGCCGCGGATCAAGAACCGAAGTCGATCGCCCGCGACGCCCTGGAGCTGCTGGTGCGGCACGAGTGGAAGGGCAACGTGCGCGAGCTCGAGAACATGATCCAGCGCGCGGTGATCCTCGACGAGGACGGCTGCGTCGGCACCGAGGACCTGCCCGAGAGCCTGCTCGGCGGCGGCAGCGTGGCGCCGGTGGAAGCGGTGTTCAGCGAGTCGCCGACGATGTCGCTCGAGGACCTCGAACGTCACTACATCCTGCGCGTGCTGCGCGCGACCAACTGGCAGAAGAAGCGGGCGAGCGAAATCCTCGGCATCAACGCCTCGACGCTCTACCGCAAGCTGGTGTCTTACGGCATGCTCCACGGGCCGGACGGACAGCACATCGACGACATGCAGCAGGCCGCCTGAGTCACGCGGCAACGCCGGACGACGCGAGGGCGCGATGCAATCCGCATCGCGCCCTCGTGCATTTCCCCCGGCGCGGCGCTGGTGCGCGGTGGGTCGCGCGCGGCTAAGTGTTAGCATACAAGAAGATACAACATTCGCCGCGACTGGCACGACGGTTGCCCCTTTCCCCGGTGGCCGCTGAGACCGCAGGCCCCACCGTATCGCAGTGAGAGAGAGGCAACATTCGGAGGTGCACTATGAAGCGTCGTGACAGTCGGAAGGGATTCACGCTCATCGAGCTCATGATCGTGGTGCTCATCATCGGTATCCTGGCGGCGATCGCGATTCCCAACTTCGTGGCGATGCAGGACCGCGCGAAGGAAGGCTCGACGAAGGAGAACATGCACACCTTCCAGCTCGCCGCGGAAGACTACGCGGTGCAGCACGACGGTCTGTACGCGACCGCCGCCTCCTCGGTGGCCGGCGGCCTGCCGACCGTGTTCAAGAACCCGTGGACCGGCGACAGTGGTTCGGGCGGTGCCTGGATGAACGGGACTGCCGCGTCCGTCCGCGGGATCGTCGGCTACAACGCGCCGGACTCGACGGGCTACACGATCTCCGGCATGGGCAAGACCGCGGCTCTGTCGCTCTCGCTCACGAACGGCTCGTAGCCATCGGCTGACCGCCGATGAGGCGCCGGGACCTCTCGCGAGGTCCCGGCGTCTTCGCATGGGAGCGGCCCGCTTTCGACCGCCTCCGGATGCAATTTGCCCTCCCGCGTGCAGTCTGCACGCAGCCTCCGCCGGCGCCGGGTTTCCGCCCGGCCCGCGCCCGCGCCGTAACTCGCTGAGTTCACGCAAGTTTTCCCGCCCGCCGGCCGATACCGCGAGATGGCATGTGGATTGCCTTTCGTCACTGCGCGCAACGGGAGGCGAATCCCCGGTCGGAACTATCGGAGGTGCGAGGTGAGAGGTCATCGCAAGGGCTTCACGCTCATCGAGCTCATGATCGTCGTGTTGATCATTGGAATTCTGGCGGCGATCGCCATCCCCAATTTCGTGGCGATGCAGGATCGCGCGAAGGAAGGGTCGACCAAGGAAAACATGCATACCTTCCAGCTGGCCGCCGAAGACTACGCGGTGCAGCACGATGGTCTGTACGCAACCGCGGCGTCCACCGTGGCGGGCGGGTTGCCGACGACGTTCAAGAACCCGTTCGACGGCAGCAGCGGATCGGGCGGGGCGTGGATGGACGGCACCGCCGCCTCCACCAAGGGCATCGTCGGGTACAACGCGCCGGACTCCACCGGGTACACGATCACCGGCATGGGGAAGTCCGCGGTGCTGTCGGTCTCGCTGACCAACGGCCAGTAAGCACAGTTGTCCACCTTGCGGCGCGGCGGACGATCGCACGAGGCGATCGTCCGCGCGTCGTTCCTCGGAACGGGGTCACTGCATGATGCGTGTCGCCACCGCTTCGGCTCTTCCTTCCTCCGACGACGACATGGACACCACGCCTGAGACCGCCGCCTCGCCGCACGGACGCACGCGCTCGCACCTCACGTTGGTGCCGCAGGCGAGTGCGCCGCCGGTCGTGCAAACGGCCCATCTCGCGAAGACCTTCGTCACCGGTTTCTGGCGCACCCGCCACGAGGCGCTGCGCGACGTCAGCCTGCGTGTCGAGGCGCGCGAGACGTTCGGCCTGCTCGGCGCGAACGGCGCCGGCAAGACGACGCTGTTCAAACTGCTGCTCGGCCTGGTGCGGCCGAGTGCCGGCGACGGAGAACTCCTCGGCCGGCCGCTCGGCGATCCCGAGGCCCGTGCCCACGTCGGCTTCCTGCCCGAGGTGCCGGCGTTTCCCGACACGTTGACGCCTGCAGAGGTGCTGGAGTTCGGCGCCAAGCTGCGTGGCTACACCGGCGCCGCCGCGCGCCGTGCGGCCGCAGACGCGATGGAGCGCACCGGCCTCACCGCGCACGCGCGCAAGAACTGCCGCGCCCTGTCGAAGGGCCTCGCGCAACGCGTTGGTCTCGCACACGCCATCCTGCACCGGCCGAAGCTCCTGGTGCTCGACGAACCGATGTCCGGCCTCGACCCGCTCGGCCGCGCCGAGGTGCGCGAAGTCATCGCGCAGCTCGCCGACGATGGTGTGTCGATCATCTTCTCGAGTCACATCCTGCCGGACGTGCAGAGCCTCTGCGCGCGCGTCGGTCTCCTGGTGGGCGGCCGCTTGGTCGCCACCGGGTCGCCGGAGGAAGTGCTGCGGCTCGATGACGATGCGATGGAGATCGTCACCACCGGGGGCGGACCGGTGCCGCCGCACGTCAAGGCCGTACTGACCAACGTCGGCGCCACGTACGCCGTGCGCGGCGACGGCGGCATGGTGATCCACGCGCCGCGGCCGGTGCTCAATCAGGTGCTCCACGTGGTGCTCGGCGCTCAGCGCCACGTGCTTTCGGTGCTGCCGCGGGGAACCGCCCTGACGCAGACGATTCGTGACGCGTCGCGCGATCCGCGCGATGGTCACGACCGTCGCAACGGAGACCGGCGCGCATGATCGCCGCGTGCAGGGCGTCCGCACATCGCACCCTCGCGGTGGCCGAGGAGACGTTTCGCCAAACGGCGCGCGATCGCACCAGCGCCGTGTTGGTCATCTTGGCGATCGTGGCGATGGTGGGATCGCTGGTGCTCGCGCCCCTCGCGCTCGGCGATGCCGCGCGCGTGGTAGCCGACGCGGGTCTCGTGCTCGTCGTGCTGACGTCGCTCGCCGTGCTGGCGAGCAGCAGCGCGCAGCTGCTCACCCGCGAGATCGAGCGCAAGACATTGCTCCACGTGCTGGCGACGCCGGTGCGGCGCTCGGAATTCGTGCTCGGCCGCGCGGCTGGTCTGTTCGCCACCGGCGCGCTCACGGCGACCGTGTTGTGCGCCGTCCATGTCGCGCTGATGGCGCTGGTGACGCGCACCATCTGGTGGGCGCTGGTGGGCGCCAATCTGCTCGCGCTTGCGGAGATCTGCGTGCTGGTGGCGGTGGTGAGCGTCTTCAGCGCGTTCTCGACGCCAGGGCTGACGGTGTGCTTCACGGTGGCGGTGTTCGTGGTCGGACACGGCAGCGCGGATCTGGTGGCCGCCGCCGGGCGGCTGACCCCCGCGACGCAGGTGCTGGCGCGCGCCATCTACGTCGCCCTGCCGCATCTCGACATGTTGAACGCGCGTTCGGCGGCTGTCCACGCGCAGGCCGTGGCGTTGGGGGCGATCGGATGGGGGTGGGCGTACGCGGCGGTCTACTCGGCGGCGCTGCTCACACTCGCCGTCGCGCTGTTCGAACGGCGCGAGTTGGTATGACCGCAGCGACGCTGCGACGTAGCGGCTTGGTTGCGGTCGCCCTGTTGTTGTTCGGGGCCGCGTCCGCGGTGCCGGTGCGCCGGCCGGCGGCGCCGTCGGGGGCCACGGAAGAGTTGCTCTTCTTTCCCTCGGGCACGCTCCTCAAACCCGCGTGTCTGGGGTTCGACACGATGGTGGCCGATCTCTGTTGGGTGAGGGCGCTGCAGTATTACGGCCTCCACCGCCTCACGGACCACCGCTACGACGGCAGCCAACACCTCTTCACCACCATCACCGAGCTCGACCCGCAGTACCAGTCGGCGTACTTGCTCGGCGCGGTGGTGCTGGCCCAGGACGTCGGGGACACCCCGGCGGCGATGCAGCTGTTGGCGCGCGGCATGCGCGCCAGGCCGGGCGACTGGCAGCTGCCGTTCGAAGCCGGATTCGTGTGGTACGTCGTCGAGGGGCAGCCGGATCGCGCCGAACCGTGGTTCCGGCGCGCCGCGGCACTCTCGCCGAACCCCGACCTCGCGCGGCGCTTCGCAGCGTGGTGCGCGATGCGGGCCGGACGGCACGAGGATGCGCAGGCGATGTGGACGATGCTCGCCGAGCAGACCACGGACCCGGCGCTGCGGCGGGTGGCACGGCAGTACCTCACGCGATTGGAAGGGAGGACGACACGGTAATGCGCGCGCGGCGCGGCGGCTTCAGCTTGATCGAACTGATGACGGTGCTCGTCGTCCTCGGCATCTTGTTCGCGATCAGCATGCCGGCGATCAAGGCCTACACCACCGACGCCGCCTACTCCACGGCGGTGGAGCAAGTGACCTCGCACATGCGCTTGGCGCGCTTCAAGTCGGTGGCGCAACACGCCAACGTCATCGTGCGCTTCGACTGGGCGAACAGCGAGTACACGCTGCACACCGACACCGACGGTGACGGTCACATCGACAGCGGCGAACCGGTGCGCGGCCCGTTCACGATGCCGCCGCGCGTCACGCTGCTGAACCTGAATTCGGGCGGCGTGCCGGGCGATTCCCTGGTCTTTCGTCCCGATGGCTCCATGCTTGCGGCAGGAGCATTCGTGGTGCGTTCCCCCGCACCCGCCAATCGCACCAAGACGATCACTCTGACGCGGTCGACGGGGGAGGCATGGGTGCAGTAACCGACATCGGGATGCCGTGCGTTGCACGGCGCGGCTCCGGGCGCGCGTGCAACGTGCAACGCCGTGGCCGGCGGTCACGCGCCGCCGGCGGATGGCGTGGCCGCGACCTGCGTGGATTCACCCTGCTCGAACTGATGATCACGCTCGTCGTGCTGGCGATCGGCGTGCTGGCGCTCGGTCAATTGATGCCGGCGGGCTCGCGCGCTCTCAATCGCTCGCGCAGCATGACGAGCGGCACCGCGTTTGCAGCACAGAAGCTGGAAGACTTGAAGGCACTTGCGTGGACCGACGCCGGCCTCACCGCCGGATCCCACTCGGACGCCACCGGCAAGTACACCCGTTCCTGGACCGTCACCGACAACACCCCACTTGCCGGTACCAAGAAAGTCGAGGTCACCGTGAGCTGGGCATCATCGTCCGGAACCCGTTCCACCACCATCCACACCTACCTGACGCAGTTGGCGAACTGATGCGCGCGTTCCGTCTCTCGCACCTCTCCGCGGTGATGCACCGGCGCGATCGTCGCGCCCGGCGCGGCTTCAGCTTGCTCGAGCTGATGATCGGGCTGGTGGTCTTCTCCGTCGTGCTCAGCGTGATCTTCCTCTACTACGAGCACGACCAGAAAGCGCAGGCGGCGGGTCTCGGTATCGCCGAGGCGCAGCAGAATGCGCGCGTGGCGCTCGACATGATGTCGCGCGAATTGCGCTCGGCAGGCTACGGCCTCGACAACTCGCGGCACGTGGCGATCGAGGTGGCGAGCGAGTATCGCATCACGTTCGTGGTCGATGCCAACGCGAACGGCAACATCGATACCGGCGAGCGCATCACGTACTTCCTCGACTCGAACCGTAGTGACGCGGTGGTCGCGGCGACGCGCAATCCGCGCGACCGCGTGCTCCGCCGCGTCGCCAGCACGGTGGCCGATACCGCCGCGACGCCGACCAGCGGCAGCGGCGAAGTCGTCGCCTATGCGATCACGCAGAACGCCGGCAGCAACGGCACGCCGACCGCGCCGCTCTTCGCGTACTACACCAAGACCGGCGCCGCGCTGTCCGGCTCGTCGAACGACGCCACCAGCAGCTTCTACGGCACCACGCTGCCCGATTCCGTGCTCGGCAAGCCGGCCGGGAGCGGCCGCACGCCGACCCTCGCCAGCATCGTGCTGCGCGTCGTCGCCGAGACGCCGTCGCCTAGTGGCTCGCAGGGCGAATACAAGCAGGTGTCGCTGACCACGCGGGTGTCGCCGCGGACCGTGCCCTATATCCCGATCACGGCGGCGTCGAATCCGCCGGTGAGCGGCGGCGGAGGCGGCAGTGGTGGCGGGGGCGGAAGCGGGGGGGGCGCCGACAGCAGCGGCACCGACTCACTGCCGGATTACCAGCCGCCGATCCGCATTCCGACGAGCGACGTGCTCTCGCTGATCCTGGTGGACACCAACGAGCGCGACTCGCTCGAAGGCTCGCTCACCACGAGCAGTAACCAGCGCGATCTCGACATCGTGGTCGGAACGAAGAACGGCTCGGCGAACAACCTGCTCGTGTATTGGAACGGCTTCCCGAACGGCTACACCGGGTGGGGGCTGTTCCGGAACGTGTACGCGTACTCGGGCACGTCCAGCTACGACCTCTATGCGCTGGCCACAGGTAACCTCGATGGCGCGTCCGCGAACTACCCGGACGTGGTCGCCGGCGTGAAGCGGGGCGCCACGAACGCGGGCGCCGTGCAGGCGTGGCTGAATCAGGGCAACACCAGTACTCCCGGGGTGATCGGCAGCGGTTCGTACCCGTCCGCGACAGTGCCTAACGGCACGTACTATCGCTCGTCGAGTCCCGGCGCCACGGGAGAAGTGCGCGCGATGGCAATGGCGGATCTCAACAACGACGGCCTGATCGACCTGTTGTGCGGCACCAAGACGGGCACCACCACCGGCGCGCTCGAGGTGTTCTGGGGCACCGGATCCGGCGGCTTCTGGCACACCTCGTCCGACGTCTACACGACGACCTATCCGGTGTACGGCGTGTGCATCGCCGACATCAACGGCGATGGTCGACGTGACCTCATCGGCTGCACCGCGAAGTCGAACAATACGGACGGCAAGATCGAGGTGCGCTGCATGAGTTCGTCCGTCTGGGGGTGGTTCAGCGGCACGTCGTCGACCCTGACGGTGAACAAGGGCTGCTATGGCATTGCAACCGGCGACATCGATCAGGACGGCAACAGCGACGTCGTGGTCGGCTACAAGATGAACACCACGGTCGGCGGCGTCGAGTACTGGCGCAACGTCAGCGGCACCCTGACCTACACCGACGGCGTGCTCGCGCAAGGCCCGGTGACCGCCGTGGCGGTGGGCACCATCGACTACGGCAACAGCGTACCCGACATCGTCGCCGGGACGTCGAATCAGGCGATCCAGGCGTGGTACGTGAACTCGACGCCGGTGAGCGGCCACTACATTCCGCAGACCGAGAGCTGGGCCGACCGCGTCACCGGTGGTTCGGTGAGTGCGATCGCCATCGGCAAACTCGAAGCGCCGGTCACCGATCCTGACGACGACGTCCTCAACGACATCGTGGTCGGCGTCGCCATCAGCTCGACGAGCGGCGAAATCGACGTCTACCTGAATCCCTATGTCACGCAATAACCGCCGGCGCGGGAGCGCCATGCTGACGACGCTGCTGGTGCTCTTCGGCCTCAGCATCCTGGTCGTCACCTACATGCTGCTGTCGACCAGCGAGCAGCAGATCGCCGGCAACGACACGCGCGCCACGCAGGCCCTGTACGTCGCGGAAGCCGGCATGCACGAGGCGATCGCGCGGCTCAACATCAGCGCCGGCGCCAACTGTCTCGCCGACTTCACGTCGCCGCCCGGGAACAACTGGGGCTACTACATCGTGTCCGTCAGCGGGCAGTCGGCGCTCGATCCGGCGCGCGCGTCGCAGGCCAGCGACAACCTCGACAACGATGGCGACGGCACGATCGACAACAACGGCGAGCACTGGCCGGAAGTGCTGAGTCTGCAGTCCGGCGCCGGCCTCGGCTACAAGTGGGTGCGCATCGAGTACAAGCGCAATGGCGCCGGCCAGATCCTGTTCTACGGCGATGGCGATCACGATCCGACCACCGCCGACACGGAGAACACCACCACCGGCGCGCCCGAATACGTGGTGACCTCGATGGGGCAGGTGGGGACGGCGATCAAGGTCATCCAGTCGACGGTGCAGCACATCCCGTTTCCGCCGATGCCGGCGACGCTCTACACCGAAACCACCGACCTCACGTTCAACGGCACCCAGTTCGAACTCACCGGCTACGACACCGATCCGGCCAGCGGCGACTCGATTCCGGGCAGCACGCCGATCCACGGACTCACTACCACCGGCGACCCTGCGCAAATTACCGCAGATCTCAAGCCGCAGCAGACCAACAACATCCTCGGCGCGAGCAGCTCGCCGGACGTCGCGCACGCCTCCTACGATCTCGACATGCAGGCGTACTTCAATACCTACGCCCAGTTCGCCGATATTGTCTATAGCAGCACCCAGCACAACCCCGACACCGGCGGCTGGGGCGACATCGACAACTACCACGTCGTCGAGGTGCAGGGCGACCTCCACCTCTCGGGCACCAACACCGGCGGCGGCGTACTGCTGGTGCAGGGCAATCTCGACGTGTCGGGGCAATTCACCTGGTACGGGGCCATCGTGTGCCTCGGCAGCGTGAACTTCACGGGAGGCGGGCAAGGAGTGCACCTCTACGGCGCCATGATGGCGGCCAACGGTGTGGGTTTCGACCAAACCTACAGTGGCAATGCCGTTCTCGCCTATTCGAGTTCCACTCTCAACAAGCTGAACTTCTTGGGTCCGTTCCGGATCGCCGCGTGGCGAGAGATCTAGGGACGGACCGCGCACTCACGAGGACATCGGGTGAAGACGCTGCGCAACAAGCAGAAGCAAAGCATCTCGCGTTCCCGCGCGCGCGCCAAGGCGGCCACCAAGCCGCTGCTCGGCCTCGACGTCGGATCGCACGTGATCAAGCTGGTCGGCGTGACGCGCGACAAGGGCAGCGCGCACCTGTCGCTGGTCGAAACCGCCTCGCTGCCCGCCGACGCGGTCAACGACGGCGAGATCGTCGATGCCAGCGCGGTGGTGGAGGCGTTGCGCGAACTGTCGCGGCGCCAGAATCTGCCGACGCGACGCGTCGCCACTGCCGTGGGTGGCCGCGCGGTGATCACCAAGAACGTCTGGATCTCGAAGGTCGATGACGCCGACGCGCTGCACCACGCCGTGCAGTGGGAGGCCGAACAGCACATTCCGTTCGACCTCAACGACGTCTATCTCGACTACCAAGTGCTGGGCGAAGACACCGACGCGAAGAAGCAGCACGTGCTTGTGGTGGCCGCCAAGCGCGAAGCCATCGACAACCTGGCGACGCTGGTGCAGGAAGCCGGCTTTCTGCCGGCGGTCGTCGACGTCGATGCCTTCGCCGCGCAGAACGCGATTCGCGCCGCGCACGGCGATCAGGGGGCCGAAGCCATCCTGGACATCGGCGCCGAGTTCACCAAGGTGGTGGTGGCGCGCGGCGGCATTCCGCTGCTCACCAGCAACGTCACCTTCGGCACCGCGCGCTTGGTCGATCTTGCATTGAAGCACTTCCCGGCGACCCGCCAGGAGGTTCACTCCGTCCTCGCCGGCGACGACGCCTCCGAGGAGCTCACGACGCTGGTCGAGGACGCGGCCGAGGAGCTCTCGGTGGCCGTGGAACGCTCGCTGGCGTATCTCGACGCGCGCGGCGAAAGCGAACAAGCCGACGTCTCGCGTCTGCTGCTGTGCGGTGGTGGTGCCTGCATCCCCAGCTTGGTCGCCTATCTGCGCAAGCGTCACCCGCTCGATGTCGCGGTGGCGAATCCCTTGCAGTCGCTCGACCTTACCAGCTTGACCGGACGCGGTGCGGAGATGGCGAAAGTCTCGCCGTTGCTCACCGTCGGCGTCGGTCTCGCGCTACGACAGGCAGCCTGACCCATGGCGAGTGCCAACCCGACAGCCGCCATCCAGATCAACCTCCTGCCGGAGGAACTCCGCGCCGCCGAACGGCGCGTGCCGCGCATCGCGTGGACGCGCCTCGCTCCGGTCGCGGTGAGTGCCGCGTTGCTCGGTGGTCTCGGCGCGGTGGCGGCGCTGGAGGAACGCAGCATCCGCGTCACCGCGGCGGAGGTCACCGGCCTCGAGGCCGAGCGTGCGCGGCTGGCGCCGGTCGAGAACCGCGTCCAAGCCTTGCGCGCCGAGCGTCAGGCGATCTCCACCAAACTTGCACTCGTCGAGCAGTTGTCGGAGGGGCGTGACCGCGCCGCGGCGCAGGTCGATGCACTCCCGGCGGTGCTGCCCGAACGCTTGTGGCTGAGCGACGTCACCATCAACGACTCGCTCAAGGCCACCGTGCAGGGCGTCGCGCTCAGCCCGCTGACCGTCGCCGATTTGGTGGCGCGACTCGACTCGACGCTGTGCTTCCGTCACGCGACGCTCGTGATGGCGGAGGCGGGCAAGATCCACGACACCCCGGTCACGCGTTTCACCGTGCGCTGCGGCATCGTCCGCTAGCGCGGAACGCACCTGATTCCGAGGACTCCGAACCCATGGACGTGCGCAATCCCGCCGTGCAGCGCTGGATCTTCATCGGGTTGATCGTGTTCGCGTTGGTCTACGTCTACGCGTTCACGACCTACCTGCCGTTCTGCCTGCCGGTCCGACACACCCATCTGCGCGAACTGCGCGACCAGCGCGACGATCTCGAGCGCAAGGTGCGCGAGGCGCGGCTCGCCGCGAAATCGTTGCCGCGTCTCGAGGCCGAAGTCGCCAGCCTGCGCGAGCGCTGGGACCTCGAGCGCCGCGTGATTCCTGACACCGCGACGCCCGACGAGGTGCTGCGCGAGGTCAGCCTCGCCGCGCAGGAAGCCAACGTCGCGGTGACCCTGATCAAGCCAGACACGCCGAAGCCGGGCCAGCTCTACACGACCTATCCGGCGACGCTGAACGTGACCGGCCGCTACGCGGATCTCGGACTGTTCGTGGCGAAGCTCGCCGCGTGTCCGCGTCTGCTGGCGATCCCGAGCATGCGGCTCACCGGCGTGGATCGCACGTCGCCCACCGGCAACACGGTGGCCGCCTCCTTCTCGCTTGTCTCGTACACCATGAACCCGGGAGGTAAGCGATGAGCCGCCGCGCTCCGTGGATGGTGGGCGCCACCGTGGCGGCGTGTGTCGCGTGCGCCGCGCCGGGCGTGTTGCGCGCCGAGGACGAGGCGCTGCCGGCGACGGTCGACGAGACCCTCGCGGCGCCGGCGGCGTCGGTCGAGACGGCTCCGCCGCCTGCGGTGCCGTCGCCGGCCCGGGTGGCGGCTCGTGTCGCGGCACGGCATGCGCGCCGCGCTCCGGCGGTGCCGGTGGTACAGGTGTCGGCCGCGCAGGTCGCCGCCGCGCAGGCAGCACAGGCAATGACGGCTCCGGCTTCCGCTGCGGGCGCTGCGTCACCGGCGTCCGCGCCGTCCGCATCCGACGACACCGCGTGGACCGCGGTGCAGAAGCGTGCGAGCGATCTCGCGGCGCGCGGCACGCGCCCGTCCCGTGCCCTCCAGCACGTGATCGACACCAAGGGCAATATTCGCGACGAGTCGGCGACCGAGCGCTCGTGGTGGGAGAAGGCGATGACGACGGTGACGTCGCTGTGGCCGCGCCACGACGCGCCCGCGCCGGTGGCGCGCCGCGCGCCGGCGCATCCGGCGCCGCGTCCGGCGGCAGTTGCCGCCGCGCCGGTGACGCACCCGGCCACCACGGCGCCGGCGGCGCATGCGCCGGTTGCGGCGGTGGCCTCGGGCACGGCCAAGCCCTCTGCGCCCGCCACGCCCCGCACGGCCCGCGCCGCGCACGTCGTGGCGGCGAGCGTGACGCCCGCGGCGCCCGCCGCACCTCCGGCTCCGTCCCAGGCGACTGCCCACGTGGCGCGGCGTGCCGCAGCCGCGCACGCGGCGCGCCCGGCGAAGCCGCTCGGTCCTCCGGCGCCGCCTGCAGTCAGCGCGGCGGCGAATGCACCGGCGCAGCCGGCGTTGGGCAAGCGCCTGATCCCGCCGGGTGCCGAATTGGCAACCGCGCCGTCGGTGCCGAAGGCGCCGGCGACGACCCGCGAATGGCAGCAGCGCACCGGCACCACTCGTGACCCGTTCGTCTCGCTGGTCTCGGGCACCTTCGAAGGCGAGGAGAGCACGCCGATCTTCGATGTCGGTGAGCTCCGTCTGGTCGGTGTGCTGTGGGGCCAGACCGACCGCTTCGCCCTGGTCGAGAACGTCTCCGGCAAGGGAACCGCTCTGCGCGCCGGAGACCGCCTGGTCAATGGCTACGTGGACTCGATCACCCCGACGTCGCTCACGCTGGTCGAAACCGGCCCGCGGGGCTCGCGCAAGATCATCCTTCACATGAAGGAAGACGACAATGGCACCAGGATGCAATGACATGCAGCGTCGACTGACGAGCAACACGGTGGTGCGCGCGGCGACCGTCGCCGCGTGCGTGGGAGCCTGGGCGATCGCCGGTCCGGCGGTCGCGGTCGCGCGCGATGTCCCAGGGCACGCCGAGGTCCGCGGGAGCGGCCACGGCATGACCTTCGACTTTCACGAGGCGGCCATCCAGACCGTGCTGGCGACGCTGGCGCGCGCCGGCGGTGTCAACATCGTCGCCGGCAAGGAAGTCACCGGCGCGGTCACGCTGCACCTGGAGAACGTCGGGTGGCGAGACGCGTTGATGGCGGTTCTGCGCACCCAGAAGCTCGACATGAACGAGGACACCGCGGGCACCATTCGCGTCGCCCCGGCCGATGTCGTGCGCAGCGAACTGGTGGCCGAGGAAGAAGCGCGCAACCGCCGCATGGAGCTCATGCCGCTGGAGACGCGCATGTTCCGCCCGAGCTTCTCGGACGCCGCCGAGATGAAGACGGCGATCGAGAAGATCCTGTCGCCGCGCGGACACATCGAGATCGACCCGCGCACGAACACCTTGCTCATCAGCGACATTCGCGAGCGATTGCCGCAGGTGTTGGCGGTGGCCGACACGCTCGACACCAGCACGCCGCAGATCGAGATCGTCGCCAAGCTGATCGACATGGACACCGCGGCGGCGCAGGAACTCGGCGCGCGCTGGCAGGTGATTACCGGTGACGGCAAGAACCGTGTGCGGCAAGGCTTCGGGCCGGGCTCGGACAACGGCAACACCGACATCACCGACATGAAGGACTGGCTCGACCCGACCAAGCCGCCGAATGAGAAGTGGACGCCGCCGGTCACCAACGGCGACATCGCCGCGCACGTCACGCACAAGTTCGGCACCTTCGGGCTCGTCGAAGGCTTCATCGCCGCGCTGGAGAACGAACGCAAGGCCGAGTTGCTGTCGAACCCGCGCATCGTGACGGTGAACAACAAGGAGGCGTCGATCACGGTCGGGCAGGAGATTCCGCTCATCGTGTCGGACGTCGCCGGCAACGCGGTGACGACGCTCAAGCAGATCGGCATCAAACTGCGTGTCACGCCGCGCATCAACCCCGAAGTCAACACCATCACGCTCGACGTGCACCCGGAGGTCAGCGATCTCTCGTCGCAGGCCACGGTGCAGGGCGGCGTCATCATCAACACGTCGTTGGCGGACACCCGTGTGGTGGTGAAGGACGGCGAGACGGCGATGATCGGCGGGTTGATCCGCGAGGTCGAGTCGCGCGTGACGCAGCGCGTGCCGGTGCTTGGCAAGCTGCCGCTGATCGGCCGGCTGTTCCGCTACGAGAACACGGTCAAGCAGCGGCGCGAACTGGTGATCTTCATCACGCCGCGCGTGGCGCCACCGGCCACCGGCTAAGCGGCTCCACCTCGCAGCTCGCAACGAGGCGCGTCCCCGCGGGGGCGCGCCTCGTTGGCATGCCGCCGCCGGTTTCGCGCTTGAGCGCGCGGCGCGTCCCTGCGTACCATGCGCATATGACCGAATCTGACGCGCGGCGCTGCGCCGCGCCGGAGCGCCCATGCTGCGCTATCTGACCGCGGGCGAAAGCCACGGCCGCGCCCTCGTCGCCATCCTCGAAGGCGTGCCCGCCGGGCTCGCGCTCACGCGCGACGACATCGCCGCCGACATGAGCCGCCGCCAGCGCGGCTTCGGTCGCGGCGGCCGCATGCAGATCGAGACCGACGAGGTGCGCATCCTCTCCGGCGTGCGCGACGGTCGCACGCTCGGGTCGCCGATCGCCCTCGAAATTGCCAACCGCGACTGGGCGAACTGGGAGAAGTACATGGCGCCGGAGCCCGGCGTCATCGAACGCAATGTCGTCTCGCGCCCGCGACCCGGTCACGCCGATCTCGCCGGCGCGCTCAAGTATCGCCACGCCGACATTCGCGACGTGCTGGAGCGTTCGAGCGCGCGCGAGACCGCGGCGCGCGTCGCGGTGGGCGCGGTGGCGCGGCGGCTGTTGGCGGCGTGCGGCGTGCGCGTGCACTCGCACGTCGTCGAGATCGGCGGTGTCCACGCGCACGACACGCCGCCGGCGTTCGACGCGTTGGTGGCGGCCACCGAAGCGAGCGAGGTGCGGTGCGCCGATGCCGCCGCGAGCGCCGCGATGGTGGCGGCGATCGCCGCGGCACGCGAGGCCGGCGACACGCTCGGCGGCGTGCTGGAGATCGTCGCGGACGGATTGGTGCCCGGCGTCGGCAGCTACGTGCAGTGGGACCGCCGGCTCGACGGCCTGCTCGCACAGGCGGTGTTGGCGACGCACGCGATCAAGGCGTGCGAGATCGGGCTCGGCTTCGCGCAGGCGGCGCGCGCCGGGTCGCAAGTCCACGATCACATCGCACGCGCGTCGTCGGACGCCGAAGGCTCGCACTACACGCGCCCGACCAACAACGCTGGTGGCCTCGAAGGCGGTGTCACCAACGGCGAACCGCTCGTCGTCCGCGCGGCGATGAAGCCGATCTCGACGCTCAAGCAGGCGATGCCATCGGTCAACATGCAGACCGGCGAAGCGGAATCGGCGAAGTACGAACGCAGCGACGTGTGCGCGGTGCCGGCCGCCGGCGTGGTGTTGGAAGCCGCGGTGGCGTTCGTCCTCGCGCGCGCCTACAGCGAAAAATTCGGGGGCGACGCGATCGAGGAGGTGCGTGAGAACCTCGCGGCGTACCGCCAGTACTTGGCGACGCGATGAGCGATGCGCGGTCACTCGAGGCGGCGGCGCCGTCGCATGTGTTGCTGGTCGGCGCGCCGGGCGTGGGGAAGTCAACGGTCGGCGCGCAGGTGGCCGCCGCGCTGGGGTGGGAGTTTCGTGACAGCGATGCGCTGATCGAGGCGCTCGCCGGTCGCACCATCGCCGACATCTTCACCGAGCAGGGCGAAGCGCATTTCCGCGCGCTCGAACGCACCGTCCTGGCGATGCTCGCGCGCGAGCGACGCGAACCGACCGTGATCGCGGTGGGCGGTGGCGCGCCGCAGCATGGCGGGATGGCGTACGATTTGTTGGCGTCGCTCAGCCGCGTGTTTTGGTTGCGCGCCGCGCCGGAGGCCATCGTGACGCGGCTGGCGGCGGGGGAGATCGCCGCGCGGCCGTTGGTCGCCGGGGACGCGCCGGCTTCACGGATCGAGTCACTGCTGGCCGAGCGTGTCCGCTTCTACGCGGCAGGCAGCATCGCGCTCGACACCGACGGACGGACGCCGGCGGAACTGGCGGCGGAGATCGTGCGGCGCGTGCGCGGCTAGGCTGGCTTGCGCGCCACTGCCTTGAGCGCGCGCGCGATCGGCCAGCTCAGCGGCGACAGCGCGTGCGCCACCGCGTTCGCCGCGCGGATCACCGGATTGCCGCCGGCGCCGCCGACGTACGAGTAGATCCGCACGCGGAACCCCTCGCGCTCGAGCCGCGATTGCAGCTCCTTCGGATAGATCAGGCGCTCGATGTACTGGCCCGAGTGCGGATCGAGCGGCGGCACGCCGCGCTGGTAGAACGACTGCGGCAGCGCGCCGGTGGTGCGGAAGGCGTCCACCGCGCGATGGATCTCGTCGATGACCATGCGGAAGCTGCCACGCGCGAGCGGCTCGACCTGCGCCTCGGTGAGGTCCGGCGCGTACTCGCGGATCAGCCGCGCGCGCCGCTCGACGTAGGGCTCCTCGACGGTGTGATGCGAGCCCGGCATGAGCCCAGCCGGGCCGAGCTCGAACTGCTCCCACAGCCGGTGCGTGAAGGCGACGCAGCGCGCGTTCGCTCCATTGTTGCCGTCGGAGATGAACAGCGTGCCGCCTGGCTTGAGCACGCGGAACGCCTCGCGCAGGAATGGCTGTAATTCGTTGTAGTGGGAGATCGCTTCGTTCGAGAACACGACGTCGAACGTGCCATCGGCGAACGGCATCGCGCGCACGTCGCCGTGGTGCGGGTGCAGGCCGCCGAGCGTCGTCTCCAACGTGTCCGCGACGACGCGGAACGCCGCATGCATGTCGGGATGGTATTCGAGGCCGTGCACCTCGCGCGCCCCGAGCGCGCGCAGGAACACGCAGCTCATGCCGAAGCCGCTGCCCGCGTCGAGCACCGTGCCGCCCTCGACGTCGACGCCCGCCACGCGGATGTCGTCGCGGAACTCGCGCAGCTGCCGTTCGATGCCCGCGTGCGTCTTCAAGCCGGCGTGATAGCTGTGGAACCACGGCACGAAGCGCGGCGCCAGTTCGGGGGCGAACACCGGCGCGAACACCCGCGCGCATTCTTCGACGGTCACGGCCTTCATGGACGATGTGCCTCCGACGCCAGCGACAGGCCGCCGGGACCCTGCACGCCCCGCCGCGGCGGCAGCAGTCTCCCCGGATGGACCGACCGGCGCAACTCCTTTGCTTGACCCGTCTTCGGCACGATGGTACTCCTCTGGCGTGTCGATCCGCCTCATTGCGGGCGAGTTCCGCGGCCGCCGTCTCCAGGCCGGAACCGGACCCGCCATCCGCCCCACTGCGGACCGCGTCAAGGAATCGCTGTTCTCGCTGCTCGACGCCCGCGGTGCGGTGCGCGGGGCGCGGGTTGCGGACCTGTGCGCGGGAGCCGGCGGCCTCGGTTTGGAAGCCCTCTCGCGCGGGGCGCGGTCGGTGGTGTTGGTGGAGCGCGCGCGTCCTGCCTTCACGATCCTGCGCCAGAACATCGCCGCCCTCGGGCTCGCCGACGATCCGCGCGTGCGTCCGGTGCTGGGGGACGCGCTGCGGCTCCTCGCCGAGCGCACCCTCGGGCCGCTCGACCTGGTGCTCTGCGATCCGCCATACGAAGACCAGCTCGGACCGCGGCTGCTGTCGGCGATGGCGGACACCGAGACGCTCGCTCCCGGCGGCTATATGATCGTCGAACATGCGCGCGGCGAGGAGTTTCCTGACGCCTGCGGCGCTTTGGTGCGCGAAGACACGCGGCGGTACGGCAAGACCACCATCGAGGTCTATCACCGGCGTCGTCCCGGCGAGGACGCCGCCCCCACGACGGACGGATGACGGAGAGCCCCGGCATGCGAGCGGCGATTTTCCCCGGCACCTTCGATCCCGTGACCAACGGGCACCTCGACCTCATCACCCGCGGGCTCGCGGTGTTCGATCGCGTCATCGTCGGCGTCGCGCGGCGCGACGAGAAGAATCCGCTGTTCACGCTGCCCGAGCGCGTGGATTTGATGCGCCGTGTCACCGCGGATCTCGGCGACGTGCAGGTGTGCGAGTTCAGCGGCCTGCTCGTCCACTTCGCCCTCGAACAGGGCGTGCGCACGATCATCCGCGGCATCCGGCAGGTGAACGACTTCGAGTTCGAATTCCAGATGGCGCTCATGAATCGCCGCCTGCAGCCCGAAGTCGAAACCGTCTTCCTCATGCCGAGCGAGCAGTACACCTACCTCAACTCGACGATCGTCAAGGAGATCGCCCGCGAAGGCGGCGTCGTGAAAGGCCTGGTGCCACCGCTGGTCGAGGACGTGCTGCGCGCGCGTTTCCCGGCGAAGGAGGTCGTGCGCGGCCCGGAGCCGACGCGGTGAGCGATCTCGTCGACGATCTCTGGCGGCGCGCCGCGGCGGGGCAGGCCCGGATCGGACTGCCCGAGGCCGCGGAGCCGCGCACCCGGGAGGCGGCGGCCGCGATGGCGGCGCGCGGCCTGCGCCCGGTGCTGATCGGCGCGCCAGCCGACCTCGCGGGAGAGATCCCGCCTGGTGTCGAGACGCTCGACCCGTTCGCCGGCGCCTGCGAAATGCGCAGCCGCGCGTACGCGGAGTCGGCGCCGCGCCTGGCCAAGCTCGAGGCGGCGGAGCGTGAGCGGCGCCTCGCGGATCCGCTGACCCGCGCCGCCGCGCTGCTTGCCCTGGGCGAACTTGACGGCGTGGTGGCAGGCGCCGTGCACACGACCGCCGACGTCGTGCGCACCGGGCTCGCGCTGCTGGGCCTGGCGCCGGGCGTCGAGACGGTGTCGAGCGCGTTCGTGATGGTGTTGCCCGACGCTCCGCCCGCGCAGGCGATCGGACGACGGGCGTTCGTGTTCGCCGACTGCGGCGTGGTGCCGCAGCCGACCGCGCCGCAGCTCGCGGACATCGCGCTGGCGGGCGCCCGCCTGGCGGCCGCTCTGCTGGGCGAGACGCCGCGTGTTGCCTTCCTGTCGTTCGCCACGGCGGGCAGCGCGGACGGCGAGTCGCCCCGCCGGGTGCGCGAGGCACTCGAGCTGGCGCGGACGCGCGCCGCCGCGGCCGGGCTGGATACGACGAGCTTCGCCGGGGAAGTCCAGGCCGACGCCGCGCTGGTGCCCGCGATCGCCCAGCGCAAGGGTGTGGCCCTAGAGGCGCCGGCCAACGTGCTCGTCTTCCCGAGCCTCGACGCCGGCAACATCGCCTACAAGCTGGTGGAGCGATTGGCCGGTGCGCGGGCGGTTGGTCCGCTGTTGGCCGGCTTCCCATTGCCGTACCATGATCTGTCGCGAGGGGCGAGCGCGGAGGACATCGCGCTCGCCGGGTGCGTGGCCGCGTTGCAGGCCCGCGCCGGCTCGCACCGCGGCGCCCCGCCGCCGCCACCTGACCCGCATCGCCAGGAGTCCACATGCGCTCCCTAGCTTCCCGTCTCTCGATCGTCCGGCCGTCCGGCACGCTGGCCATGGATGCGCGTGCGCGCGCCCTGGTGGCCGCCGGCGAATCGGTGGTGAACCTGAGCGCCGGCCAGCCGGATTTCCCGACCCCGGCCCACATCGTCGAGGCCGCAGCGGTGGCCGCCAAGGCCGGCCAGACCCGCTACACCGATGCCGTCGGGACGATGGAATTGCGCGCCGCCATCGCGGCCGCCACCGCCGCCCGGCTCGGGCTCGACGCCGTCAAGGCGGAGAACGTCCTGGTGTCGGCCGGCGTCAAGCAGGCGCTGTTCAGCGTGCTGCTCGCCCTGCTCTCCGATGGCGACGAGGTGCTGATCCCGGTGCCGTCGTGGGGCACATACATGGAGCAGGTACGACTGGCCGGCGGCGTGCCGGTGCCGGTGGCCGCCGGTGTCGAGACCGATTACCAGGTCACCGCCGCGGCGCTCGAGGCGGCGATTACCCCGCGCACCGTCGCGGTGCTGCTCAACTCGCCGTGCAACCCGACCGGCGCGGTGGCCACCGAGGCGGCGCTGCACGCGCTCGCCGCCGTGGCCGAGCGCCACGACCTGACGATTCTCAGCGACGAAATCTACGATCGCGTCATCTATCCCGGCACGCAGGTGGTGTCGCCGGCCAGTCTCAGTCCGGCCATCGCCGCGCGCACCGTCGTCTTCAACGGCGTGTCGAAGGCGTACGCGATGACCGGCTGGCGCATCGGCTACGCCGTCGGCCCGCGCGAGATCGTCAAGGCCGCCGGGACGATGCAGGAGCAAACCACCGGGAACGCCTGCAGCGTGTCGCAGGCCGCGGCGCTGGCCGCGCTCACCGGGCCGGACGAGCCGGTACGCCGCATGGTCGAGGAGTTCACGCACCGCCGCCGCGTCGGTCTCGACGCGCTCGCCAGCTGGCCGAGCGCCCGCGTTCGTCCGCCGGACGGCGCGTTCTACTTCTTCGTCCACCTCGACTGGGACGAAGCAGCGTTGGTCGATGCCGGGTGGCCGCGCGGCGGCACCGGCTTGGCCGAGTACCTCCTGGAGACCGCGCGTGTGGCGATCGTGCCCGGCGAGGCGTTCGGAGGTCCAGGACACATCCGCCTGTCGTTCGCGTCGCCGGAGAAGGACTTGCTCATCGGCATCGCGCGGATCGGCGAGGCGTTGCAGGCATTGGCGCAGGGAGGGACGGTATGCCGACCTACGACTACGAGTGTTTGAGCTGCCACCATCGCTTCGAACGGTTTCACTCGATGACGGCGGAGCCGGAATCGCAATGTCCGGAGTGCGGCGGGCCGGTGAAGAAACTCATCGGCACCGGCGCCGGGCTCTTGTTCCGCGGCTCGGGGTTCTACATCACCGACTATCGCAGTGACGGCTACAAGAAGCAGGCGAAGTCCGATACCTCGTCGGGTGGGAGCTCGAGCGCGTCGTCGGGAGGTTCGTCGTCGTCTGGCTCCAGCGGATCGGGGACCTAGCGCATGTTCGTCGATCGGGTTCGCATTCGCGTCGAAGCCGGCAATGGCGGCGACGGCTGCATCAGCTTCCGGCGCGAGAAATTCGTCCCCAAGGGCGGACCCGACGGCGGCGACGGGGGCCGCGGCGGCCACGTCATCCTGCGTTGCGACGGCACCATCCGCACGCTGCTCGACTTCCAGAACCAACGCACCTACCGCGCACCCAAGGGCGACCCGGGCCAAGGCAGCAACAAGTACGGCCGCCAAGGCGAAGACATGACGATCAAGATTCCGCCCGGCACCCTGGTGCTCGACGCGGAGAGCGGCGAGACGCTGGCCGACATGCTCGAGGCCGGCACCGAGATCGTCATCGCGCGCGGCGGCAAGGGCGGCCGCGGCAACTGGCACTTCGCGACCCCGACGCGGCAGACCCCGCGCTACGCGGAGGAAGGCGGCGAAGGCGAGGCGCGCGATCTCCTGCTCGAGCTCCGGCTCATCGCCGATGTCGGGCTGGTCGGCCTGCCGAACGCCGGAAAGTCCACCCTGCTCTCGAGTATCTCCGCGGCGCGGCCCGAGATCGCCCCGTATCCGTTCACCACCAAGTCGCCGCATCTCGGCATCGTGCGGGTGGATGAGGAGCGCACGTTCGTGGTGGCCGACATCCCGGGGCTCATCGAGGGGGCGCACGAGGGGAAGGGGCTTGGGCACCAGTTCCTGCGCCACGTCTCGCGCACCCGCGTGCTCTGCGTGCTGCTGGACGCCGCGCCGCTGACCGGCGAAGACCCCGGCGAGACGTACGATTTGCTCATGCGCGAACTGGTGGCGTACGATCCCGAACTGGCCGACCGGCCGCAGATCGTCTGCCTCACCAAGATCGACATGCTGCCGGCGGAGGACGTGCCGGAGCACATCGCCGCTCTGGTTGCGCACGGCGTGCGCGGTCCGGTGCGGGCGATCAGTTCGGCGAGCCGAGCCGGCATTGCCGAGCTTCTCCGGGATCTCGCGGCGATCATCGCCACGGTGCAGGCGGAAGAACGCGCCGTCCGCGCGGCCCTCGCCCCGCAACAGGCGACGGAAATCGCGGCCGGTGCCGATAACCCTGACGACTCCCCCGTGACCGGACCGGTCACGCCGGACTCCCACGCACGCTGAAGGACGGACGTATGGCACTGCGCGATCGCGGTCACCTGGACCGCTCTTTGAATCTCGAGGCCAAGAAGCGCCGCGTCGCGGAACTGCGCGCCTCGCGGGACGCCGACAGCGACGGAGCCCTCGTGGATCTGCTCCGCGACGAGAGTTGGTACGTCCGCGACCTCGCCGCCGCGGCGGTCACTGAACGCGGGCGGCGCGTCACCGGAGAGGTGCTCGGCGTCCTGGCGACCGGACTGTGGTACAGCCGTGCGATTGCGGCAACGGTGCTCGGCCGCCTGGGCGCCACCGAGACGGCGGCGAGCGTGGCCGCGCTCTTGCTCGACAGCAACCGCTCGGTGCGCGAGGCGGGCTACGACGCGTTGATCGCATTGGCGTCGGCCGGGGGGGAGCGCGCGGTGGCACTGGGCGTGCGAAAGCTCGACTCGGCGGTGCGGGCGCGCTTCCTCGATGACACCCGCCAGCGGCACCCCTCGATCGCCGCACGCATCACGGACGCGCTGGGCGATGGCGTTCGCGAGTCCGAGCGAGCCGACATGCTGTTGGAGCCGCTGCGAACGTAGTTCGCGGTGCAGGAGGGCCGGCGGGGGCTGGCCGACAGGGGAGGGGTGGTGAACGAAGAGGAAGCCCGCGCGGCATGCGCGGTGCTCGACGCGCCTCACGGCGGCCCCGCCGCGCTGGCGTACTTGCGGGGGTGCGATGATGCGCACCCCACGCCTCCCGGCACGTGGGAGGCTTTTCTCGCCGGCGCTGCGCCGCCACGCGATCCCGCGCCGCTTCCGCCCTTCCTCCATCGTGTTCGCGCGCAGTGGAACGCGATGCGTCGCGACGCCGAGAGCGTCGCCGGGTCGCGCCGCGTGCATCGACTGCGCGAACTCGGTGCGCGCTGTATCGCCGTGGACGATGCCGACTATCCTGCGCCATTGCGCGCAATCGCCCATCGGCCTGCCGTGCTTTTCGTGCGCGGCCCGGCGGCGCTCGCTGCGGCACCGGGGATCGCCATCGTCGGGACACGCCGGGCATCGGAGTACGGCAAGGACGTGGCGCGCCTGCTGGCGAGCGATCTCGCCTCGGCCGGCGTCGTGGTGATCAGCGGTCTGGCGCGCGGCGTCGATGCGTCGGCGCATCGCGGCGCGCTCGAGGCGGGCGGGACGACCATCGCGGTTCTCGGCACCGGCGTGGACATCTGCTTTCCGGTCGAGAATCGCGCGCTGCACCGGACGATCGGCGAGACCGGCGCGCTGGTCTCGGAGTATCTTCCCGGCACGGAGGGGCGCCCGCATCACTTTCCCGCGCGCAATCGTCTGGTCAGTGGACTGGCGCGCGGGGTCGTCGTGGTGGAGGCCGCGTTCAAGTCGGGCGCGCTGGTCACGGCGCGCTACGCACTCGACCAGAATCGAGAGGTCTGCGCGGTGCCGGGCGATATCCATGCGCCCGGGAGCGCAGGACCGCACGACCTCTTGCGCCACGGAGCCGCGCTCGTGGAACGCGCGGAGGATGTCGCCGAGGCGTGCGGATTGACGTGGCGGAGGGTCGAGGCGGACGGGCTGCACGCGGGCGAGGCGGCGATTCCGGAGCCGCTCGCGTCGCATCTCACCGTTCGGCCCCGCAGCCTCGACGACCTGGCGCGCGCCACCGCGATGCCGGCGTCGGCGCTTTCAGGTCTGCTCGAGCGGCTGGCCCTCACGGGTACCGTGGAGCGTGACCCGGCGGGACGGTATGCCCGGCCGCGACGCCGGAGCCGACAGGGATGAGCGGAGGACGAGAGTGCAGTTTCAAGATTACTACGCCACGCTGGGAGTCACGCGCGGCGCATCGGAATCCGAGATCAAGAGCGCGTACCGCCGCCTCGCGAAACAGCACCATCCGGACGTCAACAAGGGCGATCCCGGATCGGCGGAGCGCTTCAAGCAGATTTCCGAGGCCTACGCCGTACTCGGCGACGCCGAGAAGCGCCGTCGCTACGATCAGCTCGGTCCCGATTGGGAGCGCGCGACGCAGGGCGGCGGAGGCGGCCGCGCATCCGGCGCCTCGGGGACGCATGCATCAGGCTTCAGCGACTTCTTCGATCTCTTCTTCGGCGGCGCGGGCGGGTCGATGTTCGGCGGCATGGGCGACGTCTTCGGGGATGTCTCCGCTGCTGCCCCTACCAGCGCGCCCGCCGAGGCTACCGTGGAGGTGTCGCTGCAGGATGTCTTGCACGGAGCCCAGCGGCGGCTCTCCGTGCGTTCGGCGCCGTGCGCCACCTGTCGAGGGCGCGGCACCGTGACCCAGCACGCGTCGCAGGGCCGCCGCCGCGTCGCCATGAGCCACACCGTGTGTCCGACGTGCGGGGGACGCGGTGTCTCCGGCGAGCCGCGCACGCTCGACGTGCGGATTCCGGCCGGCATCGAGAACGGCGCCGTGTTGCGCGTGCGCCCCGGAGGTCAAGAGATCCACCTCACGGTGCGGTACGTGCTGCCGCCGGGAATCGAGGTTCGTGGCCGCGACGTGGTGGTCGACGTTCCGGTCCTCGACCACGAAGTGGCGCTCGGCGCGCGCATCGACGTGCCGACGCTCACCGGTTCGGTCCGCCTGACCGTCCCCGAAGGCGCGAGTATCGGCAGTTTGCTCCGCGTGCGCGGCCAGGGGTTGCCGGGGCGCGCGGGTGCGGCCGCCGGCGATCTCCTCGTGCGGCTGCAATGGGCGACCCGCCCCGCGCTGTCCGGCGCGGAACGCGCGGCTTACGAAGCGCTCCGCGCCGCGCGCGAGGGGCGCGGTGACGATCCCCGGCAAGGTTTGGCGCACAAACTGCACTCGGCGTAGTGCACCGCTCAGGGGTCGAGTGCGCTCCACGCAGCGGCGCCCGCCGCGACGCCCAGTGCATCGACCACCAAATCGCGCCAGCTCGCGCCCTGCGTCGGTCCGGGGGCGCGCCACCACACATCGTGCGCTTCCTTCAACACACCCAACCCCAGGGCGGACGCCGCGGCAGCGGCCGAGTTGCCTTCCGCCAGACGGAAGGTAAGGAAAGCGCCATAACTCACCGAGAAATGCAGCGCCTTGTCGAACGCGATCCACTCGTCGCGCGTCGTGGGCGCGAGCCACAGCCGGCGGTGGGGTGCAGCATCGGAACTGTCGCGCACCGCGGGCGCGAGGAGCGCGATCTCGTGCCGACAGACGACGCGGTAGGCGTCCGCCGCCGGGCCCGCGTGCGTGGTCGCCGGCAGGAGCAGCAGCGCGACGCCCCACGCCGCGTGCCTCACGTCCGGAGCCCGCGGCGCAGGAGGTACTCGGCGATGGCGTGGCGCGTGCTCGGAAACGCGAGTTGCGCCCACGGAATGTCGCGCGGGGCGAACGTCGCCACCTCCAGCGACTCATCGAGCGCCCGCAGCGAGCCCGCCACGAACGACGTCTCGTACACGGCGATGATCAGCCCGCGCCGACGATACGAGAAGATGTTGAGCAGCCCATCCACCCGCACGTCGACCCCGACCTCCTCGCGGGTCTCGCGCACCACCGCTTCCTCGAGGCTTTCCCCGCGGTCGACGTAGCCGCCGGGGAACACCCAATCGCCGTAGCCCGGCTCGATGCCGCGGCGCAAGAGCGCAACGCGTCCGTCGATCTGGAAGATGCCGCCGACCGCGATGGCCGGCTGGTCGTAATGCACGAAGTCGCAGGCCGGGCACGCGTCACGCGGCGGTTCGCCCACTTTCAGCTGCACGTGCTCGAGCGGGGTGGCGCAGAGCGGGCAGTACGTGAAGGTCATCGAGTCGTCCTCATGTCGCGAGCATCCCGGCGGCGGCGCGTGCTGTCAACGCGCGGCGTGAGTCCGTCTGCTACCATGCCAGGATGGACGACACGCACGATCGCCCACGCCGGTGGCCACGGTGGCCGACGCGTCGCGCGGCGGCGGGCGCGGTGCCCGGCGCTCGCCGCCGCGGCGGCCGCGCGCATTCCGCCGGCCGTGACCGCTGTCGTGCGCTGCCCAGGAGGCCGGCTTCGACGCCGCGCTGGTCGGCGGTGCGGTGCGCGATCTGCTCCGCGAGGCCGGTGCACGACTTCAGGACATCGCCACCGCGGCCACGCCGGCCGAGGTCGCGCAGGTGTTTGCGCGGGTGACGCCGATCGCGCCGGAGTTCGGCACCGTCCTCGTCCACCTGCCGGCGGAGAGCGGACTCGCGCCCCTCGAGGTGACGACCTTTCGGCGCGACGGCCGCTACGGCGACGCGCGGCATCCCGACAGCATCGCCTTCGCGGCGACGGTCGCGGAGGACGTGCAGCGCCGCGACTTCACGGTCAACGCGCTAGCCTGCGATCCGGTGCGCGGCGTGATCCTCGATTACGTCGGAGGCGTCGACGACCTGCGCCGCGGCGTGCTACGCGCGGTGGGCGACGCCGACGCACGTCTCGCCGAAGATGCATTGCGCCTGTTGCGCGCGGTGCGCTTCGCGGCGCGCCTCGATTTGCGTCTCGAGGACGGGCTGCGCGCCGCGCTGCGTCGCCATGCGCCGCGCGCTGCCTGTCTGGCGGCCGAACGCGTCCGCGACGAACTCGAGAAGATTCTCGCGCTGCCGCGTCCGTCGGTGGCCTTCGAGCTGATGGCGGAAACCGGGCTGCTCGCCGTGGTGCTGCCGGAACTCGACCTGACGCGCGATGTCGGGCAGAACCGGTTCCACGCGTACGATGTGTTCCGCCACACCCTGGCCACAGTGGACGCGGCACCCGCCGACAAGCCGGCGGTGCGCTGGGCCGCGCTGTTCCACGACATCGGCAAGCCCGCGACCCGCGTGATGCGCGACGGCGATGCCACCTTCTACGACCACGAAGTGGTCAGCGCGACGCTGTCCGAGCGCATCCTGGAGCGCTTGCGGGCCAGCCGCCGCGACCGCGAGCAGGTGACGCACTTGGTGCGCGAGCACATGTTCGCCTATCAGCCGGAGTGGACGGACGCCACGGTCCGGCGTTTCGTGCGGCGCGTCGGACCAGAGGCCATCGGCGATCTGTTCGACTTGCGTGTCGCAGATTACGTGGGGAATGGCCTCAAGCAGGGTTTCCCCGGGTATATGGACGGATTACGCCGCCGGATCGAGGCGGAGGCCCGCGTGTGCCCCGGCACTCGACCGGACGCAGCTCGCCATCGACGGCCGGGACGTCATGGCGGCGCTCGGCGTGGCGCCCGGCCCGGCGGTGCGCCAGGCGCTCGACCGGGCGCTCGAAGCGGTGATCGAGCACCCCGATTGGAACACCCGCGATCGCCTGTTGGATCTGCTCGCCACGCCTGCCCCCGGGCAGAATGATTGACAGCAACCACGCTACGAACATAGACTTCCGCCGCTTTTGCGATCCGGACGAAGCGCCTGCGGGCGACGTTCCGCGACCCGCGTGCGCTGCCACGTTCCCTCCGGCGGCGCTGGACGCAATCGGTGGCTGATGGATGGAGGAAGAACTCGGATGCAACGCAAGCTCTCGATCGTGCTTTCGACGGCAGCGCTTCTCGCCGCCGTGGTGGTGGTGCCGGCTCTGACCGGTTGTGGTGGCAAGAAGGAAGAGGCCGCGAGCGGCACCGACACGTCGGCACAGACCGCCCCGGCGCAGACCGAAGCGGCGGCTCCGGCGGCGATCCCCGCCGGCGACGCGGCAAAGGGCAAGGACACCTTCACCGCCAAGTGCGCGCTGTGCCACGGTGCCACCGGCACGGGTGACGGCGAAGGCGGCAAGGCGCTCAACCCGAAGCCGCGGAACTTCCACGACACGGCGTACATGTCGACGAAGACTGACGCGGACCTGTTCAACTCGATCAAGAACGGCAAGAGCGGCGTGATGCCGGCGTGGGGTGCCACGGGCATGACGGACCAGGAAATCGCGGACGTCTTGGCGTACGTGCGTAGCCTCGGGCAGTAGTCCTCGTCGCGCCGCCCTGCGGCGGCGCTCCGAGGTGTTGCAGGTCACGGCCGAGCCGCCGCACCGTTTCGGTGTGGCGGTTCGGTGCGTGATGGACGAGACGCTCGGGCGCCGCGTGGCGGTGCCGTGAGCGAGGCGAGACCCGGAAAGGGCAGGCGAATGGCGCACCCGGCAAGTCCTCTGCACGTGGAGCCCGTTTCCCCGGCCGCCGCCCAGGCGGCCGCGCTCGCGCGCACCCTGCCCCGGAAGAAGCCGCTGGCGCCGTTCCAGCACGCGGTCGCAGACGAGCTCGCGCTGGTCGACGAGATTCTGATCGAGTTGCTGAGCGCGAACGCCGGCCTGATTGGACAAGTGGCCGCGCACGTGATGATCGGCGTCGGCAAGAAATTCCGTCCAACCTTGATGCTGCTCTCCGCGCACGCCGCCGGACCGGCGCCGGACGATGCCGCCGCGCGCGCCCGCCGCGCCCGCGCCGCCGCCGTCGTCGAACTCGTGCACACCGCGACGCTCATCCACGACGACTCGCTCGACAAGAGCCTGCTGCGCCGCGGCATCCCGACCGTGAACCACCTGTGGGACGACGACGTGTCGATCATCATGGGTGACTACATGTACTCGAAGGCGTTTTCCACCCTCGTGCACCACGATCTGTGGGACGCCATGCGCATCCTCGCCGACACCACCAACGAAATGTCCATTGGCGAGATGCAGCAACTCGAGAATCGCCACAACGTGCACGTGACCGAAGCCGATTACGAGGCGATGATCACCAACAAGACGGCGTCGCTGGTGCAGGCCTCGTGCGAGATCGGCGCGTTGCTCGGCGGCGGCACCGCGGTGGACACGCTGCGCCGCTACGGCATGGCGATCGGCCGCGCGTTCCAGATCACCGACGACCTCATCGACTATCTGTCGGCGTCCGAAGAGACGGGGAAGCCGGCCGGCACCGACTTGCGCGAAGGCAAGATCACGTTGCCGTTGATCGCCGCGCTGGCACGCGCGCCGCGCGAGCGCGCCGACGAGGTGCGTGCCCTGATCGCCCAGCGCGACATCTCCGACGCGACGTGGGACGCCGTCCTGCAATTCATCCAAGAGAACGGTGGCATCGAGGTGGCGCGCGAGCGCGCCGCACAGTGCGCCGCCGACGCCCACGAGGCGCTCACGCAGTTGCCCGCGTCGCCAGTGCGCGATGCGCTTGCCGACGCCGTCGCGTACGTCATGGCACGTCGCACATGAGCGCGGTGCCGTCCCGCCCGTCCACGGAGGCTCCCATCAGCAGCAGTCCGATTCGCCCACGATCCGGCAAGAGCCTCGAGGAGGCGCGCGCGCCGCGGCGCATGCCTTGGCGCGCGACGCGGCGCAGTGCGCGCTCGCCAAGAAGGCCACCGACGTCATCATCTTGCACGTCGGCGACATCTCCCCGGTGGCCGACTTCTTCGTGCTCGCTACCGGCAACACCGACACCCAGGTGCGCGCCATCGCCGATGAGATCGAAGAGCAGGTGCGCGTCTCGCGTGGCGACAAGCCCTGGCACGTCGAAGGTCTCCAGGCCTCGAGCTGGGTGCTGATGGACTACGTCGACGTCGTCGTCCATATTTTCCAGCCGGCGGCGCGCGACTACTACATGCTCGAACGCTTGTGGGGCGATGCGCGACGCGAGGTGGCCGTCGATGTGGCGCGCCGCGCGGCGCCGGACACCGCCGGATCCCGCGCATGATCGACGACGTGCTACGCGCCCGCGTCGCTGCTGCCGTCGAGGCGGCGGGCGGCGAGGGCACACTCGTCACACTCGATCCGCCCCGCGACGTCCGTCACGGCGATCTCGCAACCACCGTCGCCCTACAGTTGGCGAAGACGCTCAAGCAGAAGCCGCTCGACATCGCGCAGCGCATCGTCGCTGCGCTGCCGGCGGACGACTTCCTGCAGGCGGCGGAGATCGCGCCGCCCGGTTTCCTCAACTTCCGCCTGACGCCGGCCGCGTTCCACGCCGAGATGGCACGCATCCTCGACGCTCCGGACACCTATGGCTGCTGCGATCGTGGCGCCGGACAGCGCGTGCAGGTCGAGTTCGTCAGCGCCAATCCCACCGGTCCGCTCAACGTGGTCAGCGCGCGCGCCGCCTCGGTGGGGGACACGCTGGTCCGCTTGCTGCGCGCGGCCGGCTTCGACGCGCAGAGTGAGTTCTACGTCAACGATGCTGGGAATCAGGTCGATCTGCTGGCCGAATCGTTCGCGTTCCGCCTCGCGGAGCGCTTCGGCCGCGTCGGCACCGACGGCTTGCCGGCGGCATTGCCCGAGGAAGGCTACAAGGGCGCCTACGTCACCGACCTGGCACAGGCGTTGAGTGACGGCGAGGCCGAACGTCTGTTCGCCGCGTGGCGCACGGGAGACCGTGAGCCGATGAAGCAGACGGTGCTTGCCGGTTCGGGTTCGTCGCAGCGCAGCGACCTTGCGCGCTTCCGCGTCGAGTACGACATGTGGTTCAGCGAGTCGACTCTACATGCCGCTGGCCGCGTCGAGGAAACCCGCGCGCTGCTTGCCGAGCGCGGGCAACTCCGCGACGAGGATGGCGCGGTGTGGTTCGTGTCGACGCCCTACGGCGACGACAAGGATCGCGTCGTGGTGCGCGCCGATGGCCGGCCGACCTATCTGCTCGCCGACATCGCCTACCACCGCGACAAGCACGAGCGCGGCTTCGCGCGCGTGATCGACATCTGGGGGCCGGACCATCACGGCTACGTCGCCCGCATGCAGGCCGCCGCGCAGGCGCTCGGCTACGGCGCCGACTGGCTCGAGGTGATGATCCTCCAGCAGGTGACGCTCAAGCGCGACGGCGAAGTCGTGAAGATGTCGAAGCGCGCCGGCGAGTTCGTCACGCTGGTGGATCTGCTCGACGAAGTGGGCGTGGACGCGGCGCGCTTCTTCTTCCTGATGCGCCGCACCTCGAGTCCACTCGACTTCGACCTGACGCTGGCGCGCGAGGCGAGCGACGCCAATCCGGTCTACTACGTGCAGTATGCGCACGCGCGCATCACCCAGTTGGCCGCCAAGGCGGCGGAGGCGGGCGTGGTGCTGCCGGAGGCCAGCGACGGCGTGGCGTGGACGCGGCTCACCGACGACTACGAGCTGGCGCTGATGCGGCAACTCGCGGCCTTTCCGCGCCTGATTCTCGGTGCGGCGCTGGCGCGCGAGCCGCACCGCGTGCCGACGTACCTGCAAGAACTGGCGACGGCGTTCCACGCCTTCTACCACAACTGCCGCGTGATCTCCGACGACCGCGACCTCTCGCGTGCCCGCCTGGCGTTGGCGCGCGCGACCCAGATCGTCGTCAAGCGTGGCCTGGACCTGATGGGCGTCTCGGCGCCCGAGTCGATGTGAGACGCGCCGCGGCGCGCATGGAGCGGGAGGACGGGCAGTGAGCGTTCTAGTGGTCGGAAGCGTGGCATTGGACTCGGTGGAAACGCCGCACGGCCGGCGTGAGGACATCCTCGGCGGCTCGGCGTCGTACTTCTCGATTGCCGCGCGGTTGTTCTGCCCGGTGTATCTCGTCGCCGTCGTCGGCACCGACTTTCCGCAGCAGCACCACGACCTGCTGCGCACCCGCGGTGTCGACCTGAGCGGGCTCGAGAAGGCGGAGGGCCGCACGTTCCGGTGGCGTGGCCGCTACGCCGACGACATGAACTCGGTGGAGACGCTGGCCACCGAACTCAACGTCTTCGAACACTTCCACCCGGTGGTGCCGGATGCGTGGCGCGATGCGCAGTACGTCTTCCTTGCCAACATCGACCCGGACCTCCAGGTCGAAGTCCTGCGCCAGATCCGTAAACCGAAGATCTCGGTGCTCGACACCATGGACTTCTGGATTGCCCGCAAGCAGGACGCGCTGCGCCGCGCGCTGGCGCAGGTGGACGTCGCGTTGCTCAATTACGGCGAGATCATCTCGCTGACCGGCCGCCGCCGCATCGCGGATGCCGCCGCCGCGGTGCTCGACATCGGTCCGAAGGTGGTGGCGGTGAAGATGGGCGAATACGGCGCGGCGCTCTACGGGCGTGACTTCCGGTTCACGGTGCCGGCGTTTCCGGTGCAGCAGGTGCTCGACACCACCGGCGCGGGCGACTCGTTCGCCGGCGGCTTCCTCGGACATCTCGCCGAGAGCGACGCGATCGACGAGCCGGCGCTCCGCCGGGCCGCGGCCTGCGGTGTGGTGACCGCGTCGTATGCGGTCGAAGGCTTCAGCGTCGAAGGGCTCTGTCAGGCGTCCCGCGACGCCCTGCGCGAACGGCTGCACGGGCTGCGCGCGCTGACGCAGTTCGACGTGACGTAGCCGACTCGAGGACCGCGCACGGATCGCGCGGTGACCATCCCGTGCGCCAGCTGATGCATTGAGAACTGTCGGACCCCTTTGCTAGACTGCGGCATCACTCTGGGCGGGAGGTTGCACCAGTGAGCGAATCACGAGACGCCGACGAGAGGCCGGGCTGGGTCTCCGAGGTCGAAGAGGTCATCCGCCGCATCCGTGATGTGCGCGGCGTGCGGGTGACCACCAGCGGTAGCGAGATCACCGAAGTGCATATCATGGCCACCGCGGCGCGGCCGGCCAACCGCATCGTGCGCGATATCGTGACCGCCCTCAACGTGTCGCTCGAGCTGCCGATCGACTACCGGCGCATCTCGATCGTGCAATTGGCGGAGGCCGGTTCGACGATGACCACACCCTCGGTGCTCGACCTCCGTCCTGCGGCGGCGCCTGCCCTCGTGCGTCCGTTGCTCGACAGCGTGACGCTGTCGCTGCAGACCGGTCGTGCGCGGGCGGATGTCGAACTGCGTCAGGACAACGCAATCTTGCGCGGATCCGCTTCCGGCACCCTGCGGCAGGGAGCGAAGCTGCGCATCGTCGCCGAAGCGACGCTGCGCGCCGTGGCGCAGGCCATCGACTCAGGGGTCGAGTTCGAGCTCGAGGACGTGCGGGAGGTGGAGAGCAGCCTCGGGCAAGTCGCCCTGGTGACCGTCCGCGTCATCGAGGGGCGTTCGGCGCACGAACTCGTGGGCACGGCCCTCGACCGCGGCGATATTCACCAGGCGGCCGCCGTCGCGGCCCTCGACGCGGTGAACCGCGTGCTGGGGACTCTGCCGCCGCGCGACCACACGGAATACAGCGTGGACTGAACGCTGTCGACATCGGCGCAGAACCGAGATGCCCTCGCCTCCGCGGCGGGGGCATCGGCGTTTCCTCCCGTCGGCCCTCGGCTTGCGAGTGGCTCCCCGGTGCGGGTGGGGAGGAGGACGATGCGGGGGCGATGGGTGGGCGTATGGATTGCGCTGCTGTGCGCGGCTGAGGCGCGGGCGCAGTGCGGTGCAATGCCATGGTCCAGCGGAGCGCGATCAGTGGAATCGGTGAGCGCCTGCGCGCGCGACGGTGGTGCCTGGGTGGCGTGGGTGGAGTCAGGCGCCGACTCGTCGGTGTTGTGGCTCCAGGAGGTCGATACTCTCGGCGTCGCGGTCGGGGAACCGCGAGAATGGGTCGCGCGCGCGCGACCGGCCACCATTGGCGCGCCGAGCGTCGCGGCGCGCGGAGGATCGGTGTGCGTGGCCGCCGAATGTGTCACCGACGCGAACGCCGTACTCATGCTGTGGGTGCAAGACGGGAACGGTGTTCCGTCGGCACACGCATTGGCGGAAACCAATGCCTGGCGCCTTCCGGCCCTGCCGCGCGTGGCGTGGCTACCGGACGCGCCGCCCAACGAGGATGCGCTCGCCGTGTTGTGGACCGACTGGAACGACGACACGCCGGCCATCGCCGGCGCATGGTGCGCGGCAAGCGGGGAGCCGCGCGCCGCGGCCGCACAGTGGACCGCCCGGGAGGAAGCCTCCCGCACTCCCACCCTCGTGCCGTGGCGGGGTGACAGTCTCGCAGTCGCCTGGATCTCGGGGGAGTGGCCGTCTCGTGTTCTGGCGGGGTACCTCGCGCGCGGGGCGGGCGCGCTGGTCCCAGGGTGCGAGCTGTCGGAAGGTGACCGCATGGCGCGCCGCAGTGCGCCCGCGCTGGCCGCGCTGGACGACGGCGTGGTCTGCGCGTGGGCCGAGGGCCGTGACGGCCTCACCCGCATCGTCTCTCGACGCTGGGGGACAGAGGGAGGCCTCGGCACCGCGCGACTCCTGGACCCCGTGGACTTCGAGCACCAACTGTCACCGCGGCTCACCCGCGTCGGGACGAGCGTGCTTTGCGTCTGGGGAAGCGAGGACGGGGGCGAGCCTGCCGTGCGCGCGCGGTGGCTCGACGACACCGGAGACGGCCTGGGCGGCGTCGTCACGCTGGCGGCCAAGGGTGCGCAGTCGGGGGAGTCTGCCGCGATGGGCACGCGGGCCGCCCTCGCTGTCTGGACCTCGCGAGACTCCGCGCTCGAGGAACGCTGGCAGATCGCCGGGTCTCGCGTGTGCATTCCCGATACTCCGAAAGAGCCGGCGCTGCTCCGTGCGGATGCCGTCGCGCACGTGACCGGATTGCGCACGGTGTGGCGGAAGGGTGCGCGCTACGCAGTATGGGAGGGCGGCTCGCCTGCGGTGCTCCGGTGGGTCGATGTGCGCGGCCGCGCGGTCGGGGCGGCCGTGCGTCTCGCAGAATCTCCGGAGGTCGTGCCGGCACCATCCTGGCACCTCGGGGAGATGCCGCATTCCGCGTTGTTCCCGGTCCTCCATTCTCCGTGAGGGCGCGTGTCGCATCGTCGTCATGCACGCCGCGCGGAATCGAAGCGCGTATCCAACATATTGATACACCATATGTTGCGCGAAGCGACAGGTGGCAAGTAATCCGGTCCACTTTCCGGGTTGACGCTGGTTCGGACGGGGGGCATTGTTACCCTCGCCCGTGGCCCACCTAGCGAGGAGGGGCACGGACCACGCAGTGAAGCGCAGTGCATCGTGTAAGGGATCGCGCACCGGGACACGAAGGGAATAGCGAAGCGACCAGACAAGCCAGCGAATCCGTTCCTCGTGAGAGATGTACGTCGGAGGCACTTCTTTTCGAGGGGGTACGCTTATGGACCTGGTCTACGCACTTCTCGCCACTCTGTTGAGTGCCGTGAGCCTGGACAAGTACGGGTGGGGTGGGTAGGTCACACTACGCGTGACCGTAACACAGCCCTTCGTCCGGTGCCGTCCCTACCACGCACATCCGACAAGGACATCTCATGCCCCAGGTCCGTCCGTCGTTCCGCGCAGGTGGGACGACGTTTCGCGTCTATTACTGCAGCATCGTCGGCTTGAGCATCGCGTACTTGGCCTGGGGGCTATCGCCCGCCCGCTTGGCCGGCGCGCCTGCGCTCAGCGTGCCGCTGGCGGCCCTGTGGACCGCGTTCTACCTGCTGTCGCTCGCCCTGCGCATTCCTACCGATCAGGGTGCCTATTTCATGGTGTCGGCGGCGCTGGACTACGCCGGCATCATCCTCCTCGGCCCGGTTCCCACCGCGTGCATCAACTTCGCGGCGACCGTCGTGTACGAGAGCGCGGTGCGCCGCCCGCTCCTGCAAGCCCTGTTCAATGCGAGCGTCTACGCGTTGATGTGCTTGATCGCCGGTGACCTCTACCTCGTGTTGTCGCAGTGGGAACTCGCGACCGGCTGGATCTCCTCCGCCGTCCTGCGCAATACGCTCGCGATGTCGGTCGCGGCGGTGGTCTACATCCTGGTGAACAAACTTGCGGTGAGCTTGGTGATCTCGCTCTACACCGGCGAACCGCTGCGGCAGATCTGGCACAAGAACTATCAGAAGGGCATGTTGTTCCCGGTGGTGTCGCTGAGCACCGGATTGCTGATCGCCGAAGTGTGCCAGAGCGCCGGACTGGTCGGGGCGTTGCTGGGCGTCCTGCCGCTGATCTTGTTCTGGTACTACTTCCAGCTGTACGGAGAGATTCGCAAGGACCTCGGCGACTTCGTGCGGGCGCTCACCAGCATCATCGAAGAAGTCGACCCGTACACCCGGAACCACAGTCTGCGGGTCTCGCAGTACGCGGTACAGATCGCGCGCGGCATGGGACTCAACGAGCGCGAGATCGAGGTGATCGAGTTCGGCGGATTGCTGCACGACCTCGGCAAGGTGCGCGGCGACCTCCGCGGCCTCTTGCAGAAGACCGGCCGCCTGACCCCGGACGAACGCCGCCGCATGGACGCGCACCCGGGCACCGGCGCCGACATCGTCGCCAGCGTCCGGACCCTGTCGAAGGCGTCGGAGGTGGTGCGGTCGCACCACGAGCGCATGGACGGCAAGGGCTATCCGCAGGGACTCCGCGGCGACCAGATTCCGCTCGGCGCCCGAATCGTCCTGGTGGCCGACACGTTCGACGCGATGACCTCGGACCGGCCGTACCGCGCCGCCTTGACCGCGGAGAAAGCGCTGTCCGAACTCGACAAATACAGCGGCACCCAGTTCGACCCGCAAGTGGTGGGGGCGCTGCGCTCGTTGATCGCTTCCGGCACCTTCCAGGTGCTCTACACGCCGGTGCAACAGGTGCCGGCCGAGGAGCCGCTCGCCGACAGCGTCGCCTCGTAATCGGGCGTCGTCTCCCGCGGACCCGCGGTGCGGGGCTTCCCGGCTGCGAGCGGAGCGAGTACCTTCCCGCGCATGACCGCTGACCCTTCCGTCAACGCGGCGCCCGCCTCGAGTTACGCGGCCGCCGGCGTGGACATCGACCGCGCCACCGACGGACTGCGTCGTCTGAAGCCGCTCGCCGCCGCGACGCATTCGCCGGCCGTGCTCACCGGACTGGGGCTGTTCGCCGGGTTCTACCGCCTGCCGATCGAGCGGTATCGGCGCCCGGTGCTCGTCAACAGCATAGACGGTGTCGGCACCAAACTCGCGCTCGCCGACACGCCGGCGCGGTGGGAGGGCATTGGCTACGACCTCGTCGCGCACTGCGTCAACGATATCGCCGTGCACGGAGCCGAGCCGCTCACCTTCCTCGACTACTACGCCCAAGGCCGGCTCGATCCGCTCACGCTCGAAGCGGTGGCGCGCGGACTGAGCCGCGCCTGCATCGAAAGCGGCTGCGCGTTGATCGGCGGCGAAACGGCGGAGATGCCGGGCCTGTACCAAGGCAGCGACTTCGATCTCGCCGGCGCCATCACCGGCATCGTCGAGGAGGACCGCATCATCCGCGGCATCGGCGTGATGCCGGGCGACGCGGTGCTGGCATTGCCGGCGATCGGCCTGCACACCAATGGCTTCAGCCTGGCGCGCCGCGTGTTGCTGGCCGACGAGGCCGCACGCACCGACGCCACGCAGCGGCTCGGCGCCGATCCCGTCGATGTGCTGCTCGCGCCGCACCCGCTCTACCTCGCGCCGCTGCGCGCGCTGTGGTCGGCGCATCCGGTGAAAGCACTCGCGCACATCACCGGTGGCGGCCTGCTCGATAACGTGCCGCGTGTCCTGCCGCCGGGCACCGCGGTGCGCGTGCGCCGCGATTCGTGGACGCCGCTGCCGGTGTTCCAAACCATCGCGGCGATGGGGCAGGTGCCCGACGGCGAGATGTTCCGCACGTTCAACATGGGCATCGGCATGATCGCACTGGTGGACGGCGCACATGCGGAGGCCGCGTGCGCCACGCTTCACGCCGCCGGCTGCGAGGCGTGGATCTGCGGCGACGTCACCACGGGTACCGGCGAGGTCGTGCTCGTGTAGCAATCCGGCGAACGCGCGCGGCGTTCGCCACGACACCACGGAGAGGGCATGGCGAAGAAGACGGTTCGGCTGGCCATCGTCGGCGCGGGCGCCGCGGCACAGGTCAATCACATCCCGGCGTTCCGCAAGCTGAAGGACGTCGAACTGGTCGCGGTGTGCGAGCCCGACGTGGCGCGCCGCCGCGCGGTGTCGCAGAAGTTCGGCATCCCCGAAGTCTTCGAGGACTTCCAGGACTTGTTGCGCGCCGAGCACCTCGATCTCGATGCCATCGACATCTGCGCGCCGACGCATCTCCACGGCGCGATGGCGCAGGCCGCGCTGTCGTACGGCAAGCACGTGCTCATCGAGCGCCCGTTCGTGGCAAAGACGAGCGAAGCGGAAGCGATCGTCGCAGCGGCCGCGAAGGCCGATCGCATCGCGATGGTGGCGATGAATCACCGCTTCCGTCCCGACGCGCAAACGCTGTCGCAGTTCATCCAGAAGAAAGAGATCGGTCAGGTCTACTTCGCGAAGGCCGGCTACTTGCGCGGCCGCGAGAGTTGGAAGAGCGGCGCGCAGGCGGCGAGCGGCGCCGACGGCGTCGCCGGCCGCCGCGGCGTGCTGCTCGACCTTGGATTGCAGATGCTCGACCTCGCTTTGTGGCTCACCGGTGGCAGTGTGGTCAGTGTCTCGGCCTCGATGCACGCGAGCGAGAAGGGCAAGCCGGAGGACAGCGCGGTCGGCTTCGTGCGCCTCGACACCGGCGCCACCATCACGCTCGACGTCTCGTGGGGACTGCTGCAGGACAAGGACTTCGCCTTCGTCAACCTCTTCGGAACCAAGGGCACGGCGGTGTTCAATCCGCTGCGCGTGTTGAAGTCGCTGCACGGCAACTTGGTGAACGTGACCCCGACGCTCGCCGCCGAGCGCAGCCAGTACAAGATGTCGTACGAACTGGAGATCGAACACTTCGTCGACTGCGTGCGCCGGGGCGTGGCGCCCGCCAGTCCGGCGGAAGAAGCGTTGACCTTGATGCGTGTGGTCGACGCGCTCTACAAGTCTGCCGACACCGGCAAGGAGGTTCGCCTCGCGTAAGCACCCGGCGGTCGCGCCGTGGCTGCCGTACCTCGCGGCGGTGCTGAGCGGCGCGGCGGTGGCCGCGTGTTTTCCGCCCGCCGCGGTGCCCGGCCTGCCGTTCGTCGCGTGGGTGCCGCTCTTCTGGGCGCTGCATCCGCGGGCGGCGCGTCCCAAGGTGCGCTCGCTCGACGCGGCGACGCTGCCGCCGCCGCAGGTGGCACGCGCGTTCCGTCTCGGGCTCGTCTGCGGCGCCACCACCAGCTTGCTCGAGTTCTCGTGGATCACACAGCTTCCCGCCGCGCAAACCACGGTGCCGTATCTGTTGGTGCCGGCGTACCTCGTGGTGGCGCTGTACCTCGGTGCCATTCTCGGGCTGGCGTGCATGGCCGCGGTGTGGCTCTTACGCTGGCTCGATTGGCCGCTGCTCGTGGTGCTGCCACCGGTGTTCACGCTCGTCGATTATCTCCGCGGGTCGGGGACGATGGGCTTTCCGTGGGGGTCGATCGGCTACGCGCTGGCGCCGCACGCCTCGTGGGCGCAAGGGGCGGCTCTTGGCGGTCTGTGGGGTCTGACGCTGTGGGTGCTGGCAGTGAACGGCCTGGTCGCTTCGGTGATGTTGTGCCCGGCATGGCGCGGGCGCGTGGTGCGCGCCAGCTTCGTCGGGTGGGCGTTGCTGGTGCCGTGGTGGTGGGGGCACGCGCGGATCGAGCACGCGCGGCCGCAGCGGCTCGGCCGCGTCGCGCTGGTGCAAGGCAACATCCAGGCGGCGGACAAGTGGAATCCGGCGCTCAAGGACTCGACCCTGGCGGTGTACGACTCACTCACGCACGTGGCGGCAGCGCGGCGCCCCGACCTCATCGTCTGGCCGGAGACCGCGGCTCCAACCTACCTCAACCTCCAGCCCGCGGATCGCCATCGCGTCGAATTGCTCGCCGACGACGTGCGGGTGCCGCTCCTGGTCGGCTACCCCGAGGCCGTCTACCAGCCAGGTGGCGATGTCGCCTTCTACAACACCCTCGGCTTGATCGAACCCGGACACGGGATCGTCGCGCGCTACTCGAAACGCCACCTCGTGCCCTTCGGCGAGGCGATCCCGGGCAGCACGCGCTTTCCATTCTTGCGGTCGATCGACCTCGGGCAGGGCAACTTCTGGCCCGGCCGCGAGGTGACGGTGTTCTCGCCGTCGACGAACGGCTGGATCGCCAGCAGCGGCCTCATTTGCTTCGAGTCGATCTTTCCGGGACTGGCACGCGACGCGGTGCGCGCGGGCGCCGCGCTGCTCGTGGTGGCGACCAACGACGAGTGGTTCGGCCGCACCGCCGCGCCCGAGCAGCACGCGTGGATGGCGGCGTTGCGGGCGATCGAGACCGGCTGCGGGGTCGCGCGCTGCGCCAACACCGGCCTCACGTGGATCGTCGATCCGCTCGGACGCGTCAGCGCGCGGCTCCCGGCGCACCGCGCCGACGTGTTGACCGGAGACGTCGCGCGGTTGCCGCCGACGCCGTACGTGCGAGCCGGCGATTGGCCGGTGGCCCTCTGCGCCGGATTGGTGGCGCTCTACGTGGTGCTGGCGCTGCGGCACCGCGCGGCGGCGCGCCGGGCAGGCGCGCGATGACCGGTTGGCTGGCGCGACGCGATCCGCGCGCGCGCTGGGGCAGCACGGTGCTCTGGCTGGTGCTCGCGGCGTGGCCGCTGTCGCGTCCGGCGCAAGTGATGGTCCTCGCGCTGACCGTCGCGATGGCGTTCTCCGCGTCGCCGGCCCGGCGCGCGCTCCGCTGGTGCGGCGCGTTCGCGGCGATGGGTGTCTTGACGTGGGTGCTCGACATCGCCCTGAGTCCGGGGCCGCGCGCGGTGGCCACCTGGCCGGCCTGGGTGCCGGTGAGCAAGGCTGGGGTGCCAGCAGGATTCGCGGCCGCGATACGCGTGATGACGCTTGGGGTGACCGGCGCGCTGGCGATGGCGGCGACGACCCGCGACGAGGCGATGGATCTCGCGGCGTGGGTGTTGGCGCCGTGCCGCCGGGTGCCGGGATTGCGGGGGCTCGACCTCAGCGCGGGGCTCGCCGTGGCGAGCGTACCGCTGGTGATGGAGGAACTCCGCGACCTGCGGCTGGCGGCGCGTTTCTCCGGCCGCGCGCGTCCGGCGGGGTGGCGCGGCCGGCTCGCCGAGACGGGCGATTTCGGCGTGCCGCTGCTGGTCGGCACGCTGCACCGCGCGGCGGCAACCCTCAGCCACGCCTTGGAAGCGCGGCTATCGGCCGGGTGCGCCCCGCATCTCGTACGTGGCATATCGGCTGCGCACCGCGGACGTGGTCTTGCTCGCCGGCACCGCAGTGCTCGCCGTGACGATCGCGGCGCGGGCATGAGTGCGCCGCGCCGCGTGCGCTTTCTGCTCGCTTACGACGGCACTGGCTTCCACGGGTGGCAACGCCAAGTGGGGGACCGGAGCATCCAAGGCGAGGTCGAAGCGGCGCTCGCCAGCATCGTGGGAGCGCCAGTCGGCGTGGTGGGTGCCGGCCGCACCGACGCCGGGGCGCACGCGGTGGGGCAAGTCGCGCACGCCGAGCTGGACACCGCGCTCGACGCCGACACGCTCCGTCGCGCACTGAACGCACGATTGCCGCGGGCAATCCGCGTCCGGGCGGCCGAAGAGGCGGCTGCCGGCTTCCACGCCCGGTTCAGCGCGGTGGCCCGGCGGTACGAGTACCGCTTCATTACGGCGCCGCATCCGATCTTCGCCCGCTTCGCCCATGAGCTGCCGCGTGAACCGGACGCGACGGCGATTCGTGCCGCGCTCCCGGCGCTGCTCGGCCGCCACGACTTCCTGGCGGTCGCGCGCCCGCCAGAGGACGGCGGCGGCACCCAGTGCGAGATGTTCGAGGCGCGCTGGGCGCGCTGGCAGGGGGGGCCGCGGCTGATTCTGGTCGCCAACCGATTCCTGCGTGGTATGGTCCGCACGATCGCCGGAACCCTGGTCGAAATTGGGCGCGGGCGCCGGCCGCCGGAGGATATGGCGCGGTTGCTCGCCGGAACGCCGGGACCGCGCGCCGGGGCCGCCGCGCCGGCACACGGATTGTGTTTGGTGCAGGTGCGGTACGCACCGCACGACGCCGCCTTCGCCGCGGGCGAAGCAGCGGGTCTGTCGCGTCGCACGAAGGAGGAGACATGAAGTTCTTCATCGACACCGGAAGTCCCGCCGACGTCCGTGCCGCCGCCGCCATGGGTGTGCTCGACGGCGTCACCACCAACCCGAGCCTGCTGGCGAAGGAAGGCGGCAACAACGACGACGTCGTCAAACAGATCTGCGCGATCATGGAAGAGCATGGCGGCGGACCGGTGAGCTACGAGGTGGTGTCCACCGACACCGAGGGCATGCTGCGCGAAGGCCGGCGCCTCGCCGCGATGGATCCCAACATCGTGGTCAAGATCCCGTGCATCAAGGACGGAATCGTCGCGACCAAGCAGTTCAGCGACGAAGGCATCCGCACCAACGTCACGCTCGTCTTCAGCGCCCCGCAAGCGTTGATCGCGGCGAAGGCCGGCGCAACGTTCGTGAGTCCGTTCGTCGGCCGCCTCGACGACATTGCGCACGATGGCATGGCGCTCATCCGCGATCTCGTCTCGATCTACGACAACTACGGCTTCGACACCGAGATCCTGGTGGCCAGCGTGCGCAATCCGATTCACGTCGTCGAGGCCGCGAAAGCGGGCGCCGACGTGTGCACGATGCCGCTTGCGGTGATCGAGCAGTTGCTCAAGCACCCCCTCACCGACAACGGATTGGCGAAGTTCCTGGCCGACCACGCGAAGCAGAAGGGCAACGCGTAGGCCGCACGGGCGAGGAGGACGCACAATGAACGCACCGGCGAACCACGGACGCGGCGCGGGGATCGTGTCGCTCGTGATCTTCCTGGTGGGCGTGGTCAGTGGTGGGGTGGCGGTCAGTGCCGCGGCGCGCAAGCAGCACGCGCCCGGCGGGGTCGCATCGGCAGTGGTGGCCGCGGCGACGCCGCGCGGCTCCGGCGGCGCGGTAGCGGACATCGGCGAGGGCCGGCGCACCGCCATCGTGCAGGCGGCGCAGAAGGCGGGCCCATCGGTGGTCAGCATCTCGGCGCAGGTGGTGCGCACGGTGCGCTCGAACCCGTTCTCCGACCCGTTCCTCGACGAGTTCTGGGGTCAGTTCTTCCCGGAGCGCCGGCAGGTGGTGCCGGTGCTGGGATCGGGCTTCATCATCGACGCGAAGCAGGGCTACGTGGTCACCAACGAACACGTGGTGGATCAGGCGGACAAGATCTCGGTGACCCTCACCGACGGCCGTACATTCGACGCCAAGCTGGTGGGCGGCGACGCGACGTACGATCTCGCGGTGCTGCAAATCAAGGGCAACGTATCGCTGCCGCAGGCGGCGCTCGGCACCGCGGACGATCTCGTGGTCGGCGAGTGGGCGATCGCCATCGGCAATCCGTTCGGCAATTTGATCAGCGACAACCAGCCGACCGTCACCGCGGGCGTGATCAGCGCCGTCCACCGCACCGTGAAGTCGAGCGGCAGTCAAGGCATCTACAAGGACATGGTGCAGACCGACGCGGCGATCAACCCCGGCAACTCGGGCGGGCCGCTAGTCAACGCCGACGGCGAGGTGATCGGCGTGAACACGTTCATCTTCACGCAGAGCGGCGGCTCGGTGGGCATCGGCTTCGCCATTCCGATCGACCGCGCAAAGAAGGTCGTCAGCCAGTTGGTCACCAAGGGTTACGTGCCGACGCCGTGGATCGGCCTCAGCGTGCGCGATCTCAACAATCTCGAACCGCTCTGGGTCCAGAGGCTCGGTCTCAAGGACACCGAAGGGCTGCTCATCACCACCATCGAGGACGGCAGTCCCGCCGACAAGGCTGGCCTGCTGCCCGGCGACGTCATCCGCGGCATCAACGGCAAGAAGGTGACGACCAGCGAGGAAGCGCGACAAGCCTTCTTCGACGCCGAGATCAACTCCACCATGACGCTGGGGATCGAACGCGAGGGCAAGAAACTCGAGCGGCGCATGGTGCTCACGGAGGCGGCGCACAAGTGATTCCGCGCTACAGCCGCGATGCGATGGCGCGTGTCTTCGCCGAGGACACGCGCTTCGCGTATTGGCTCGACGTCGAGATCGCGCTGGTCGAGGCGTTGGAGGACGCCGGCATCGCGCCGCGCGGGGCGGCCGCGGCCATCCGTGCTGGCGTGCGGGTGGACCCGGCCCGCATCGCGGTCATCGAGGAGACGACGCATCACGACGTGATTGCCTTCTTGACGCAAATTGGCGAAGGGCTCGGCGACGAGAAGCGGTGGATCCATTTCGGCATCACCTCGAGCGACCTCGTCGACACCGCGCAGGCCCTCCAATTGCGCGACGCCGGACGGCTGTTGTTGGACGGCGTCGCCGCAGTGCGCGCGGCGTGCCGGCGGCGCGCCGAGGAGTGGCGCGACCTGCCGACCATCGGCCGCTCGCACGGGATCCACGGCGAGCCGACATCGTTCGGCCTCAAGCCGCTGTTGTGGTACGCGGAGCTCGGGCGGCAGGAGACGCGGCTGCGCGCGGCACTCGACGATCTCGCGGTGGGGCAGATGTCGGGCGCGGTCGGCTCGTGCGCGCACCTCGAACCGGCGATCGAAAGCGCGGCGCTGGCGCGTCTCGGTCTGGCCGCCGCGCCGGTGTCGACGCAAGTGTTGCAGCGCGACCGCCACGCGGCGCTCTTGGCGGCGCTCGCCAATCTCGGCGGCACACTCGAGAAGATCGCCATCGAGATTCGCCATCTGCAACGCACGGAGGTCTTGGAAGCAGCCGAGCCCTTCAAGCAGGGGCAGAAGGGTTCATCGGCGATGCCGCACAAGCGCAATCCGGTGGACTGCGAGCGCATCAGCGGCTTGGCGCGTTTGCTGCGCTCGTACGCAATGGCGGCATTCGAGAATCAGGCGCTGTGGCACGAGCGCGACATCTCGCATTCGTCCGTCGAGCGCGTGATCTTTCCGGACGCCTGCCTCGCCGCCGACTTCATGCTGGCGGAGACCTGCAAGGTGGTCGACGGCTTCGACGTCTTCCCGGCCCGCGTGCGCGCCAACCTCGAACTCACCGGCGGCCTCGTGTATTCGCAGCGCGTGCTGCTCGCTCTGGTCGAACGCGGGATGACGCGCGAGGCGGCGTACGCCATCGTGCAGCGCCACGCGCTCGCCGCCTGGGGCGACTACGAACGCGGCGGCCGTGGCGAGGGAGACGCTCCGGCGCGCTCGTTCCTCGAACGGCTGAGCGGCGATGCCGAGGTCACGGCCTTGGTCCCCCGGCCGGATCTCGCCGCCTTGTTCGACCCGACGTACTATCTCCGCCACGTCCCGCAGTTGTACGCCCGTGTGCTCGGATCCCCACCACAGGAGACCCGGTGAGCCCGACGAGTACTGCCCCCGACCCGACCATCCCGTTTCCGCTGCCGTCCCTCGCGCCCGAGGATGCCGCGCGTCTGCGCGAGATCCTCGGGCGCGATCCGTCTGCGACGGAAATCCGCGTCATCGACGTGGCGTGGAGCGAGCACTGCTCGTACCGCTCGAGCCGCCACCTGCTGAAGACGCTGCCCACCGAGGCCCCGCACGTGGTGCTCGGCCCGGGTGAAGATGCCGGCATCGTCTCGCTCGGCACCGGCGGAGAGGTGGGAGGCGAACGGCTCTGTGCCGTGCTCGCGCACGAAAGCCACAACCATCCCTCGCAGCTGCTTCCGGTCGAAGGCGCGGCCACCGGCATCGGCGGCATCGTGCGCGACGTGTACTGCATGGGTGCCGACACCATTGGCGTGCTCGACGCCTTGCGCTTCGGCGACCCGCGTGGAGCCGCGGCGGCCGATACGCGCGCCATCGTGCGCGGCGTGGGCCGGGGCATCGCGCTGTACGGCGACGCGCTTGGGGTGCCCAACCTCGGCGGCGATGTGGCGTTCGACGGCGCGTACGACACCAACTGCCTCGTCAACGTGGTGGCGCTCGGCGTGGTGCGCGAGAACCAGATCGTACGCAGCCGTGTGCCGGCCGCGGCCGCGATGCACGAGTACGTGCTCGTGCTGGTGGGAAAGGCCACCGACGCCACCGGCCTCGGTGGCGCCTCGTTCGCCTCGGCGGTCCTCGACGGCACGTTCGAGTCCGCGGGCGCGGTGCAGGTGCCGGATCCGTTCCTCAAGCGCGTGCTCACCGAGGCGATGAAGGTGGCGTTCGGCGAGCTGTGGTTCGCTGAGGTGGAGTTCGGCTGCAAGGATCTCGGCGCCGGCGGCCTCGCGACGGCGGCTGCCGAGCTCGCGGCGAAGGGCGGCTTCGGCTGCACGCTCGATCTCGACACGGTGCCGCGCGCGTTGCCGGACCTCCCGCCGGACGTGGTGGCATGTGCGGAAACCCAGGAGCGCTACATCCTCGCGCTGCCCGCGGAATCCGCCGAACGGTTCTGCGAGGTCTTCAATCGGGACTTCGAACTCGCGCGGCTGTCGCCCAACGCCGGCGCGTACATCGTCGGCACGCCGCGCACCGACGGGCGCGTGGTGTTCGTGTCCGATGGCGTGCCGGTCTGCGATATCCCGGTCGACGCGTTGGCGGAAGCGCCCGCCACGCCGCACACCCGCGCCCCGCGCCCCGCGCCAGCAGCACCCGCCACGCCGGCCCGCGCGCTACGCGTGGCCGACTGGGGTGCGACGTGGCGCGCGCTGCTCGCGCATCCGTCCGTGATGTCGAAGCGCCAGGTGTACGAAGCGTTCGACGGGGACGTGCAGGGGCGCACTGCCATGCGGCGCGGCGCCGCGGATGCTGGCGTGGTGCTCGCCGATCCCGGCGCGCGCATCGGGTTGGCGATGAGCGTCGACTGTCCGACCGGCGTGTGCGCACTCGATGCCTATGCCGGCGGTGTGCTCGCGGTGGCCGAGGCGATGCGCAACGTTGCCTGCGTCGGCGCGATTCCGTGGGCGCTCACCGACTGTCTCAACTTCGGCAGCCCGCGCGATCCGCACGTCGCCGACGATCTCGCGTGCGCGGTGGCCGGCCTCGGCGATGCCGCGCGCGGACTCGGTTTGTACGGCGCGCCCGAGCATCCGGTGCCGTTCGTCAGCGGCAACGTCAGCCTGTACAACCAGAGCCACGACGGCGTGGCGATTCCGCCGACGCCGATGGTGGCGTGCCTCGGCTTGGTGCCGGACGTCACGCACACGGTCGGCGCGGCGGCGGACGCGTGCGGCGGCGGTCTGGTGTATCTCGGCGCGCCGGGCGATGCGCTCGGCGGGTCGACGTTTGATGCGCTCGCCGGGGCAACGCGTACCGACGTGCCGCATCTCGACTTCGCCGCCGAGCGACGGCTGATCCACGGGCTGGTCGATCTGATTCGCACCGGGCACGTAGCGGCGGCGCACGACGTCAGCGCTGGCGGCCTGCTCGCCTGCGTGGCGGAGATGCTGATGCCGCTGCAGGCCGGCTGCGACCTCGACGTCGGCGATCTCGTCGACCGCCACGGCGAGGCGGTGGCGTTGTGTGCCGAAACCGGCGGCATCGTGGTTCAGGCACGCGTCGGCGAAGACGAGGCGCTGCTTCGCGGCGCCGCCCAACTCGGGGTGCCGGCGACGCCGCTCGGTCGGGTGACTGTGGACGGCAGCGTGGTCCTGCGCGCCGGCGCGGAGGTGCGCTGCACCCTCGACATCGCCACGTTGTCCGCGGCGTGGGACGGCGGGTGGGAGGAGGCCGGGCTATGAGCACGCTGACGATGCACCACGGTTCGCACCTCGGCAGCCACACGGCGGTGCCGCGCGCCGCGGTGATTCGCTTCCCCGGTGTCAACTGCGAGTACGAAACGCAGCGCGCGTTGCAGGCGGTCGGCTTGCGTGCCGAGATCCTGCCGTGGACGACCGCACCGGCGCGGCTCGCGGATTTCGACACCATCGTGCTTCCCGGCGGATTCAGCTACGAAGACCGGCTGCGCGCCGGTGCGCTCGCGGCGCGCGACGCGATCGTCGACGCGGTGGTCGCGCGTGCCGACGCCGGCGTGCCGGTGCTCGGCATCTGCAATGGCGCGCAAGTCCTCGTCGAGGCGGGACTCGTACCCGGCCTGGCGCCCGGCGCCGTCGAGATGGGCATGGGCCAAAACGAAGTGGCCGGCGAACCGGTCGGTTTCCTCTGCCGCTGGGCGACGGTGCGCGTGACCCCGAGTCCGCGCGCGCAGGTGTGGACGAATGACTGGGAGGCCGCGACCGAAATTCCGTGGCCGTATGCGCACGCCGAAGGCCGCGTCACGACGCGCGATCCTCAGGTCGCCGCTGCATTGCGCGACGAATCGTTGGTGCCGTTCGCCTACACCGGCGATCCGAGTCCGAATGGTGCGCTCTATGCGGCGGCCGGGGTCACCAACCGGCGCGGCAACGTGCTGGCCTTGATGCCGCATCCAGAGCGCGCGCTGTGGCTCTGGCAGGTGGCGTGGGATCTCGACGGGGAGTGGGGCGCTGCGCGCCGCGCTCTCGCGACGCGGCACGGCGAGACGTGGGAGGCCCCCGGACCGGGCTGGCGGTTCTTCCGGTCGCTCGCCACCGCACTCGGCGTGCACGCCGCGGGAGGCGCCCGATGAGCGCGACCTCGTGGCTGGCCGTCCGGCTGCGTACCGCCGATCTGGTGGCGCAATCCACTGGTGAGTTGCTGCACCGTGTCCATCCCTCGCCGGCCGAGCTCGCCGCTCTCGAACGGCGCGTCGTGTGGGTCTGCGAGTGGACGCAGACCGCGCCCGCGGACGCGGTCGCCGCCTTGGTGCGTCCGGGCGTGCTGCACAACCCGAACAAGGAAGCCTTCGCGGTCTTCGCCGCCGGCGGCGACGTGGTGTGTCCCACTGGCCTGAACGATGCCGTCGTGGTCACCTGGCCGCACGACGGCGAAGCGGACGCGACGGTGCGCGGTATTCTGCGCCGCGCCGGCTGTGATCCCGGCTCGCTGTCGCGTGCGTGGTGCTGTACCGTCTGGGCGCTGCGCGCCGCACCTGGGGCGCCGCCGCAAATCGGCTTTGCCCGTGAGGTCGCCGAAGTGCGCGGCCGCGGTCATGGCGTGCTGGCCAACCCGCATCTCGCCGCGGCCGCGGTGTTCGACCGCTCGCTGACGGCAGGAGATCTCCTCGCCACCGTGTCGTCGTCCTCGGACCAAGGAGTTCACGCGTGATCGAGCGTCATCCCTTCGCGGGCGAGCTGGCGGAGTGCCACGAGGAGTGTGGGGTGGTCGGTCTCCTCGGCGTGCCGGAGGCCTCGGTGTCGGCGTATCTCGCCCTGCACGCGCTCCAGCATCGCGGCCAGGAGAGCGCGGGTATTGCCGCGGCAGACGCCGGGACTTTCGCCGTGCATCGCGGGCTTGGCCTGGTCTCCGACGTCATCACCGGCGACGTGCTGCGCAAGTTGCCGGGCTCGCTGGCCGTCGGACACAACCGCTATTCGACTACCGGCAGCACCTGCCTGGAGAACGCGCAACCGTTCGTGGTCAACTGCCGCATCGGGCCGGTCGCGGTCGCGCACAACGGCAATCTCGTGAACGCGAGCGACCTCCGCGCCGAACTCGAGCGCGAAGGCGCCGTGTTCTCGACCTCGAGTGACAGCGAGGTCATCGTGCAGCTGCTCGCGCGCTCGCACGCCTCGACGCTGCCGGACATGCTCCACGAAATCGCGACCTTGCTCCGCGGCGCCTACACACTGGTGCTGGCAACGCCGGACATGCTGATCGGCCTCCGCGACCCGCGCGGTTTCCGGCCGTTGGTGCTCGGACGCATGCGCAGCGGCTCGGTACTGGCGAGCGAAACCTGCGCGCTCGATGCGATGGGCGCCGCCGTCATCCGCGAAATCGACCCCGGCGAGATGGTGGTGATCACCCGCGAGGGCGTGACCAGTCGCCGCATCTCGGCGCCAGAGACGCCGTGCCAGTGCGTGTTCGAGCTGATCTACTTCTCGCGGCCGGATAGCATCGTGTTCGGCGAAGCCGTGAACGATGTGCGGCGTCGGCTCGGACAGCAGCTCGCGCGCGAGGCGCCGGCGCCAGTGGATGTCGTGATCGCGGTGCCGGACTCCAGTAACGCGGCGGCGTTGTCGTACGCCGAAACGCTCGGCGTGCCGTTCGAGCATGGGTTGATCCGCAGCCACTACATCGGACGCACGTTCATCAATCCGACGCCGGGCATTCGCAGCAAAGCAGTGACGCTGAAGTACAATCCGGTGCGCTCGATCCTCGCCGGCAAGAACGTCGCGGTGGTGGACGATTCGATCGTGCGCGGGACCACGAGCCGCCAACTGGTGAAGCTGCTCCGCCGCGCCGGCGCGCGCGAGGTGCACATGCGCGTGGCGTCGCCGCCGGTGGTCGGCCCGTGTTATTACGGCATCGACACGCCGACGCGCAGTGAACTCATCGCCTCGTCGCACAGCGTCGACGAGATCGCCAAGTACATCGGCGTCGACACGCTTGCGTATCTCAGCATGGAAGGCTTGCGCGCTGCCGTGGTGCGCCCGGATACCCATTGCTACGCGTGCTTCACGCTGGACTATCCGGTGCCGTTCAATGACGACCACCGCAAGGACGCGCTCGAGTTGCGGCAACCGCAGGAGGTGTGACAGCAGTGGACGACGTGCGCAGTCATCGTCTGGCGAAGGCGGAATCGCTCGCCGGACAAGGCATCGGACCGTGGGGCGCCTACAGTTTCGACGTCACGCACCGCACCGCGCAGGCGGTGGCCGACTTCGACGAGCTCGAAGCCTCCGGTGAGGTGGTGCGTATCGCCGGCCGCCTCACCGCGCGCCGCACGCACGGCAAGGCGAGCTTCGGCGACGTCTCCGACTGGACCGGCCGCCTGCAAATCTACCTGCGCCTGAACGAAGTCGGCGACGAGACCTACCGCCGCTTCCTCGACTTGCTCGACCTCGGCGATCACGTCGGCGTCGAGGGCACGATGATGCGCACCAAGATGGGCGAGATCACGCTGCAAGTGCGCGCGCTCACGCTGCTGTCGAAGTCGCTGCGCGCGCTGCCCGGCCAGTGGTACGGATTCGGCGATCCGGAACTGCGCCGCCGCTACCGCTACCTCGACCTCGTGATGAACGACGACGCACGCCGCATCGCGCAGCAGCGCGTCCACACGTTGCGCGCGCTGCGTGGCTTCCTCGACGCGCGCGGCTTCCTCGAAGTCGAGACGCCGGCGCTGCAGCCGCTCTACGGCGGCGCTGCGGCGCGGCCGTTCGTCACCCACCACAACACACTCGACATGACGCTGTACCTCCGCATTGCCGACGAGTTGTATCTGAAGCGTTTGATCGTCGGCGGCATGGAGAAGGTGTACGAAATTGCCAAGGACTTCCGCAACGAGGGCATGGACTCGACGCACAATCCCGAGTTCACCATGCTCGAACTCTACCAGGCGTACGCCGATTATCACGACGTGATGGCGCTCGCCGAGGACATGTTCCGCAGCGTCGCGCGCGAGGTCACCGGCGGCACCGTCGTGCAGAAGGGCGATCACACGATCGACCTCGGCGTGCCGTGGACGAAGATGCCGATGCCGGAGGCGGTGGGGCAGTACCTCGGCCTCGACGCGATGCAGGCGAGCGCCGAGGAACTAGCCGCCGCCGCGCGGGCACAGGGCGTCGACATCACGCCGGGCACCAGCTGGGGCAACGTGATCGCCGAAGTGTTCGAAGCGCGCATCGAAGAGACGATCGTCCAGCCGACCTTCGTCATGGATCATCCGGGTCGAGATTTCGCCGCTCGCGAAGGTGCATCGGCGCGATCCGCGACTCACCGAACGCTTCGAGATCTTCTATTGCCGGCGCGGAGATGGGCAACGCGTTCAGCGAGCAGAACGACCCGCTCGCGCAGGCCGCGGCGACCGACGCGCAGATCGCGCCGCGCCGGCGGCGCGGAGGCGCACCAGCGCGACGATGACTACCTGCGCGCACTCGAGTTCGGCATGCCGCCGACCGGGGGACTCGGCGTTGGCGTGGACCGGCTCGTCATGTTGCTGACCGGCGCGCCGTCGATCCGCGATGTCATCTTGTTCCCGCAGTTGCGTCCGCGCCGCGTCGACGAGCCGGACGAGTTGGAAGCCGCCGAGGCCGAGGCGCGGGCGGCCGACGACCCTGCGCAGGACCGCGCGCGCGGCGGGCCTTCCCGTCGAGATCCGGCTGGCGTACCGCTACCTTGCGGTGCGCCGCCACGCAACGGCGATCAGCTTCCTCACGTGGGTGAGCGTGGCCGGCGTGACGATCGGTGTCGCCGCGCTGGTCATCGTGCTCGCGGTGATGAACGGCTTCCAGCGCGAACTCGAAACGCGGATCGTCGGCACCAATGCCCACGTGTACCTCCTGCCGCCGCTCAGTGCGCTGACGCTCGAGGACAGTGACGGCATCATGGCGCGCGTCGCACGACAACCCGGCGTCGTCGCCAGCACGCCGTTCGTGTTCGGCAAGGCGATGATCGCGAGCGAGTACGCCGTGGATGGGATCGCGCTCAAGGGGATCGACGTGCGTCGCGAGCCGCGGGTCACGCGCGTGCTGCAATCGGTCACGCCGGCGGTGCATGACTCGCTGCGCGGCATCGTGCTCGGCGCCGAGCTCGCCTCGCAACTCGGCGTGAAGGTCGGCGATCCGGTCACCCTCACCGCGCCGACATCGCCGGAGGAAGTGCTCTTGGGTCGCGTCGAGCCCCGCGTGCTCAGCGTGCCGGTGGCAGGCGTCGTGTCGACGGGACTCTACGAGTTCGATTCATCGCTCGGCTTTCTCGACCTCCACGCCGCGCAGGAATTCCTCGGCGTCGGCAGCGGTGTGAGCGGTATCGCCGTGCGCATCCAGGATCTCTACGCCGCACGCGAGGAAGCCGAACGTCTGCGCCGCGCCGTCGGTGGCGACCTGCGCAGCGCCAACTGGATCGACCAGAACAAAAACCTCTACGTCTGGATGCGCACCGAAAAGGTGATGATGTTCTGCATCCTGTCGTTGATCATCCTGGTCGCCACGTTCAACATCGCCAGTTCGCTGTCGATGGCGGTGATCGAGAAGCGGCGCGACATCGGCATCGTGCGGACGATGGGTGGCACCAGCGCGATGATCCTGCGGACCTTCTTGGCGATGGGCGGGGTGATCGGCGTGATTGGCACCGCGGGCGGCACCGTGCTCGGGCTGGCGGGCGCATGGGCATTGCAGCGCTGGGACATCATCCGATTGCCGAGCGACGTGTACTTCCTCAACCACCTGCCGGTGCGGGTCGAACCGCTGGACGTCGCGTGCGTTGCGGCGGCCGGACTCGTGCTCTGCGTCCTGGCGACGGTGCCTCCGGCCTGGCAAGCGTCGCGTCTGGTACCGGTCGACGCCATCCGGACGGCCGAATGAGCGCGCCGCCGGTGGTGGAGGCCCGCGGGGCCGGCCGGACCTACGTCTCGGGCAAGGAAACGCTCGAGGTCCTGCGCCGTGTGGATCTCGCCGTTCACGCCGGCGAGTCGGTTGCCATCGTCGGTCCGTCGGGCTCGGGTAAGTCGACGCTCCTGCACCTGCTGGGAACGCTCGATCGCCCCAGCACCGGCGAGGTATGGATCGATGGAGCCCCCACCGCGTCGCTTTCCGATGCCACATTAGCCAATGTCCGTAACGCTACTGTGGGCTTCGTCTTCCAGTTCCATCATCTACTCCCGGAATTCACCGCGCTCGAAAACGTGCAGTTCCCCGCATTTATCGCGCGCCGAGACGGTCGACAGGTGCGGCAGCGGGCGGAGGAGCTGCTCCGGCTGGTGGGACTGAGCGAGCGCGCCCACCACCGCCCCGGCGAACTTTCCGGGGGCGAGCGCCAACGCGTGGCGGTGGCGCGCGCACTTTTTGCCCAGCCGCGGCTGCTGCTGGCCGATGAACCCTCTGGCGATCTCGACCGCGATCGCGCCCACCAGCTCCACGACCTGCTGCTCGAGCTTGCACGCGCGCAGGGTGTGGCAGTCGTGGTGGCCACCCACGACGCCGAATTCGCGGCGCGGGCGGACCGGCGCTTCCGTCTGCAAGGCGGCGCGCTGGAGTGCATCTAATCGCGTAAGCGGCGACGGAGCGAACGGCGAGCGGCAGATGGTGCCGCCGCACCCCGCGCCCCAGTCGCGGCAGGGGGAGGCATCTGCTAGACTCCGCGCCGCGCCGGGAACCCCGGGATGGTCCTGGGGAACGCGGGAGAACTCCTTCCGCCGCGGGCGAGAGGGAGGCATGCGATGCAGTGCGAGGACTGCGGTAACGCCCTGGCGAAGCTGCACCTCACCGAGATCGTCAACAGCACGGTCACCGAGCTGCACCTGTGCCGCCGGTGTGCCGAACGCCGCGGTTTCCAGCAGGGACTCCACGCTGGACCGCTCGCCCTGACCACCCTCGTGGCGCAGCTCATGGAAGACACCACGCCAACCGACGACGACGCGCTCTCCCACATGCAATGTCCCGGCTGCGGCATGTTCTTCTCGACCTTCCGCGAGACCGGCAATCTCGGCTGCGCGCAGTGCTACGGCGCGTTCGCGACCGCCTTGACGCCGCTGCTGCGCCGCCTGCACGGCGAGCCGCGCCACATCGGCAAGGCTCCGAAGAAGGACGAACCGCGACTGGCGTTGCGGCGCCAGGTCCTCCGCCTCCACGAGGAACTCGAGCGCGCCGTCGGCCGGGAAGACTACGAACACGCGGCGGAGCTCCGCGATCAAATCCGGGCGCTCGAAAGCGGCCAGGATGCCCGCGTAGGACGTGCGCATGGCGCCTGACCCGACGCTGCCGTCGCACGAGACGCCGGACAACGCGGCCTCCGGCGCCACGGCGACCCTCACGCAGATGGCGACCACGCTGGGCGCGTGGCTGACAGGCGAGGGCCCCGAAGCCGACCACGTCCTGTCGACCCGCGTGCGCCTGGCGCGAAACCTCCAAGCTTCGCCCTTCAGCTACCGTGCGCGGGCCGATCAGCTCCATCTCGTGATGACCAGCGTGACCACCGCGGCCCGCCAGACCGCGCTGCTCCAGGACGGCGTGGCGCTCGATGTCGGCGATTTGGCAGCCGTGGATCGCCAATTCCTGCTCGAGCGGCATCTCATAAGCCGGGAGCTCGCGGAGGCCAACCGCACGCGCGGCGTCCTGATCAGCGCCGACGAGTCGCTGTCGGTGATGGTCAACGAAGAGGATCACATCCGGATCCAGTCGCTGGTCGCCGGATTTGCGCTGGAACAGGCGTGGACTTTGGCCGATAGCCTGGACGATCAACTCGATGGCGTGCTGGAGTACGCCTTCAACGACGATCTCGGCTACTTGACGTCGTGCCCGACCAACGTCGGGACCGGCTTGCGGGTCTCCGCCCTCGTGCATCTGCCGGCGCTGGTGCTTACCAAGCAGATGGCGCGGTTGCTGCCGACGCTCGGACAGCGCGGCCTCGCGGTGCGCGGCTTCTACGGCGAAGGTTCCGAGGTCATGGGCAACTTCTTCCAGGTGTCGAACCAGACGACCCTCGGCAAGACCGAGCGGGAGAGCCTGTCGACGCTGGAGCAGGCAGTGACGCAGTTGCTCGAGTACGAGGCGCGGGCGCGCGAGGTGCTGATGCGCGACGCGCGCGCGGTGCTCGAGGACAAGGTGTGGCGCGCCTACGGGGCCTTGGCCCACGCGCGCCAGATGCGCAGCGAGGAACTCATTGCGCTCCTCTCGTTCGTCCGCTTCGGACGCGCGGTGGGGATGGCCGGCTTGCCGGACGTGCGCACGCTGAACGAGATCTTGGTGGTGGCGCAGCCCGCGCACTTGCAGAAGCGGGTGGGCCGCGTGATGGAACACCCGGAGCGCGACTGGGAGCGCGCGGCGTTCGTCCGCGCACGACTGGCCGCGGCATCCGGCGAGCAGACGGCGGCGTCGTAAGCACGGCGCGACCGGCGCGGAGGGGGCAGGGATGCACGACAAATTCACCGAACGAGTGCGGAAGGTCATGTACCTGTCGCGCGAGGAGGCGGCTCGCCTCCAGCATGACTACATCGGCACCGAGCATCTGCTGCTCGGCGTGATCCGCGAGGGCGAAGGGATCGCCGCCACCGTGCTGGGCAACCTCGGCCTCGACCTCGAGCAGATTCGCCAGGCGGTCGAAGGCATGGTGCAGCCGAGCGGCGGCACGCTGACGCTCGGCGAGATTCCCTTCACGCCGCGCGCCAAGCGCGTTCTCGAACTGGCGGTCGACGAGGCGCGCCAGCTCGGACACAACTACGTCGGCACCGAGCACCTCCTTCTCGGGCTGATCCGCGAGGGCGAAGGCGTCGCGGCGCGCGTGCTGGCCGAGCTCGGACTCGACCGCAAGAAGGTGCGCGAGGAGACGCTCAAGCTCCTGGGTGGCAGTCAATCGACTGGCAGCAGCTCTCCGGAGAGGGAAGAGAAGATGGAAACGCCCGCCCTCAATCAGTTCGGCCGCGACCTCACGCTGTTGGCGCGCGAGGGCAAGCTCGACCCGATCATCGGGCGCGACTCGGAAATCGAGCGCGTCGTGCAGGTGCTCTTGCGCCGCAAGAAGAACAATCCGGTGCTGATCGGCGAACCGGGCGTCGGCAAGACGGCCATCGCCGAAGGACTCGCCGAGCGTATCGTCCAGGCGCGCGTGCCGGACTCGCTGAAGGACAAGCGGATCGTCACGCTCGACCTCGCCTCGATCGTCGCGGGCACCAAGTACCGCGGCCAGTTCGAGGAGCGGCTCAAGGCCGTCATGAACGAGATCCGCGAGTCGAAGGACACCATCATCTTCATCGACGAGTTGCACACCATCGTCGGCGCGGGTGGCGCGGAAGGCGCGATCGACGCGGCCAACATGCTGAAGCCGGCGCTGGCGCGTGGCGAGCTGCAGTGCATCGGCGCGACGACGCTCGACGAGTACCGCAAGTACATCGAGAAGGACGGCGCGCTCGAGCGCCGCTTCCAGCCGATCATGGTGGACCCGCCGAGTGCCGAGCAGACGATCCAGATCATCCTCGGCTTGCGCGAGAAGTACGAGCAGCACCACCACGTCCGCTACACCGACGAGGCGATCACCGCCGCGGTGCGGCTCAGCGAGCGCTACATCAGCGACCGCTTCCTGCCCGACAAGGCGATCGACGTCATCGACGAGGCGGGTTCGCGCGCGCGCCTTACCGCCAGCTCGGTACCGGTGGAAGTCGTCGAACTCGAGACCGAACTCGAAGACGCGGTGCGCGAGAAGGAATCGGCGATCTTCCAGCAGGAATACGAGAAGGCCGCTAAGTTCCGTGACAAGGAACGCGAACTGCGCACCAAGCTGAAGGACGCCCGCCGCTCGCACGGCGACGGCGGGGCCGGCGAACGCGAAGGCGAGGTCGATGCGGAGGACATGGCGGCGGTGATCTCGCGCATGACCGGCATCCCGATCGTGCGCCTCGCGGAGACCGAGTCCGAGAAATTGCTGCGCATGGAAGAGGAACTGCAGCGCCGCATCGTCGGCCAGGGCGAAGCGGTGACCGCGATCGCCAAGGCGGTGCGCCGCAACCGCGCCGGCCTGCGCGATCCGCGCCGGCCGATCGGCTCGTTCATCTTCCTCGGACCCACCGGCGTCGGCAAGACGGAGCTCGCCCGCGTGTTGGCGAAGTATCTGTTCGACGACGAAGACGCGCTCATCCGCATCGACATGAGCGAATACATGGAGAAGTTCTCGGTGTCGCGTCTCACCGGCGCGCCTCCCGGCTACGTCGGCTACGAAGAGGGTGGCCAGCTCACCGAGAAGGTGCGCCGCAAGCCGTACAGCGTCGTGCTGCTCGACGAGATCGAGAAGGCGCACCCGGACGTCTTCAACATCCTGTTGCAGGTGCTCGAGGACGGCCAGCTCACCGACAGTATGAAGCGCAAGGTGAACTTCAAGAACACCGTGTTCATCATGACGTCGAACCTCGGCTCACGCGACATCAAGGGCTCGCACCTCGGATTCAGCCGGCCGGACGACGGCAGCGACTACATCAAGATGAAGGACTCGGTGATGGACTCGGTGAAGCGCGCCTTCAACCCCGAGTTCCTCAACCGCGTCGATGAACTCATCGTCTTCAAGCCGCTCGGCATGCCGGAGATGGAGAAGGTGATCCAGATCCAGCTGGAGCAGGTCCGCCAGCGCGTGGCCACCGGCCACCGCATGACCATGCGGGTGACCGAGGCGGCGCTGAAGTTCCTCATCGATCAGGGATTCGACCCAAACCTGGGCGCGCGTCCGTTGCGGCGGGCGATCCAGCGTCACGTCGAGGACGCGCTGGCCGAGCACGTGCTGCGCGGCCGCTTCGGCGAAGGGGCGCGCATCCTGATCGACGTCGAAGGCGACAAGCTGACGTTCGCGGCCGACACCGAGCCGTCGGACCTCAGCACGGCGGACGCCTCGGCCAGTTAGGACCGCCTCGCGCGGTCGCTCCACCTGGCGGTTCCCTGACTGTCGGAGGTTTGGGAACCGTCACGTCATCCCTGGGGTCTCACGCCGTGCCCTCGCGCGGACGGCGCGGGACCCATCCACGTCAGGAGGCACATGTCTGACCTTGCTCCCGGACTCCGGGGCGGGCGTCGGCGCACGCATCTCAGCGAGATGCGCGGCGCGGCGCGCGCCGTCCCGCGAGCCGCGGCGATGCGCGTGCCGCGCATCGCCCTCGTGTTGTTCCCCGCACTCCTCGGATTTGCCGCCACGGCTCGCGCCCAAGCGGGCGCGGCGGCTCCGGACACCGTCACCGCAATCGAGGTGACGGGCCTGCGTGCCGTGGACCGCTCGGTCGTGTTGAGTACGTTTGGGCTGCGTCCGCCGGTCGCGGTCAGCGGCGACCGGATTCGCGCCGGCCTGCGCGCCCTGTGGGCGTCGAATCTCTTCTCGGACATCGCCCTCACCGCGAAGAAATCGGACTCGGCGCTCACGCTCACGCTTGCGGTCGTGGAACGTCCGCGCATCGCGGCGATCGAATTCACCGGCCTCAGCCACTTCGAGAGTCGCGACTTCGACAAAAAGCTTGGGATCAGCGTCGGGCAATTGCTCGGACCGGACGGCATCGCGGCCGCGGTGGATTCGATCCGCGCCAAGTATCGCGGCGACGGCTACGCCGTGACGCGCGTCAAGCCGACCACGGTCGATGGTCCCGGCGGCACCCGCGTGGTGTTCGACGTGATCGAAGGGTCGAAGGTCCGCGTCAGCTCGGTGACGTTTGAAGGCAATCAGACGGTCGCCGCCGACATTCTGTACAAGCAGATGAAGACCAAGCGGACCGGCGGCGAATTCAAGGAAGACGTCCTGAAGAAGGACATCGAGAAGATCGCCGCCTACTATCATGATCACGGCTATCGGGACGCCGTGGTGGGCGACTTCCGCATCGCGTACTCCGCGGACACGTCGCTGGTGGCCATCACGATTCCGATCCAGGAAGGCAAGAAGTACAGCTTCCAGTCGATCGACTTCGACGGCGTGAAGTCCCTGTCGGAGGGCATGCTGCGCTCGCAGCTGGCGCTCAAGGCGGGCGATGCGTACAACGACGGTGCAGTCAAGAAGTCGCTCCAGTCGGTGTACGAAACGTACCAGGAGAATGGCTACCTCTATCTCAATGTCGACCCGCGCCTCGCGCCGGCCGACAGCGCCAGCCGCGATTCCTCGCGGCTGGCGTTGACGTTCGCGGTAGACGAGGGCAAGCCGTCGCGCATCCGGAAGGTGTTGATCACCGGCAACACGCGCACGAAGGACAAGGTGGTGCGCCGGGAGTTGATGTCGCGTCCCGGCGACGTGTTCCGCCGCTCGGTGGTGATGCGCAGCCAGCGTGAAGCCTTCCAGCTCGGATTCTTCGAGGACGTGCAGGTGGACTACCACCCGGTGCCGGGCTCCAACGACATCGACTTGGTCTACAACGTGAAGGAGAAGACCACCGGCACCGCGAGCGCCGGGGCCGGCTATTCGAACGATGTCGGCCTCACCGGCTTCGTGCAGCTCGGGCTGCCGAACTTCCTCGGCAACGGGCAAAACGTCAGCCTGCACTTGGAGCGCGGCGGTCGCAACGGCACGCGCAAGGACTACTCGCTGTCGTTCACCGAGCCGTGGTTCAGGGACACCCCGACGGTGCTCGGATTCGACGCGTCGTACTCGACGGTGCAACGCCTCAACTTCCCGTACCTCGAAACCATCCAAGGCCTCGGCGTGCAAGTCGGCCGGCCGATCCCGAAGATCGACTACACGCGAGGCTTCTTCAACCTGCGAACCGAGAACGTCCGGCGCAGCAATTTCGATTCGACGTCGGTGGCCAACGATACCACCGGCTACCTGGTGTCCTTGCGCGACAGCCTGCACTACCCCCTGACGGTGACCAGCGCGTCGCTGTCGTTCGTCCGCAACTCCACCAACAATCCGTTCTATCCGACCACAGGCTCGAAGGTGACGTTCTCCGAGAACATCGCCGGCGGGCCTCTGGGCGGATACTACGCGTATCACAAGGAGGTGCTCGACGCACGGCGGTGGTTCAACACGCCGGGGCTGGGTGCGGTGATGCTCAAGGCGCGCATGTCGTTCGTGCATGGGGCGATCGACGGCACCAAGGAGAAGATCCCCGACTACGAGTACATCCGGCTGGGAGGCACCAACGTCAATCCGCTGCGCGGCTACGACGAGAACTCGATCGTGCCGGCAGGGAATTCCCTCTACAAGGGCGGCAAGACGGCGATCGTACTGACCACGGAATACCAGTTCCCGATCGCGGGCGTCGTGCACGGCGTGCTGTTTACCGACATCGGCGGGACGTGGAACAGTGCGCATGACATCAGCACCAACGGGTTGTACGTCGGCGCCGGCCCGGGCGTGCGGCTCGAGATTCCGAGCCTCGGTCCAGTCGGCTTCGACTACGCGTATGGGTTCGCGCGTCGTGATGGCGCCGGGCCGCGCACGCCGAAGTGGATCGCGCACTTCATCGTCGGCAGTGGATTCTAGGGGGCGGACATGACCACTCGGATCGAACTCGCGCGGCGCGCCGCGTGGACCTGCGCGCTGGTCTGTGCCGTCGTCCTGGCGTGGCCGGCCGCCACGCGCGCGCAGGAGATCAAGATCGCGGTGCTCAACAGCGAGCGCATCTTCCAGGCGTTCCCGGAGACGTTCGAGGCGCAGAAGACCTTCGATCGCGATCTCGAAGGATGGACCAAGGACGCCGCCGACAAGAAGCGCGAACTCGACGATCTGCGCACCCAGCTCGATCAGCAAAGTCGCATGCTGAGTACCGCGAAGATCGAGGAGAAGCAGTCGGAGTTGAACAAGAAGCAGGCGGAGTACGAGCAGTTCGTGCGCGATATCTGGGGCCCGAAAGGCAAGGTGGTGCAGCGCAATGCCGAGCTCTCGGAACCGGTGGTGCGGCGGATGCGCGAGATCGTCGAACGCATCGCCAAGGAGCAAGGCTACACGCTGATCCTCGACACCGCGCAGGGCAACGTCGTGTACGCGAACCGGAATTACGACATCACCGACGTCGTGGTGGAGAAGCTGCGGGAGCAAAGCGCTCCGTGAGCGAACTCTGGCGCCGATACGGAGACGCCCGCACGGCGAGCGAGCTGGCTGCCGCGTTGGGGGGCGAACTCCGGGGCGACGCAACACGCCGCGTGGACGGTCTCGCGGGGCTCGCGGAAGCCGAGTCTCGCGATGCGTCGTTTTGGCAGGGGCCGCGTGGCGAGAGGGCGTTTCGCGCCACTCGCGCGGGCATCGTGTTCGTGCCGCGCCAGGCTCCGGACGATGCGCGCTCTGAGACGGGCGCCACGCTCATCGCCGTCGACGCGCCCGCGGTGGCCTTCGCGCGCGCGGCGACGTTGCTCGGACTCGATCGCGTGGCACGCCCCGGCATCCATCCCACGGCAATCCTCGGACGCGGCGTACAGCTTGGCGAGGCGGTGAGCATCGGTGCCTACGCGGTGCTGGGGGATGTCGTGACGATTGGAGCCGGTTGCGTCATCGGGCCGGCCTGTGTCCTCGAAGACGGCGTGCAGGTGGGGACCGAGTGCCGGCTCGGCGCGCGTGTCGTCGTGCAGCGCGACGTGCGTCTCGGATCGCGCGTCGTCGTTCATCCGGGCGCGGTGTTGGGCTCCGAAGGATTCGGCTTCGTGCGCGACGGCGAGGCGCACCGCAAGCTGCCCCAGATGGGCGTGCTGTGCATCGCGGACGACGTGGAGATCGGCGCCAACACCTGCATCGACCGCGGCGCCAGCGGTCCGACGGTCATCGGGCGAGGCACCAAGATCGACAACTTGGTGCAGATCGGGCACAACGTGCAGATTGGCGAACGCTGTCTGCTCGCCGGCCAGGCGGGTGTCGCGGGGAGCTCGGTCTTGGAGGACGACGTCACCCTCGCGGGCCAAGTTGGGGTGGCGGATCACCTGCGAGTGGGCCGCGGCGCAGTCGCTGCGGCGCAAGCCGGCATCACAGGCGATATCCCGCCCGGCGACATCGTCTCGGGCTACCCGGCGCTGTCGCATGCGCACGCGCGGCGCGTCTACGCAGTGCGCAAGCGGCTGCCGGAGCTCTTGGCCCGCGTGCGCGCCGTCGAAACGGCGCTCGGTGCCCGGCCGCGCGAGGACGGCACCTCGTGAGCGTGGCGCCGGGCCGCACGCTTGCCCGCGCGATCCGCTGGGACGGTGTCGGACTTCACTGCGGAGCGCAGGTACGCGCCGCGATCGAGCCGGCGCCGCGCGACGTGGTGTTCGTGCGCGCCGATCTGCCGGGACATCCTGAAGTGCCAGCGACCGTGACGGCCGCGCTCGCCGCGACCGAGGGACGACACACCGTTCTCGAAGCCGGCGGCGTGCGGGTGGCAACCGTCGAGCACGTCTTGGCGGTGCTCGCGGCATTCGGCGTCACGGCGGCGCGAGTTGTGCTCGATGGCCCCGAAGTCCCGGACGCGGGAGACGGCAGCGCGGCCTTCCTCGCCGGGCAGGTTGCCGAGACGGGCGTCGTCCAGGCGGCCGCGGCTCCGGATGCACTCCGGCTCCAGGCGGCGTTCTCCTTCGAGGACGGACACGCGAGGTTCCACGCTGAACCCGCCGAGCAGTTGACGGTCGACTACCTCTTCGACCATCCGCATCCGCATCTCGGACGACAGCGCGCGGAGTTTTCGCTTTCGCCGCAGGCGTTCGTCTCCGACATCGCGCCGGCCCGGACCTTCGTGACCCTCGACGAGGTGGCGTGGCTGCGGGAGAACGGCCTCGCGCAGGGGGGCTCGCTCGAAAACGCCGTCGTGGTCGGCCCTGACGGTCCGCTCCCGCCGCAGGCCTGGCGGTTCCCTGACGAAGCCGTGCGCCACAAGATTCTCGACCTATTGGGCGACCTCGCGTTGCTCGGTCGGCCCCTGTGCGCCCGCATCCGGGCCGAACGCACCGGTCATCGGGCCAATGTGCGATTCGCCGCCGCGTTGGAAACCGCGGCCTCCCGCCCGCGAGTGGACTGACCGCGGCCCCCGGCAAGGGGTGCGTTCTGGACGGCGAGGGGCTAGAATGCCGGGATACCTCGCCGGACGCGCGGACCCCGCGGCGTTCGGTCCCGATCGTC
>JBGATO010000109.1:0-10721 GCA_044229145.1 Candidatus Eiseniibacteriota bacterium | reverse complement strand
CGAAGTACAGGTACACGCGCCCTTGATCCGGTACGCTGACGTCGTACGCGAGAGCGCTCACGAGGATGTCGTCGAACCCGTCCCGGTTGACGTCACCGGCGCCGGCCACCGCGAAGCCGTAGTCGGCGAGCGCCTGGTCGCCTTGCCCGGTCCAGGCAGGGCTGGTGCCCAAAGCACCAGGCCCGCCGAGGAAGAGGAATGCGCCGCCTTCGTTGACGTCGGGCGCGTCCCAGTAGTGCGCGGCGACGAGCAAGTCGTCGTAGCCGTCGCCGTTGACGTCTCCGGCCCCGGCGACGCTATTGCCGGTGTAGCTGCTGCCCTGGTTCGTGCTCCACGACCAGGCGGGCGCGGCGGACAAGCCAAGCGGCCCGCCGAGATAGACGAAGACCTTGCCGGCGTCGCCCTGCGTCGTGTCGAACAGCACCGCGCCGATCGCCACGTCGTCGTAGCCGTCGCCGTTGACGTCGCCGAGGCCGGCGGCGGATTCGCCGAAGCGCGCGCCGGGTTGATTGCTCTCGGCCGTCCAGGCCGGGACGGACGCCAGGCCGGAGGGGCCGCCGAGGAACAAGTACGCCCGGCCCTCGTCGATTTCGGGGTGATCCTCGAAGCGCGCCGCCACCAGGACGTCGTCGTATCCGTCGCGGTTCACGTCGCCGGCGCCGCACATGGCGCTGCCGAACATGCTGGAATCTTGCGGGCCGTCGACGCGCCACGTCGCGGCAAGCGCAGGGCGCGGCGGATCCGGATGCGCGGCCACGGCGGCGGGCACGCAGAGGATGGCAAGAATCACGGCACGTCGGCGCACGGAATCACCTCCGGACGGGAGACGAGGAGGCCGGCGGGAGCCCATCCAGCCTAGCGCAGCGGCCGGCAAAAGCAAACGCGGCGGCGCGGTGTCCCCACGCCGCCGCGCCCCGTCGGGCCGCCGCGCCTACAGCGACTTCTTCACCAAGTAGAAGTCGAGCCGCTCGACGCCTTCCATCTTCTTGCGCGCCTCGACATCCGCCTCGGACTTCGGGGCCGGGACGATGACCTTGTCGCCCGGCGTCCAGTTGACCGGACAGGCGACGGAGTTGGCATCCGAAGTCTGCAGCGCGTCCAGCACGCGCACCACCTCCCGCGGTGTTCCGGCCGACGTTGAGCGGGTAATAGATGATCGCCCGGATGACGCGCTTCGGGTCAATGAAGAACAGCGCGCGCACGGTCACCGTGCTGCTCTCGCCCGGGTGGATCATGCCGTACTTCTCGGCCACCTTCGAGTGCGAGTCGGCGATCAGCGGGTAGGGCAGCGCGACGCCGAGGATCGACTTGAGATTTTCCACCCACGCCAGGTGCGAGTGGATGCTGTCGATCGAGATGCCGATCAGCTTGGCGTGGCGGCGGCTGAACTCGTCCTGGAGCTTCGCCAGTTCGGTGAGTTCGGTCGAGCACACCGGCGTGAAGTCGGCCGGGTGCGAGAAGAGTACCGCCCACGAGTCGCCCTGCCAGGCGGAGAAGGTGAGTTCGCCGTGCGTGGTGACGGCGGTGAAGTCGGGCGCGGTGTCGCCGATGCGCGGCAGCGAAACCGGAGTGGCGTCGGACATCGAGAATCTCCTTTCGGGTCGTTAGGGAGTCAGGACGCGACGCGTGTCCGCGTCGTCGTCAGATGCAGTTGTTCACGGCAGTGCGGGCAGTGCACGCGGCGTTCGGCCGCGGCGCGCCCGCCAGGCTTCAGGTTGGCGATCTGGTGGCAGCGCGGACATTCGCCGCGCGCGCCGAGCAGCGACACGTCCTCGCGCGCCCAGCGCACCGCGAAGTAGATGCCGGCCGACGACCACCCGAGGATCCACGGGATGTGGGGCGGCACGAGTGCCATCGCCGCGGCAGCCGCGAAGCCGCCGAGCAGCGAGCCGCCGGTGCGCAGCGCGCGTTCGGCGGGTGGACGATGTTGCACCGAGAGAATGGCCGGCGTCGGCGTCGCGCCGAATGCTTCGAGGGTCCCCTCCCACTCCTCACGACGGTGTGTGTCACCCACCTGAGTGGTCCTCCTGCGTCCTGCGTTCGCGGCGATGTGCTGCACGCCGCGCGCCAGGTTCCATCCTGGCGCGTCGCGAGGGGCGTCGACGCGTGGACGAGAGTGGCGCATGCGCCCGAGAGCGCGACCGTCACGATGTCCGGCACGCACGTTGCCCATGGTGCAGTCGCCCGCGCGACCCGTCCAGCCGGCGGGATAGGCAGCACACGCACCAAGGAGGTCCACATGTTCGGAACGATCGCGATCGCCCTGAGCGCCGAATGGCTCGTGGCGCAAGTGTGCGGTCTACAACTGCATGGAGCAGTCCACGGGCTGCTCGGCCTGGCCGCGGTGTCGCTGGTGTTCGCGGCAGCCGAGCGGGCCGCGGCGCGCTACGGCGCGGCGGCCGGCGCCCGCACGAACTCGACGTACTCCGCCAACGACTGGAGCACGAACGCCACGGTGAGCTTCTCGGCGGGCACCTTGCCGGCGAACCGGATGCACAACCGCGACCCGGCGGCCTCTTGCGCGGACTTCGGAATGTCGGCACGGTCTCCGGTAAGGCGATCGCGTTCGAGTTCGTTGCGTTCGTGCACGCGCTGCGGCAACGCCTCCATTCCCTGCCCATTGCCCGACGCGGACTTCATGATCTCCGTCTCGAGCTGCAACTGCTCCTGCGTCTTCTGCTTCACGCCGTGCCCGGCTGCCGCGATCGCGCCGGCGTCCATCAGGTAGTTGTAGCCGCCACCGCCGAACAGCACGTCGATCGAGCGCGGCGTCACCCGCACGTCGCTCACCCACGTGGTCTCGCCGGCATGCAGCGCGATGCCATCCTTGATGCGGTCGAGGTACTGCTTCTCGTCGATGGGCGCGGCGTGATCGGGCCACACGTCGAGACCGCGCGAGGTGGCGGGCATGTCGAGCTTGACGAACACCAGCGCGCCGGTGAGCTGCTGCTGGAGTTCGCGGGCGGCCGGGGACGGCGGGGCCGCCACGGCGGCGGAATGCAACGCAGCGGCGGCGCACAGGCTGCCGATCAGGTGACGCACGGACGGAACGAACATGCGGATCTCCTCGAAGAAGGCGTCGCGCCGGCCCGCGCGCCGTGTGCCGGAACTGTAGCCTGCTCCGCGGGCGGCGTCGAGAGGGCGCGACCAGGATCAGCCGCGCGGGGCCGCGGTCTCGTGCACGAGGTCGTACATCTCGTACTCGTCCGGTGTGGCGTGGAAGAGGCCGCCATCGGTGAAGACGACGCGCGCCGCGCCGGCGGGCCGGCGCGCGCCGGCACCGCGGCCGTAGCGCACGCGTTCGCCCTCGACGTCGAGCGTGCGGAGCGGCCCATCGAGTGCCGGGGCGTCGTCGCACCAATCGCCGAGCAGCGTGCGGCACTTGCCGTCACGGATGTGCCCGATGACCTGCGTCACGCCGGCCGGCAGACGCCGCGCGTCGAAGCGGCGCCGCGGTGGCGGCGTGTCGAGCGGAAACTCGTGGTCGCGATCCGGCTGGCACGGGCGATGGTAGAAGATGCCGACGCCCTCGCCGAACTCCGCGTCGCCGGGGCGATGCAGGACGGGAATCGCCAGCGGCCGGCGTTCGTCCCACGCCGCGCACGCGCCGTGCAGGGAGCGTTGGAGCGCCTCCGCCACCGCGCGCGGATCGCTCTGCCGGTCGCCCGGAACGCCGATGCCGTCCAATTCGTCGACGGTGATGCCGGCGTGGCAGATCAGCGTGTCGCCGTGCGAGGCGGCGATGACGAAGCGGCGGGCGCGCAGCAGCGCTCGCACCCAGTCCTGCTGGAGCGCGCTGTAGCTGCTGAAATCGCGCGCGATGCACTCGACGCTCGGCACGTCCGGGTAGCGTGCGAGGAACGCGTGCTCGTTATTGGAGCCGGTGCGGTAGACGGCGTCGGCCTCGCGTTGCGCCTGGGCGAATCGTGCGTCGTCGAACCCCACGAGTTCGCCGACACGCGCGAGATCGTGATTGCCGAGCACCAGCGTGACCGCGGTCGCGTCCTGCACGGCACTCCACGCCAGCACCCGTGCGCCATCGCGCCGGGCCGCGGCGCGCAGGTCGCGGCCGCCCCAATCGAGGAAGTCCCCCAGGAAGACGAGGTGCGCATCCGCGGCCAGCCACCCGTCCTCGCCGAGCAGACCATGCCGGTCGAGGACGTCGAACACGACGGCCGCCGGCGCCTGCGGATCGCCGCAGGCAATCACGCGCGGCCGGAGACCGTCGAGCCGCGGCGCTGCCTCATGACCCGGCCGCACGGCAGCCGGAGACGCGGCAACGTCGTCCGCGCGCTGCAGGGCAGCGCGCACGCGGGGCGAGAAGGACATGCGGCGCATCATACGCGGCCGGCGCGCGCCGTGTCGCGGCTCACCGCCATGTCCGTTTTCCGCCAGACGCCGCCGCGGACGCGTGGTTCAATGCCGGTATGGAACTCGACCCGGACGTCTGCTACCGCGCCCTCACCAGCCGCGACGCGCGCTTCGATGGCCGCTTCTTCACCGCGGTGCGCTCCACCGGCATCTACTGCCGGCCGGTGTGCCCGGCGCGCACGCCGCACCAGCGCAACGTTACCTTCTACGCCTGCGCTGCCGCCGCGGAGAGGCCGGCTTCCGCGCCTGTCGCCGCTGCCGTCCCGAGACCGCGCCCGGCACGCCGGCGTGGAGCGGCACGTCGGCGACGGTAGCGCGCGCGCTCCGGCTGATCGATGAGGGCCGCTTGGACGACGGCGATGTCGAATCGCTCGGTGACGCGCTCGGGATCGGGGCGCGCCACCTGCGCCGGTTGTTCGCCGAGCAGCTCGGAGCTACCCCGCAGGCGATCGCCGCGACGCGACGCGCGCACGTGGCGCGCCGTCTGCTCGCGGAAACGACCTTGCCGATCGCCGAGATCGCCCACGCCGCCGGATTTCGCAGCGTGCGGCGTTTCAACGAGGTGATGCAGGCGCGTTTCGCCATCGCACCACGGGCGATGCGCAAGGACGAAGCGGAGGACGTCGCCGCGGCGGGCGATCGCTTCGTGCTACGCGTCGCGGTGCGGCGGCCGTTCGCGTGGGACGCGTTGCGCGCGTTCTTCGCCGCACGGGCAATTCCCGGCGTCGAGACGGTGGACGACGACGGCTACGCGCGCACCCTGGACACCCACGCCGGACCGAGCGTGTTGCGCGTCCGCTTCGCGCCGCGGCGACACGTGCTCGATGTCGAACTCGCGCGCGCGGCGGTGGCGGATGCAGCGCGCGTGCTGGCCCGCGTGCGACGCCTGTGCGATGCCGACGCGGATCCGCAGGCGATTGCCGATGTCCTGCGTCGCGATCCGCTGCTGCGCCCCTCCGTGCGTGCGACGCCCGGCCTGCGGGTGCCCGGCGCGTGGGACGGCTTCGAGGTCGGCGTGCGCGCGATTCTCGGGCAGCAGGTGTCGGTGGCAGGAGCCCGCACGCTCGCCGGTCGCGTGGTAGCCCGCTGTGGAACGCCGCTCGTCGCGCCGCAGGGCGCGCTGACGCATCTGTTCCCCACCCCGGCGCAAGTGCTCGATGCAGATCTCGCGCAGCTCGGGGCCCCGAGCTCGCGCGTGGAGGCGGTGCGCACGCTGGCCCGCGCGGTGCTCGACGGCCGCGTCGCGCTGGATGGCTCGCGCGCGCCGGAGGACACGCGTGCCGCTCTGTGCGCGCTGCCCGGCATCGGTCCGTGGACCGCCGAATACATCGCACTGCGGGCGCTCGGCGAACCCGATGCTTTCCCCGCCGGCGATCTCATCTTGCGTCGCGTCGCATCGCCCGACCCAACCCCGCTGACCGCCGCGGCGCTCGAGGCGCGCGCCGAAGCGTGGCGTCCGTGGCGCGCGTACGCCGTGATGCACTTGTGGCGACTGGCCCCTGTGAAAGGAGACTCCGTATGACCCCGCTGTCTCGTTCGCGTCTCGCGTCGCCGTATGGCGACCTCGTCGCCGGCTGGCGAGGGGACGCGCTGCTGCTGTTGCAGTTCGCCGAGACTCCCTCGACGCGTCACCGCGTCGACGGGATCGATGCACTGGCGCCGGCTTGGCTGCGCGAGCCGCTCGCCGCGTACTGGCGAGGCGATCTCGACGCGCTGCGGTCGATTCCCTGCGCGGCGCCCGGCACGCCGTTTCAGCAGGACGTGTGGGCGCTCCTGCGCACCATTCCGGCCGGCGAGACGCGCAGCTATGGCGAACTGGCCGCGCAACTCGGGCGTCCGCAGGCAGCACGGGCCGTCGGCGCGGCGAACGGCGCGAACCCGATCGGCATCGTCGTGCCGTGCCATCGCGTCATCGGCGCGAATGGCACGTTGACCGGATACGCACACGGACTGGCGCGCAAGCAGGCATTGCTCGAGCACGAGCGCGCGTTCGCGGGCGCCGCGGCAGGCTAGGCGCGCAGCGTCGCCATCCGCCCGAGGCGGCGCACCGGTGTCGATGCCAGCCACAGCGCCGCGAGCGCGAGCAGACCCGCGGCACTCGCCATCGCCCACCGCGTGCCGAACGCCGACCCCATCCAGCCGGCGAACCCCGCGCCGGCGAGTTGGGCCACCGCCTGCAACAACCGCACGCCGGCGCCGACGCGGCCGAGACGCGATTCGTCGACCAGCGTCTGTCGCACGCTCACTTGCGTGAGGTCGTAGGCGGTGATGCCGCCGTCGCCAATCAACTGTTGCGCGATGAGCAAGCCGAGCGACAGCCATCCGGCGTCGTACGCCACCGGAATCAGCGCAAACCCCGCCGTGCAGGCGAGCAGGCCGCCGATCATCACGGTGCCGACGCCGAAGCGCTCGCTGGCGCGCCGTGTCAGTGTCGCGCCGAAGAACGAACTCACACCGCCCACCGCGAACACCATGCCGAGCACGCCGGGCCGGAAGCCGAGCGACGTCAGGTACAGCATGTAGCAGGTGCGGAAGATGCTGAACGAGGCCATCAGCAGCATCGTCGACACCGCCATCGCGCGCAGCGGCACCGAGTCCCATACCACGCGCACGCCCTCGGTCATCTCGCGCCACTGCGCGGCGGCATCGCTGTGCGGCACCTCGACGCGCGCCGGTTCCGGCGTGCGAATCTGCACGAGCAAGAGCGCCGACGCCACGAACGACAGCGCATCGATCGCCACCGCGATCGGCCCGCTCAGCGCCTGCACCAACCAACCCGCGAGGCCGAACGCCGCCGTTTCGGCCACCGCCGCCGTGGCGAGCAGCCGCGCGTTCGCCTGCATCAACTCCTCGCGCGCCACCAAGAGCGGCACGTACGCCTGGTGTGCCACTTCGAACACCACCGTGCACGCGCCACTGGCGAACATCACCACGACCAGATGCGGAAAGCGCAACACGCCGAACAGGTAGGCGACCGGGACGGAGCCGAGTAGCACGGCGCGCGCTACATCGGTTGCGATGAGCAGCGGCCGGCGGCGCAGGCGGTCCGCCCACACGCCGGCGAACGGACTGACGACGAGATGGGAGACGACATCGGCCATCGCCAGCACGCTCATCTGCCACGCCGTCGCGTGGAGCCACAACACGGCGGTGAACGGCAGCGCGGCGCGCGTGATGAGCGAGCCGAACATCGAGGTCGTCTGCGCCGCCCACAGGCGGCGGAAGTCGCGGGTCACTGCGATCGTTTACGAGATCAATCGCGCGATGACGAACGCCGCGCCCGCGGCGAGACTGCCGACGAGTGCCGTCTGCAACGCACTGCGCAGCGGCCGCGCGCCGGTGAAATGCCCCTTCGCCCAGCCGAACACCACCAACGCGACGAGCGTTACCGCGACCGACACCAGCAGCGCCTGCGACGCGGTGTGGAAGAACAGATACGGCGACAGCGGGATGATGCCGCCGGCGATGTACGAGGCGGCGATGGTCCCGGCACTGGTCACCGCGCGGCGCGGCTGCGGCGCTTCGAGACCGAGCTCGAAGCGCATCATGAAGTCGACCCAGCGCGCCGGATTGGCTTGCAGGCGTTTGAGCACGGGCGCGATGTCGCGCTCGTCGAGCCCGTACGCGCGGAACACCTCGGCGACTTCTTCCGCTTCGGCGTCCGGCTTCTCGACGATCTCGCGTTCCTCGCGGCGCACTTCGCTGGCGTAGTGGTCGGCGTCGCTGCGCGCGGCGAGGTAGCCGCCCAATCCCATGGCGATCGCGCCGGCGGCGATCTCCGCGAGGCCCGCGGTGACGATGATCGCCGTCGATTCCACCGCGCCGCTCAATCCGGCGGCGAGCGCGAACGGCACCGTGAGGCCATCCGACATGCCGATGACGATATCGCGCACGACGTCGGTGGCCGTGAAGTGTTTTTCGGAGTGCGGGGTTTGCGGCATGCGACGCGAGCTCCTCAGGCGCCGGCCCGCAGCACGCGGGCGAACAACGCCGCCGCCTCGGCGGGCGGCACGGCGGCGGCAGCATCGCACACGTTGAGTTCGGCGCGCCACTCCAGCGGCGTCGCCCCCTCGGCCAATCCACGGAGGAGCAGCACGCCGGTCTCGCGCGCGACGGCGCCGAGCTCGGCGATCAGCCGCGGGCCGTCGCCGCGCAGACGCAGGTGCACCATGTTGGTGTGCGGCGGATCGGGCGTGAGGGTCAGACCGTCGATCGGCCGCACGGCTGCCGCGAAGTCCTGCATCCAGACATGCCACTGCGGAATCCGCGGCCGCCGCTCGCGCAGGCCGTGACGCGCACTCAACACGTACGGATACAATCGCACCAGATTGCCGCCGTGCCGGCGCAGCCACACACGGGCGTCCTCGATGACCTCGGCGTCCGCCGCGAGCACCGCACCGGCGATCGCCCCGAGATCCTTGTAGAACGACACGTACACGCTGTCGAACAGCGCCGCGATCTCGTGCACCGGCCGTCCGTAGAACGGCGGACACTGCCACAGCCGCGCGCCATCGAGATGCGTCGCCGCGCCGCGCGCGCGCGCCCACGCGATCTGCGCGACGAGATCGTCCCACGGCGGCAACACGCCACCGAGTTCGCGTTGCGGCAACTCCCACAACACGGCGGCGAGCCGCGGCGTGGCCGGCACCGAGCGGAGGTCGTCGAGCGACCACGGTCGCGACGGATCGCCGATCAGCGTCGCCTCCAAACCGTGCAAGTGTGTGTACCCATGCTGTTCGTGCAACTCGAGATGGCTCGTCGCGTGGAACGCCACCGCGCGCGTCTGGTGTCGCTCGGCCCAGATGCGCAGGGCGATCTGCTGCGCCATCGTGCCGCTCGGCATGAACACCGCCGCCGGCTTCCCGAGCAGCGCGGCGACCTCCGCCTCGAAGTCGCGGATCAGCGCACCCTCGCCGTAGACATCGGAAACGGTCTGGGCGCCCGCCTCCGCCGCGAGCAGCGCGAGCTCGCGTGCGACGTCGTGCGGGCCGTGAGCTTGCAACGTGCGGGTGGCGGTGGCCGCGAGGTCGTCGGAGACGCGGATCATGGGGTCGGGTTCTCCTGGTCGTGCAGCGCGCGGGCGGCGCGCCAGACATTGGCGTGCGCCACGATGGTGTCGTCGAGCGGGCGGCCGTAGCCGCCGCCGAGCGTGATGACCACTGGCACATCGCGCTCGCGTGCCCACCGCAGCACCCGCGTGTCGCGCGCCTGCAATCCCGCGTGCGAGAGCGACAATTTGCCGAGCCGGTCGCTATGCAACGGATCGACGCCGGCTTGGTACAACACGAACTCGGGCGCGAACGTCGCGAACACCGCCGGCAGGTGCGTGTCGAGCAGGGCGAGATACTCCTCGTCCCCGCAGCCGTCGCGCAGTTCGAGGTCGAGTGTGCTGCGCTCCTTGACGCGTGGGAAGTTGGTAGCGCCGTGCATCGAAAACGTGAAGGTGTCCGGATCGCCGGCGAAGATCGCCGCGGTGCCATTGCCCTGATGCACGTCGAGGTCGACGATGAGCGCGCGCCGCAGCAGGCCCTCGGCGCGCGCCGTGTGCACCGCGATGGCGAGGTCGTTGAAGACACAATAACCTTCGCCGCGGTCGCGATGTGCGTGATGCGCGCCGCCGGCCAGCACGCCGGCGATGCCGCCGGTGAGCGCCGCGCGCGTTGCCTGCACGGTGGCCGATACGGCGGCGCGCGCACGCAACACGAGGTCGGGCGACCACGGCACGCCGAGCCGCTTCTGCTCCATCTCGCTCAAGGTGCCGTCGACCACGCGGCGCACGTACGCCGCGTCATGCGTGCGCAGGATCCAGTCGAGCGGCGCGGGGTCGGCGTCATGCACGTCGGCGGGCGCGAGAACGCCCTCGTCGATCAACAGCGTCCGCAGCTGCGCGAACTTGCGCGACGGAAACGGATGCCCGGGAGGAACCGGCACGCGATAGCGATCGGTGACCCAGGTCGGAATCGGCACCGGACTACGGCGCGGGCGATGTCGCGGCGGAGCGCAGAATGGTGCGCGAGACGCTTGGGTTGATTGCCGCCAAACGCAGACTCGCCGCCTCGGCCTCGGTGCGCGTCGCGAACGGTCCGATCACCACCGCATACCAAGCGGTGCCGCGCGAGCGATCGACGATCACGTCGTAGCGCATGTTCGCCGCGCCGGCCAGCGTCGTGCCGAGTTCCTCGGCCGCGACGCTATCGCGCAGCGACGACACCTGCACGCGGTACGGGCACGTCGGGATGCCGCGGAACGGCCGCTCGGGGACGGGGGCGGCCACGGCCGCCGTCGTCTCGGCTGGCGCGCTCACCGCGGGCGGAGTGGTCATCGCGGTGTCGCGTGGCGCCGGCGCCGGC
>JBGATO010000108.1:0-10755 GCA_044229145.1 Candidatus Eiseniibacteriota bacterium | reverse complement strand
CCTGCGTGTCGGACTGGATCGTCTCGATCTTCGCCGAGATGTCCTCCGTCGCCTTGGCGGTCTCCATCGCGAGTTCCTTCACCTCGTTCGCCACCACCGCGAAGCCCTTGCCCGCCTCGCCGGCGCGCGCCGCTTCGATCGTCGCGTTGAGCGCCAGCAGGTTCGTCTGCTGCGCGATCGACGTAATCACCTTGATGACGTTGCCGATCTCGAGGCTGGACTCACCGAGCTTGCCGACCGCGCGGTTGGTGTTGTCCGCTTCCTGCGCCGCGAGGCTGGCGACCCGCGCCGCCTCGCCGGTGCTCTTGGCGATTTCCTTGATGGTCGCGCCCATCTCGATCATCGCGGCGGACACGCTCTGGATGTTGCGGCTGATCTCCTCCGAGGCGGCCGCCGTCCGGTCGGTGCCGCGCGACGAGTTCTCGGACGTATCGCCGAGCGTCCTGCTGACGCCGAGCAGATCCTCGGAGGTGCCGGCGAGCGCATGCGTCTTCTGCGCGAGTTCGCCGAGGAGCGCGCGCATGCGGTCGGCGGTCTGGTTGAGGGCACGCGTGACATCGGTGAGTTCGTCGCTGCCGGTGACCTCGGCGTGCGACGTGAGGTCGCCGTCCGCCAGGGCCTGGGCGGCGCGCAGCACGCGCGGCGCCGCCTGCTGAATCGGACGCGAAATCCACAGGCCGAGTCCGACGCACAACAGGACGAGGACCACACTGGTGGCGAGCATCGTGTTGCGCGCGCGGGTGACGAAGGCCGCGGCCTGCGCTTCGAGCTGGTCGTGGTGGGCCTCGGTCGCCTTCACCGCCTTGTCCACGGCGGCCCGGTGTGCTTCGAAGGCGTTCAAGAGCGATCCGTTGGCGACCCGCTGCGACTCCGATTCACGGCCCTGGACGACCAGCGGCCGGAACTCCGTCTGATACACCTGGATGAGGCGCTGGCCGGAGGCGTAGACGTCGCTGGTCAGCGCGGTCTTCGTCTCGCCCTCGGGCAAAGTCTCGTTCCAGTGGTCGCGGCGCGCCTTGAAGTCGGCGATGAGCTTGTCGGCGCGCTGCGTCAGCGAGGCGAGCGTCGCGGCGTCTTCGCCCTTGTCGTGCATCTGCCAGGCGACCGCGTAGAGTTCGACCAGGTATTCCGGCGGCGGCAGGAGGTCCGCCTCGACATCCTTGATTTGCAGGATCTCATTGTACAGCGTGCCGTTGATGCGAACCTTGTTGAGAACCGTGAAGGCGACCGCGGACATGATGACCAAACCCGCAAGGGTGATGGCCGTGAGCGCGGTGAGCTTCCGTGCAATCGTGAGCTTCATGAAGGAGCTGCCTCCCTACCCTGTGACCGTGTGCGTCCCCGAGGCGCGTGTCAGGCCACGCGCCGCTGCTGTTCCTCGTCACCGTGAATCCACGCGGGGCCCTGCGCGGCCGGGGGCGCCGGCAGGGGGACGGGCGTGGGGATGGACTGGCTCGGGGTGCACATCGCTTTGATCCGCGAACCCAGTTCCTGGAGGATGTAGGCCTTGGCGCCTGCCGGTCCTCCAACCATCTGCGGCTTCGGCACACAGTCGCTGGCTCCTTCCATCAGAGCCTCGATGGTGATCGCCGCGCCGGGCCCGGTCAGGGTGCTGAACATGATGACCGGGAGACGCGGGTGTTGCTTGCGGATCTCGATGAGAGTCTGCAGCCCGTTCATCTCGGGCATCTCGACATCGAGAATCACACAGTCGGGTACCTGCTCGGCGATCTTGGCGAGCGCCACCTTGCCGTTTTCCGCCGTCGCTTGGATGGCGAAGCTCGGCTCATTGGTCAGCGCGTCACTCAGCATGCGCCGGATGAGCACGGTGTCGTCGACGATCAGGATGTTGATCTTTCGCATGGGCTCTGCCTCAGTCTCCGTCCGAAACGGGTCCTACTCCCCGCCGCCCGTGGTGAGATCGGCTTGGATCGCCAGGTTCACCGACAGGTCGTGGCGCGAGGCCCCGTGACGGCCGGAGAACATCGGTTCTTCTGCCGTGGTCTGGCGCACCGCAGCGCGCAGACGCAAGGCGTCCTGCATGTGGGCTTCGTGCGTCAGGGTGACCGCATCGAGTCGTTGCACGTCGCCGGTGGCCCAGCCGGCGCGGTCGGCGAAGCGCTCGACGCGCGCGGTGAACGTCGCACCCGGCCGCCAGTCCCACCGCGCGTAGACGGCGGCGCTCCACCAGTGCGTCTGCGCGGCGAGGCTCGACCCGGAGCCGCGCGCGGTGACGTAGCTGGCGGCAAGCGCGCAGCACTCCCGCGGCGTGACGGTGGCGTTGAGATCGGCCAGCGCGAGACGCGCGCCAGCGGTGCCGCTCTCGAGGTCGGCGCCGGTGAGGTAGTGCGCGGAGAGCGCGGTGCGCGCGGAGAGCGCGCAGTCGCCGCCGACGCTGTAGCCGGTGGAGGCGAAGTCCCCATCCGCGCCGTGCCAGCCGCGCAACACCTGCCCGGTGAGCCCGCCGCGGGCGCCCAGCGCGAGACGCGCTTTGACCCCGGCCGGCGCCGGCGCCACGGCGTAGTCGAAGACCAAACCGCCCGAGTCGTCCCAGGTCGGCCGGTCGGCCTGCATGGCGGCGGCCCACTCGGCGGTCCACTTGCCGCACGCGCATTCGAGGTCCTCGCCGACCAGCGCGGTGAGGTTGGCGTCGCACGCGTCGTGGACCAGATTGTCGAGGGACAATCCATCCCCGCTCGCCGCGTTCAGGCCGGTGTACGCACAGAGGTGGTAACCGAGACGGCGCGCGGCGGTCGACGCGCGATCGGCGCCGAAATCCATCCACACCGTGCTGCTACCGGATCCGCCGCCCGTCGTGCCTTCCGCGAAGGTCGCGGTAACGGCGTAGCTGTCGTACCAGCGCGCACTCACCTGCGGCGTCGCCGGGTCCGTCGCCGCGGCGCCGGCCAGACGCGCGGTGGCGGCGCACAGCATCACGACGGCGCCACCCATGGTCGCGCAGATCCGCCCGCTGCGGCCCTCACCCCGCCGTGCTCGCGGGTGCGATGTCCCAATCGCCACGCTCATGCCTCCCGTTTGTGTCCTCGGTATCGGCCGACCGGAATCGTCGCCCCGCTCAGGCTGCTTTCTGCTCGAATGATTCCGCCGACGGTGCGGAAGCTGCCCCACCGCGCGGCCGCCGGCGGCGCTCCGGCTTGCCCTGCCAACCGGCCGAGGGGTTGTCGCGCGTCGTCGGCTGCGGCGTCCCGAACTGCCGCGCGATGCCGAGCGCCGACTCGAACTTGAAGCGTCCGATCATTTCCTGGAGGTCCACGGCCATCGTGGCGAGATCGCGGGCCGAGCTCTCGGCCTGATGCGCGCCGCTTGCCGTGCTGTGGGCGACATCCGCCACCGCGACGATGCTCGAGGCGACATCGCCCGAACCGCGCGCCGCGTCGCGCAGGTTGCGCCCGATCTCGTTGGCGGTCGCCGCCTGCTCGTCGATCGCGCTGGCGATGGTGTTGGAGATGTCGTTGATCTGCGCGATGGTCTCGCCGATCTCGCCGATCGCGGTAACCGCCGCCTGGGTGTCGTTCTGGATCGTCTCGATCTTCGCCGAGATGTCCTCCGTCGCCTTGGCGGTCTCCATCGCGAGTTCCTTGACCTCGTTGGCGACTACCGCGAAGCCCTTGCCCGCCTCGCCGGCACGCGCCGCCTCGATCGTCGCGTTGAGCGCCAACAGGTTCGTCTGCTGCGCGATCGACGTGATCACCTTGATGACGTTGCCGATCTCGGCGCTCGAGTCTCCGAGCTTGTTGACGGTGGCGTTGGTGGTTTCCGCCTTCCGCGCGGCAAGCGTGGCGACGCGCGCCGCTTCGGCGGTGCTCTTCGAGATCTCCTTGATGCTGGCGCTCATCTCGACCATCGCGGCCGACACGCTCTGCACGTTCTTGCTGACATCTTCGGAGCCGCTCGACGCGCGGTTCGCTTGCTCGGCGTTCTCGTTGGCGTTGGCGTTCATCGACCGGCTGACGCCGATCAAGTCCTCCGAGCTTCCGGCGAGGTGCGTGGCGCGCTCGTGGATCTGCAGCAGCAGCGTCCGCAGCGCGTCGATGGTCTGGTTGACGCCGCGCGCGAGCATGCCGAGCTCGTCGTCGGACTTCACCTTGGCGTGCACCGTGAGGTCGCCCTGGGCCAGCGCCTCGGCCGCCTTCGCCACCTCGGGAATCGAACGCATGATCGAACGCGACACCGACCACGCCAGCAGGATCGCCGAGCCGACCATGAACAGGCCGACGATCATCAGCAGCGTCATCTGATTGCGGATGTCGGCCTGCGCCTGCGCTTCGTTGGACTTGCCAATGCTGGCCGCGACCTTGACCAATTCGTCGATCGCCGCCTGCTGGCGGGTGAAGGACGCCTCCATGCCCTCATGCATCCAGTGGTCGACCTCGGCCTTGTTTTCCGCCCGCATCGCGGGCAGGAACTTGTTGTGATAGAGACCGAACCACTCCTCTGCAGAAGTGTAGGCGTCCTTCTCGAGGTCGCGCAGCTTGCTGTCGGTCAAAGTCTTCGACCAGTACTCGTGCCGCGCGTGCAACGCCTGCTCGTCGGCGTCGACGAGCCCCATCGATTCATTGATCTCGTCCCACTCGAGCGCGCCCCCGCGATCGATGTGGCCGCCGATGTCGCGCACGCAGTAGTAGGCACGCAGGAGCGAGAGCGGCGGCGGCACGGTGTCTGCCGTCAGGTCCTTCATCTGCACGATGCGGTTGTAGATCGCGCCGTTCACCTTCACACCTTGGAAGAGATTCAGCACGATCGCGCCCGACAGCGCGAACCCAAGGCCGGCGGTCACCATCAAGAGTGTCATCTTGCGCGACAGCGTCATGCGAGAGAGCGAGTTCCAGGTCATGGCTTCCTTCCCTGGCGGTCGGACAACGGATCGTAGGGGCCGGTGTCACCGCGGTGTGTTCTCCAGCGCCGTGCGCTCCTGCCGCACGACTTCCCCAGCACGGGACTGCGCGACGAGCGTTAGGCGGCGACTGCGCGAATCGCCTTGTGCTTCTCCAGGACCAGCAGCAAGCGATCCTTGAGTTTGTAAGCGCCGCGGATGAGATCGCGGCTCGAGTCCTGCACGGTGTCGGGTGTCGGCTCGAACCAGTCGTCCTGCACTTCGACGACATCGCCGATCTCGTCGACCAGCAGACTCACCGGCCCGCCGTCGCTGCGCACCACGACATTCATGGGCGGCTCGCCACTCTCGCGACGCGGCAGGTGCAAACACACGCGCAGGTCGACCGCGGTGATGATCTGACCGCGCAAGTTGATGAGACCGCTGACTTCCTCCGGTGCGCGCGGCACCGGCGTGACGTCCTGAAAGCGAATGACTTCCTGCACTTCTTCCACCTCGATGCCGAAGTGCTGGCCATCGAGCAGGAACGTGCACAGCTGTTGACGGTCGTCCATGGCGTCTCCGTTCCTTCCTACGCCGCGAGCTGCAAGTGCGTGTCGTGATCGTGTTCGCCTGCCGGATAGCCGAGCATGGAGAACAGACCTTGCATGTCGAGCAACTCCATGACGTGACCGTGCATGACGGCGGAGCCGGCGATGATCCCGGCGCCGGTGCCTTCCTGAAGCGCGAGCGGCTCCATCACCACGTCGAGGATCTCGTCGACGACGAAGCCCACCTTGCGGCCACCGCGCGTCGACACCACGACGTGGAAGCTGTCGGACTCATCGTAGGAGCGGCCGCCGAGATAGTCGGCGAGCCACACCAGCGGCAGGATTTCGCCGCGATCGAGCACGGCCTCGCTGTCGCCGGCGGTCTCCACCGCACTGCGCGGGAAGACTTCGAGACGCGTCACCGCGCTGAGAGGAATTGCCAGGCGCTCGTGCTTGCCGGCCTTGCAGGCCAGGATTGCGTTCGACACCTGCGTCATCTTCTCGCGCACCGAGCCGATGTTGGAGTCGTCGAGGCCACGCTCACCGGCGGTGTCGATGACGTGCGAGAACTGCGCGATGCGCAGCACGTCGAGGATGAGTGCGATCTTGCCGTCGCCGAGAATCGACGCACCGGCGAACAGCGAATTGCCGGTGAGCTGCTTGCTGAGCGGCTTGACGACGATCTCCTGCGTGTCGTTCACCGCATCCACCACCAGCCCGAACGGCTGATCGCCGGCCTTGAGCACCACGATGTTGACGGCGCTGCTGTCCTCGGCCACCACATGCGCCGGGTTGGCATATTCGTTCCACAACAGCGTGTTGAGCTGCACCAGCGGCAGCAGCTCGCCGCGCAAGCGGTAGACGCTGGTGCCGTGGAAGGTCTCGATGCTGCGGCGCGCGACGTCGCCATCCAAACGCACCAATTCGAGCAAGCTGACCTGCGGAATCGCGTAGCGGTCGTGTCGCGCCTGGACGATGAGCGCCGGAATGATCGCCAGGGTGAGCGGGATCTTGATGCGCACGGTGGTGCCGACGCCGATGCCGCTCTGGATGTCGACCCGCCCGCCGATGCGCTCGATGTTGGTCTTCACGACATCCATCCCGACGCCACGGCCGGACACGTTGGTCACGGTTTCCGCGGTCGAGAAGCCGGGATAGAAGATGACGTTGTACAGCTCGCGCTCGCTCATCGACGCCGCCTGCAGCGGGTCGAGCACGCCGCGCTCGAGCGCCCGGCGCTTGATCTTCTCCGGGTCGATGCCGGCGCCGTCGTCGATGATGTCGATGTTGACCTGGCCGCCTTCGTGGAACGCGCGGATGAGCAGCACGCCTTCGGCCGGCTTGCCGCGCTGCCGCCGCATCTCCGGCGATTCGATGCCGTGGTCGATCGAGTTGCGCACCAAGTGCGTCAGCGGATCGCTGATCGCCTCGATGATGGTGCGGTCGAGTTCGGTATCCTGGCCCTCGAGTTCGAGGCGCACGTCCTTGCCGAGGCCGGCCGCGACGTCACGGACCAAGCGCGGGAAGCGCGAGAGCACGCTGCCGATCGGCTGCATGCGCGTCTTCATCACGCCTTCCTGGAGCGCCGTGGTCACCAAGTTGAGGCGCTGCGTGGTGGCGATGAACGCGCTGCCCATCTCCGCGTTGGTGTTCTGCAGGATCTGGTTGCGCGCGAGCACCAGCTCGCCCACCAAGTTCATGAGTCGATCGAGCACGGTGACATCGACGCGAATGCGGCTGGCGGCCACCGAGTCCTTGGCCTGCGCGGCCGGCTTGTCGCCGCCCGCGGGCGCGACCCGCGGCGGGACCGCCATGCCGGCGTCCGCGAGAATCTTCTCGGCTTCGGCGAGCACCGCTTCGCTCGCCGACGCGCTGGTGCGCACCACGCCTAGCTCGACGACCGGAGCATTGTGGACGAAGTCGTCCTCGTCTTCGTCGTCGAGTTCCGCGTCGGCGGGCACATCGAGGACGGGCGTCACGTCGACGGGCGCGGACTGCGACGCGGCCGGCGCTTCCGCCGCTGGCACCTCGGCCACTGTCTCAGCGCTCGCTTCGGCGCGTTCGTCTGCCGCGGCGGCCGCGGCCGGTTCTTCCTCCGCGCCTTGACCGCTGGCCAGCTCGTGCAAGGTGGCGAGCAGCTTGGTGTAGTCGCGCGGCGTCTCCGCGCCGCTGGCTTCGAGGTCACCCAGGATCGCGCGCAAGGCATCGACGGTGGCGAGCACCGAGTCGGCGACCGCCGACGAGAAACGCACCTCGCCGGAGCGCACGGTGCCGAGCAGCGTCTCGCCCGCGTGCGCGACCGACTGCAGGTTCTCGTAGCCGAGCATGCCGGCGTTGCCCTTCAACGTATGCAAGCCGCGGAAGGCGGAATCGATCGTCGCTTGGGCGGTCGGGTCTTGCTCGAGTTCGACTAGATCGCCGTCGAGTCGCTCGAGGATCTCGTAGCTCTCGACGAGGAATTCACGTAGCAGTTCATCGTCCTCTGCGGACATGAGGCCACTCCCTGTGACTGAGACACCGGCGGCGCAGATCATCTGCAGCGGGACGCCCGGCGGTCCGTGCCGTGCGGCGCGTCCAGCGCCGCGGGCTGCGGGATGTCCCTGATGGCTTTCCTCATCGGCGGATCAGAAGCGAGGCTTGACTGGGGGCAGGAATCGCCGCAGCGCGGGGCGGACAATTTCCCCCACCCGCGAGCGGGCGGCAAAGCGGTGCGGGGGATTTCCCACCCACCCCGGCGAATTCTTCAGGCCGTCGCGCGGCACCCCGAGGCTGGGAGAGTCGGCACGCGGCCGGCAGCCGGGTAGAAGCCCGGCACCCTTCAGACATCACCCTAGAAAAGGGGATTCACCCAATGAACGACATCACCCTCGGCGCCGGAATGCGGAACAACCTGTTCTCGCTGCAGTCGATCTCGCAGCTGCAGTCCCGCACGGCTCTCCGTCTCGCCACCGGCAAGCGCGTCAACTCGGCCATCGACGACGCGTCGAGCTACTTCGCGGCGAAGGACCACCTGAACCACGCCAACGACTTGGCCGCCCGCAAGGACGCCATGAGCGAAGGCATTCAGACGATCCAGGCGGCGAGCGCCGGCATCGACGGCATCGAGTCCTTGATCGACCAGGCCAAGGGTCTTATCACCAGCGCGCGTTCGGCGAGCACCACCGACCGTTCGTCGCTGGCGACGCAGTTCAACGCCCTGATGGACCAGATCGATGACCTCGCCGGCGACGGCGGGTACAAGGGCACCAACCTTCTGGCGAGCACCGGCAGCCTGGTCGTGGCCTTCAATGAGGACGCCACCTCCAGCGTGACGATCTCCGGCTTCGACGCCACCGCGAGCGGTCTCAGCATCGCGGACGCCACCGGCTCGTGGGCTGCCGACACGGACCTCGACGCTGCCTCCGACGACCTCGACGCCGCCCTCGGCACGCTGCGCACCAACGCGGCGACGCTCGCGGCGAACTCGGGTGTCATCACGGCCCGTCAGGACTTCACGAACTCGATGATCAACACTCTGACCCAGGGTTCGGACAACCTGACCTTGGCGGACACCAACGTGGAATCGGCGAACATGCTCGCGTTGCAGACGCAGCAGTCGCTCGCCGTGTCGGCGTTGAGTCTGTCGAACCAGGCGTCGCAGAGCGTCCTGCGTCTCTTCTAGCTGGTCGCGTGACGGGTGGGGCGCGGGGCGATCTCCGGATCCCCCGCGGCCCGCTCCCACCGGCTCAGCGTGAGGCGCCGGCCCACCGCCGGGCGCCTCCGACTTCCAGAAGGAAGCGAGGACACCATGCCACTGCGACTCAAACTCAAGCCCCAGGAACGCGCAATTATCGGGGGGGCCGCTATTCAGAATGGCGGAGGCCGAACCGAGATTTTCATCGAGAACGAAGTGCCGGTCCTGCGCGAACAGGACATCCTGAGCCCCTCGGCGGTGCGTACTCCCTGCGAGCGTATCTATTTGGCGCTCCAGCTGATGTACGTCGAACCGACACGCGCGACGGAGCACGCGGCGCTCTTCCGCACCCTGATGGAAGACGTCGCCGATGCTGCACCGAGCACGGGCGTCCTCCTCGAGCAAATCATGCAGTGCGTCCGCGAGGGCCGGCTGTACCAGGCCCTCAAGCACGCGAAGACCCTGCTGGCCTACGAACAGGAGCTCCTCGGACATGTTCAGAAGCGCGCATGACGCCTACTCCTCCGGCGGCAAGACCTCCGTCTCGACCCGGCAACTGGAAGCGCAAGCCCTCTCGCGCGCTGCTCAGAAGCTCGAAGCGAGCAAAGGGTCGGCCGGGGCTGATGGCGCCGGAACGCTGCATGCCGCGCTTCAGCACAACCAGAAGCTCTGGACGTACTTCCAGGCGGAACTCCTCCGTCCGGACCACGCGATGGACGTAATTCTCCGGAAGAGCTTGCTCGAGTTGAGCCTCTTCGTAGACAAGCAGACCTTCGCCTTGATGGCACGACCCGATCCAACCCAGGTCCAGGCGTTGATCGACATCAATCGCCGTCTGGCCGCAGGGCTCAGCGTCCCAAACTCCCGGGCGGATAGCCGGCAGCTCTAGGGCGAAGCGGCGCTCCGTGCCGGAGCGGCTTGCACACCCCTCAAGTCTTGCCGGTGTCCTCCGAGAATGAGAACCGCCGGCCGTCCCGCCGACCGTCCCGCCGGCCTGGGGCAGGATGCCCCGTCGCAGAAGCACTCTGGACCCTAGAAGGGGGAACTCAGCCATGATGAACGACATCACTCTCGCTGCGGGTATGCGCAGCAACCTGTTCAGCCTCCAGAACATCGCAAGCCTTCAGGCCCGTACCTCGCTGCGGCTGGCCACTGGCAAGCGTGTCAACAGCGCGATCGACGACGCCTCGAACTTCTTCGCGGCGAAAGACCACATGGACCACGCTGGGGACTTGAGCGCACGTAAGGACGGAATGAACGAAGCGACGTCGACGATCACGGCTGCCACCAACGGCATCGACGGAATCGAGGCGCTCATCGACCAGGCCAAAGGTCTGATCACCAGCGCCCGCTCGGCCAGCACGACCGACCGCGCCAGTCTCGCAACTCAGTTCGACGCTCTGCTGTCGCAGATCGACGACCTGGCAGGAGACTCAGGCTACAAGGGCACGAACCTGCTGGCCGCGAGCAGCAGCCTAACTGTGGTCTTCAACGAGGACGCGACGTCGTCGCTGACCATCACCGGCTTCGACGCCTCCTCGAGCGGCCTGTCGATCTCGACCGCCACTGGCTCGTGGGCGGCGGACACCGACCTCGACGCCGCGCAGACGGATCTCGATGCAGCACTCGGCACGCTCCGGACCAATGCAGCCACGCTGGCGGCGAACGCGGGGGTGATCACCGCTCGCCTGTCGTTC
>JBGATO010000107.1:0-11499 GCA_044229145.1 Candidatus Eiseniibacteriota bacterium | reverse complement strand
ACCAACGCGTGGCGCCGCGTGTGGCCCGACATCGTCCAGCGCGTCGGCCAGATCGACATGACGTTCGGCATGCAGCTGGAGACCGCGCGCGTGCTCGACTTCGCGGCCGGCGTGCTGACGCTGGCGGTCGAGAATCAACTCGCGCGTGCCGGCGTCGAGAATGCCGCACGCCTCGACGCGCTGCGCCAAGCGGCGACCGCCGCGCTCGGCCGTCCGGCGAGCCTGGCGCGCGTCGCCGGCCGCATCGGCGTCGAAGCCAGCGAACTCGACGCCCACGCGGCGTCCGCCGACGAACCCGATTCGCTCCTCGCCCGCGTGCTCGACGTGTTCGACGGCGAGGTCCTCGACGAGAAGGAGGTGCTGTGAAGGGCTTTCCCAACATGGGCGGCATGAAGGACATGGGCAACATCCTCAAGCAAGCGCAGAAGATGCAGGAGGAGATGGCCCGCGTGCAGGGTGAACTGGCCGGCAAGGAAGTCGAGTTCAGCGCCGGCGGCGGCATGGTGTCGGCGCGCATGAACGGCCGCCAGGAGTTGTTGGCGATCAAGATCGACAAGCAGGTGGTGGACCCGAGCGACACCGAGATGCTCGAGGACTTGATCGTCGCCGCGGTGAACGGCGCCCGCCAGCGCAGCGAAGAGTTGGCGAAGACCGAGATGGGCCGCCTCACCGCCGGCCTGCCGTTGCCGCCCGGCCTCTTCTAGGGACGCGCGTGAGCGGACAGGTCCAGTTCAGTTCGACCACCATCGAGACGCTGGTCGACCAGTTCAACAAGATGCCGGGCATCGGCCGCAAGACGGCGCAGCGGCTGGCGTTCTACGTGCTGCGCATTGGGCGCGAGGATGCCGAGCGTCTGGTGCAGGCGATCCGCGACGCCAAAGACAAGGTCGGTTTCTGCAGCGAGTGCGGCAACATCGCCGAGAGCGATCCCTGCCGCATCTGCGCCGATCCGGCGCGGCAGCGCGACGTCATCTGCGTCGTCGAGCAGCCGGTGGACGTGGTGGCCATCGAGCGCAGCGGCGGTTACCGCGCGCTGTATCACGTGCTGCGCGGCGCGCTGGCGCCGGTCGACGGCATCGGCCCGGACGATCTCACCATCGCCCAGCTGCTCGACCGCGTGCGTGGCGGCGGCGTGCGCGAGGTCATCCTCGCCACCAACCCCAACACGACGGGCGAGGCGACGGCGCATTACTTGTCGCGCGTGCTGCGGCCGCTGGGTGTCTCGGTGACGCGCATCGCGCGCGGCGTGCCGATCGGCAGCGACCTCGAATTCAGCGATCAGGCGACGCTCGCCAGCGCGATCACCGGACGGCGCGAACTGTGAGCGGCTGGACCGAGAAGTTCCATCGCGTGCCCAAGGGCGGCAAGCGGCGCGACGATCCCGACGCTCGAGGCACCGGCCCGCGGCGCGATCTCTCCGGTAACCTCGCGCGGTGGATCGCCACCGAGTGCGGCGTCGGCTATCTGCGCCCGGCGCCGGCCACCTGGGGCTCGCTCGTCGTCGCGGTGGCCGCGTGGTTCGCGGTGCGTGCCGATCACTTCGGCTGGCCGGTGGCGGTGGCCGCGGTGATCGCGACCGTGGTCGGCGTGTGGGCGGCCGACGATGCCGAGAAGCAGCTCGGTCACGACGCGCACGCCATCGTCGTCGACGAAGTCGCCGGCATGCTCATCGCGCTCATCGCCCTGCCGCACACGCTGCTGGCGGTGACGCTGGCTTTCGTCTTCTTTCGCGTCTTCGACATCGCGAAGCCTGAACCCGCCAACCGCGCGCAACTGCTCGGTGGCGGCAAGGGCGTGATGGCGGACGACATCGTCGCCGGCGTGTATGCCTGCGCGGCGAGCCACCTGGCGCTGTACGCGATCGCGCACTTGCGCCCTCACCCGTAAGCTGCGGTCCACGCCGCGAGGAGTCCTGCCCCCATGAACGCGGCCATCGTCTCGATCGGCACCGAGATCCTGCTCGCGCACACTCGCGACACCAACTTCCCGTACATCGCCGACGGTCTGACGCGCGCCGGCGTGCGTGTGGTGTGGCACGCCACCGTGCCCGACCATCTGCCGGCAATGATCGCCACGTTGCGCGAGGCGCGCGCGCGGGCCGACGTCGTCGTGACGATCGGCGGGCTCGGCCCGACGGTGGACGATCGCACGCGCGACGCGGTGGTCGCGGTCACCGGGCGCCCGCTGGCGCTCGATGCCGGCGTGCTGCACGCGATCGAAGAGCGATTCGCCACGCGTAAGTTCGTGATGACGCCGAGCAACGCGGTGCAAGCGATGGTGCCGCGCGGCGCCACCGTGCTGCCGAACGCCAACGGCACCGCGCCTGGCCTGCGCATCGACGACGCCGACGGGACGCTGTTCGTGTTCCCCGGCCCGCCGCGCGAGTTGATGCCGCTGGCCGACACGCATCTCTTCCCGTGGGTGGCGACGGCGATGGGCCGGCCGCCGCGCCGCTTCGTGACGTTCCGCACCGTCGGCATCGCCGAATCCGCGTTGGCCGAGAAGCTCGGCGCCGCGGTGGCGCCGCTACTCGCCGCGCACGACGTCGCCTACTTGCCGCACTGGGGCCTGGTCGACGTGCGCGTGGCGTTCGACGACGCCAACCCCGAGGCCGATCGCGCCGACGAGGAGGCGATCCGCGCCGCCGTGCGCGACGCTGCGGGCCACGCGTTCTTCGGCGAGGGCGAGACCACGCACGAACAGGCGATCGGCGCGCTGTTGCGCGAGAAGACGCTCGGCGTCGCGTGCGCCGAGTCGGTCACCGGAGGACGTATCGCCTCGCATCTCCACCTGCCGCCGGGCGCCAGCGACTACTTCCTCGGCGGCGTGCTCGCGTATTCGGACCTGACCAAGCAGGAAGTCTGCGGCGTGCCGCACGACATCTTCCGCAGCGTCGGCGCGGTGAGCGACGAATGCGCGCGGGCGATGGCGGTGGGCGGCCGCAAGCGTTTCAGCGCCGACATCGCCGTCAGTTCGACCGGCATCGCTGGCCCCACCGGCGCGGTGAAGGGCAAGCCGATCGGCCTCGTCTTCCTCGCGGTGGCGACGCGCACCGGCACCGCGTGCGAGCGCTGGGAGTTCCCGGGCGGCCGCGAGGAGATCACGCACCGCGCGACGCCCATGGGGTTGGAGTTGCTGCGCAAGGTGCTCGGCGTGAAGGCACTAGGCGATGCGGCTGTTCGTGGCGATCGATGTGCCCTCGGCGGTCGCCGAGGCGCTCGCCGCAGTGCAGCGCGCGGAGCGGTCGCGGTTGCCCGACGTGCGGTGGTCGCCGGTCCGTAATGTCCACCTGACGCTGCGGCCTCGGCGACGTCGAGGACGCGCGGCTCGCCACCGTGAACGATGCAGTGCGCGAGGCTGCAGCGCGGCATGCGCCGTTCGCGCTGGCACTGGCGCGGCCCGGCGTGTTTCCCTCGTGGCGGGCGCCGCGCGTGTTGTGGGTGGGACTCGATGGCGCGGTCGACGCCTTGCGCGCATTGGCGGCCGACGTCGAGGGCGCCCTGCGCGACGCGGGATTCGGCGCGGCGGACAAGCCCTTCGCCCCGCATGTGACGCTCGGGCGGATGCCGTCGCCCGCGACGGGATTCGACTGGCGTGCGGCGGTGGAGCGAGTCGAGGTGGCGCCGGTGACCTTCGACGTGCGGGAGGTGGCGACGGTGCAGAGTGTCTTGGATCCGCGTGGCGCGGTGTATACGCGGCGGGGGAGCGCCGCGCTCACGATGACTCTCGACTAGCTCCCCGCGTCGGTCCGGGACTGCGTCGCCTCCGCGTCACGGAGGAGCCACGCCAGTGCGCGACGCTGGTCGGGGAAGGTCTGCACGGTCATGCCGCGCGTATTGGCGAGCGTGCGCCAAAATCCTGTATGCTCGGCCGAGTCCGCCGATTCGGGCTCGATGAGGGCCTCGCGGACACCGAGCGCCTTGCCGCTCCGCGCGAGTTCGTCGGCCTTCATGTACAGGTCGATCAGGTTGTGTCCGCCGCGCAGCAGGAGGCAGTCTCCCAACACACGCGGGCAGTGGTTGTCGGCCACCGCGGTGACCGTCGCCTCGATGGCATCTGTGAGTTCGTCTGCGGACAACACACCTTCCAAGCGCATTTCCACGTAGTGGTCATCCGCATGATAAGTGACATTCCAGGACATACTTGCGGGGCTCCTGCACTGAAGTGGATGAGCTGAGGAACAGCGTCCCATGATTCAAGTGCTCCAGCTGAGCTGTCAACGCGCCTTCGGTCGTACGGGAGAATGTTGCACTGACGTGCAGTATTTGCTTGCGTCGCCGGTTGTCATTTGGCACCTTTGTGCACTGCGCCCCGAATTGTCGGAGGGGACCTGTATGCTCCGGCCATCTCACGGGACCATGCCACGGGCGGCACGTCGCGCGACGTACAAGGAGGCAGAAAACGGTGATGACGCAGGGAGGCGCCGGGAACGGCGCCACGAACCCGACAAACTCGAAGGAACGCTTCAAGGCGCTCGAGCTGGCCGTCTCGCAAATCGAAAAGCAATTCGGCAAGGGCTCGATCATGAAGCTGGGCGAGGATCGCGCCCATGTCCAGGTCGAGGCCATTCCCACCGGCTCGGTGGCGCTCGACATCGCGCTCGGCATCGGCGGTCTGCCGCGCGGGCGTGTGGTCGAGATCTACGGGCCGGAGTCGTCGGGGAAGACCACGCTCACGCTGTCGGCCATCGCCGCGGCGCAGCGCATGGGCGGCACGGCGGCGTTCATCGACGCCGAGCACGCGCTCGACCCGCAGTACGCGCAGAAGATCGGCGTCGACATCTCGAACTTGCTCATCTCGCAGCCGGACACCGGCGAGCAGGCGCTCGAGATCGCCGAAATGCTGGTGCGCTCCGGTGCGGTGGACATCGTCGTCATCGACTCGGTCGCGGCGCTCGTGCCGCGTGCCGAAATCGAAGGCGAGATGGGGGACTCGCACGTCGGCTTGCAGGCGCGGCTCATGTCGCAGGCGCTGCGCAAGCTCACCGGTATCATCGCCAAGTCGAACACGTGCGTGATCTTCATCAACCAGATCCGCATGCAGATCGGCGTGATGTTCGGGAACCCGGAGACCACCACCGGCGGACGCGCGCTCAAGTTCTACGCGTCGACGCGCCTCGACATCCGCCGTATCGCCTCCATCAAGGACGGCGAAGAGATGATCGGCAGCCGCACCCGCGTGAAGGTGGTGAAGAACAAGGTGGCGCCGCCGTTCCGCGAGGCGGAGTTCGACATCCTCTACAACGAGGGCATCTCGCGCGCCGGTGACATCCTGGACCTCGCCGCCGACAAGAACATCATCACCAAGAGCGGCACCTGGTACTCGATGGGCGACGAGCGTCTCGGCCAGGGCCGCGAGAACGCGCGCATGTACCTGAAGCAGCGTCCCGAGTTGTTGGCGAAGGTCGAAGGCCAGATCCTCGCCGCTGCCGGCCTGCGCGCGGCGGAGACGCCGGCGGCCGCCAAGCCGGAGGCTCCGGCACGCGCGGCCGCGGCCGCCACCGCGCCGGCGGCCGAGAAGCCGGCCGCTGCACGCGAGCTGGTCGGTGCCGCCTCTACCAACGGCGAGGCCCGCAAGCCCGCGAAGTAGCCACACGCGACACACCACGCACGGGGCTCCGGGGCGACACGCCTCGGAGCCTCGTTGGCTCTCACCCCATGCGCTCCTCCCGAGGCGCTTCGGGGCGCGAACTTGACAAGCAGTACCTCGGGAGGTAACGCTAATCATTGGCAAGGCCAGGCGCGGTGGATAGATGTTCCTGATGTGGGCGGGCGATCACACGCCACGGCACGTGCACGTGTACAAAGACGGTCGGTTCGTCGTGAAATGGGATCTCGAACACGAACAGGTCATGGAAGGACGGATGACGCGGCGCATTCGCGCGCTCATTCGCGAGCTCGAGGCATCCGAATGGCGATGAAGCTCCGCGCCGTGAAGGCGAACAACCGACGCAAGGCCTTCGACATCACGGTGGGGGCCCGTAGCTTGGCTTATCCCTATGCGAAGGCCACGCCGCGGCCGACAGCGATAGATCCTGTCAGGCGTTGCGCCGTGGATCCCGAGATCGCCTGCGAAGGGTTTACGTACGCGCTCGCGTCGGGCAAGACGGGGACGATTCACATCGAGCAGGTGCTCGACTACAACCAGGATCCGGCGTATCTGCGAAATCTCCTGCTCGCGCGGCTCACGTGTGAGGCCCAGGAGCGCGTCGCGGCGAGTCCACTGTCCAAGCGCGAGATCATCCGGCGGCTGCAGACGTCCGCGACACAGTTCTACCGGCTGCTGGACCCTGCGAATACGCGAACGTCGATCGACCAGATCCTTCGGTTGCTGCACGTTTTGGAATGTGATGTCGAGCTGCGGGTGAGGCCGCGTCGTGGCCGCGTGCCTCGAAACGCCGCCTAGGGCGCAACGATGGGAGGACGGGTGGGGACGAGACGACAAACCGGCGAACCGCCGGACATTCACGATGCGGCTCTGAACCTTTTGGCGTTCAAGGCGCGCACGGCCAGCGAGTTGGCGCGGGCGCTCGGGCGTCGCGGCTACGAGGCGGAGCAGGTCCGCGCGGAGATCGCGCGGCTTGCGGCTGCCGGGCTTTTGGACGATGCTACTCTGTCCGCCAGCTATGCCATGTCGCGGCTGGCGACGTCACCCCGTGCCCCGCGCGTCGTGGTGCAGGAGTTGCGCCGGCGCGGCGTCCACGAGGCGACCGCCGCGCGCAGCGTCGCGCACGCCGCGGAAGACGTCAGCGAGCTAGATCTCGCGCGTCGCGCCGCCGCGTCGCGTCTGCGTGGCGGGGTGCCCGACGATGCGGAAGCCGCCGCGGCACTTGGCCGGCGGCTCGCGGGGTACCTGATGCGCCGCGGTTTCGGGCCGCGGGTGGTGCAGACGGTGTTGCGCGAGCACGGGCTCAGCACCCGTCCGCGACTCGCAGCGCGGAAAACCCTGCGCCGCGGCTGAGCTGCACGCCAATGCGTGCGCGCCGCATCGAACCGAGAATCGCGCCGTCGCGCGCGCCGCAAGCGTCATCGTCCGTTCAGGAGGCCGTTCGTCCGTGTCAGCGCACTTGAAGTCGCATGAAATCCGCAGTCAGTTCCTGGCCTTCTTCGGCGAGCGCGGGCACACCATCGTGCCGGGCAGTCCGCTGGTGCCGCTGCGCGATCCGAGCCTCCTGTTCACCACCGCCGGCATGGTGCAGTTCAAGCCGCTGTACGGCGGCGAAGGTCCGCTGCCCTACGCGCGCGCCACCAGCAGCCAGCCGTGTCTGCGCGCCACCGACCTCGAGCGCGTCGGCCACACCGCGCGTCACCTGACGTTCTTCGAAATGCTGGGCAACTTCTCCTTCGGCGACTACTTCAAGGAAGAGTCGATCGCCTGGGGCTGGGAGTTTCTCACCCAGGTCTGCAAGCTCGACCCGACGCGCCTGTGGGTCAGCATCTTCGAGGACGACGACGAAGCGTTCGACATCTGGCACAAGAAGGTCGGGCTGGAGCCGACGCGCATCTTCCGCCTCGGGGCGAAGGACAACTTCTGGGGCCCGGCGGGGACGACCGGTGCGTGCGGTCCGTCCTCCGAGATCTACTGGGACTTCGGGGCGACCGGCGCGGGCAACCGCTGCGGCCGGCAATTCGTGCCCGGCCACGCGCCGGACGACGACCACTGCGGGCCGTCGTGCGACTGCGACCGCTTCATGGAAATTTGGAACCACGTCTTCCCGCAGTTCGACCAGCAGCCGGACGGCTCGCGCTTGCCGTTGGCGCGCCGCGGCATCGACACCGGCATGTCGATCGAGCGTCTGGCGACCGTGCTGCAGGACGTGGCCGGCATCTTCGACACCGACTTGTTCGCGGGATTGCGCGCGCGGCTGACCGAGCGCTTGCCGGAAGCGGAGCGCGCGGCGCTCAAGCCGGAGCAACTGGTCGCCGTGAAATTGATCAGCGATCACATCCGCGCGATCACCTTCGTCATCGCCGAGAACGTGTATCCGGGCAACGAAGGTCGCGGCTACCTCGTGCGGCGCTTGCTGCGCCGCGCGTACGCGAATGGGCGCTTGCTGCGCTTCGACGAGCCGTTCCTGCACGCGCTGGTGCCGACGGTGATCGAGTCGCTACACGGCAGCTACCCGCTGCTCGCGGCGCAGGCGGACGCGGTGAGCCGCGCCATTCGCGCCGAAGAGGAGGCGTTCGCGCGCACCATCAACCAAGGTGCCGCGCACCTCAGCGAGATCCTCAACCGCATGGAGCCGGCGCTCGCGCTCGACGGCTCGTGGGACGCGTTCAGCCGCGGCGGCGGCGCGCGCCTGGCGTCCGGCACGGTGATGGCGGGCAAGGACGTCTTCACGCTGCACGACACCTACGGCTTCCCGGTCGACTTGACGCGCGACCTCGTGCAAGGCCTCGGCGGCGACGTCGACCTCGACGGCTACGAGCACGAGATGGAACAGCAGCGCACGCGCGCGCGCGCCGCGAGCCGCTTCAAGGGCAAGGGCGGAGACGCCGCGGTTCGCCCGTGGCGCGAGGTGAGCGACGGCGCGCACTCGACGTTCATCGGCTACGACACGCTCGAGGCGCCGGTCAAGGTGCGCATGATCCGCGAAGCGGCGGCGGGATGGCCGAAGGTCGACATTGTGCTCGACCAGACGCCGTTCTACGCCGAGGGCGGTGGGCAGGTCGCCGACAAGGGCGTGATCGCCACCGAGGCGATCGCGGTCGAGGTCGACGACGTGCAGCGCGAACAGGGCGCGATCGTCCACACCGGCACCGCGATGCAGGAAGCGCCCGACGGCCAGGGCGGCACGCCCGCGCGCTACGACTTCGGCGACATGCTGAAGCGCGTCGTCGACCCGACGGAAGCACACGTCGCCGAGCGCCACCGCATGCCGACGGCGCGCAACCACACCGCGACGCACTTGCTGCACGCGGCGCTGCGCAACGCGTTCGGCACGCACGTGCGTCAGGCGGGTTCGCTGGTGTCGCCGGAACATCTGCGCTTCGACTTCAGCCACTTCGAGCAGCCGACGCGCGAGCAACTCGAGCGCGTCGAGCACGAAGTGAACACCTGGATCCTCAAGGACGTCCCGGTGCGCACAGCAGTCGCCGAGCTGAAGGACGCGCTGGCCGGCGGCGCGATGGCGCTGTTCGGCGAGAAGTACGACGACGAGGTGCGCACCATCAAAGTCGCCGACTTCAGCTTCGAACTGTGCGGCGGCACGCACGTGCGCACGACGGGCGAGATCGGTCCGTTCCTGCTGGTGAGCGAAGGCAGCGTCGGCAGCGGCATCCGCCGCGTCGAGGCGATCACCGGCGACCGCGCGCTGCAGCGCTTGCGCGACAACGAGCGCACGCTCGACTCGCTGGCCAAAAACCTCGGCGTCGCCGCGAAGGAGATCGCGCCGCGTGTCGAGGCGCTGCTCGCGGAGCGCGAGGCGCTGAAGGCGGCGCTGGAGCAGGCGCAGGCGTCGGTGCTCACCGCGTCGCTCGGCGCGCTGCTCGGCAGCGCGGAGTCGGTGGGCGACGCCAAGATCGTCACCGGCGAAATCCCGGGCGCCAACGCCGACGCGCTGCGTAACGCCGCCGACTGGCTCAGCGGCCAGATGAAGCGCGGCGTCGCCGTGCTCGCGTCGAAGTCGGGCGACGGGAAGCTCACGTTCCTGGTGGCCGTCACCGACGACCTCGTGAAGTCCGGTGTGCGCGCCGACGAACTGGTGCGCGAGACGGCGAAGATCGCCGGCGGCAGCGGCGGCGGCAAGCCGCACCTCGCGCTCGCCGGTGCGAAGGATCTCGCGAAGATGGCCGAGGCGCTCGCGCACGGCAAGGAGATGGCGCGCGGCAAGCTCGGCGCACTGGTCTAGCGCGCCGCGCGGCCGGCCGGCGCGCGCAGAAAGGACACCACCATCAAAGCGCTCGTCCTCAGCGGCGGTAAGGGTACGCGACTGCGTCCGATCACCCACACCAGCGCCAAGCAGCTGGTGCCGATCGGCAATCGCCCGATCCTGTTCTACGGACTCGACGCGATCCGCGCGGCCGGCATCACCGAGGTCGGCATCGTGGTCGGCGACACCGCCGAGGAGATCAAGGCGGCGGTCGGCGATGGCTCGCGCTTCGGCATCAAGGCGACGTACCTGCAGCAGGAGGCGCCGCTCGGCCTCGCGCACGCCGTGCTGATCAGCCAGGAGTACATGGCCGGCGAGTCGTTCCTGATGTTCCTCGGCGACAACTTGCTGCGCGACGGCGTCAGCGACATCGTGCGCGACTTCGAAGCACATCGCCCGAACTGCCAGATCCTCCTCACGCAGGTGCCGAACCCGAACGAGTTCGGCGTCGCCGAACTGCGCGACGGCCGCGTGGTGCGCCTCGAGGAGAAGCCGGCGCAGCCGAAATCCGACCTCGCGCTGGTCGGCGTCTATCTCTTCGACCAGACGGTGTTCGAGGCGGTCAACGCGATCACGCCGTCCAAGCGCGGCGAACTCGAGATCACCGACGCCATCCAATATCTGCTCGACTCCGGCCGCGAGGTGAAGTCGCATTTGGTGACCGGTTGGTGGAAAGACACCGGCAAGCTCGAGGATATGCTCGAGGCGAACCGGCTCGTCCTCTCGGCGATGGAGCGCAACGTCCGCGGAATGGTGGACGCGGCGACGCAGATCGACGGCAACGTGGTGATCGCCGACGGCGCGGTGGTGGAGCGCAGCGTCCTGCGCGGACCACTCGTGCTGGGTGCCGGCTGCGTGGTGCGCGATAGCTACGTCGGCCCGTTCACCTCGATCGGCGATGGCGTCCACGTCGAGCGGTCCGAGATCGAGTACTCGATCGTGCTCGAGCGCAGCGTGATCCGCGAGATGCCGGCGCGCATCGAAGGCAGCTTGATCGGCAAGGATGTCGTGCTGAGCGGCGCCGCGCGCACGCCCAAGGCGCTGCGCTTCATGATCGGGGACTCGAGCCAGGTCGACGTGCTGTGAAAGTGTTGGTGACCGGCGCCGCCGGCATCCTCGGCCGCGTCGCGGTGACCGCGCTGCGCGCCGCGGGGCACGAAGCGATTCCCACCGTGTTCGACGTCGAAGGGCCGTTCGCCGGCGCATACGTGCTCGACATCACCGACCCTGCGCAGTGCGCCGCCGCCTGCGCCGAGTTCTGCCCCGACGTCATCCTCCACTGTGCCGCCTACACCAACGTCGACGCCGCCGAATCCGACGAAGCCGCCGCCTTCGCCCTCAACGCCGACGGCACGCGCCACGTCGTGCAGGCCGCCGACGCGCACGGCGTCCGCGTCGTCGCGCTCAGCACCGACTACGTCTTCGGCGGCGAACAGGCCGGCGGCGCCGCGCGTCCCTGGCGCCCCGACGATCCCGTGGCGCCGCGCGGCGTCTACGCCCTCTCGAAGCGCGCCGGCGAAGAAGCCGTGCTGGCTTCGCGCGGTCCGCACGCGCTGGTCCGCACCGCATGGCTGTTCGGGCACGGCGGGCGCAACTTCATCGATGCGATCCTCGACAAAGCACGCGCC
>JBGATO010000106.1:0-10894 GCA_044229145.1 Candidatus Eiseniibacteriota bacterium | reverse complement strand
CACGACGTCGGGCGCCTTCTGCCACGGCGTGACCAAGCCGGATAGCGTGAGCTGCGGCCATGCCGCGGCGCGCGCTTCGGCGGCGCGGGCGCGCGCGGCCTCGGCATCCGCGGCCGCAGCGCGCGCCAATGGCGCGGTGCGCGCCAGGCGCAACGCATCGTGCCACGACATCGACACTTCGCGGGTCTCGGCGTGCGCCGAGCTCGCCGCCGCCAGACCCATCGCCATCCACCACGCCTTCACTGCGTCGTCCTCCGGTGCCGCCGGCCACGGTGGCGAGCGTCGCGCACGCTGTCAAGACGCCGCCGGGCGGTTCTCGCGGCGCATCGCCGTGCGTGGTACGCTCGGGATCGCCCTCGGGAAGGAGTCATCGTGCACGCATCGTGGACCCGTCGTGTCGCCCTCGCCGTCCTGTTGTCGCTGACCGCCGCACGCGCCTTCGCGTGGGGCACCGTCGGCCATCAAATCGTCGCGCAGAACTACTCGAAGCAGTTGCCGGCCGAGATGGCGGCGTTCGCGCAGTACGATTCGATCGTCAACGCGCACGTGATGGATCCGGACAACCGCAAGGGCTCGCAGTATCCGTCCGAGAGCTACCGGCACTTCCTCGACATCGACTGGTACGCGGAGTTTTGGAGCGGCACGTTGACGCACGACCGCAATGCGCTCGCGGCCGAGTACTCCGACTACACGGTGCTGCACAACGGCACGCAGCCGTGGGCCGAGGACACCACGATGGTGGCGCTCACCGACAGCCTGCGCGCCGAGCGGTGGAGCGGCGCCGCGTTGTTGGTCGCGGATCTCGCGCACTACGTCGGCGATTGCCACCAGCCGCTGCACTGCACGAAGAATTACGATGGCCAGTACAGTGGCAACAACGGCATCCACTCGCGCTACGAGACGTCGATGCTGAACACCTACGGCTCGACGATCGTGATTCCCGCCGTCGGCGGCGCGGTGTGGATCCCCAACACGGTCGATTCGGTTTTCAGCTTCGTGACGCGCGGCTGGGCGCGGGTCGACACCGTGCTGCACGCCGACACCGCGGCGAAGGCGGCGAGCGGCGGTTCGTACAATTCGACCTACTACGCGGGGCTGTGGTCGCGGCTCGGCGGCATCACGAGCGATCAGCTGACGCGTGCCAGCGTGTCGCTCGCGAGTTTGGTGTACACCGCGTGGGTGAACGCGGGCCGGCCGCACATTCCGGGCTCGGTGACGGACGTCGGTCCTCCCGGCCCGATCGCGCGCACGTTGTCGGCGCACACCGATGCCGCGTCCGGCGTGACGACGTTCGCGTGCCGTGCGACGGCGGCGGGTGTCATGCGCCTGCGCATCGTCGATTGCAGCGGCCGCGCGCTGCGCGATCTCGTCGCCGAAGCGCATTTGGCCGGCGATTCGCTCGACGTCGAATGGGATGGCCGCGATGCCGCGGGACGCCGTGCGGCGCCAGGCATCTACTTCGCGCGCACCGAGGGTGCCGGCGCGCCGCTTGCCTGCCGTGTGGTGCGGGTCGTGCGCTAGCTCTACATCAACTCGCGCAGACGCGTGTGGCCGGCACGGCTGACCGGCACCTCGTGTCCGTCGCGCAGGATCGCCACGCGGCTGTCCTTCGCGTACAACTCGAGCCGCGCGATGCGATCGAGCGCCACCACGTGCGAGCGGTGCACGCGGATGAAGCGCTGCGGATCGAGCGTCTCCGCGAGCTCCGCGAGCGTCTGGTGCTTGAGCCACGACTGCGCGCCGGAACACACCAGCACGTAATCGCCCTGCGCTTCCAACCTGTCGATCTGTTCCGCGGCGACCACGTGGATCTGCGCGCCATCGCGGATGACCACGCGTTCGCAGTAGTGTCCGGCGGGACGCGCGGCGGCGGCGAGTGCCGTCGGCGACGTCGTGGTCTCGGCCGGCGGCGTGGCGGCGAGCCGTTCGCGCACCCGCGCCAACGCTTCGCGCAGACGGTCGCGCCCGAACGGCTTGAGCAGGTAGTCCACCGCATGCACGTCGAACGCCTTCAGCGCGTATTCGTCGTACGCGGTGCAGAACACGACCGCCGGCGGTGCGTCCAGCAACTCGAGCACCTCGAACCCGGTCAGCTTCGGCATCTGCACGTCGAGGAACATGAGGTCGGGCCGCAGCTCGCCGCACGCCTTCACCGCGTCGAACCCGTTGGCCGCTTCGCCGATCACCTCGATGCCGGGTTCGGCGCTGAGATATTCGCGCAGCAGGGCGCGCGCCGGCGGTTCGTCGTCGACGACGAGGGCGCGCAGCACAGGCTCGCTCATGCCGATGTCTCCTTGTCCGCGGTCACGACGGGGAGCGTCAGCGCAACCCGGAAGTGATCGCCGTCCCGCACCGCGCGCAGCGAGGCGGCGTCGTCCAGCCGTCGCCGCACGTTCTCGAGGCCGACGCCTTCGCCGGTGGTGCGCGGCGCGTCGGCGTCGACGGGGTTGTCCACTTCGATGCGCAGCGTCGCCGCGGTGCGCGCGACGCGCAGGGCGATGGTGCCGCCCTCGATGCGCTGCGCGACACCGTGCTTGATCGCGTTCTCGACCAGCGGCTGCAAGAGCAACGGCGGCACCAAGCAGACGCCGGCCTCGGGGTCGATCTCGCGCGCGACGTGCAATCGGTCGCCGAAGCGCACTTGCTCGATGTCGAGATAGCGGTCGATGAGTGCGAGTTCGTCGCGCAGTGGCACGAGATGGCGCGCGCCGAGACGCAGCGTGTGGCGCATGAAATCGCCGAGACGTTCGCACATGCGCCGCGCCGCCTCGGGATCCGCGCCGATCAGCGCGTTGATCGAGTTGAGACTGTTGAACAGAAAGTGCGGGTCGATCTGCGCCCGCAGCGCCCGCAACTCCGCCTCGCGCGTGCCGACCTGCGATTCGAGCATGCGGCGCTCCGCGTCGTGCGACGCTTCGATGGCGAGGAACACGTAGTTCACCATCACCGCGAGCGCGTACAGCGGCAGTCCGGCGAGGAACAGCACCGTGAGGTCGCGCGCCAAACCAGCGCCGCGCGGGCCGATGTTCCATAGCGTGTGCATCGCCGCCGACCACACCACGCCGAGCCCGACCCACACCAGCGACGACTGCACCATCGCCACCGTTTGCACGAGAATCGAGCGCTGCGCCTGCTGCGTGGTGAGCGGATTCGCGCGGCACACCCACCACGACGCCATGCACATGAAGCCGTAGACCAGACACAGCGGCACCGCGAAGGCGAAGCACTCGCGCCACGGCCGTATCGCCACCGCATGCAGAACGACCGCCACGCCGAGCCCGCTGGCCAGCGCGGCGACGATCAGCATCCCGAGACGGGCGCGTTGCACGAGAAACGGGTGCATCGTTTAGGAGTTCTCCTCGACGCGCACCGACGACTTGTTCTTCACCTCGACGCCGCCCATGATCACGATGCCGCGCACCACCAGCGTGGTGACGACCGGCGCGTCCGGCGCCTTGGTGGTGTCCACGACGGCACCCATGATGGGCGTGGCTTCGGTGTCCACCTTCCAGTCGCGCGGCACGATGATCTCGATGCCGCCCCACCACGTGAAGACGTCGACGTACACCTTGGGCACCGTGGTGGCCGCGTTGCGCAGGTCGAGTTCGACGCCGCCCATGATCGCGCTCGCCTCGGCGCCGCGGAAGTCGCGCGAGTGCACGCGCCGCGCCGCGCCGCCCATGAGCGCCAGCACCGAGAGGTGCGCGTCGTTCACTTCCGCCGATCCCGGCGGCAAGTCTTCCACCGGAGTCCGCGCCCGCCGGAGCAATGCCAGGCCGCCTGCGATCATCAGGAGAGGCCAGAGGCTGAAGATGCTCGTGTGGATGATGCCCAGCGGCCGCAACAGCATCAGGCTGCCGATGATGGTCAGCGCGGTGCCGGCGTTGCGATCCTGTCGCGTGTTCCAGCCTTGCAGCTTGGCGACGCCGAACGCCACCAATCCGATCGGCCAGAACTGAATCGCGCGATCCGAGTCCATGACGTCGAGATTGTCGAGCGTCCACAACACACCGAGGAGCAGCATGATCGCCCCGACGATGGTGTGGCCGGAGATCTTCAATCCGACCAGGCCGCGCACCTGTGTGCGAGGGGCCTCGCGTTCGTCGCGTGCATCGTGCGTGTCATTCATCGTCCGCATCCTCGAAGTGATCCGGCAGGAACATCGTGGCCATGGCCCGCGCCAAGATACCCGAACCGGTGGCGACCAGCGCCAGAGGCCAACTGTTGGACCAGGTGAGGCCCATCCAACTCGTCGTGGCGATCCAGCACCACGCGCCGATCAGCGACATCGTCACGCCACTGCCGATGCTGCGCGCGTCACGCGCCGTCACGATCCGCAAGATACCGAGCCCGACCACGACCAGCGCCCAGTTGTGACTGAGCCACGCCAGCGTCAGCCAGCGTGCCTCGTGGGCCAGGAACATCACGCCGAGCCCGACGAGGGCCATCCCCCAGAACAGGTTTTCCGCCCGGTCGTGGTGGCGGCGACGAGAGCGAGCTGTCATCGGATCCTCCGCTCGCGTCCGCCGGTTCGTCCCCGTGACGCCCGGCCGCGACGCACGCACAGGAATGTACGGCCCGCGGCGCCGCGCCTCGCGCGGCTTTCGACGAACGGCGGCTGGCGGACGGTGAACGGCGCCGGGCGGCGGGCGAGCCCGCGCCCTACAATAACCCCGCGCCCGAAATCACATACCGGTCGAACTGGCCGAAGCTCTCGCTCGCCATGAAGATGCCGTGGTGGCGAATGTGGAAACCGCACCCGAGCAAGTACTGCAATGCCTGCATCGAGAGGCCCGGCACGATGAGCGCGATCTCGTCGTCGTCCGGGTTGTGCGGCGGCGCGTCGGGCGCGGCGGCGCGGGCGGCGGCGGCGACGCGCGAGCGCAACTTGGCGGCGGCGCTGCGTACCGCGGCGGCGAGCAGCGCCGGCATGTACTGCGGGTCCGTCGTCGCGCACGGGCCGATGCGGCCGCCGTCGGTGGTGTACGCATAGCCGACCGGCTTGTGCTGGCGATCGAAGGCGATGAGACAGGTCCGCGTCGGCCGCGCGAGCCAGTAGCGGTGATCCTGTGCGCGCGGCACGCCGCGCACCGCGAAGTCGAGCGACGACAACGCCTGCACCGGCGCGGTGTCGAGCGACATCGCCGCGATGTCGAGCGCCGGCCCGCCGGCCAGCGACACGCGGCGCAGCGCCTCGTCGACCTTCGCCAGCGGCAACACCAGCGTGTAGAGCGGCGTGCGCGGCGTCATGCCCATGCGGATGTACAACGCTTGCGCGCGTTCGGTGACCGCGGAGTAGACGCTGAAGATCGTCGCGCCGGCGCGTGTGCCGGCGGCGCGGGCGCGCTCGAGCAACTGCTGGCCGATGCCGCTGCCTTGGAACTCCGGCAACATCCAGAACCCGCTGAGGAACCAGATCGGCCCGCGCGTCACCGCCGACACGTAGCCGACGATCGACCCGCGCGATTCGGCCACCCAGTGATGCGACGGATCGGTGGCGAGCAGGTGATGCGCTTCGGCGGTGGGCAGCGGACACATGCCGTCGAGGATCGCGGGATCGCGGCCGACTTCGATCAGCAGCGCGTGCAGGGTGTCGCGGAAGACGTGCTTGGTGTGCGGGAGATCCGTCGCGACCATCGGTCGGACGAGCGGCGCGTCGTGCGGCATGCGGGGCCTCGCTCGCGGAACGGCGATTACGGCACGGGAACTGGCGTCGCGCCGGCCACTTCGCGCAGGAAGTACGCGTGGAGCCGCGGGTCGCCGCTGATCTCGGGGTGGAAGGTGCAGCCGACGATGCGGCCCTGACGCACGAGCACCGGATCGCCGTTTTGCGTCGCCAGCACGCGGACGTCGCGGCCGGCGCGCACGATGCGCGGCGCTCGGATGAACGCCATCGGGAAGCGCGCGTCGCCGAGTTCGCGCACCGCGTCGAACGTCTCGAAGCTCTCGCGCTGGCGGCCGTAGTCGTTGCGCGCGACGGTGACGTCGAGCAGGCCGAACGGCCGCACCTTGCGGCGCTCGCCGTGATCGGCGATCTCGCGCGCCAGCAGGATGACGCCGGCGCAGGTGCCGAACAGCGCGCCGCCCGCCGCGTGGAAGCGCGCGATGGCGCCGCGCATGTCCTCGAAGTCGAGCAGCGTGTCGAGCGCGGTGCTCTCGCCGCCCGGAATCACCAGGCCGCAGCAGCCATCGAGTTGCGCCGGACGGCGCACCTCGCGTGCCGCGGCGCCTGCGGCCTCGACCATCGCCGCGTGCGCGGCGAAGTCGCCCTGCAACGCGAGCACACCGCAAACGGGGCGGCCGTCGTGGCCCGCCCCGTTTGCCGTCTGCGTCGTGGTGGGACGCGCGGCCACTACCAGCCTCGCGTCGCCATGAGTTCGGACGCCGGCAGCTTCGCGACGTCGAGGCCCGGCATCGCCGACTTCAAGCCGCGCGACACCTGGACCAGCGTGTCGGGGTCGCGGAAGTGTGTCGTCGCCAGGACGATCGCGCGGGCGCGCTCCGCCGGGTCGTCGCTCTTGAAGATGCCGCTGCCGACGAACACGGCTTCGGCGCCGAGCTGCATCATGAGCGCGGCGTCGGCCGGCGTGGCGATGCCGCCGGCGCTGAAGTTCGGCACCGGCAGCGTGCCGGTCTCGGCGATCATGCGGACGAGTTCGTACGGCGCCTTGAGGTCGCGCGCGGCGGCCATCAGTTCGGCGTCGTCGAGCGTGGTGAGGCGCTTCATCTCGCCCATCATCGTGCGCATGTGACGCACCGCTTCGACGATGTTGCCCGAGCCGGCTTCGCCCTTGGTGCGGATCATCGCCGCGCCCTCGCCGATGCGGCGCAGCGCCTCGCCCAAGTCACGCGCGCCGCACACGAACGGCACCGTGAAGGCGTGCTTGTCGACGTGGTTGTTCTCGTCGGCGGGCGTCAGCACTTCGCTCTCGTCGATGTAGTCGACGCCGAGCGATTGCAAGATTTGCGCTTCGACGAAGTGGCCGATGCGGCACTTCGCCATCACCGGGATCGACACCGCCGCGATGATGTCTTCGATCATCGACGGGTCGCTCATGCGCGCCACGCCGCCGTCGCGCCGGATGTCGCTCGGCACGCGCTCGAGCGCCATCACCGCCACCGCGCCGGCATCCTCGGCGATCTTCGCCTGCTCGGCGTTGACGACGTCCATGATGACGCCGCCCTTGAGCATGTCGGCGAGGCCGGTCTTCAGGCGCAAGGTGCCGGTCTGCGCCACCGGCGCGGCGGTGCCGTTCGCCTTCGCCTTCTTGGCGCCGTTCGTGGTCTTTCCGTTCGTCCGCGACATCCGTTCCTCCGACCTTCCGTCTACACCAATGCCGTGCGCGTGCCGCGCTTCGTGGCCCGCGGGCTCTCGAGGCGCGCGATCGCGCTCTTGACGACCGTCGCCAACCGCTTCACACCCTCGTCCACGAGGTTGGGCGGATTGCTGGCGAACGCGAGCCGCATGGCCTGCTCGCGCGGACGGCCGGGGAAGAAGAACCGGCTCGAGGACACCGCCACCTTCGCGTCGAGCGCGCGACGGCCGATCTCCTCGGCATCGACTTCGTCGGGCATGCGCACCCAGAGCGACAGACCGCCCTGGGGCAGCTCCCAACTGCACTCCTCGGGCATGTGCTTGCGCAGCGCGGCGTCCATCGCGTCGCGACGGCGCGCGTACTCGACGCATACGCGGCTGACGTGGCGCTCCAGCGCGCCGCTGCGGGCGAACTCGTACATCGCCGCCTGCGTCGGGCCGCTGGTCTGCAAGTCCACCGCCTGCTTCAGTTCGACCAAGTGCTCGCGCGCGGCGGCGACGGCGGCGATCCAGCCGAGCCGGATGCCGGGGAACGTCGTCTTCGAGAAGCTGCCCATGTAGAGCACCAGGCCGCGGGTGTCGAGCGCGCGCAGCGTCGGCAGCGCGTCGGCATCGTCGAAGCGCAGGTCGCCGCAGATGTCGTCCTCGACCACCGGCACGCCGTATTCGGCGGCGATGTCGAGCAGGCGCTGGCGCTCGCTCAAGTCCATGCGCTTGCCGGTCGGGTTCTGGAAGTCGGGGGCGACGTAGATGAAGCGGGCGCGGCGCTCGCGCAGCATCGCTTCGAGCGCGTCCATGTCCCAGCCGTCACGGGTCACCGGCCATTCGAGCAAACGGGCGCCGGCTTCCTTGAGGATGTGGATGGCGCCGGGATACGTCGGCGCTTCGACGATCACCGGTTCGCCCGGCTGCACGAGCAGGCGGCGGATCAGGTCGAGCGACTGCTGCGAGCCGGTGGTGATCAGCAGGTCGTCGACTTCCGTCGGCGAGCCGGCGTCGCTCATGCGCGCGGCGATTTCGACCTTGAGCGGCTCGAAACCGTCGGCCGGACCGAGCTGCAGCAGTTCGCGGCCGCGCACCAGCAGCGCCTTGTCGGTGGCGCGGCGGAACTCGGTGAGCGGGAACAGCTCCGCCGGCGGGATCGCGTAGGCGAACGAGATGGTGCCGCGGGTATCGCGGCCGAGCCAGTCGTGCGTCTGCTGCTCGATGCGCGTGCGGTCGCCGAGCGTCGCGGCCCAGAAGGCGCGCGAGGTCGCGGCGGAGACGCGCGGGCGGCGCGCCGCGGCGCGGTCCTCGCCGCCATCGAGCGGGACCAACGGCAGCGATGCGCTCCAATTGCGGGGTGCCGGTCGACCGGGGCGGCCATTCTCCGCGCCCTGTCCGTTCGGGGACTGGCCGTTGGTGCCGGCCTGGCCCCCAGCGCCGAGGGAGGCTTGCGCCCCGGTGCCGGTCCCATTGGTCGCCCCGCCGCGCGACACGAAGGTGCCGCGTCCGACGTGCGCTTCGAGCACGCCGTTGGCGAGCAGGATCTCGAACGCGCTGACCACGGTGCCGCGCGTGGTGCCGAGTTCGCGGGCGAGCGTGCGCGTCGGAGGCAGACGGTCGCCGGGGCGCAGTTCGGCGTCGCGCACCAGACGCGACACGCCGTCGACGATTTGGCTGACCAGCGTCTGGGGGGACGAGCGGTCCAATTGCAGCTTCATGTCCACCGTCTCCAAGGAGAGGCTCTCATCGAGCAGGAGAGACCGATATTGGTCCCGAGAGGCCAATTATCGGACCGGCGTTCGACGGGTGTCCAGAGGTATGCGGTCACGGCCCGCCAATGGCCAGGACCAATGGGGCGACGGACTCGGACACCTCGCCAGGCGGGCCGGCGCGCGGCACGGTTGCCGGCCGCGGCCCGGCCCTTCATCATTCCTTCATCTCGTTGGCGCACTGTCAGTTCGGATGGCCGAACCGGGGGAACAATGGCCGCACCGCGCATCCTGATCGTCGAGGACGATCCCAAAATTGCCGAGGTCATGCGGCTCTACCTCGAGCACGGCGGATACGCCGCCGAGGTGGTGGCGGACGGCCGCGCCGGTCTGGAACGCGCGCGTCAGGCGCCGCCGGCGCTGGTGCTGCTCGACGTCATGCTGCCGGGGCTCGATGGCTTCGCGGTGTGCCGCGCGTTGCGCGCGTCATCGGATGTGCCGGTGCTGCTGGTCACCGCGCGCGCCGAGGAAGAAGACCGGCTCGCCGGTCTCGAGTTGGGCGCTGACGACTACATCGTCAAGCCGTTCAGCCCACGCGAACTGGTGGCGCGCGTGCGCGCGGTGTTGCGGCGCAGCGCGACCGGCGATCCCAGCGGTCCGCCGATCGCGCGCCACGGCGTGGTGCTCGACCCGCGCACGCGCGAGACGCGGGTGCGCGGCGCGGCGGTGGCGTTGACCGCGCGCGAGTTTGCCTTGCTGCACGCGCTCATGCGGGCGCCGGGACGCGCATTCAGCCGCGACGCGCTCATCGCGCACGCGCTCGGGGACGAATTCGACGGGCTGCATCGCACCATCGACGTGCACGTGCGCAACCTGCGGCGCAAGATCGAACGCGACCCCGCGCATCCGGTGCTCATCGAGACGGTCAACGGCGTCGGCTATCGGTTCACCGAGCGTGATGCGTAGCTTGCGGGCGCGGCTGACCGCCATCCTCGCGCTGTTGGCGCTCGTCGCGGTGGCGGCGATGGCGCTGCTGTCGCAACACGTCGTGGTGCGCGATCTGACGCGCCTGCGTCTCGATCGCGGCGCGGTCGACCCGCGGCCGTTGCACGAGACGGCGGCCTGGCTCGCCGGTGGCCCGCGCACGCCGGAGGCGATCGCGGCGTACCTCGCGGCGCGCCGCGTGGGGCCGAGTCATGCGCTGGTGGTGCTCGACGCGACCGGCGCGGTGATCGCGAGTTCGTCCACGCTCCTCGCGCGGGCGACGGTGCGCGACGATGCAGGTGGTGCGACGACCATCCGCGGGTCGGGACTCGAACTCGTGTTGCGCAATCCGGCGCGCGCCGCGGTCGGCGACGGGCGCACGGTGATGGCGGTGCCCCTGCCGCAGGACGAGACCGCCCAAGTGCGCCAGACCGTGACCCACGGTTTGGTGGTGGCGGCGCTTGCCGCGCTGTTGGTCGCGGCGCTGTTGGTGTGGCTCGCGGCAGGGCGGCTGGCGCGGCCGCTCGAGGACGTCGCGGCGGTGGCGCGTCGCATCGCGGCCGGCGATCTCGCGGCGCGCGCGCCGGTGCAGGGCGACGACGAGATCGCGCGGTTGGCGCGCGATGTCAACGATCTCGCGGCGGCCCTTGAGCGCGCCGAAGAGACGCGGCGGCAACTGACGCGCGATGTCGCCCATGACCTGCGCACGCCGCTCGCCGCGCTGCGGGCGCAGATCGAGGCGTTGCAGGACGGTGTGCTGCCGCCGTCGCCGCAGATGTGGGCGTCGCTGCTCGACGACGTGCAGTTGCTGGCGCGTCTCGCTGAGGACGTGCGCGCGCTCGCGGAGGCGGAGGCAGGGGCGCTGCCGCTCGACTGTCGCCCGCTCTGCGCACACGAGGAG
>JBGATO010000105.1:0-11036 GCA_044229145.1 Candidatus Eiseniibacteriota bacterium | reverse complement strand
GCGTTTCGATCGTCAGCGTGGTGACCAGCGAATCGTTGCCCAGATCGGCGTCGCCGCTGAGGTCCGCACGCGCGGTGACGCTAAACACCTCCGCAGCGCGGCCGGCGAGCGCGATCGCCGGGAACGTCACCTGCACGGATTCGCCGGGCGCGATCGTGGCGAGCGTCGCTGCCACGTCCTCGACCAGCGCCGCGCTGGCGTCGCGCACACGGTAACGGACGCCGGCGCCGCTCTCCGTCACATTACCGCGATTGATGAACGACACCACGGGCGCGAACGGCTCACCCGAGGCCACGAGTCCGTCCGCCGCAGGTGACACGAAAGCGGACGCGGCGATGTCGTGTACCACCGGCTCCTCCGCGATCACGCCGATCGAAAGTGAATCGTTGCCGCGCACCGCATCGCCCGCCAGATCGCAGAACGCCGTGCAGACATACGATGCCGGCTCCCCCGGCAGGGCGGTGATCTTGAACTCCTCCATCAGAATGTCGAGCGTTTCGGGAGCTGCGGCCGCCGGCACGACACGCATGCCGTCGTGTACGAGAGCACCGAGCGCGTCGCGGACCTGGAAGTGCACGGGAATCGCAGATTCCGCAACCGTGCCGCGATTGGCGACGCGGATCTGCGGGGTCAGGAACACGTTCGATGCCAGGACCTCGCCTTCGCGCGGAGCGAGGATCGCGAGCACCGCCACGTCATGGACCACCGGCTCCTCGGCGATGACGGTCGCGAACAGCGAATCATTCGTCCGCGACGCATCGACGGCCAGGCCGCACATCGCGGCGAAGACGTACGCTGTCGGGCTCCCGCCCGTGACGGCGTACACGATCTGCTCGCCCACGATCACGAGCGTTTCCCGCACCGCGATCGCCGGCAGGACGAGCGCTTCGTCGTGCACGAGAGCTCCGAGTGCGTCACGGACCTGGAACCGCACCGGGACAGAAGTTTCCACCTGCGTTCCACGATTCGTGATCTGGACCTGAGGGGTCTGGGGGACGCCGGCGGGCACCGGGTACCCGTCGAGCGGCGCCAGAATCGCCACGACCGCGATGTCGTGCACCGCGGGCGCGACGACGGCGAACGCCGCATCGCTGGTGTCGGCGCGCGCGTTGCCGAGCCCGTCGTACGCCACGATCCGCACGCGGCACGCGGCAGACGGTGTCACCGGCGTCGTCCACGCCAACGCACCGCTGTTCGCCACGCCGCGCGCCAGCGTCGTCGCGAACGTCGCGCCGCCGTCTGTCGACAACTCCACCGTCACCGAGTCCACGCCGTTTGGATCGCTCGCGCTCCACGTCACGGTCTGCGCGGAACCCGCGAGATACGCCTCGCCGCCGTTCGGCGCCAGCACGCTCACCGTCGGGCCGCTGACATCGAGCGCGCCGCGCCACATGCCGCGGCCGTGCGTCGCCGCCACCAGCGCGCCGGTGCCGAGATCGACTTGCAGATCGAACACCGCGACCGACGGCAGGCCGGCACTCTTCGTCCAGTGCGCGCCGCCGTCGCGCGAGGTGTAGACGCCGTAGTCGGTGCCGAGATAGAGCCGCGCCGGGGACACGCGGAAGTCGCCCGCCAGCGACAACCCGTGCAGCGACGACGGCAAATCGCCGGTGATCGCCGCCCACGTCACGCCGGCGTCGTGCGTGACGTAGATGCGTCCGGTCGACGGCGAATCGAACGACGCGTACGCGGTCTGCCAGTCGGCGGGGTCGAGGACGATGTCGGTGATCGCCAGGCCGGGCAGGCCGCTGTTGCGCAGCGTCCACGTCGTGCCGTCACTGGTGAAGTTGACGCGGCCGTCGCTGCTGCCGGTGTAGATCGTGCTCGGCAGGCCGCCGGCCACCGCGATGGCGCGCAGATGGCCGAAGCCGTTGGTGAGATCGCCGGAGATCGTCGCCCACGTGGCGCCGGCGTCGCTGGTCTTCCACACGCGATAGGTGCCGGCGTAGAGCGTCGATCCGACGTTGGGATCGGCGACCAGCGGCCCGCTGCACCACGACGCACGCTCGCCATTCCACGGGCCGGTGACATCGTCCTCGAAGACGCCGTTGTGGAATCGCTCCATGTAGGTGAGATAGACGTACGTCGTGTAGCAGTACGACGGGCGCAGCCATTCGATGGCGGTTGGCCCGCCGTCGCCGGCTTCGAGCTGCGACCACGTCGCGGTGCCGCCGAAGGCGATCGCACCCTGGTCCTGCGTGCCGCCGGTGATGAACGACGGATCGCTCGGCGACGCCGCCACCGAGTAGAACTGCGTCACGCCGAGGTTGGTGTTGCAGTTGATCCAGTGCTGGCCGCGGTCGAGCGTCTTCCACACGCCGCCGTCGGTGGCGATCCAGAATGCGCCGTCGGGGCCGTACGCCGCGTGGTGCTGGTCGGGGTGCGGCTGCGTGCCGTCGACGCCGAAGTTGCGGTCACTCCATGACGTGCCGCCGTTCTGCGTGAGGATCACACCGTGATCGATGCCGGGCGAGAACGGGAACATCCCGATGCCCCACACCACCGCCGGATTCGTCGGATCCACCACCACCGCGTTGTCGTACCAGCCCTGCGTGCCCATGTAGTTGGGCGTCGCGGTGAGCTTGGTGAACGCGCTGCCGCCGTTGGTCGTGCGATACATGCCGAGCAAACTGCCGCTCGACCCCACGAAGCTGACGTAGAGCACTTGCGGGTTCGACCGCGCGAGGCCGAAGTTGATGCGGGCGAATCCGGAGGTCGGCAGGCCGCCGGTGAGCTTGGTCCACGTGAGGCCGGCATCCGTCGACTTGTACACGCCGAGACTCTTCATCGCCGCGAACATCGTGAGGCCGGTGCTCTGGTCGATCGCCAGGTCGGTGCAGGTGCCGCCACCGAGGACGGTGCTCCACGTCGCGCCGTGGTCACCGCTGCGCACCACGCCGAGGTCGCTGCCGACCAGCACGATCGCCGGCGTCAGGCTGTCCACCACGACGCGCGAGATGTAGCTGCCGACCGCGGTCTTCGCGGCGATCTTGTTCCACGTCGCGCCGCCGTCGTAGGACCGGAACAGGCCGTCGCCGTAGTAACTGTCGGCGGAACCGTGCTGTTCGCCGGTGCCGTAGTAGACGGTGTCGGGCGCGGAGAGATCGAGCGCGACGAAGCCGGACGCGAGCGAACTCAGGCCTTCGGTGAGCGGCACCCACGACGCTCCGCCATCGTCGGTGCGCCAGACGCCGCCGCCGGCCGCGGCGATGTATGCACGCGACGCGATGTGCGGATGCACGGCGATCGCGGACACGCGGCCGGAGCCTGGCGCGTTGCCCGACCAGTACTCGCCGGCGATCGGTGCCGGGCCGAGTTCGCTCCACGTGATGCCGCTCGGCGTCAGAGCGCGCGGCGCCGCGATCGGTCCGAGGGGCGCGCGGTCCGGCACTTCGGCGGCGCGACGCGCGATCTCCGCCGGCGAGAGTTGTTCGAGTTCGTGTTCGCGTTCGCGTGGGCCCGGCGCGGCATGCGCGGCGTGGGCAAGGGTGACGGCGAGCACAAGCGGCAGCAATCGGTGCATCGCGACCTCGGCAGGATGGCGTGGACTGCGGAACCAACGCGGAGAGCGTACCATCGGCAGGCGTGACGCGGCGAGGCGGCAAGGTGTAAAAAGAAAGGCGGCCTGCGTCCATGCGGGCCGCCTTCGTCGTCACCTGGAGTCTCCTTCAGCCCCAGGCAACGGATGTCGCCACGCATGCGTGACGAACGAAGCGATCATGCGTCCGCACGGCGAAGGTGTCAACGCACAAGCCGCGTGATTGGCACGCCGCGCACGGATTTTTCGGAGCACACGATGCAGCAGCACACGCCGCGCAGCGCGTGGCACGCGGAGGACTTTCTCGGCTACCAGCCGCAGGAGGTCGAGCGGCGCGTGCACCGCGCACAGCAGCATCCGGGCGACTTCGATGCGGACCCATTCAGCGAGGACGTCGACTTGACACCGCGCGAAGCAGGTGTGCTGCGTGGTGTCGCGGTCGCCGTCGCGCTGGCCGCGCTTGCGGCGCTCGCGGCGTGGGCGATCGCGCCGTCCTGAGCGGCCCCGCCCGCTGCTCCCTCGGGCGGCGCGACAGACGCGCCCGCGCCTGCTAGAGTCCCCCCGTGCTCTGGTTCTTCGCGGTCCTTCCCTTCGTGTCGACGCTCTTGGGTGGCTGGGCGGTTCTGCGCCTGCAACACCGCCTCCACCCGATCATGGCGTTTGCCGCCGGCGTGCTGGTGGCCACCGCACTCGCCGACCTGTTGCCCGAAAGTGCCGAACTCCTCGGCCACGACGCTGTCTTGGGCGGCGGCCTGGCGATGCTCGGTTTCGTCCTGTTCGCCGGGCTCGAGGCGCGGCTGCATCGCCATGCGTGGGAACACCAACATTGCGACGGCGACGACGAGGCGCCGCACTCGCACAGCCCAGCGCGCCTCGGCGTGGTCGGCGCGGCGTGGATGATCGTCCACAGCCTGCTCGACGGCTTGGCGATCGGTGCCGGCTTCCGCGCCGGCGAAGGCATCGGCCTCGCGGTGGGTGTCGCCGTGCTCGCGCACGATTTCGCCGATGGGATGAACGTCACCACGCTCGCCTTGCAGCGCAGCCGCGCCGCGGCGCTCACCATGCTGGTGCTCGACGCGGTGGCGCCGCCGCTCGGCGCCGCGCTTGGCTACCACGTCTCGCTGCCGGAGCGCTCGCTCGGTATGATACTGGCGGTATTCGGGGGCGCCTTCGTGGCGCTCGGTGCCGGCCACCTGCTGCCGGAGGCGCAGCACCGCAAGCCCGAACGCGCGCCGCGCCTGGTGGTCCTGACCGCGGCCGGCGCCGGCGTCGTCCTCCTGATCCGCCACTACGCCGCGGTCTGACACCGCGCCACGAAAGGTCCCGCCCCGTGCCCGTCTCCGTCGGCCCGCCCGAACCCGCGATCGATTTCGTCGACATCCTGCTCGCCTGCCACGACCGCATCCGGCGCTTCGCCGACAGCGCGGTGCGGCTGGCCGCTCCGGACGCCGCGCCGGGCGAGGTCCGCGATGCCGCGTCCCGCATCCGCTACTACTTCCGCGCCGCCTTCCCCTCGCACGTCGACGACGAGAACGACACCCTGCTGCCGCGCCTGCTCGGCGCCGACCCGGCAGTGGACGAGGCGCTTCACACGATGGAACGCGATCACGACGGCCACGCCGCCCCGCTCGCCCGCCTGCTGGCGCTGTGCGACGCGCTCGTCGAGGACCCGGCGCGCCATTCGGCGCTGCGCGACGAACTCGCGGCGCTCGCCGCCCAACTCCACGCCGCGTTCAGCCGACATCTGGCGATGGAGGAAGCGTCGATCTTTCCGGCCATCCGCGACCGCTTGCCCGCCACCGTCCAGGCCGAACTGCTCTACGAAGCGCGGGCGCGCCGCGGCGACGGCTAGCGGATTCAACCGGGCGCCGGCGGCGCGGGTCCACGCAATGCTCCCGCCTCCCGATCGCCTGGAGAATCCCCCATGCTCCGCATCCGTGCTCTGCTCGCGTGTTCCGTCATCGCTCTGATCGCCGCCATTCCCGCCCGCGCCGCCACGACGCCGATCTATCTCAACGTCAACATCCACAATGAAGAAGCCGCGCCCGATCCGGACTACACGGACTCCACCTCCTACGCCGCCTCGCGTGAATGGGTGCGACAGCTCGCCGACACCGTCACCGCCCACGGCGCGGCGTTCAATTTCCAGTCCGACTGGCGGTTCCTGCTCGGCTGCATCCGCTTCGATCACGGCACCCTGAGCACGAACGGGAAGAACCTGATTCGCTGGATGTCCGAGGACCGCGGTATCGAAATCGATCCGCATTCGCACCATCTCAGCCTCGCGGGCTCGTCGCCTTTCACCTACACGATCGTCGACGACGCGAAGTTGATCGACTCGCTCGGCGTGCCGCCGTCGCGCAATGTCGGCGGATTCGTGGCGCTCGACACCACGTGGCAGGCGCTCGAAGTCTCGACGCACGGCAAGCAGTTTCCGGCGTATTGGTGGTGGCCGGCGACGTTGTGGGGCGGCGGCAGTCCGGATCACAAGAGCGACGTCAACACGTACGGCGCGTGGAATCCCAAGAGCGGGCGCTCGATGATCGACTTCCTCACGCACGTGCCGACACTGCACCTGTCGCTGATCGGCAACGGCTGCTCGACACTGATCACCGACACCACGCAGGTCAGCTCGGCGACCTTCAATCTCGTGCAGTTGATTGGCGCGTTGCATGGCGGTGGTGCGCCCGCCGGGAAGTTCTACGCCGCGACGTTGCAGATGAACGTGCGCGACCTCAACGCGACGTGTCTCGCACGGCTCGGACAGATCCTCACCGCGCTGCAACCGTACGTCGACAGCGGCGATCTCGTCTGGGCAACGCTCACCGCGAAATCCACCGCCTGGAAGTCGACCTACGATTCGACCGCGACGCAGTTCATGTGCGGCGGCGTGACGACGGACGTCGCGACGCCGGCACTCAACGACGACCGTCTCTGGCTCGTCGCGCGCGGGGCGGCGCAACTCGAGTTCGGCCTCGCGGAGGCGTCGCAGGTGCGGCTGGAGCTATTCGACACGCGGGGGCGCCGGGTGGCGGTGCTGCGCGACGAGCCGCTGGCGCCGGGACGCCATTCGCAGCGGGTGGAGACGACGATGCCGCGCGGCGTCTACGTCTGCCATCTCACCGCGGGCGGCGCGCGACGCGCCGCGCGGGTGCTGGTGCTGCACTAGCCGCTCGTTCGCGCGTCGACAGCGCCCGCTGCACCACCGCCAGTCCGGCCAGCACCAAGGCGCCGCCGGCCAACTGCGCCGGCCGCGGCACCTCGCCGAGCAGGATCGCCGCGTACGTCGCCGTGAACAGCGGCTGCGTGAGCAGCGTCGCCGATACCGCGCTGGCGCTGAAGTGGCCGAGCGCGTAGGTGATCAGCATGTAGCCGACGAAGTGCGACACCAACCCGAGCGCCAGGAGCGACGCCCACACATGCGGCGCGAAGCCGGTGAGCGGCAGGTGCATGCCGACGCACACCGGCCACAACGCGAGACTCGACACGCCGGCCGACACCAGCATGAACGTGTGCGAGTCGAGTTCGCCGCGCACGCGGCGGGTCACCAGCAGGTAGCCGGCGTAGAAGAAACTGGCGGCGAAGGCGAACGCATCGCCGTGCGACATCCACGCGCCGCCGCCGCTCGCACGCGCCACCACCGCGGCGCCGCCGAGCGCAACGGCGATGCCGCACCAGAACAACCACGGTTGCCGCTCGCGCAAGAACAGAAACGCCCCGAGCCCCACCCACACCGGCGCGATCTGCGCGAACAACGTCGCGTTGGCGGCCGGCGTGGTTTGCAGGGCGATCTGCCACAACGCGAGTTCGATGCCGAACAGCACGCCGCCGAGCGCCGTCCAGCGCAGCGCCGCAGCGCGCGGCCAGCGCGGCCGATGCACGACGCACAACGCAAGCGTCCCGCAAAACCCGAAGAACACGCGATAGAACGCCGACACCGGCCCCGGCAGGTGCGCGAGTTTGACGAAGATCGCCGACGCCGCGGTCGACATCACGCCGGCCGCCAACAACGCCGCCGCCCACCGCGGTCGCGCGGCGCCGCTCAGCGCGCCGCCTCCACCCAGCGCACCGCGTCGTCGAGCGCGCGGATCACCGGCGCCGGCGACGCCGCGAGCATCTCCTCGGTGTGCGTCGCCGTGGAACCACCTCCCACGAACCACAGCGCGTGGAAGCCCGCCGCCAGCGCGCCGCGCACGTCGGTTTCCGGATCGTCGCCGACATGGACGCACTGCTCCGGTGCCACACCGGCCGCCTCGCGCGCGAAGGCGAAGATCGGCGCGTCCGGCTTCTCCCACCCCACTGCCGACGAGTACGCGACGACATCGAGCAACCGCCGCAGCCCGAACGCGTCGAGCACACCTTCGAGCCGCGCGTCGTAGTTCGAGATCATGCCGGTGGTGACGCCGGCGGCGCGCAGCGCGGTCAGCGACTCCACCGCGCCGGGCATCAACGCCCACGCATCGCCGGTGCCGTAGACATCGAAGATCGCCGCGAAGCACTCGTCGCTGCACGGTTCGCCGGTGGCCAGCGCGAAGGCGTCGCGCACCACCGAGCGCCACCACTCGCGCTCCAGCGCTTCGTGCGTGCCCGAAACCTGCGTCACCGCACGCTTTGCCGCGGCCTTCGGGCCCCACGACGCCTTGAGCGCGCGGCCGAGCGCGGCGGGATCGGCCTGAATGCCAAAACGCCCCGCCATCTCCGCGTAGAGCACGGGAGACGGCGGGGACGGCTTGATCAACGTCCACACCGCGTCGAAGAAGCAGGCGCGAATCACGGCGCGCCCCGCGGTCAAATCAGCACCACCTCCGGGATACGCGGGATCGCGCCCACTGCGTGCGCCTTTTCGTAGAGGAGCTTGAGCGCCGTCTCGCCCTGCTCGCCGAGGTCCTGCGTGTCGGCGTTGACGTACATGCGGACGAAGGTGCGCGCCGTCTCGAGCGGAATGCCGCGGCCGAACTGGATCGCGTAGGGCAGCGCCTCGTCCTCGTGCTCGATGGCGTAGTCGATGGCTTCGCGCAGACCCTTGGCGATCGCCTTCGCGGTGTCCCAGCCGAGATCCTTGCGCACCAGATCGAGACCGAGCGGCAGCGGCAGCCCGCCGGTCGTCTCGTGCCACCACGAGCCGAGGTCGAGCAGCAGCGTCATGCCGTGGTCTTGGTAGGTGAGCTGACCTTCGTGGATCACCAACCCGGCGTCGACGTCCTCGCGCTCCACCGCCTCGAGGATCTCGTCGAACGGTACGACGACCGGCGTGTAACCCTGCGTGGCGATCGACAGCACGAGCGCGGCGGTGGTCATCGAGCCCGGCACCGCGACGCGCTTGCCGGCGATATCGGCGACGCTGCTGTAGCCGCGCGAGGTCTTCGCCACCAGCTTCGGACCGTAGTTGCGGCCAACGCTCGCCCCGCTGCGCATGATCCAGTACTTGTCCTCGAGGAAGGCGAAGGCGTGCGCCGACACCGCGGTGACCTCGAGTTCGCCCTGGAGCGCGCGCTTGTTGAGCGACTCGATGTCCTCGAGCACGTGCTTCACGCTGATCCCGGGGATCACCACGCGGCAGTGCGCCAGCGCGTAGAACATGAAGGCATCGTCGGGGTCCGGGCTGTGTCCGACGAGGATTTCGCGGACGGCGGGAGCGGTGTCGGAGGTCATGCGGCTTCCTTCGGGGTGGCGGGGCGCGTGGCCCAGGGTCTCGGACGAGTGCGGTAGCCTACCAGCCCGGCGCCCCGCGCGTCAGCGACCAACCGGGGGCCACTGCCCCCGGCACCGGCCTAGTGCATGGTGAAGCCGACGAACAACTCGGTCTTCGGCAATGTGTTGTCCTTGAAGATCAGGCTCGGACCGGGGATCTCGCCGAGCGGCACGCGGATCTCGCCGAAGAACTTGTTGCCGCCGGCGAAGCGGTACTCGCCGCCGAGGACGCCATTGGCGCCGGTTTCGTCGCTGTCGCCGGGGCCGGTGATTTGGTAGCGCGCGTAGCCCAGGCCGGTGCCGAAGTAGAGCGTCCAGTCGGTCTCGACCACCGGGATGAGGTAGCGCAGGTCGGCGTTGGCGCGCCAGGTGGTGACGTGATCGCCGAAGCCGACGCCCACCGACGGATAGAGCTGGATGCGGTGCTTGATGAACGACGGGCTGATGTAGTGCGCGCCAACCAGCGTCTGGTCGGGACTCGAGCTGATGCCGGCGCGGATGCCGTACGTCCATTCGTTGAGCGGCGGCACCGAGGCGGCGCGGGCGGACACGGCGCTGCAGGCGATCGCGGCAGCCACGGCGGCGCCCCGCGCCACGCGCGGCAGACGAGCGAGAGAGGACATGGAGTCTCCTTCCCTGGTCGGGGGCCGGGCGGACCCGGCGGTCAGTCGGGGGGACGGGCGTTGGAGTGCGCGGGATGATGCCGGGTTTGCGTCGCCACGTCGAGAGGCGCGATCGGCAGTGCTCGCGGCGCTCACTCTGCCAGTGGCACGTATGGTTCGGTGCGCCAGTCGTCCGGGTTCTCGCTGGTCTCGGGGCCGACCGCGTAGACCTCCCAGAAATGGTCACCGGTCTCGAGCCCTTCCACCTCGATCCACTCCCTGAACGCGCCCCACGCTTCGGGCAGCTGCGCGTAGTCGCCACGCCGCACGGCGCACGCCGTGCGGCAGCCCGGATAGTCGACCAGTGTCGGCGTGTCGATCATGCGTGCGTCTCCCGCGGCGGCGGCGTGTCGAGCGCGCCATCCGGCGTGCGGGCGAAGCGGCCGTGGTCCCGCGGATGCACCGGTGCCTCGGTGTCCCACGGCCACCCGCCGAACTGCGTGCGGCGATAGTCGTCGAACGCGTCGTGGATCTGCCGTTCCGTGTTCATCACGAACGGTCCGTACTGCGCAACCGGCTCGCCGAGCGGGCGGCCTTGCAGGACGAGGAACTCGGCCGCGGCCGCCCCGGCGGTCAGGACGCAGGAGGCGTCGGCGCGCACCTCGATCGCGGTCCCGGCGGCGAACGTCTCGTCCGCGACATCCGCCGTTTCGCCGGCGAAGAAGTAGAGCGTGCGGCGGGTCGCCGCGCCCCCGCGTGCCGTCGGCAGCGTGAGCCGCGCGCCGGGATCGAGCCGCAGCGTCCAGATCGCGATGTCGGCCTCGGGGTGGCGTGCCCACGACTGCGGCGGCGGCGACAGGGGTGCGGTGTCGCCAAAGGCACCCGCGATGACCGCGATGTCCGCGCGTCTCCCAGCGGCGTCGTGCAGCATGAGCCGCGGCAGCGTCTCGGCCCAGAACATCGTGAACTGCGGCGGCACCATCTTCGACGCGGCCGGCAGGTTCAACCAGATCTGGAAGAGCTCGAGTGGATTCGGCGCCGTGCGGTCCACCAACGGGAACATCTCGGCATGCACGACGCCGGCGCCGGCGGTGAGCCACTGCACGTCACCGCGTCCGTAGCGCGCGGTGGCACCAAGTGAGTCGCTGTGATCTACCAGGCCGCGTCGCACGATCGTCACGGTTTCGAACCCGCGGTGCGGATGT
>JBGATO010000104.1:0-11124 GCA_044229145.1 Candidatus Eiseniibacteriota bacterium | reverse complement strand
CCCGCCCGGGTTCATCGTCCCGCCTCTACAGCTTCGCGGCTTCTTCGCGAATGACGGCGGCGCAGTATTCGACGTCGTCCTTCGTCATCTCCGGGAACAGCGGGATGGTGAGGATTTCGTTCACCGCACGCTCGGTGTGCGGGAAGTCGCCGGCCTTGTAGCCCAAGTGCGCCACCGCGCCCTGCAGGTGGTTGGCGCCCGGGTAGTGGATCGACCACGACACGCCGCGCGCGCCGATGGCCGCCGCCAGCGCATCGCGCTTCGGGTGGCGGATGATGTAGAGGTGGTAGACGTGCGTGTAGCCGTCCGGCGTCACCGGCAGCGTGATGTCCTTGGCGCCGGCGAGCAGCGTGTCGTACATCGCCGCGAACTCACGCCGCTTGGCGATCCAGCCGTCCAAGTGCGGCATCTTGATCTCGAGGATCGCGCCCTGGATCTCGCTCAACCGCGAGTTGCCGCCGAGCGTCGCGTGCACGTTCTTCTGCGCCATGCCGTGGTCGCGGTAGGTCTTCATCACCGCGACGGCCGCGTCGTCGCTCGAGACGATGCCGCCGCCCTCGCCCACCGTGCCGAGGTTCTTGGTCGGGTAGAACGAGTAGCCGGTGGCGTCCGCCCACGCGGTGTGCGGCTTGCCGTTGATGGTGCCGCCGTGCGCCTGGCACGAGTCGGCGATGACCTTCAAGCCGTGCTTGTCGGCGATGCGGCGGATCTCCGGCATGTTGGCCGGCAAGCCGTACAGGTGCACCGGCACGATCGCCTTGGTCTTCGGCGTGATCGCCGCTTCGATCTTGGTCACGTCGATCGTGTAGGTGGCCGGGTCGATGTCGACGTACACCGGCGTCGCGCCGCGCAACAGGATCGCCTCGCTGGTCGCGAAGAACGAGTTTGGCTGCGTGATGACCTCATCGCCGGCGCCGATGCCGTACGCGAACATCGCGACTTCGAGCGCCACCGTGCCATTGCTCACCGCCAGCGCGTGCGTGCCGCCCTCATGCGCCGCGAACAACTCCTCGAACTTGTGGATGTGCGGCCCGGCGACGTACATGCCGGAATCGAGGATTTGGCCGATGGTGTCGAGGATCTGCGCCTTGAGCGCGGCGTGCTGCACCGTGAGACTGGTCCACGGCACCTTGCGCGCCGGGGCGGACGTATCAGACATGCTCGACCTCCTCGAATCGGCCGCCCGCCATCCGCGAGCGTTCCAGAGCTTCCATCACCGCGACCACGTCGAGGCCGGCGCGTCCGTCGCTGACGGGCGTCGTGCGGCCTTGGGTCGCCTCGACAAAATTGGCGCAGAGTGCGCGCAGGGCTTCGGTCTTGTCCCACTCGATCGGCACCGGCGAGCCTTCGCGGTAGCGCACGGTTGGACGGCCGCCGTCGTTGGACTGCACCTCGGCGCCGCGGTCGCTCCACCGCAGCTTCTCTTCGGGTTCGTTGTCGTCGTAGATCAGGACGCCGTCGGAGCCGATGAACGCCATCTCGCGCACCTTGCGGTGTCCGAGCCAGCTCACGACGATGAACGCCTTGGTGCCGCCCTCGAATTCGAGCGTGCAGTTGGCGATGTCGGTGAGATTGGGGATCAACGACTCGACACCGGTCGCGGCAGCGCGCACCACCGGGGTGCCGACCACGTGCATCAGGATCGACACGTCGTGCGGCATGAGGTCCCAGATCACGTTGGCGTCGAGGCGGTGGAGCCCGAGGTTCTCGCGGCGGCTGGTGACCGCCATGACGCGGCCGATCTTGCCGCCCGCCACCGCGGCCCGCGCGGCGCGCACCGGACCGGTGTGCAAGAAGGTGTGGCCGACCGCGCACACCAGGCCGCGCGCCTCGGCGGCGGCGAGCAGCTCGCGCGCATCGGCAACCGTGGTGGTCAGCGGCTTCTCCACCAGGACGTGCTTGCCGGCCTCGAGCGCCTTGAGCGCCAGTCCCTTGTGGGTGGCAGCCGGGGTGGCGATCACCACCGCGTGGATCGACGGGTCGGCGAGCAGGGCATCGACGTCGTCGACGACCGGCACATCTGGGTACTTCTCCTGCGCCCGGGCGCGGGCGGCCGGCACCAGGTCGCAGATGGCCCGCAGGCGGACCGAGTCGAGCCCGGCCATGTTGCGGACCAGATTGGGGCCCCAGTAGCCGTAGCCGATGACCGCGACGTCGACCGTGTCGGAGGTCACCCGCGCGAGAGGTGTGGGCATAAACTCATGTCTCCGTAACGAGTTACGAATCGGCCACGGATCGTGGACGGCGGCGAGCGCGGGGAGCGAAGTCAGCCTCCGAGGATACTCAAGCGCCGGAAGGCGGGTCAAGGAATGGGGCCGCGGAGGCACCATTCGCATGGGGTCCATGCGGGGATCGCCCCACGGCAGTTGGGGCGGGGCGCGTGCTCGTCGATGGTGGACGATTTCCTCCGCCTCAAGTCGACCGCGGAACGGCCGATCTAACTGGGGTGCTCGCGCGCCTTCACCCCGACGGCCTGCGTGCACGGAGTCCCCCATTTCCCTAGGTCGTACTCCCCGGGCCACACGGAGGGGCAACCGGTGAAGCAGTTCCGCAAGATGCGCTTTCCGCACGACGAACACACGGCACGGACGTCCGCGTGGCGGCTGCCGGTACTGTTCGCCGGCGTGCTTGCCGTGTGCCTCCTCGGCGCGTGGCCGCTCGGCGCGCAGGCGTTCGACCAGGATCAGGCGGTGGCGTCGGTGGTTGGCCGCTTCCTGCAGTTCGTCACCTGGCCGGAGTCGGCGTTTCCGACCCGGCAGGCACCGCTCGTCGTCGGCATCCTCGGAGATGCCGACCAAGCGAAGGCGGTGCACCGCGTCGTCATGGGCCGCTCGAACGCCGGACACCCCATCGAGGTCCGTTCGCTCCACGCCGGCAAAGAGGCGCGTGGATGCCATCTGGTCTACGTGAGCGCGCCCCAGCGCGACCAAATGGACGCGGTGGTGGCGGCGACCGGCGGCAGCAGCACGATCACGATGTCCGACATGCCGGGATTCCTGTCGGCCGGCGGCAACGTCGCGCTGGTGGTCGAAGACAAGCACGCCGCGTTCGACATCAACTTGACGGCGGCGGAGCAGTCGGGCGTGCGCATCAGTTCGCGGTTGCTGCAAGTGGCCCGCGCCGTCCTGAGGGCGGGCATGTAGCCGCCATGCAGGAGCTGATCCGGCGCCTCAAGCTGCGCCACAAACTCCTGTTGTTGGCCATGGTGACGAGCGCCTTCGCGCTCGTGCTCACCGCGGGCGCGTTCGTCATTTACGAAGTCATCACCTTCCGCCAGGTCATCACCAATCAACTGGCGCGGACCGCCGACCTCATGGGCGACACCAGCGTCGGCGCGCTCACCTTCGAGGACGCGGCCGCCGCGCGCGAAAACCTCTCGGCGCTGCATTCGCAGTCCGAGATCATCGCGGCGCGGTTGTACACGCGCACCGGCGCGCCGCTGGCCGACTACGTCCGTCCCGGCGGCGACGCTCACGTACTGCCGAACCGCGCGCCCGCCGACCGTCGCGTCGTGCTGCGCGACGGCGTCGCGCTGGCCACCCGCCCGGTCGTCCTCCAGGGCGATCGCGTCGGCGCGCTCTGCGTGGTCTCCGACCTCGGCGAACTCAACGATCGCATCCGCCGCTACGCGCTCATCATGGCCGGCGTGCTCGCGGTGGTGCTTGCCTTCACCTTCGCCATCGCCCGGGTGCTCCAGACCGGTATCTCGCGACCGCTGGTGCGGCTGACCGCGGTGGTCTCGGGCGTGACGCGCGACGCTGCCTACTACCGCCGCGCCGAGTGCACCAGCAACGACGAACTGGGCGAGCTGGTGACCGGCTTCAACAGCATGCTCGACGCCATCGAGGAACGCGACGCGCAGCTGCAAGCGCATCGCGAGAGCCTCGAAGCCGAGGTCGCCGCGCGCACTGAGGAACTGCGCGCCGCCAACACCGATCTCACGGTCGCCCGCGACAAGGCCGAGGAAGCCAGCCGCGCCAAGAGCGAATTCCTGGCGAACATGAGCCACGAGATCCGCACCCCGCTCAACGGCGTGCTCGGCATGACGGAGTTGCTGCTCGGCGGCGAGATCACCGCGGAACAGGAAGAAGCGCTGCTCACCATCCGCACGTCGGCCACCGCGCTCACCACGGTACTCAACGACGTGCTCGACTTCTCGAAGATCGAAGCCGGGCGGCTCGACCTCGATCCCGTGCCGTTCGGCGTGCGCGCGGTGGTCACCGAAACGCTGCGCACGCTGGCGGTGCAGGCGAGCCAGAAGGGCATCGATTTGATCGCCGACGTCGATCCGGCGGTGGCGGAAGGCGTCATCGCCGACCGCACGCGCGTCCGGCAAGTGCTGCTCAATCTGGTGGGCAACGCGATCAAGTTCACCGAGCGCGGCGCAGTCACCGTTCTGGTGCGGAACGACGGCGAGACCGGCGATGAGCGCGTCCGCCTCGGGTTCGCGGTGCGCGACACCGGCATCGGCATCCCGGCCGACAAGCAATCGGCGATCTTCGAAGCCTTCATGCAGGCGGACACCTCGACGACGCGGCGCTTCGGCGGCACCGGCCTCGGCCTGGCGATCTGCTCGCGACTTGCCCGCATGCTCGGCGGCGAACTCACCGTCGAGAGCGCCGAGGGCGAGGGCAGCACGTTCCGCTTCTCGATCCTCGCGGGCCGTGATCGTCGCAGCGACAGCTCCGCGGCATCGGCAGACCTGCGCGGCATGCACGTCCTGGTGATCACCGCGAACCACGCGCTCGCCGCACCGCTCGAACGGCAGCTCGCGGCGTGGGGGGCGATCCCGCGCGTCGTGCCGCAGGCCGTCGGGGCATGCAAGCGCGACGCCGCAGGCGGCGCCTCGGTGTGCGACGCCTTCGTGCTCTACGACGAAGACTGTGCGAGCGCGGCCGACGTCAGCGACATGCTCCGCCACTGCGCGCCGACGCCAGGCCAGACGCACATGGTGATCGGCCTGCGCTCGCCGGCGCAGATCAGCGGCGTCGGCCGGCTCGAGGCCGCGCACTTCGCCAGCGTGCTCAAGCCGGTCTGCGCACTCGACCTTGCCGCAGCGATGCGACGCCTGCTCGGCCAAGCAGACGCGCAACGCCGCGCGCCGGCCACCGCCACGGCGCCCAACCTCCCGCCGCTGCGTATCCTGCTCGCCGAGGACAACGCGGTGAACCAGATGGTGGCGTCGCGCCTGCTGCAGCGCGACGGCCACACGGTGACGGTCGCCAACCACGGCGCCGAGGCGGTGGAGGCGGTGGCGCAGGCCGCAATGCCGTTCGACCTCGTGCTGATGGACTTGCAGATGCCGGTGATGGGCGGGCTCGAGGCCACCGCGGCGATTCGCGCCGCGGAGATTCGCGCCGGCGGCGGCCGTCACTTGCCGATCGTCGCCCTCACCGCGCACGCGATGAAGGGCGACCGCGAGAAGTGCCTCGATTCGGGCATGGACGGCTACCTCACCAAGCCGGTGCAGGCGGACCAGCTGCGCGCCGCGCTGGCCGACATCTACGAGCGATTTCTCGCGCCACGCGAGGACGGGGACACCGCGCAGGCCGCGTAACGGCTTTGGACGCCTGCCCGCCGTGGCGGCGTCGTTGCGCCCCTTCCGGGCGTCCTCTATCCTCATGCGGCTTCGTCGCGCGGCGCGCCCCGCCCGCCGCATCGCCCGCCCCCGCGGGCCCGACACCCGACTTGCGAGACCGACGACGTGCCCACGATGACGATGGTTCAGGCGATCACCGACGCCCTGCGTACCGCGATGGCGCGCGACCGGCGGGTGGTCTTGCTCGGCGAGGACATCGGCCGCAACGGCGGCGTGTTCCGCCTCACCGAAGGCTTGCAGGCCGAGTTCGGCGCCGACCGCGTGCTCGACACGCCGCTGGCCGAGAACGGCATCGTCGGCAGCGCGATCGGCATGGCACTCTACGGCCTGCGCCCGGTGTGCGAAATCCAGTTCGCCGACTTCATCTTCCCCGCGTTCGACCAAATCGTCAGCGAGCTGGCGAAGATGCGGTACCGCTCGAACGGGCAATACGACGCGCCGGTCATCGTGCGCACCCCATACGGCGGCGGCATTCGCGGCGGGCTCTATCACTCGCAGTCGCCCGAGGCGTACTTCGCGCACACGCCGGGGTTGAATGTCGTGATTCCGGCGACGGCGGAGGACGCGAAGGGCTTGTTGCTGGCGGCGCTCGAATCGCCGGACCCGACACTGTTCCTCGAGCCGAAGCGGCTGTATCGCCACGTCAAGGGTGAGGTCGCGGAAGGCCACTGGACGACGCCGCTCGGCGTCGCGCGCTGGGCGCGGCGCGGCGGAAACGTCTCGCTGATCGCGTATGGCGCCATGGTGCCGGTGTGCGAGGAAGCCGCGGCGCGCGCGTCGAGCGAACTCGGCGTCGAGTGCGATGTGCTCGACCTGCGCACGCTCTTGCCGCTCGACGTCAACGCGGTGCTCGAGTCGGTCCAGAAGACCGGCCGCGCCATCATCGTGCAGGAAGCGCCGCGCACCTGCGGCTACGGCGCGGAGCTCGCCGCGCTCATCGCCGAACGCGCGATCACGTCGCTGGAGGCGCCGGTGTTGCGCGTCGCCGGATTCGACACGCCGTTCCCGTACACCCTCGAGCAGCTCTACTTGCCGGACGCCGAACGCGTGATGGCGGCGATCCGCGCGTCGGTGGAGGCGTGATGGTCGAGTTCAAGTTGCCCGACATCGGCGAAGGCGTCGCGGAAGCCGAGATCTTGCAGTGGCTGGTGGCCGTCGGCGACAGCGTGCGCGAAAATCAGGAAATGGTCGAAGTGATGACCGACAAGGCGACGGTGATCCTGCCCGCGCCGGCCACCGGGACCATCGCGTCGATCAACTGCGCCGCCGGCGCGGTGGTGCCGGTGGGCACCGTGCTGGTGGCGATCGAGACGAACGGCGCGGCGGTGGCGCCCGCGAAGGCCGCGCCGGCCGCGAAGGCGGCGGCACCGGCCGCGGCGCCGGCCGCACCCGCGCCGATCCCGCGCGCGCCGGGCGACAAGGTGCACGCGATGCCGGCGACCCGCCGCGTCGCCAAGGAACTCGGCGTCGACATCACCACGGTTCCCGGCACCGGCCCCGGCGGCCGCGTCACCACCGACGACGTACGGCGCTTCGCCGCCGGCGGCGCGCCGAGCGACGGTCCCGAGATCGAACGCGTGCCGTTGCGCGGCCTGCGCCGCACGATCGCCGCGGCGATGGTCCACGCCGCGCGCACGATCCCGCACTTCACCTTCGTCGTCGAAGTCGACATGACCGAGGTGGTGGCGTTGCGCGCGGCGCAGAAGGACGACGCGGCGCGCGCCGGCGTCAAGCTCACCTACTTGCCGTACATCGTGCTCGCCACATTGCCGGCGTTGCGCGCATTCCCGACGCTCAACGCGCACTTCGACGACGCCACCGACGAGATCGTGCTGCACCGCCGCGCGCACGTCGGCATCGCCACCGCGACCGCGCAGGGTCTCACCGTGCCGGTCATCCGCGACGCCGCGCGCTTCGATCTGTTCGGCCTGGCGCGCGAACTGGACCGGCTCGCCGAGGGCGGCCGCACCGGCAAGTTGTCGCGCGACGAACTCGTCGGCGGCACCTTCACCATCACGACCACCGGCGCGCGCGGCGGCCTGCTCGCCACGCCGATCATCCACGCGCCGGAAGTCGCGATCATGGGCATCCACGCGATCGCCAAGAAGCCGGTGTGGCGCAACGACGGCATCCAGGTGCGCGAGATGACGAACCTCTCGCTGTCGCTCGACCACCGCGTGGTGGACGGACAAGTGGCCGCCGACTTCCTCTACGAAGTGAAGGCGAATCTCGAGGAGCCGCAGCGCGTGCTGCGCACGGCAGGAGGACGACGCTGATGGCGACCAAGAAGACGACTCCGCCCCCGGCACCGGCCGCCGTGCCGTTCGCAATTTCGACACCGGAGATTCCGCAACTGCGCATCCTGGCGCCCGACGGCAGCGTCGACGAGGCGCTCGATCCGCAACTGCCCGCCGCCGATCTCGTCGCGATGTATCGCGCGATGTCGCTGTCGCGGATGCTCGACGTGCGCTTGCTGTCGTTGCAGCGCCAGGGCCGCATCGGCTTCTACGGCACCGGCACCGGCGAGGAAGCGGCGAGCGTCGGCAGCATCTACGCGGCGCGCCACACCGACTGGATCTTCCCGGCGTTGCGGCAGGGCTCAGCGCTCCTCATGCGCGGCTTCCCGCTCAGCCAGTTCCTCGCGCAGTTGCTCGGCAACTCGCACGACGTCTTGAACGGCCACCAGATGCCGTGTCACTTCGCCGATCGCGGCGTCAACGTCGTCGCGTGGTCGAGCGTGATCGCCACGCAACTGCCGCACGCCGTCGGCGCCGCGTGGGCGGCGCGCTATCAAGGCGACGACATGGTGGCGCTCGGCTACATCGGCGATGGCGGCACCAGTGAAGGCGACTTCCACGCCGCGCTCAACTTCGCCGCCGTGTGGAAGGCGCCTGTGGTGTTCGTGTGCCAGAACAATCAGTGGGCGATCAGCGTGCCGCTGGCGACGCAAACGGTCTCGCAGTCGATCGCCATCAAGGCGCTCGCCTACGGCGTGCCCGGCGTGCAGGTGGACGGCAACGACGTGCTCGCCGTCTACCGCGCGACGAAGGAAGCCATCGACCGCGCGCGCAGCGGCGGCGGCCCGACGTTCATCGAAGCAGTGACCTTCCGCATGGGCGGCCACTCGTCGAGCGACGACCCGACGCGCTACCGCGACACCGCGCTCGTCGAGCATTGGGCACAGCGCGACCCCATCGTCCGCTTCCGCGCCTATCTCGAACGCGAAGGCCACTGGGACGCGTCGTCGGAGGACGCGCTGCAGCAGGAACTCGACGAGGCGATCACCAACGCGATTCGCGTCGCCGAAGCCGCGCCGCCGCCGGAGCCGGCGAGCGTGTTCAGCCACGTCTACGGCGAGATGCCCTGGCACCTCGCCGAGCAACGCGCCCAAGTTCTCGGCGAACGCGATCGCGACCGCGGACCGGGAGGAGCCTTCCCGCTATGAGCCTGCACGAAATCACTGACGCCGCCGCGCTGGCGGAGTACGCCTCCGACTTCGGCCGCATCATCCGCAAGACACCGCACGCCGTGGTGCGCCCCGACTCGATCGACGACGTCGTCGCGCTGGTGAAGCGCGCGAAGACCGAGGGCCGCGCGATCTCGATGCGCGGCTCGGCGCACTCACAGTCAGGCCAAGGCTTGGTCGACGGCGGTTACTTGCTCGACATGACCGGGTTGAATCGCATCGAACCGATCGATCCGACCTCCGGTGTCGTGCGCTGCCAGGCCGGCGTGGTGTGGAACGATCTGCTCGGCGCGCTCAGCGTGCACGGGCTCACGCCGCCGGTGCTCACCAACAACCTCGGCGTCACGGTCGGCGGCACCCTGTCGATGGCCGGCCTCGGCATCTGCTCGTTCCGCGACGGCGCGCAGGTGGACAACGTCCGCGCGCTCACCGTCGTGCTCGCCAGCGGCGAGGTCGTGCGCTGTTCGCCCGACGACAATCGCGAGCTGTTCGACCTCGTGCGCTGCGGCCTCGGGCAGTTCGGCATCGTGGTGGAAGCGGAACTCGCGGTGCGCACGCACAAGCCGTTCGTCCGCACGCAGTACTTGCTCTACGACAACATGAGCCGTTTGTGCGCGGACCTCGAGACGCTGATGCGCGAGGACCGCTTCACGTATCTCGAATCGTGGGCGGTGCCGGCGACGCAAGGCTTCCGCTCCACGCCGCTCGGCCGCCGGCCGTTCGCGCGCTGGTTCTTCCCGCTGCATGCGACGTTGGAGGTGGACAGCGATTCCGCCGACGGCGACGCCGCGTTGCTCGCCGGCCTCTCGCCGTACGAGCGCGTGCATGTCGAGACGCTGCCGTATGCCGACTTCGCGCGTCGCCTCGAACCGTTGTTCGCGCTGTGGAAGCAGATCGGCTACTGGGACAACGCGCACCCGTGGATGGAGACGATTCTCCCCTGGGCGGTGACGCCGCAGTACATCGACACGCTGCTCGCGCAGCTCTCGCCGGTGGCGCTCGGCGGCGGCCACGTGTTGTTGTGGCCGGGTCGCAGCGGCACCTCGACGGCGCCGAACTTCATGGCCCCGCCGAGCGAGTTGGTCATGGGCTTCGGCTTGCTGCCCGGCACGCCGCAGGCTGCGTTGCCGCAAGCGCTCATGCTGCTCGACATGGCGAGCGACGCGTCGATCGCCGCCGGTGGCAAGCGCTATCTCAGCGGCCGCATCAACTTCGACCTGCCGCGCTGGCGCGCCCACTTTGGCGACCGCTGGCCGGTGCTGTGCGCGGCGAAGAAGTGCTTCGACCCGGACGGCATGTTGAATCCGGGGTTCATCGTCTGGGAATAGGCGACGCGCGTCAGCGCGTCTTCAGGAGGCGCGCGCGCGCCACCGCGCCGGCCTGCCGGACCGCGGCGAAGTAGACGCCGGCCGGCACCGCGCGCCCCGCGCCGTCACGGCCGTCCCACGTGAGCAGCGAGTAGCCGGCGATCATCGAACGGGGCGGGATCCGTGCAACGCGCTGTCCGCGCGCGTCGAAGATCTCCATCTCGAGCTGCCCGGTACGCGGCGTCCCGACGACCAGGGCCACACGATCGCGGAACGGTTGCGGGCTGACGAGCGGAACCGCGAGCTGCGTGGGGGCGGCGAGCCGTGCCATCGCCGTTTCGATGCTTGCGGGCGTCTCGATGGTCAGCGCGGTGGCGAGCGAATCGTTCGCGGTTTCGGCGTCGTTGGCGAGGTCCGCACGTACGGTGACGCTGAACACCTCCGCAGCGCCGCCGAAGAGCGCGATCGCCGCGAACGTGACCTGCACGGATTCGCCGGGAGCGATCGTGGCGATCGTCGCAGCCACGTCCTCGACCAGCGCCCCGCCGGCGTCGCGTACACGGTAACGAACGCCCGCGCCGCTCTCGGTCACATTGCCGCGGTTGACGAATGACACCACGGGTGCGAACGGCTCACCCGAGGCCACGAGGGCCCCCGCCGGCGGCGCCACGAACCCCACCACCGCGAGATCGTGGACCACCGGCTCGTCGGCGGTCACGCCGACCGACAGCGAGTCGTTCTCGCGCACGGCA
>JBGATO010000103.1:0-11039 GCA_044229145.1 Candidatus Eiseniibacteriota bacterium | reverse complement strand
GGGTGAGGGGCAGGAGCACCACTACTACGTGCTGATGTTGCCGGCGCTGATCTCGGCGGCGTTTCGCTTCAACCTCGCGTGGGCGATGGTGTGTGCGAATCTCGCCGTCGGCTTGTTGTTCCTCGATGTCTGGCTGTTCGAGCGCCAGGCGCAGAATCACGATGTCACCGAGTATTTCGAAGGCGCGGTGGTGGCCATCCTGTTCTACGCGGCGACCGTCGTCGTGTGGATGCTGGCCGACGCGCGGCGCCGCGAGAGCAAGCGGCTGGCCGAAAGTCTCGACGAACTCGAGGCGACGCGCGATCGCCTCATCGAGCATGAGAAACTGGCGGCGGTGGGCCGGCTGGCGTCGGCGATTGCCCACGAGATTCGCAACCCGGTGGCGATGATCTCGTCGTCGCTGCGCACCGTCGACGATCCTGCGGTCACCGCAGAGACGCGCGCGCAACTCTACACCGTCGCGCGGGAGGAGATGGACCGTCTGGCGCGTCTCACCGGCGACTTCTTGATCTACGCGCGGCAACGCCCGATGGAGTGCGCGCTCTGGGACGTCGTGCTGTTGCTCGGGTACATCCGCGACATCGCGCAGGCGGCGGCCGCCTCGCACCGCGTGCAGGTGGTGGTGGAGACCAGCTCGGCGTCCGAGGTGTGGGGCGATCGCGAACAGATCCATCAGATCCTGCTCAATTTGGTGCGCAATGCGATCGATGCGTCGCCACCTGGCGAGCAGGTGCGGCTGCGTGCCACGGCGATTCCCGGCGCGACCGAAGTCACGGTGACGAATGCCGGCGCGGCGATCCGCGCCGACGTGGTGGCGCGGCTGTTCGAACCGTTCTTCACGACGAAGCCGCAAGGCACCGGGCTCGGGCTGGGACTGGCGCGGCGGCTCGCCGAAGCGCACCATGGAACCCTCGATCTCACCGCGAACCGCGACGGCGAGATCACCTTCACGCTGCGTCTCCCGGCGCAGCCGCGCGAGGACGTGGCGTGACCCGACTGCTCCTGGTCGACGACGAACCCAACATGCGGCGCGTCTTGCGCGCCATCCTCGAACCCGACGGACACGTCATCGTCGAGGCCGACGGCGTGGTCGCGGCGCGCGCGGCGCTGGCCCGCGAAGCGTTCGACGCCGTGCTCACCGACCACAAGATGCTCGACGGCAACGGGCTCGATGTCCTGCACGCCTGCGCGGATGTCGACACGAACCTTCAAGTCGTCCTCCTCACCGCGTTCGCCGACGATGCGCTGGCGGTCGAAGTGATGCGCCAAGGAGCCTTCGACTTCCTCGCGAAGCCCTTCGAGCCCGGCATCGTGCGCGTCACCGTGCAACGCGCCGTCGAGCGCGCGACGCTGGAGCGCGAGAACGCGCGGTTGCGCGGGACGGTGGAGCGCCTGGCCGGCCGTCCCGAATTGCTCGGCGATTCGTCGGGAATGCGCGCCGTGCGTGAAACGGTGGGGCGCGTCGCGCCGACCGCCGCGACCGTGCTCATCACCGGCGAAACCGGCACCGGCAAAGAGCTGGTGGCGCGTGCCATCCACGCGCTCAGCCCGCGCGCCGACGAGCCATTCATCGCCGTCAACTGCGCGGCGATGACGGAGACATTGCTCGAGAGCGAGCTGTTCGGCCACGAGAAGGGCGCATTCACCGGTGCCGACCACGCGCGCCAAGGGGTGTTCGAGGCGGCCGACCACGGCACGCTGTTCCTCGATGAAGCGGGCGAGATGTCGCTGGCGTTGCAGGCCAAGCTGCTGCGCGTGTTGCAGGACGGCGAGATCGTGCGTGTCGGTGCCACCGCGCCGCGACGCGTCGACGTGCGCGTGGTGGCGGCGACACATCGCGATCTCGCTGCGCGGGTGCGCGAGGGGTCATTCCGCGAAGACTTGTACTATCGGCTCGCCGTCGTGCCGCTGGCGGTGCCGCCGCTGCGCGAGCGCGCCGAGGACATTCCGGTGTTGCTCGGCAGCCTGCTGCATCGCGTGGCGCGCGAGATGGCGGTGCCGGCGCGCGGCGTCGAGGCGGCGGTGATCCCGGCGCTCCAGGCGTACGCCTTCCCAGGCAACGTGCGCGAGCTGCGCAATCTGGTCGAACGCGCCTGCATCTTGGCGCGCGGCGAGTCCCTGACGCTCGCAGACTTTCCCTCGCTCGGGGAGGGCGATCTGACCGCCGGTGCTCCCGGCGACGCCGCCGGATACTGGGAACGCTGCGCGGCGCGGGCGCCAAGCGGCGACCTCCGCGACAGCCTCGATGCGGTGGAGCGCGCACTCATCCTCCAAGCCCTCGGGCGTGCCGGCGGCGTGCAAGCCGAGGCCGCGCGCGCGCTCGGCGTGTCACGGAGCGATCTGTCGTACAAACTCAAGCGCTTGGGTGTCGACGCCGCGGCCCGCTCCGTCTGAGCCGCGTTCGAACCTTCGAACCGCCGTGCTGCACGGCGCCGAACATTTGAACGTCCCCGCCCGTCTCGCTCACGCCCGGTATTCTGCTGCAACGACTTACGGGCGCGCTGCGACTGGCATCTCGATTGCCATGTTATTCCGGCGACCGCTCATGGGGGGGCGGTTGGCCTCGCGGCTTCGGCAATCCGTTTGTACTGGACGACATGCCGCGAGGCCTTTCTTTTCGCCCAAAATCCCCGCTGCCCTTCCACTGGAGATCGACCATGACGCTGTTTCCGCCGTTGCCGGCCTGGAGTTCCATGCATCCACTGATCGTGCACTTTCCGATCGGACTGCTGCTCGTGGCACCACTCGCGCTGGCAGGAGGGTTGGTGTTCCCGCGGGTCCGTCGTGGAATGTTCGTGGCAGCGTTTCTTCTCACCGCGCTCGGCACCTTCTCGTTGGTGCTCGCGACCGCAGCGGGTGAGGCAGCGGCCGAAGCGGCGAAAGTCACGCACGCCGTCGAGGCAGCGATCGAGGAGCACGAGGAACTCGCCGAGGCCGCGCGGGCGCTCTTCATTGGATTGACCGTGCTGCTCGGCCTGGTGCTGTGGGGCCCCTCGATCTTGAAGCGGTCCCTGCCGCGTGGCGTCGAGACCGTCGTGATGCTGGCCCTGCTGACGTTGTACGCGGGGAGTGCGCTGGTCCTGGCCAACACCGCCGACAAGGGAGGGCGCCTGGTGCATACCCACGGCGTGCACGCGACACTCCCAGCGGACGCGGGTGCGCCTGCGATGAAAGCCGGCGGCGAAGGTGCGCCGCCCAGTGGCGGCGATGGGGACGGCGACGCCGACTAGCTGCGTCATCCACCGACTCGACCGCCCCCCAGTGCCGTGGGGACGGCCGTCAGGCGCGGGCCGGAGCGAGAGAGCTCTGGCCCGCGCCGTCGTTCTAGCGGATCACCAGGCTCCACGCCTCGCGGTGCAGGGTGCCACGCGTCAGCCGCACACGGTAGAGGCCGCTGGCGAGCGTGGCGGCTGTGCGTTCGACCCACCGCCAGGTGTGCGAGCCGGCGGAGAGCGCGTCCCAGCGCTCGTGGGCGACGCGCCGTCCATCGAGTGTGAACACATCGCCGAGGACGGCGCCCCCGGTGGCCAGCGTGAAACGAATTTCCCCGGCGTGGCCCACGCCGCGCACGCTCACGGCGCTCGGCGTGCGGTCCGGTGCCTCCTCCGGTGACGGCGCGCGCGTCACCGCCAGCGGCAGCGCCCACATGCCGCGGCCGTGCGTCGCCGCCACCAGCGTGTTGTCGAGTGTGTTGATCGCCAGATCGTAGACCGCCACCGCGGGGAGGCCGGTGAGCGTCCAGTGCGCGCCGCCGTTGACCGACATGTAGACGCCGCGATCGGTGCCCACGAAGAGCGACGGCGGCGCGGCGCGGAAGTCCGCCGCGAGCGAAAGCGGTCGCAACCCGCTCGGTAAGTCTCCGGTGGCGCTGATCCACGCGCGTCCATCGGTGGACGAGTTGAAGACGCGTGAGCCGGCGGTGGTGTCGCTGCACACGTAGAGTGTCTGCCAGGCGGTCGGACTCACCGCGATGTCGGGGATCGGCCGCGTCGGCAGGCCGCTGCTGCGATCCCAAAAGCCCGCGCTGGTATCGGTAGTGGCGAAGAACGCGCCGTCGCTGCTGCCGGCGTAGACCGCGTGCGGCGCGCCGGTGCCGAGCCCGAGCGAACGCAGGACGCCGCTCGGCGTGCGCGTCAGCGTGCTGGAGTACGCCGACCAGGATGCTCCGGCGTTGGTCGAGCGCCACAAGCGTGTAGTGCCGGCCCAGAACGTCGCGGTGGCATTGGGATCGGGTTGCAGCACGCCGTTCGCCCAATCGGCGGCATCGCCGTTCCAGTCGTGGGCCGCGCCGCCCGTGATGTCGACCGGCGACACGTTCGGCACCCACTTCAGCACCGGGCGCAGGAACACGTAGCTGGTGTAGAGCGTGCTCGGCGAAGCGGGGTCGAGGAAGCACGGGCCGCCATCGCCGTTGACGATCTGCGTCCACGCGGTGCTGCCGGCACTGGTGCCGATGGTGCCGTTGTCCTGCGTGCCGCCGATCACCGTGGTCGCGTCGCTGGGGTCGAGGGCCACGCTGTAGAATTGCGTGAGGGCGAGCGTCGCGTTGCGGTTCGTCCAGTGCAGGCCGCCGTCGGTGCTCGTCCAGATGCCGCCGTCGTTGGCGTCCCACAGCACGCCGGTGCTGCCGATGGCCAGTGCGTGGTGATCGGGATGCAGACGGCCATTGTCGACGCCGATCGCGCGTCCGATCCATGTGCTGCCGCCGTTCGTGGAGGCGAGCAGTGCGTTCGCCGAACTCACCGGATCGCTGCCGCCGACGTACACGGTGTTCGCGGTGGTGGGGTCGACGACGATGCAATTGTCGTAGAAGCCTTGGCCGTTGTTCGCCTTGCCGGTGAGGTAGTCGGGCGCCGAGAGCGTCGTCCAGGTGGCGCCGTAGTCGGTGCTCTTGAGCAGCGCGAGCAGGCCGTACGTCGTCGGATGCACCACGCTCGCGTACAGCGTGCCGGGTGAGGACGCCGAGACGCCGAGGTTGATGCGCCCGACCGTGTTGAGACCTGGCGCGTAGACCTGCGTCCACGAGGCGCCGAGGTCGGTCGACTTGAAGATGCCGACGCCGTAGAGCGCCGCGTAGGCGGTCGGCGACACCGCGTTGTCGAACCCGACGTCTGTCGCGTAGCTGCCCGAGAGTGTCACCGCCCACGACGAGCCGCCCGAGGCCGAGCGCACGATGCCGCGATCGCTGGCCACCAAGATGACGCTGCTGCTGGTGGGCGGCAGCGCGACGCGCGCGATGTAGCTGCCCACCGTGGTCTTCGCCGCGATCTTGCTCCACGACGCGCCGGCGGTGGTGGAGCGGAAGAGCCCGTCGCCCGGAAAGCTGTCGATGCTGAAGTTCTGCTCGCCGGTGCCGTACCACACGATGGTGGCGTCCTGCGGGTCGAGGGCGAGGGCGCCGGACGCCAGGCTGGAGAGTCCGTCGGTGAGCGGAGTCCAGTGCGCGCCGCCGTCGGTGGTCTTCCACACGCCGCCTTGCGCCGCCGCGGCGTAAGCGGTCAGCGGATCGCCCGGGTCGAGGGCCAGCGCGCACACGCGGCCCGATGCATTGCCGCCCGTCGTGCCGACGCCGGAGTACACCTCGTCGGCGATCGGTTGCGGGCCGAGGAACTGCCACGCCACGCCTGCGCGCTGCGCGGCGACCGGCCCGAGCGGTGCCCGGTCGGGGATCAGCGCGGCGGCGACGGTTCAGCTCGGGCCGACGAAGCGCATCAGCGCTCGCCGGCGCGGGCGAGCGGCGAAACGGCCAGCACGGCGCCGGCGATGAGGGACGGAACGCGATGGACGGGCGGCACGAGACCCTCCTTCCGTGTCGGGGTGCGAAGCCGCGCGGCGTCCGGGCCGGCGGCGTGGGGCGATAGTACGGGGCGCGCCGCCGCCGCGCTAGCGCGGGTCGTGCGCGCGCTGAAAGGCGAGCGCGGCCGTGGTGGCCCAGGTTTCGGCGCGCGCCAGCGTCCGCCACGAAGTCACGAAGCCACAGTGGCCACCGTGCCGCGTCAGTGCGTTACGCAGGCCGGGACCGGCGCCGGCGAGGAATGGCGTCACCGCGGCGGCCGGCACCATCGGATCGTCGGCGGCGTGCAGCAGCAGCGTCGGGAGAGTGATCGCCGGCAGCACGAGCGCCGCGCTGCTGCGCGTGTAGTAGTCGGCCGCCGAGGCGAAGCCCCACAGCGGCGCCAGCACTTGTTCGTCGTAGTCGCGCACCTGTCGCCACCGGCGCGGTGCATCGCCCGTCACCGGCAGCGCGCGCGGATCGCGCCGCAGATGCGCGCGCACGTCGCGCCGCAGCCCGCGCAAGACGTGCGCGCGGTAGAGCGCGATGTCCGGCCGCTCGAACAGCCGGCTCACCACCGTGAGGTCGAGTGGCGGCGATACGGCGGTCACCGTGCGCAGCGCCGGCAGCGCGTCGGTGCTGCACGAGGCCGCGAGATGCAACGCCGCATGCCCGCCGAGCGAGAAGCCGACCACGTGGACCGCATCGACGCGCAGCGCCGCTGCCCATGCGACGGCGACGCGGAGGTCCGCGAAGAGCGCGCCGTGCGCGACCCGCCGGGCGCACATCGCCCCAGGAGGCCGTAGCCGCGCGTTGAGCCGCACCACGTGCGCGCCCTGCGTGTGGAAGAACGCGGCGGCGCGGCGCAGATATCGCGACTCGCTGGTACCGCCGACGCCGTGCAAGAGCACGACGGCCGGGCGGGCCGTCGCCACCTCGTCGTGCCACCAGGCGCGGGCGAGGAGCGCATCGCCGTCTGGGAGCGCGATCGTGCAGTCTGCGGACGCGTGGTGCCGGAGCGCGCGCGGCGGTGCGCCCAGTGGCGCCGCGGCCGAGAGCGTTTGAAGGTGCGGATTCGTCCACAGTCCGCGCGGGGCGAAGACGGGAAACATGCAGCGGCTTGTCGCACGCGCGCCGCGCGCCGTCAAGCGCTAGGCGACGGTACGCAGGCGCGCGAGCGCGGCGCGAGCGTCGCGCACCTCGCGGCGCGTCGCCGGAGCGTCACGCCAAAGGGCGAGGAAGCGTTCGTACGCCGCCACGGCCTCGGCGCGACGGCCGAGCGCTTCGCAACAGTGCGCGCGATCGAGGTGGAGCAACGCCGCATCGTCGAGACGCAGCACCGGCACCGCCGCCAGCGTGTCGAGCGTGGCGAGCGCCCGCGCGTGGTCGCCGAGTTGCATTTGCGCGCGCGCGCGCAGCAGCCGCACCGAGTTGTAGCGGAAGAAGCCGTCCTGGTAGATCGGCGGGCCGGCGAGCAGTGCCAGCGCGTCCGCGCCGCGCCCTTCGCGCAGCGCGACGTCCGCGTCGATGAGACGCAACTGGACCGGGTTGAAATCGCGCCGCGACAGCGGACTGCGCCGCAATTGCCGGACGTGGGCCTGCGCTTGCACCGTCTTGCCCAGCGACGCCTCCACCCACGCGCGATCCATCAGATGGTCGAAGTCGAGATCGGCGCCGTGCAGGCGGCCGCTGCGTGCATGGCGCGCGTAGACCGAGTCGATGAAGGCGAATGCACGCACCGAGTCGCCGAGTGCCATTGCCGCGTTGGCGCCGTTGGCGAGCGGCACCGCGCCGCCGCTCACCCGCACGTCGCGCGGGAACGCCGCCCACGCGTCTTCGGCGATGCGCTCGGCGCGCACGAAGTCGCCGCGCGCGAACGCCTGCTTGAACGCGAGGCCGCGCCGCGCGTCGGTCTGCTTCCACGCCGGGGCGTGCGGGTTCACGTAGCACAGACGCGCCGCATCGGTGCTGTCGAGCGCGCAGGCCAGGTGCCCGCCTTCGCTGTACACCAGCGGATCGTGGACGCCGGCGGCGCGCGCATGCCGCAGCACGTCGAGCGCTCCCGCGCCGTCGCCGTGATACAGCCGCGTGGTGAACAAGCTGTGCCACATGAAGGCGAAGTGGGGATCGCGTGCCAAGGTCTCGCGCGCCAGGCGCTCTGCCTCGTCGGTGTGGCCGGTCACCGCGAGCGCGTCCACCAAGTGCACGCGCGGCAAGAGGAATTCGGGCGCGACCCGCGCGGCACGCCGCGCCGCGACGAGCGTGCGCTCTGGGTGCCCGCCGTGATAGGTCGCTTCGACCAGGCCGTAGAGCACCTGCTTGTCGCCCGGCCAGCGGCGGTCGATCTCACGCAGACGCGCCTCGGCATCGCCCCAGTGACCGGCGACCAGCGCGGCCAGCGCGTCGAGCATGTCGCGCTCGCTGCCGGTGAGGCGATCGCCGAAGCGCCGCGCGTGCTCGATGCTGGCGCCGGCGGCATCGGGCTCGCCGCCCCACCACTGCGTGACGCCGAGTTGGTAGGCAGCGGCCGCGAGCGTCGAGTCGCGATCGAGCGCCGCGGCGAAGTCCGCCGAGGCGGACTCGAATTCGCCGCGCGCCAGCGCCTCTTGCCCGGCGACGTAATGTTGGTAGGCGCTCAAGTTGTCGCCGGTGCGCAATGCGTACGGCGTCGCGCGCGCCGCCGAGAAGCCCGGCACCATCTGCTCGAGCAGGCGCGTGCCGAGGTCGTCCACGACGTCGAAGATCGACTGGCCGCGCGTGCCGGCGAGCCGCGCGGAGTGCAAGACGCGGCCGCTCGCCACGTCCACGACTTCGGCGCTGACCACCCACTGCGGCGCGGTCTGCAGGATGCTGCCGCGCACCAGACGCGCGGCGTGTGTGCGCTCGGCCACCCGCACCGCGTCGTCGCGCGTCAATGCGCCGTCAGCGCGATGGGGGAGTGCTTCGATCGCATCGACCACCGACTGCGAACCGAGCACGTTCACCTGTCCGGTTTGCGCCAGCGAGCTGACGAGGAGCGTGCCCGCCACCGCGCCGGTGCGCTCGGGATCCGTCGGGTCCGCGACGTTGACGAACGGCAGCACCGCCACCGCCGGTTCGGTGCCGGCCTCCGCCGCCACGTGACCGCGTCCCCACAGTCCGAGCGCCGCCACCAGCGCACACGCGGCGCCGAGCGCCGCCGCCCACTGCACGCGGCGACGCGGTCGGTGCGGCAGCGGCGCGGTGCCGGTGCGCGTCCAGGCGTCGAGCATCGCGCACACGGCGTCGCCGTCCGCCGGGCGCGCGGCCGGATCCTTCGCCAACAAGTGGAGCGCGACCGCGAGCAGCGGCTGCGCCGCGGCGGGCAACGCCGGCACCGCCGGTTCGCCGCGCACGACCGCATAGAGCACTTCCGCCTGCGTCGCGCCGGGAAACGCGCGGAGTCCGGTGAGCGCTTCGTACAGGATCGCCCCGAGGGCGAAGAGGTCGGCGCGCGCATCGCCCGCGGCGCCTTCGAGGCGTTCGGGGGCCATGTACGGCAGCGTGCCGAGGATCGAACCGTCGACGGTCAGCGCGGCGGCGCCGTCGACGCGGGCGATGCCGAAGTCGGCGATCTTGAACTGTCCGTCTGCCGCCACCAGCACGTTGTCCGGCTTGAGATCGCGGTGGTGGACGCCGTGGGCATGCGCGTGGGCGAGGGCGGTGGCCAGGCTGCGGGCGAGGCGCTCGGCGTCGGCGAGCGGCAACGGCCCGCGCGCCAGCCGCGCGGCCAACGTCTCGCCCTGCACGTACTCCTGCACCAGGAACAGCTGATCGCCGGTGTCCTCGAGGCCGTGCACCGTGACGATCGCCGGGTGGTTCAAGCGGGCGGCGGCGCGCGCCTCCCGAGTCAGCCGGGCCCGCGCTTCGCCCTCCGCCGCCTGGGTGCGCCCGACAAACTTCAGGGCGACCAAGCGCTCCGTCCGCTCGTCGCGCGCGAGGTAGACCTCGCCCATGGCGCCCGCGCCGAGGCGGTTCGTGATGCGGTAGTGGAGGATGGAGGTGTCGATCATGCGCGCTGAAACCCGCCTGCCCTGGTGGTGTCGTCTCTGGCGTTATCGGGTGCGGGGACACGCGCGGTGACCCACGGACTCGGCAGGTGCCGGCGCCTGGGGCTTTCGGCCCTGCCGGCGACGGTCTCCCGCAACCTGATCTGCCCGCCCGGCGTTTTTGTGCTTGCAGAGGGGTATCGTAGTGATATCATCTCGATGTCGCCCATGGGGGGCGGGAGGATGGGACTGTCATGACGCAGGAGAAGCGGTATCAAGCGCGGCCCGGCTGGGCCATGTTGGTGGTGGGCATCGTCCTGATCTTCGGGGCGATCTTCGTGTTTCACCACGCCGGGCAGTCGGTCGGGCGTGGGGGCGAGCACCTGCTCGGTGTCCTGATGATCTTGGCGGGCGTCTTGTCGCTTGCCGGTTTGTTCGTCGTGCAGCCCAACGACGCGATGGTCTTGACGCTGTTCGGTACGTACGTCGGCTCGGTCACCACAAACGGGTTCTTCTGGGTCAATCCGTTCACGCTCAAGCGCAAGGTGTCGCTGCGCGCGCGCAACCTGAACGGCCAGAAGCTCAAGGTGAACGACAAGAACGGCAACCCGATCGAGATCGCCGCGGTGATCGTGTGGGAGGTCAAGGACACCGCGAAGGCGTTGTTCGACGTGAACGATTACTTGCAGTACGTCGAGGTGCAGAGCGAGGCGGCCGTCCGGCACCTGGCGAGCACCTATCCGTACGACGCGCCGGACACCGGCGAGCAGAGCGAAGTGTCGTTGCGCGGCCACCCCGACGAGGTCGCGAACCTCCTGCAGCAGGAGTTGATCTCGCGGCTGGCGCTGGCCGGGGTGCACGTGATCGAAGCGCGGTTGTCGAACCTGTCGTACGCGCCGGAGATCGCCGAGGCGATGTTGCGCCGCCAGCAGGCCGCCGCGATCGTCGCCGCGCGCTCGCTGCTGGTGCAGGGCGCGGTTGGGATGGTGCAGATGGCGCTCGAGAAGCTGTCGAGCGAGAACGTGGTCGAACTCGACGAGGAGCGCAAGGCGGCGATGGTCAGCAACCTGCTCGTCGTGTTGTGCGGCGATCACTCCGCCTCGCCGGTCGTGAACGCCGGCACCCTGCACCACTAGGAAGGGGGAGCGGATGGCTGAGCGCAAAGCGTTCTTGCTGCGTATCAGTCCCGCCCTGTGGGACGAACTCGAGGCGTGGGCGGCGGACGAGTTCCGCAGCGTCAACGGCCAGATCGAGTTCCT
>JBGATO010000102.1:0-11458 GCA_044229145.1 Candidatus Eiseniibacteriota bacterium | reverse complement strand
TGACCTGTCCTTTCTTAGCTATGGGGATCTAGGCTCGATTAGACATGCTGACATTATCTCCGCGCTTCAACGCGCACGGGATGGGAACGGGGAAGCGCAACTGAAAGCACGCAACGGTAAACAAATCGTCTTACGGAGGATACCGAAGGTAAGTGGCATTTCGTTGACAGGAGAGGGGAAGGCGGACCGAGCAATTTGGGAATTCGGGTTTTTCGACCCGGACCGGGAAGTCAGATTGGCCACATTGACGCACGCCGCTGCCCAATGTTGGCCGAAGATGCCAAGCGTGGAACGCTGGCGCGCGACCCTTTCTGAAGGGGCTCTCCGTGAGATCGAGCTTTCTCATCTGTTATCGGATTTCCGCGAGACACCAAGTCAATTCCTCGCCGCGCTTGAGCGCAAATGGAGATCTGGTGCGCAGATGGGTGTCGATGAGTTTATCCCAACATCGCTTGTCTATTTTTCCACTCTTGTCGGGCAGCCGCGCGAGATCAACGCGCAGCCAGTTTGGATAGAAGATGTCCTAGTGCCCGACTTGTGCGAAGCTATTCGAGTTTCGCTCCATGATGGCTTGAAGCGTGCGCTGGCATTGAACTTCGATTCGTCCCTATCTCCCGTCAGATTCTGCCGGGACGTGCAAGCCGTGGATTTGCTGTCGGCGCGTTGCATGAGTTCGCCGAATCCAGGTCGCCGATTGCATTACTCGGCATCCTCGAAATCGCCGTTTCGAACTTTTCAATGAATCAGGGATTCATTGAATTGGCCGCAGACACATTAGAGCGTCTCTTTGGTGAGAAGGCAAAGAAGAATGGAATTGCCATTGCGTGGAAGCTGATGCCAGCACTTGTGCGAGCGACGCTTGGAAAGATTAGCGTGAGTGAAGAGCTCTCGGTATTGCCCCTTTCCTGGCGCCGGCTTGCCGCCTGCGCCCACGCTCATATTCTTGTCGAGTTACTGGAGGTAGACGAAGACAATGTCGACCGATTTGTCGACTGGCTTGGCGGCGTGGAAACGGAGATGGATGTGGCAGCATCTCTTTTGGACATGATGGAAGAGCCATTATGGAGAGCTTGGGACTTGTCGCCGGGCCTACTCCGAGCCTCGACAATGGGCCGCGTGATGGCAATAAAGCCGCTTCTCGATGAGCGCGGGATCGGTGGCATCGTGGACTCGGCCCTGAATGCATTGCAGGCAGAGGGTGGCTTGCTCGACGCGGAACGGCCTGGCCCCCTATGCCGAGTTGGTGCGCGAATGGCAGATTTTGCGCAGCGGAAAGGTACGGACTCGGAGGGAGTGTCAGAGCACTTTGCGACGGCGGGGGCAGAGATTTGCGAGGATCCAATTGGGGAGGCATGGAAGGGGATGGCAGTCGCATGCAGGCTGCTCCGATTTGACAGCACACTACTCGAAGCCCTTTCGAAGTCCATCGGACGCGCCACGATTCGCGAGGGAGACACTGGAAGGCAGCGGTTCTTGGAGGCACTGCTTTTGGCTGCAGACGTTGCGGCGACACAGGCGTGTGAATCGCTTGCGGACGCGATTGGACTTGCCCTGGTACGCGATGCGAGCAGGCTCACCGAATTGGTTGATGTCGTGACGGGCTATCGCATCCTGGTCGTTGCCTCCGGTGCGCTCAGAGATAAGGCGAAAGCAATCGAGTGGATGGGCGGCCGAATGGCCGACTATGCCTTCACCATCCCCAAGGGGCCGCCATGCCGCCGGCTATTCGCGGACCTTGTGGTGTTGGACGCTTTGTTGCCGCTAGATGGCAAGTGCCTCGGCCGCGCGAAGAAATTCGCGTCAGCCGGATTCTCATAGCTGCAGGCGGCGCAATCGATTGTCGGGGCTACAAGGCACGGGAAAGTGGCGGCTTACGTTCGAATCCCTAAACTGACTGCGCCAACCCATTGAAAATTAAAGTGGGAATAGCGACTAATCCCCCTGGGGACGCCAATAAAAACAATGGTGCAGTCTTGAGACATGGGTAACAGACTGTACCTAAGACATAGGTAACAACCTCGCGCCGAACGGGTTGTCGAGGGGTTGCAGTGTCTTCTGCTCCAGGTCGATGTAGCCGAGATCGTAATGCATGAAGCTTACGATCCAGATGCCTTCGTAGACTTCCTTGATGCTTACCCGCTGACCGGCCAGGACGGTCGAGATGTTGATCCGTTTACGGTGCATGCAGATGCGGCCGCAGGTCGTCACCAGTACGTCGCGATCGTGCAGGTGGTAGGTCAGGTCGGGTAGTCCTCGATAAGACCTGGGTGGGGCGGAATTGCCAGGCTTCACCGATCGACCTTCGCAGCGCCCTTGATGCCCGCCAACCCGCTCCCGCTTGACCCTCCGTTTCTCCGGCTGCGCCACCTTCTCCTCGAAGACGCGGCGCGAATGATGGAGCTGAACGGCGAGCCTTCCACGCGGCGCTGGCTGCCTTCCCACGTCTACGCCGATGCGAACGCGGCCACTGCTCGCATCCGCTACCTGATCGCCTGCTACTGGTCGCCCGGTGATCCGCGTCTTGGTCCCTACGTCCTGGCCGTCGAAGACCGCGATGGCGGAGCGCTGCTTGGCCACGTCGGGTTTTCTCCACTGGATGGCGAGGTGGAGGTTTCCTACGCCATCGCCGAGGGCGCGCGCAGGCGCGGCTATGGCGCCGAGGCGCTGCGGGGCGCGTGCCAGTGGGCCGCGGAGAGTTTCAACCTGCCCGCCATTCTGGCCATCACGGAGTCTGCGAACATGCCGTCGCGCCGCACCTTGGAGCGCGCCGCATTCGTTCATGGCGACGACACCGTCATGCGGTTCCAGGGTGGCCGGCACACCGTAAGTCGCTACGTGTGGCGCCGGTCAGTGTATCCGTCCGGAACCGGCGACGGTTCCTAGATCGCGCGGCTCGCCGCCCGCCACTGCCGCGGCGAAGTCCCGGCCCAGCGGCGGAACGCGCGCGTGAACGTCGCCGTGTCGGAGTAGCCAAGACGCGCGGCGATCTCGGCGACCGAAACTGCGGTGGACTGCAACAGGCGTTGCGCCTCGCCGTGGCGTGCCTCGTCGAGCAGTTCGCGGAAACTCGTCCTGCTGCTCGCCAGGCGCCGCGCGAGCGTGCGGCGATCGACGCCGAATGCGGCCGCGGCGTCGGCGACCGAAAACCTGCCGCCGGCCACGAGGGAACGCATCACGCGGCGGATGCGGTCCGTGGCCGGCTCGCCCAGGCGGGCGGTTTCGTGCTGGATCCTCTCGACCAGGATGGTGCGCAGGTACGGGTCGGCGGTCGGTATCGGCATCGCGAGCCAACGGGTGTCGAAGGCGAGCGCGCTGCGCTCCGCGTCGAACCTGACCGGAGCGTCGAAGAACGAACGAAACAGCGACGTGTCGGCAGGGGCGCGGTATGCGATCGCGACCTCCTGCAGGCGAAAGCCGGTGCCGCAGAGCTTGCGCAGGATGTTCGTCGCGATGGCCAGCGCACCGAAGGTCACCTGGTCTGCGCCGGGGATTCCCGGTGCGAGAACTTCGTAGCCCAGGTACGCAGTGTCGCCGTCGCGGGCGATGACCGGCGTGGCGCCCTGGTCGTGGACGTAGAGATACGCTTCGAGCGCGGCGAGCCCGCGCCCAACCGTCTCGGAGTTGGCGACGAGGTAGCCCAGCGTGCCCAGCGACGCCAGGCCCGTGTTCACGCACGCGCGCAGGCCGATATCGGGCAGCGCGGCGCGCTCGGCCGCGAGCCTGGTCAGGCGGCACAGGGCCGCGAACGGGACGACGTTGTCGGGGTCGGCGAAGACCGCGGCGGACAAGCCTGCTTCGGCCGCCAGCGCATCGGGATCGATGCCCCGTTCGACGAGCAGCGGCAGAAGTGCCGCCGCGCCGCCGACCCGGATGACCTGGCCGAGTTCTCCCGGCGACGAGCTGGACGTTGGACGGGGCGCACGCATGGGCGGGTCGCGCATTTTCAGTTGGAATGTCCCGAAATGCAAAATTCCGTGGGCCGCTGCCAATCTCGGCCGGCCACGGGGCTGGTAACATGCGGGCCCGAAGCGCTCCCCGTCCCACTGCGAGGATTCCCCGGTGAAACTGCAAAGGCTCCTGCTTCCGTTGCTGGCCGCGCTCGCGGCCGTGTCCCTCTCCTCCTGCGGCAAGCAGGAGCCCGCCAAGGTCGAGAAGGCCGTCGACAAGGCGGCCGTCGAAGCCAAGGCCGCCGCCGAGAGCGCCGCGAAGGAACTCGAGGCGCGCGAGATCGCGATCGAGGCGTACACGTACGCGTACCCGCTGGTCACGATGGAGATCACGCGGCGCGTGATGACCAACGTCGAGAAGCCGGAAGGCTCGAAGGCGCCGATGGGACAGTTCGCGCGCCTGAGGAGCTACCCCGCCGTCGACGACCACTCGGTCACCGCACCCAACGCGGACACGCTCTACACGCTGACGTGGCTCGACGTCTCGAAGGAGCCGTGGATCCTGAGCATCCCGGACATGAAGGACCGCTACTTCCTGTTCCCGATGCTCGACATGTGGACCAACGTGTTCGAGGTCCCGGGCAAGCGCACGACGGGCACCAAGGCACAGAAGTACGCGATCACCGGGCCGGGCTGGTCGGGCACGCTGCCGGCCGGCGTCACCGAGTACAAGGCGCCGACCAGCATCGTCTGGATCCTCGGCCGCATCTACTCGTCCGGCACGCCGGAGGACTACAAGGCGGTGCACGCGCTGCAGGACCAGGTGAGTGCCGTGCCGCTGTCGGCGTTCGGGAAGCCGTACACCGCGGCCGCCGGCACGGTCGACGCCGCCGTCGACATGAAGAAGGCGCCGCGCGACCAGGTCGACGCGATGGACGGGGCCGCGTACTTCAAGCTGTTCTCCGAGATCCTCAAGGCCAATCCGCCGGCCGCGGCCGACGCGCCGATGCTGGCGAAGCTCGCGAAGATCGGCATCGTGCCGGGGCAGCCGTTCGACGCGGCCAAGCTCGACCCGGCGGTCCTGAAGGGCGTCAACGCGGCCGTCAAGCCCGCGCAGGGCAAGATCGCCTCGCTCCCCGAGGCCATCGTGCGCGGCGACGCGAAGGTCGAGCACGGCTGGCTGTTCTTCCCCAAGACGGGAATCTACGGCACCAACTACCTCAACCGCGCGCTGATCACGTACTACGGCCTCGGCGCCAACCGGCCGCAGGACGCCGTCTACCCGACGTCGGAAGGTCCGGACGTGGTCAAGAAGTACAGCGGCGCGAACAAGTACGTGGTGCGCGTCGAGAAGGGCGGCTTCCCGCCGGTGAACGGCTTCTGGTCGATCACGATGTACGACAAGGACTACTTCTTCGTGCCCAACCCGATCAACCGCTACACGGTGAGCAGCCGCAGCAAGTTCAAGGCGAACGCCGACGGGTCGGTCGACCTGTACGTGCAGAACGAGTCGCCGGGCAAGGACAAGGAAGCGAACTGGCTGCCGGCGCCGAAGGGCGACTTCGTGCTGATGATGCGGCTGTACTGGCCGAAGGAGAACCCGCCCTCGATCCTCGACGGCTCGTGGAAGCCGCCGGAGGTGAAGCAGGCGTCGTAGGCCTACTCAGCGGTCGCTCCGGGGCGCCCGGCACTTGCGTGCCGGGCGCTTTTTCTTGCGTGCCCGCCGCGTGACTGCGCCGGGCGACCCGCGAGCGGCCGACGCCCGCCGCGGTGCGCGCAGGCTTTCGTCGCGGCGGGCTGCGAGCGACCGCGCCGCGATTCGTGCGGCGATCGCTCGGCGCCAGCGACGCGGAAAGCGTCGTCGGGTCGCCGGGTCGCTTGCGGGAATGGCAGCGGCGCGTGCATCCTATCTGCAACGCCGTGCGAGCGCGAACGCGGCGCAAGCGACGGCGAGATGGCAGCGCCTCCGGGAGTTCTGCGCGTGCGACCGCGCAGCGCCGGCGGCGGCGCGGCCGCGTTCACCAGTCGGAATCGCACTCGATGAAGAGCCAGGACGATCAACCTCCCGACACGGGGCGCCGCACCTTCGTGGGGGCCGGCGCCGCACTGCTCGGGGCGCAGTTCCTGCCCGACCGGGCGAGCGCCGCCGTCACGAACGGACCCGGCGCGCGCCCGGCGCCGGCGGGCCCGCCGCCCGGCTACAACATCCTGTTCGTCCTCGTCGACCAGGAGCACTTCTTCGAGCGCTGGCCCTTCCCGGTCGCGGGGCGCGAGTGGCTCAGGAAGAACGGCATCGCGTTCCTGAACCACCAGGCGGCGGCCTGCGCCTGCTCGCCGGCGCGCTCGACGCTCTACACCGGCCACCACATCCAGCACACGGGCGTGTTCGACAACGTGAACGCGCCGTGGCAGGCGAACATGGCGACCGCCGTCAGGACGGTGGGCGCGCGGCTCGCCCAGCTGGGCTACTACCCGTCGTACCAGGGCAAGTGGCACCTGAGCCGCAACCTCGACACGGTCGCCGACGCGGTCGACGCGCCGATGGCGACCTATCGCAGCATCATCGAGTCGTACGGCTTCAAGGACTTCCTCGGCGTCGGCGACATCGTCGACACGACGCTGGGCGGCTACAGCTACGACGCATCGACCGCGGCGTTCGCCGCGCGCTGGCTGCGCACCAGGGGCGCGCAGCTCAATGCCGGGGGCTCGCCGTGGTTCCTCGCCGTCAACCTCGTCAATCCGCACGACGTCATGTACGTCGACTCGGACCGGCCGGGCGAGACGGTGCAGGGCAGGCAGACGGTGGAGCCGATCGCCCGCCCGCCCGCCGACGAGATCTACAAGGCACACTGGAACGAGCCGCTGCCGCCCACGCGGCACCAGCCGCTCGACGCGGCCGGCAGGCCGTTCGCCCACCGGGTCTACCAGTCCGTGCAGGACCAGCTGGTCGGGCAGTGGCCCGACGAGGACCGGCGCTGGCAGTTGCTGCGCGACTACTACTACAACTGCATCCGCGACGGCGACCGCCAGGTCGTGGCCACGCTCGACGCGCTGCGCGAGTCGGGCATGGCCGCGAAGACGATCGTCGTCTTCACCGCCGACCACGGCGAACTGGGCGGCGCGCACCAGATGCGCGGGAAGGGGACGTGCGCCTACCGGGAGCAAACGCACCTGCCGCTGATCGTCGTCCATCCCGCGTATGCGCGCGGCCGGACCTGCCGGGCGCTGACCTCGGAGATCGACCTCGTCCCGACGCTGCTCGCGCTCACCGGCAAGGCGGAGGGCGAAGTGAAGGCGGCACAGGCGGGGCTGCCGGGGCGCGACTTCTCCGTGCTGCTCCGCAGCCCCGAGCGCGCGGGCGTGGACGCCCTGCGGCCGGCCACACTGTTCAACTTCAACATGCTGCTCTACCAGGACGCCGCGTGGATCGCACGCCTCGAGCAGTACCTGCGCACGCCCGGGCTCACCGGGCCGCAGAAGGCCGCGTGGATGCTGCAGAACGAGCCCGACTTCAAGCTGCGCTGCGGCGTGCGCAGCGCGTTCGACGGGCGCTACCGCTTCAGCCGCTACTTCGCGCCGCTCTCCTTCAACACGCCGGCCACGTGGGAGGACCTCGTCGCGAACAACGACCTCGAGCTCTACGACCTCGCGGCGGATCCCGATGAGACCCGCAACCTCGCGAGCGGCGCCGGCGCCGCGCGCGAGCTCGTCATGGCGATGAACACGAAGCTCAACGTCCGCCTCGCCGAGGAGGTGGGCCAGGACGACGGGGCTTTCCTGCCGCTGCGCGACGGCCGGTGGGTGCTGCCGTCGCCGGGCCAGCGATGAGCCCGCGCTGAGCGCGCTGCCGCTTCAGGCACCGCGCGCTGCCGGGCCGCGATGCTGCGCGCGGCGGCCGCCGTCGGCGTCGCCGCGCACCGCGCGCCTCACTCCACCTTGATCCCCGCCGCCTTCACGACCTTCGCCCACTTGGCGATCTCGGCCTTCTGGAAGTCGCCGAGTTGCTCGGGCGGGCCGGCCGCAACTTCCACGCCCATCTCGGCCAGGCGCGCCTGCACGTCGGGTGTCTTCATGACGCGCGCGATCTCGGTGTTCAGGCGGGCGACGACCGGCTTCGGCGTGCCCGCGGGCGCGAACACCGCCTGCCACGACACGACGTCCCAGCCCGGCACGCCGGCTTCGGCGGCCGTCGGCACGTCGGGGAGCGTGGCGAGCCGCTTGGGATAGGCGACGGCGAGCGGGCGCAGCTTGCCGGCCTTGATCTGCGGACCCAGCACGATCGTCGTGTCGATGATGATCGGCACCTGCCCGCCGATCACGTCGGTGAGCGCCGGGCCGCTGCCCTTGTAGGGGACGTGCGTGAAGTCGACGCCGGCCTGGAGCTTCAGGAGCTCGCCGGCGAGATGCGGCGACGTGCCGTTGCCCGGCGACGCGAACGCCAGTTGCCCGGGCTTCGCGCGGGCCGCGTCGAGCACCTCCTTCAGCGTCTTGTACGGCGTGGTCGCGCTGACGGCGAACACGAGCGGGTTGCTGCCGAGCAGGATCACGGGCTCGAACGACTTGACCGGATCGTACGGCATGCTCGGATAGACGCTGACGTTGATCGCGTGCGAGCTGATCGTGCCGCCGAGGATCGTGTAGCCGTCCGGCGCCGCCTTGGCGACGTAGTCGGAGCCGACGTTGCCGCCGGCGCCCGGCTTGTTCTCGATGACGACCGGCTGCCCGAGCGCGGCGCCGAGCTTCTGGTTGAGGAGCCGCGCGAAGGCGTCGGTGTTGCCGCCGGGGGCGAACGGCACGACGTAGACGACGGGTTTGGATGGCCACGCGGCCTGCGCCAGCGCCGGGGCCGCCGCGACGGCGGAGAGCGCGCATCCCAGCGCGACGATGCACTTGTACAGACGGCTCATGCTCACGCTCCTCTCGGTGAGGGCCCCCACGGGTCCCGGTTGAAATTTCCTGTGCGCGGCGGCGTCAGAAGCGCGGCTTCACGTTGCGCCAGTCCGGCCGATAGCGCTGCATCTGCCGCACGTCGTCGCGCTGGCGGATGCCGCATGCGAGATAGAGCTCGTGCAGCTTGCGCACCTGCTCGTGGTCGAGCTCCACACCCAGTCCCGGCGCGCGGGTGACGCGCACGCAGCCGCCGACGATGGGCAGCTTGCCGCCGCGGAGCACTTCCTCGTCCGGCTCCTGCCACGGGTAGTGCGTGTCGCACGCGTAGGTCAGGTTCGGGATCGACGCCGCGACGTGCGACATCGCCATCAGGCTGATGCCGAGGTGCGAGTTCGAGTGCATCGACACGCCGAGGCCGAACATGCCGCAGATGCGCGCGAGGAGCTGGGTGTCGCGCAAGCCGCCCCAGAAGTGGTGGTCGGCGAGCACGATCTGGACGCTGTTGCGCGCGAGGCTCTGCCGGAGCTCCTCGAAGTCGGTCACGACCATGTTGGTCGCGAGCGGCACGCCGGTGCGCCGGTGCAGCTCGGCCATGCCGTCGAGGCCCGGCGTCGGATCCTCGTAGTACTCGAGGTCGGCGCCCATGGTCTCCGCCATGCGGACCGCCGTTTCGAGCGACCAGTTGTTGTTGGGATCGATGCGCAGCGGGCAGTCCGGGAACGCGCGCTTCAACGCCTTCAGGCACGCGACCTCGTGCTCGGGGCCGAGCAGCGTGCCGGCCTTGAGCTTGATGCTGCGAAAGCCGTACGCGTCGCGCATCCGCGCCGCCTGCGCGACGATCTGCTCGGCGCCGAGCGCCTCGCCCCAGGTGTCGGGCGCGTACGGCGTGTCGACGTGCTCGGCGTACTTGAAGAACAGGTACGCGCTGAACGGGATCTCGTCGCGCACGGCACCGCCGAGGACGTCGACGACCGGGGCGTTCAGGTGGCGCGCCTGCAGGTCGATGCACGCGACCTCGAACGCCGAGTAGACGTTGGCGGCCATCTTGCCCGGCCACGCGCCGGGGGCGAGCGCCGTCCCGGGCGCCGGCGCTGCGGTCGCGGACGCGCCGGTGGCGGCCTTGACCCGCGCGCGCAGCCCGTTGAGGTCGAAGGGGTCGAGGCCGGCCAGGTCCCCGCTCGTCTTCTGGAGCGCGGCCAGCACGGGCGCATCGGCGTACGACTCGCCGAGGCCCACGAGCCCGCTGTCGGTCTCGACCTCGATGATCGAGCGCAGCGCGTACGGTTCGTGGATGCCGGCGGCGTTCAGCAGCGGCGGATCCCTGAACGCGATCGGGGTGACGGTGGCGCGGCGGATTTTCATGCTGGCGGTGTGCTGGTGCGATAGGGCGGCGTCGCCCGGGATTGCCGGCGGACGGCGCGATGGTCGTCGACACCCGACCGCGCACGGCAGTCTAGCAGCTTCGACCGGCGAGCGAGCGGGGCGCGGCCTCCGCGCCGCGCGTCTGCCCGCACCGGTCGCGCGCGATCGGCGAGGGGCCGCCGCGTCAGTTCGAGCGCGACCGCAGGACCGGATACGCGGCTGCGGAGATCACGAGGTTGACGGCGAGCGCGGCGGTGAACGTCGCGGCGAGCCCCGCCTGCGTCACGAGCCCGGAAACGGTGGCGAAGAAACCGACGAAGCCGAAGAGGCCGAGCAGCAGGCCGCGCAGGACGCCGTGCGCCGCCGGCGCGCCGTGGTGCCGGTGGGCGAACACCGCGAGGACGGTTGCGAACAGCGGGAACGTCGCGGCGAGCCCGCTCGAGCCGGGCCCGATCGCGGGGGCGACCGCCGTGATGAGCATGACCAGTCCGGTGGCGACCGCCATGCGCACCGGCAGGTCCCACTTCGGCGCCGCGGAGACGGTCGCGTCGGCCCCTGGCGGGCCGATCGTCCACAGCGTTCCGGCAAGCGTCACGCAGGCAATGCCCGCGAGCGCCGAGACCGGCAGCGCGAGGCTGGCGAGGACGAGGCCCGAGGCGACGAACGCGAGGCTCGCGCCGACGAGGCAGACCGGCCAGCGCCACCGTTGCGCGAGGCCGACGTACGCGGTCGCGAAGATCGCCTGGGCCACGGTCCCACCGAGCGATCCGGCTGCCGCGAGCTGCGCGAAGCGCGGGCCCTGCTCGACGGCGAGGAGGACCGCGATCGGCCCGGAGGTCAGCGGCAGCCCCACCAGCCATCCGCCCGTCGCCTGCCCGAACCGGCGGCTGACCAGCGTCGCGACGAGGATGAGGGCCGGTGCGGCGAGCAGCTTGACGAGCAGGATGATCATGCGTGGCCGGTTCCGGGCGGCTGCCGGCGCTGCGCTCACGAAGAGGCGCGGCAGGAGAATCCGATTCGGCGTCCCGGACGCCGGCATTATCGCGCGCGGTCCGGGCATCCTGCGCCCGCGGCGCTTCACCGATGCCCCGGCCGCTGCCGACCGCGGCCGGGGCGTGTAGAGTGTGCGGATGAACCTGGGCTATCGACTCCTCGGCGCCTTCATCGCGGCGTGCGGCCTGGCCCTGTGCTACGGGGCCGTCGTGCTGTGGCCGGCGAGCCTGCCCGACGCACCGCTCGTGTCGGCGGCGACGGCGACGGGCGTGCTGCGCCTCGCCGGCTCGGGCCTGGCGGCGGTCTTTGGCGTCGGCAACGTGCTC
>JBGATO010000009.1:0-81311 GCA_044229145.1 Candidatus Eiseniibacteriota bacterium | reverse complement strand
GTCGCTCTCGCCCGCGATTTGCCAGTCCGGCCTGTCGGACAACGCGCCGCCCGGCGCACCGTAGAAAACGCACGCCACGCCCTGGTACTGGAAGTTCGACGAGTAGCGGAAGCCGCCGCTGACGATGTCGTCGATCCCGTCGCCGTTGAGATCTCCTGGGCCGGCGCACGAGAACCCGAGGCGCACATTCTGCGCATCGATGGTGCCGATCCACGTCGGCGTGAGGGAGGGAGCCGTCGGCGAACCCGCGAACAGGAACACCGCACCCTGATAGGCGTTGTCGAGCGTGTAGCGTTCCGCCCCGACGACGAAATCGTCGTACCCATCGCCGGTCACGTCGCCCACGCCACTCACCGACTGTCCGAAGCTCGCGTTCGGCTTCTCGCCATCCGCCGACCAGTTGGGCGTCAGCGACGGGCCGCCCGGACCACCGTAGTAGAGGAATGTGCGCCCGCCGAACGTGTATTGCGGCGTCACGCTCTGCTGGTAGTTGTAGCGCCAGGCGCCGACCAGGATATCGGCGTAGCCATCGCCGTTGATGTCGCCGGCTCCCGCGACCGACTCGCCGAAGTCCGCGTTCTCGACCTCGCCGAACTCGACCCAGGCCGGCGTAGTGGCGAGACCGGTCGCGGACCCGAGGTACACGTAGGCGGCGCCTTCGTCCACCGCGGTGTTGTCGTAGCGGTCGGCCGAGACGATGACATCGTCGAAGTCGTCCCCGTTCACGTCGCCGGCTCCGGCCACCGCGGCGCCGAAGTGACTGCCGACTTGCGTACCGGTCTTCGTCCACACCGGCGTCATCGACAGCCCTTGTGGCCCTCCGAGGTACACGTACGCCTTCCCCGCCTCGAAGCCGCCCGTCGGGTCGAAGTGCGCGCCGACGATGACGTCGGCGTAGCCATCGTGATTCACGTCGCCCGCGGAGGCGACGTCGAACCCGAACTGCGCGCTCGCCGTCCCGCCTTCCACCGTCCAGGCGGCGACGGTGTCGAGTCCCGCGGCCGAGCCGAGGAACAGCTGGGCGCGGCCCTCGTCGTACTGCCCATTGGAGAAGCCGGGCGACCCGACGATCACGTCATCGTAGCCGTCGCCGTTGACATCGCCGGCCCCGCAGGCGCCGGTGCCGAGCAGCGACGCATCGGTGCTGCCGCGCATCGTCCACACGGGGCCCACCGGATCGTTTGCCCGCGCTGCACCGGCCAGCCCGGCCGCGCACACGCACGCGAGCGCGCAGCGCCACACGACTGCCTGCATCGTCGCCCTCCTCATCGGCTCACCGTGATCGCGCGGGTCCGCACCACGTCATCGAGTTCGAGACGGACGAAGTAGCGGCCCGCCGCCACGCGGCGGCCGCCGGCATCCCGCAGACTCCAGCGCACCGCGTGTTCGCCCGCGCTCTGCGGCCCCTGCGCGAGATCCGCGACCCAGCGCCCGCGCGGATCGAAGACGGCGACCCGCGCCGCGGCCGCGCGCGGCAGCACGAAGCGCACCTCCACCTGCTCCCGCGCCGGATTGGGGCGCGGCGCGCGCAGCGCGAGGCTGAGAGCCGGCTCCCGTCCGGGCTCCCCCACGCCGACGATCGATGCGTTGGAACGGAACGCGGCCTCCGTCGCGCCTGCTGGCACGAACGACACCCACGGCGAGCGTGCGAACCGCGGCTGCGAGGACCGCGTGCGCATCCGCCAGTGATAGCCGCCGGCCTGGGCGATCGAGGACACCAGCGCCGAGTATGCCGCGGCGCTGCCGGTGCCGGCGCCCGGGACTCCCGTGTCCAGCACCGGCGAACTGCCGTCCGGCACACCGTCGAACGCCACGCCCACCGGCGCGACCTCCCATTCCACCCACACTGGCCCGCGTCCGGCCGGCGTCCGCGCGCTGTACGCCAGCCGCAGCGAGGGCGGCGCGATGAGTGCGTTGAGGTCGAGCGGCGCGCTGTCATCGGCGCGGCGCTGACGCGCCAGGCGCGGCGGGCCCGCCGCGGCGTTGCCGGGATAGAGCACCATGCGGCCAACCCGCTGCAGCGAAATCGAGAGCTGGTACAGCGGCGCAGCCACCGCGAGATCGGCCATCCCGTCGCCCGTCGCATCACCACGGCCCGCCAGCGTGCGGCCGAACGATGCGCCGGCCTGATCGCCGTAGGTGATCCATCGCGGCGTGGCGGCGGGCCCGGCGGCCGCACCGGCAAACACGGCGACCGCTCCGACATCCGCGGTGGTGCTGTCCATCAGCGGCGCGCCGACCGCGATGTCGGCGTAGCCGTCGCCGTCGAGATCGCCGGCGCCGTCGGCGGCGGTGCCGAAGCGCGCGTTGGCTTCCCCGCCGGACACCGTCCACACGGGCGTCGCGGCGAGGCCGCCGGCCCCTCCAAGGAACAGCCGCACCACTCCTTCGGCCGCCAGCGTCTTGGTGCCGCCCGGCGCGGCGATCACCGCGTCGGCGTAGCTGTCGCCGTTGACGTCGCCCGCGTCGCCGAGCGCGAGGCCGCAGTTGGCGTTGATCTGCCCGCCGTCGTAGGTCCACGAGGCGCTCGTGGCGAGTCCGCTCGGACCGCCGCGGAAGAGCCACGCCCGCCCCTCGCCGCTGAAGCTGCCGGTGCGATACGGCTGGCCGATGAGCAGATCGCCGTAGCCATCGCGATCGATGTCGCCGGCGCCGCTCACCGTGACGCCGAATTGCCCGTTGGCAATGTCGCCCTTCTGCACCCACGCGGGCGTCGCCGACAGTCCACTGGCGGAGCCGAGATAGGCGTACACGGCGCCGGCGTCGGTGCCGCTGGTGTCGAGTTGCGCGGCGCTGACCGCGATGTCGGCATAGCCGTCGCCGTTGACGTCGCCGATGCCCGCCACCGCCGAGCCGAAGTGCGCGTTCGCCTGCCAGCCGCTCGCCGTCCACGCTGGCGAGGTCCCAAGGCCGCCCGGCGCGCCGAGGAACAACCACGCGCGGCCGGCGTCGGTGGCCGGCGTGTCGTACAGCGGCGCGCCGACCACGACGTCGGTGTAGCCGTCTCCGTTGACGTCGCCGGCGGAGGCCACGGTGCCGCCGGCCTGCGCGCCGGCCTGGTTCGACTCGTAGGACCAGTCGCTGGCGGCGGCGAATCCGGTGGCCGACCCGCGGAAGAGCACCGCACGGCCTTCGTCGGTCTGTCCGTGATCGTAGAGCGGGACGCCGGCGAGGAGGTCGCTGAACCCGTCACCGTCCACATCGCCGGCGAACGCGAGCGCGGTGCCGACCGTCGCGCCATTCTGGTTGCCGGTCAGCGTCCAGGCGGCGCGGTCGGCGGGAGCGCTCGGGGCGCCGAGATAGAGATAGGCACGCCCCTGCTTGTACAGGCCATTGCTGTGCAGCGGGCTGCTGACGATGAAGTCGGAATAGCCGTCGCCGTTGACGTCACCCGCGGTGTCGAGCGACCAGCCGTAGTGCACGTTGATGGTGTCGCCGCTGGCGGTCCACGCAGCGGACGTGTCGAGGCCGGCAGCCGAGCCGAGGTAGAGCCACGCCACGCCTTCGTCGTAGTAGGGCGCGCGGTCATTCCACGCAGCCACCAGCACGTCGGCGTAGCCGTCGCCGTTCACGTCGCCCGCGGTCGAGACCATACCGCCGAGACGCGCATCGACGTTCGAGGATGTCTTCACCCAATCGGCGGTGGTGTCCGGGCCGGCCGCGGAGCCGAGGTAGAGCGCGGCCTTGCCGGCGTTGCCGCCGTTGCCATCGGCGTAGCGCGAGGCGCCGACGATGAGATCGGCGTAGCCGTCGCCATTGACGTCGCCGGCGGTGCCCATCGACGTGCCCATGCCGGCCTGCGGGTAGACGCCTTCGACGGTGAAGACCGGGGCGACGGCGGGCCCCGACGGCCCGCCGAGGTAGACGTACGCGCGGCCTTCGCCCTGCGATTGCGGAATGCTGAAGTCGAACGCACCAACCGCGATGTCGGCGTAGCCGTCGCCGTTGACGTCGCCGGCGGCCGCCACCGGCGCGCCAAGGTAGGCATCGGTGTTGTCGCCGTCCACCGTCCAGGCGGGTGTCGTCGAAACGCCCGCCGCCGAGCCGTAGAACAGGTACGCGCGCCCTTCGTCGGTCAGGCCGTTGTCGAACCAGTCGGCGCCGACCATCACGTCGTCGAAGCCGTCGCCGTTGACGTCGCCGACCCCGGCCACCGCATGGCCGTAGTAGGCGCCAGCTTGGTTGGCTTCGGTCACCCACACCGGTGCGTTGGCAAGACCGCTCGCACCGCCGAGGAAGACATAGGCGCGGCCTTCGTCGGTTTGGCCCGCGTCGTAGCGATTGGCGCCGACGATGACGTCGTCGTAGCCATCGGCGTTGACGTCGCCGGCACAGTTCACGGCGACGCCGAAGTGGGCGCCAGCTTGCCCGCCGTCGTGCGTCCACGCGGGCGTCGTCGCGAGCCCGGCCGGGCCGCCGAGGAACAGGTACACGCGTCCTTCGTCGACGAACGCGCCGTCGTGGAAGGGCGCGCTGACCAGGACGTCGGAGTAGCCGTCGGCGTTGACGTCGCCGGCGGTGGTCACCGAATCGCCGAATTCGCAGCCCACCTGATCGCCGTCGAGGGTCCAGGCGTTGATCAGCGTCAGCGCGGCGGGGCGGGCGGCAGGCGGCGCGGACGAGGCGCGCGCCGAAGCCGACGCCAGGACGCAGAGCAGCGTCAGCGCCAGGCAGAGGATTTCTGGGCCACGCGCGGTGGAGGCGCGAGGCAACTGCAGGTCGGACATCGGCAGAGACTCCAAGGCACGCAGCGAGAGGCGGCAGGCGGAGGACCCAGAACGACACTGCGGCCAGGCATGGGGGACCGGGCCGGACACGATGTGACAGCATGGGTGTGGGACCGTGGCGGGACGCGGGCAACGATACAACCGAGGTAGCCCTGCGCCAAGTTACAACGCCGGCGGTGGGCGCTTCGCCTCAATCCGTTGACACCCCCCGCCCCGTCCCGTAACGTCCGCCGCCGCACGCCCCGCACGTCCGCGGCCCCGCCGCGCCTTCCGCTTCTCGACCGTAATGGGAGACACCGCCCGTGATTCGACGTGGCCTGTGGTGCCTGCGCGCCGCCGTCGTGGCCCTGCTCATTGCCGGCGTGCCGCTCGCCGGCCGCGCCGCCGATGGCGGCGACGCGATGCGGCGTGCCGACGGCTTCTTCGCCGCCAAGAACTACGGCGAAGCGCTCACCGTGTATCAAGCACTCGCCCGCGCCAACCCGAAGAACTCGGCGGCGATCCGCATGTCCGGCGAGTGCCGTGTCCTGATGGGCGAAGCCCTGCCGAAGGACAAGCAGCTCGCCGAGTTCAAGGCCGCGGAAGCGCTGCTGCGCCAGGCCATCGCGCTCAATCCGCGCGATGGCGCCGCGCACTACTGGCTCGCCCGCTGTCTCGGACAGGAAGCGCTGTTCGCCGGCATCTGGAAGAGCGTGCCGATCGGCAAGGAACTCAAGCTCGAGGTCGACAAGGCCATCGCGCTCGACCCGACGCTCGACGGCGCGTTTCACGTGCGCGCCCGCTGGCACCGCGAGGTCACCGAGAAGCCGAAGTTCGCGCGCGTGCCGCTCGGTCTCGGCGACGCCGACCTCACTGCCGGCTACGCAGACATCCAGAAGGCCCTCGAGTTGAACCCGCACCATCTCAACCATCACATCGAGATGGCGCGCTACCAGATCCGCATGAAGAACAAGGATGCGGCCCGCGACTGGCTGAGCAAGGGCCTCGCGGACGCCAAAGTCGATGACCCCGAGAAGCGTGCGGAAGCCGAGGAGCTCCTCGCCACGCTCTCCAAGGGGAAGTAGTCGCCTGCACGGAGGAGGAGTTGCATGACGGTGAGGCACATGGCACGGATCTCCGCGGCGCTGGCCGCGGGCGCGATGCTCGGCGGAGCATCGTCCGCGTTCGCGTCGGGGCTGGCGCTCTACCCCGGCACTCAGGCCGCGGGCATGGCGGGCGCGTTCCGCGGCGTCGCCGATGACTGGAGCGCGGCATTCTGGAACCCGGCCGGTCTGATCGATCTCTCGGGCACGCAGGTCGTGGGCACCAGCACCATCGTGCTGCCGAACATGAACCTCACGCCGACCGAGTTCAACGGCTACAGCACGAGCACCGTCTACCAGAACCGCAACGCGATCACCGCCCCCGGCGTGAACGGCTTCGCGCGCAGCGGCGACAAGAAGCTGGCCTACGGGATCGGGGTGTGGGCGCCATTCGGTCTCGGATTCCAGTGGGACGATCTCTACCACCTGCCGCCGGGCTACAACCCGAGCGCCACCTACCCGAGCCAGGGCACGGAAAGCAACCTGAAGGTGGTCGACATCCACCCGACGGTGGCGTACCGCATGTCGCCGAATTTCTCGGTGGGTGCCGGCGTGTCGATGAACTACGCCTCGCTCAAGTTGCACGAGGTCGCGCTCAACCAGAATCCGCTCACCGCAACCGGGCTGTCGCCGCTGATCTCGGCGCCGTTCGACTATCTGCCGGTCGACGTCGATGTCGAAGGCACCGGCTTCGGCTTCGGCGCCAACGGCGGCATGCTGTGGAAGGCGAGCGACAAGCTCAAGATCGGCGCCGCGGCACGCTGGTACACCGATCTCGACATCAACGGTGACGGCACGCTCACCGCGTACTTCCCACAGAGCAGCGCGATGCAGTCGTCGCTCGCCAGCGCGCTGCACGGGCAGTTGCAGAAGATCCGCGGCGCGGTGGTCGCCGGCCTGCCGGGCTACGACGTGCTGCTCACGCAGACGCTGCACGACAGCGCGCAGGCGGTCGGGTACTTCGCCGGCGCCGTGGTGCCGAACCAGTACAGCGCCGCGGCGAAGGTGCCGCTGCCGCTCAACCTCGGCATCGGGATCGGCTACCAGGTGACGCCGAAGTGGCTGGTGAGCGCCGACTTCGACTGGACGCGCCACTCGGTGCTCGACGAGGTCACGTTGCAGCTGCGCAACTCGGCGTCGACGCCGGCCGTGCTCGGCGACTCGCTCGACGATAATCTGCAATTCCACTGGAAGAACGTCACCCGCGTCTCGCTGGGGACGCGCTACGACGCCGGCGCGCTGTTCGGTCTGCAGACGCGCTTGCTCGGCGGCTTCTACGCCGACCCGACCGCGGCGCCGAACGCCACGCTCATCCCGCTCATCCCGGACGGCAACACGCGCAAGGTGTTCCAGCTCGGCGCCGTGCTGTCGAAGGCGCACTGGAGCTTCACCGGCGTGTACAAGTTCATCACCACGTCGGACCGCGTGATCGACGCCTACAGCTTCGACACCACCGGCCTCGACCCGAACGCCGTGCAGACGTTCCACCTGCTCGGCTCGCCGACCAACGTCGCGGGCACGTACCACTTGCGCATCCACGAGTGGATCACCGGCCTGCAGTACACCTTCTAACCCCGACGCTCGGACGGAAAGGAGTCATCTCATGCTGCACCGCATCACTCGCATGACCGCCGCCCGCCTCGCGGCGGGGGTGGCGATCCTGGCCGGCGCGCTCGCGCTGGCGGGATGTCAGGAAAAAGGCACGCTGACGCCCATCGCGCCACGCACGCCGGCCTTGCAGACCTCGGGCTTCATCTCGCTCAACTCGGCGCTCACGCCGCTGGAGAGCGGCATGGGCTACCGCGTCTACCTGCCGCCGCAGTACAACGCAGACTCGGTGGATGTCCTCTACCCCGTCGTGTTCATGCTGCACGGCTACGGCGGCAGCGCCAACACGTTCATCGATGCCGGTGCCGCGCAGGTGGCCGAGGACATGATGAACCGCGGCGAGATCAAGCCGATGATCCTCGTCTTCCCGTACTCCGGCGGCATCGCGCCGACCACCGGCTCGAGTTTCTACACCGACGGCGGCCTCGGCGCGTACCAGAGCTACATCGTCAGCACGCTCATGCCGAAGATCATGCAGACCTACAACGTCGACACCACGAAGGTCGGCGTGAGCGGGCACTCGATGGGCGGCTACGGCGCGATGAAGCTGGCGCTCAAGTATCCGACGAAGTTCACGTCGGTGTGCTCGCACTCGGCGCCGCTCGACTTCACGCAGGTCGTCGCACCGTCGATGCTGTCACGTTTGGCGCGCGAGAACAGCCGCGTCAACACGCTGACGGGCGAGCGCACCTACTCGACGCGCCTCGACTCGCTGGCGTTCGTCAACTCCGGCGGCTATCTGTCGGTGGTGTCGATCTCGCTGAGTCTGGCGTTCGCGTACGAGCAGAGCTGTTCGGACGGCCGATTCTTGAGCCCGCTGCTCACTGACCCGAAGGGCTACACGCTGGCGTCGGCCGGTGTGGCGTGTCCGGGTGTGCCGTCGGCGAAGGCGGTGCTCGGCTTCCAGTACCCGATCATCCTGAACGGCGACGGCACCGGCACCGTGGACCAGCCGGTGTTCGACAAGTTCCTGGCGAACGACTGCCTGTCGCTCCTCACGTCGGCGGCGCAGGCCAACGACGCGACGTACGCGGCGTTCAAGAATCTGCGGGTCTACATGGACTGCGGGCTCTACGACGACGACAACCCGGCGGACGACGGTGTCGGCTTCAACATCTTGCCGGCGTGCCGCGCGTTCGACGCGAAGCTGTCGACGCTCGGCATCGGGCACCGCTATGTCGAGTACGCGGGCGCGCACTCGAGCCAGGTCTACTACCACATCGACGACGACCTGCGCTGGCACGACGCGGCGTTCCGCAAGCTGCCGGCGCCGGCCGCGGCGCCGGCCGGCGGCGGGATCTCGCTGCGCTTGCCGTCCGAGGCGCGTCGCGCGACCGTGGCGGCGCTGCCGCTGCGCACCGCGGACCGTGTGGCGATGGTGCTCGCGGCGAGCCGCTAACCCGCACGACGATCACCGCAACCGCGAAGGCCCGGCGGGATCTCCCCCGCCGGGCCTTCGTGCGTGTGGCGTGTGCGCTTAGCCGGTGAGAGCCAGCGGCCGCAGCGATTCGACGGTGCGGCGCAGTCCTTCCACGAACGTCACCGACGGCTCATAGCCGAGCAACTCGCGGGCGCGGCCGATGTCGGCCTGGCTGTCGCGCACGTCCCCGGCGCGCGGCGGCGCGAACACCGGCGGTGTGTCGCCGGCCGACTCGCGCAGCGCGGCCAACAGATCGAGCAGCGAGTAGCGCGTGCCGGCGCCGATGTTCATGAAATGTCCCGCCGCCTTGGGCGCGGTGAGCGCCGCGACGTTCGCCGCCACGACATCGCCGATGAACGTGAAGTCGCGCGACTGCTTGCCGTCCCCGTAGATCGTCGGGGCCTCGCCGCGCAACAACCGCAGGATGAAGGCCGGCACGACGGCGGCGTAGTCCGAGTTCGGGTCCTGGCGCGGGCCGTAGACATTGAAGTAGCGCAGCACGACGGTTTCGAGGCCGTAGAGTTTGGTGAACAGACCGCAATAGGTTTCGGCCGCCGCCTTGGTGAGCGCGTACGGCGACTGCGGCGTCTGCGGCATCGTCTCGATCTTGGGAAGCGTGGGCGTGTCGCCGTACACCGAAGACGACCCTGCCATCACGAAGCGCGTGAGGCCGTATTCACGCGCCAGCAGCAGGAGACTGAGCGTGCCGGTGAGATTGACATCGTGCGAGTCGGCCGGCTCTTCGACCGAACGCGCCACCGACGGCAGCGCCGCTTCGTGCAGCACGCCGTACGCGCCGTCGAAGATGTCCGCCATGGCGTCCTGATCGCGGATGTCGGTCTCGAAGAACTGGTAGCGGCCCCGCGCCTCGGCGCTCAGATCCTCGACGAAGGCGAGGTTCGAGGGCCGGCCGGTGGCGAAGTTATCGACGGCGCGCACCACGGCGCCGCGCGCAAGCAGCCCTTCGACCAAGTGCGAGCCGATGAAGCCGGCCGCCCCGGTCACCACGACGACCGCCCCGTCCACGTCCTGTCGCAGGGACACGAGTGTCCTCCTCCCTTTCCATGGCGAAACGATGCAGCCTAGAGGCGCCTGACGCGACCGTCAAGTCGCACCAGGCGAAGACGTTGACGCTGCGCGCCGGGGCTGGGTAGGGTGCCGCGCATGCACACCCTCGCCGCTCGGGCTCCCGCTTCGCGTCGCGCTCGGCGATGCCGTGCCGGCACCCGGCGCGTGCTGGTCCTCCCATGATCGGCACGCGGGTGGCCGGACGCTACCGCCTGGTGCGGGCGTTGGGCGCGGGCGGTACGGCCGAGGTGTTTGCGGCGGTCGACGAGGCGTTGAACCGCGAGGTCGCGGTGAAGCTGCTGCGGACCCGGCTGGCGCCCGGAGCCTCCTTGGCGGGTGCGGCCGGCGAATTCCACGTGCTGGCGACGCTCTCCCATCCCGGTTTGGTTGCCGTGTCCGATCTCGGCGTGCACGATGATCACCCCTTCGTGGTGTCCGAACTTCTCGCCGGGCGCACCCTGCGGGCGTTGCTCGCCGAGGGCGTGTTCCCGGCTCCCGGATGGCGCGGCGCCCGCACACCGCCCCCGCGCGACCCGCAGCTCGAACTCACCGGCAGCGCGAGCACGACGATCGCCCTGCTCGCCGCACTCGCCGACATCGTGGCCGCGCTGCACGCGGCGGGTGTGATCCACCGCGATCTCAAGCCGGAGAACGTGATGGTGTCGCCCGGTGGCGCGGTGCGAGTGATGGACTTCGGACTGGCGCACGTCGTCGCGCGCGGCGGCGTGGAGTTGGAGGCCGGTGCCGGTACCGCACCGTACATGGCGCCCGAGTTGATCGAGCGCGGCGCGGCGAGCGAGGCCTCGGACCTGTATGCCTTCGGCTGCATCGCCTACGAACTGATCGCGGGGACACCGCCGTTCACCGGCGGCGAACTCGCCACGGTGGTGCTCGGCCACCTGACGGCGGTCCCGCCTCCGCTGTCGGAGCGCGCGCCACAGGTGCCGCCGCAACTGCACGCGCTAATCGACACGCTGCTGTCCAAGCTGCCGGGCGATCGGCCGTCCGGTGCCGCGGCGGTCGCGCACTCCCTGCGGGCGATGGAGGGAGCGGCGCGCAGCTGCGACCGCGTCCCGCTTCCCCCCGCACTCGCCGCGCTCCGCGCGCGGCACGGTGGCGGCGATGACCTGCCGCTCACGGTGAGGGCCGCCCTCGATGCGGCCGCACGGTCGGCGCGGGACGGCCGCCCGGTGCATGTCCTGCTCGAAGGAGAGGACGCCGCCGATCTCTTGCGCGGCTGGCGGGCGCGCGGCCAGTCGGCGGATCTCACGATCCTCGAGGTCCGGGTCGACCCGCGCGACACGGAGTCGCCCCTGCCGGCGATCCGGCGGCGACTCGACGCGCTGCGCGACCTGCTCGGCACGCCTGTCTCCCCCGCGACCACCTCGCATGACTTGGCGGCCGGACTCGCGCGCGTGGCCGCCATGCGTCCGGTGCTGGTGTGCATCGAGGACATCGGCGTGATCCAGCCGCAGGCGTTGCGAAATTGCTGGCGCTCCGTGCCGCGCTGGCCAGCGCGCCGGTGAGTGTGTGGGCGAGCGTGCGCGTGGCGCTCGGCGAAGCGTGGCCGTGCGCGCCAGCGGCCCGGGAGGTGCTCCACGCGTGGGCGGCGGAGACGCGCGTGATTCCGGTGCGCGCGGCGGCCGGCATCGCCGATGCGGTCGCCGCCGTGTGTGACGGCATCGCTCCCGCCGCCGCCCTCGCGGACGCACTGGAACGCGAAACAGATGGTAGCCCGCGCGCCGTCCGCGCCGCGATGCGCGCGCTCCGCGAGGCTGGCGCGGTGCAGGTGCGCGGCGATGGCGTGCGGTGGAGCGGCAGCGGATCGCTCGCCACTGCGTTGGCCCAAGCGCGCGCCGACCTCGTGGAAACCTGGCCGGCGGAGACGCGCGAGGCGCTCGCCCACGCCGCGCTGCTGGGTGGTGGACCGTGGCCGGCTTCGCTGGTGTCGCCGGCGATCGATCGACGTGCCTGGCTCGCGGCTGGATGCGACAGGAAGACTCGCCGGTCGGCCCGATGCTGTCGTTCGCCGATCCGCTGTGGCCGCGTGCGCTGCGGGACGCACTGCCGGTGGACGCGCGGCGCGCCCACGCTCGCCTGACCGCCAACGCGTGGGCCGCGTGGTGCGAGGCGCACGGAGAGGTCACGCCGGCCCTGGCAACGCGCGCCGCGCCGCCTGCTGGACGCCGGGGCACCGGAGGACGCGTGGCCGCTGGCCCTGCGCGCCGCGCGGGCCGCCGCCGCCGCCCACGCGCTCCCGGAAGCGGTGACGTGGGGCGAACACGCGCGCCAGACCCTCGCGGCGATGCCCGGCGCGCCGGCCGCCGCGCGACTCGATGTGTTGCGCGCGCTGCGCCGCCTGCTGGCGCTTGCCGGCCGGCCACAGGCCGCGCGCGCCCTCGCCGAGGAAGTTCTCGCACTGGCCCGCACCCTCCATGCGCCCGCCGACGAAGCGCTGGCGCTCAACGATCTCGGCGTGACGCTCTGGCGTGCCGGCGATCCGCGAGCTGGCGCAGCGCACGTCGAAGACGCATTGGCGCTCTGGACACGGCTCGGCGATGACGCGGCGCGCGCCCGGGCGCTGGTCAACCTCGGCGAGATGCACCGGCAATCCGGCGACTGGCGCGCCAGCATCGCCTGCGACCGCGCCGCGATTCATGCCGGCCTCGCACGGACGCCCGGCGGCACGCCGGCGAGCCGCGAGGACGCCTGGCGTGCCCTCATGCACCTCGGGAACACGTGGCAGGGCCGCGGTCGGTTCTCTGCCGCGCGCCGCTGCTATCGCATCGCGGCCGCCGGCTGGCGGCGCGCGGGGCAGGACATCGAACGCGCGCGCGCGCTGCACAACCTCGCGCTGGCCGACGCCGCCACCGCACGGCTGGCCTCCAGCCGCCGCGCCTACGAGGCCAGCCTCGCCGCCTTCGCGCACGCCGGGCGACCCTCGAGGAAGCCTTCGCGCGCGCCAATCTTGCCGAGGTGCTGCTCGATGCCGGCGCCTGGGACGAGGGCGGCGCCGCGGCCGCCGCGAGCCTCGCCGAGGCCGAACGCGCCGGCGATACCGGGCTGGCGATCCGCGCCCGCTGCCTCCATTTGCGCTGGGCGATCGGGGTCGCCGACGGAGCGGCGATCGTCGCCGATCTCGCCGCGCTCGACGGCGCCGACACGCGCGCCGACGTCGAAGATGAACTGGCGATCCGCCTGCCCTCGCGGATGCGTGGCTCGCACTCGGCGATGACGCGCGCGCGGCGGCCGTTGCGCCGCTGCGCGAGGCGCGCTTCGCGGCGTTGCGCGAGGCGCGTCCGCGTATCGCCCGCGCGTGGGTGCTCGTGCATCCCGGCCTGTCGCCGGCGCGCGCGCTGGCCTGGCTCACCGACGCCGCCCGCCGCAGCCTGGCACACGGTGATCGCCGCGACCTGCTGCGCCTGGCGCACACGCTCGGCCTCTTGACTCTGGCCACCGGCGACATCGCCGCTGGACGCGCGCTGCTCGCACGGGTCGCCGCACGCGCGCAGGCGCAGGGCCTCCATCCCCTGGCGGCCGCCGCGCGGCGCGTTGGGACACCGACGCGCCGCGCATCGCCCGCGCAACGTGCCGCCGACGCCGCCAGCCGCGGCGGCGATCACGACACCCACGCCAGCGCCGCCTTGCATCGCGCGGAAGCCGAGTTCGGCGAGGGCCTCGCCAGCCTCGCGTGGGCGTGTGCGCGCGACGCCGTGAGCCGCGTGCACGAGGCATGGTCCCGCCTGCCCGACGAGACGCTGCGCCGGTGCTACCGCGATCACCGCGCGCGCTTCCTCGCCCGCGCCGCGAGCCTGGTGGCGCGCCTGGCCGCGCATCCCGATGTGCGCACGTGGGCGGGCGACGCGGCGGTGGACGCCGTGCGCGCAACTCCGCGCCCTCGGCGCGCAGCCTGAAACGCCGACGGGCCGCGTCCCCAACGGAACGCGGCCCGTCTCCCGCACTCGCTGCGATTAGTGGTTGAACAGCGCCTTGATCGATCCCCACGTCGCCGGCGGCGCCGGCGTGACTAACAAGCCGAAGTTCACCAGCACCCGGCCCATCAACAAATCCTTCGTCGACGGCGGCAAGCCGTCCGGCATCGCGCCGAACGAGGTCGTGAACAGCACGGTGCGTCCGCGCGTCACCGACTGCGTCGCCGGCCCGCCGTCGCCGCGGCCCTTGCCGCGCGGCGCGCCGCCCTCGGAGGGCGACGACATCGCCTTCCCCGGGCCGTTCTGGTCGTCGAACAGGATCACTCCCGGGTTGCTGCCGCCGGGCAGCACGTCATCGACGCTGAAGTCCGCCGCGCTGCCGAACGGATAGCCGAAGGTCATCCCTTGCGCGAAGGTACCGGGCCGTCCGATGAGCTGGCTGACGTTGCCCTCGGTCGATCCGTCGCCGTTGTACACGGCCCCGAAGAGCGACAGCAACGTGGTGCCCTGGTAGTCGTGCGCGAAGTCGTTCCCCTCGAGGAACACCGGGTGACCGTCCTCGATGTAGTTCACCAGCGTCTGCTGGTCGGCGGTCGAGATCTGACCCGCCGGGCCACTCGCGGTCGCCCAGCCGAGGGTGATGTAGACGGCGTCGTAGGTCGACAGGTCGCTGGGCAGCTGGGTCACCAGCCACGGGTCGCCGCCATTGTCGATGACCGCGCGCACCAGCCCGACCTCGGTGCCCACCGGCACGCAGGCGGTGGCAGCGATGTCGGGATCGCAGAGGGTGACGCCGTTGTCGTTGTCCCAGATCAGGATACGCGGCAAGAGCGTGGCCGTGTGGGCGCGGGGCGCGGCGCTCGCCGGAGCAACGGCCAGCGAGACGACGGCCAGAGCACTCAACAGTGCGAGACGGCACGGAGAAGGGTCAGTCTTCACGGGATCCTCGAAGCGGGAGACAAGCGCACGGATGCCGGCACGCCGGACAGCGGGGAGTGGCAGGTCGCGGGTGCGGGGATCGGATCGTGGAGAGCGTTGCCTTATTGTAGCGGTCGGCTCCCGGCGCGGTCAACGCGCGGGCGGCCCGCTGCGCGGATCCACCGCCGGCAGGCGACGGTCTGTCGCCGGTCGGCAAACATCGTCGGGTTTCCGGATGCAGCGGGTGCGGGCCTGCGGCATACTCCCGCTCCCGACTCGCCTCGCCCGTGGGGAGATGCCACCGTGCCGCAGGACCCGCCGCCGGCCGTGCCGGCTGCCCAGCCAGGACCCGAACCCGCCGCCGCGCTGGCCGCGCTGGATCGCCAGATCCAAGCCGCCACGGCGCATGCCGCCCGCCAGATCACCGACACGCGCGGGCTGCTCGACACCCTCGCGGACAGCCTGCAGGGCGACGCGCAGGCCGCCGCGCGCGAACTCGCCGAGCAGCTCGATCTGCTCGCCCATCACGTGCAGGCCGCTTCGGTGCCGCTCGACGAGGCGGCGCGCGCGGTGCGGCGCGCCCTCGACGCGCTCGCCGCGCGCTTGCGCGACGCCGAGGCTCGCGTCCGCAACGTCGCCACCGTGAACACCATTGCGTCGATGCTTGGGCGCGAGACCAACGTCGACCGCTTGCTCGAAGCGATCATGGACACGGCGATCGCGGTGGCGCGCGCCGAGCGTGGACTTCTGGTGCTGGTCGACGACACCGGGCGTCTGGACTATCGCGTCGCGCGGGCCATCGACAAACTCGAACTCGACGAACCGGCGTTCCAATCGAGCCGCTCGATCATCCGCAAGGTCATCGACACGCGGCAGGCCGAGCGCATCACGTCGGCGCTGAGCGACGAGCGCTTCGCGATGGCGGAATCGGTGCAGCGGTTGCGCCTGCAGTCGGTCGTGTGCGTGCCGCTGGCGACGCCGGAGCGGCTGGTGGGCGTGCTCTATCTCGACAACTCCACGGTGAGCGGCATCTTCACCGAGATGGACGTCGCGCTGCTCAACGAACTCGGCGCGGTGATCGCCACCGGCATCGCGCACGCGCTCGAATTTCGCCAGATGGAACGCCGCCAGGAAGAACTCGAGCGGCAATTGCGCGGGCGCTTCCGCTTCGACCGCATCCTCGGCAACTCCCCCGCCTTCGTGCGCGTGCTCAAGCTCACGGCCGATGTCGCCGACACCGACGCGACGGTGTTGATCCAAGGCGAGAACGGCACCGGGAAGGAGCTCATCGCGCAAGCGGTGCACGCCAACTCGCGGCGTGCCGAGAAGCAGCTGGTGGTGCTCAACTGCGCGGCGATCCCCGAGAACCTGCTCGAGAGCGAATTGTTCGGACATGTGAAGGGCGCGTTCACCGGCGCCATCGAGGCGAAGGCCGGCAAGTTCGAAGTCGCCGACGGCGGTACGTTGTTCATGGACGAAATCGGCGAGATGCCGATGCCGCTGCAGGCGAAGCTGCTGCGCGTCTTGCAGGCGCGGGAGATCGAGCGCGTCGGCTCCAACCGGCCGCTGCACGTCGACGTGCGCATCATCGCCGCCACCAATCGCGACCTGCGGCAGATGGTGAAGGACGGCAAGTTCCGCGAGGACCTGTTCCATCGCCTCAACGTGATCGCGATCGAGATGCCGCCCTTGCGCGAGCGCCCCGAGGACATCCTGCCGCTCGCCGAACACTTCCTCGCCACCGAGGCACGCGCGCTCGGGCGCGAGCTTCCCGGCTTCACGCACGCCGCGATGCGGACGCTCATGACGTATGCGTGGCCCGGCAACATCCGCGAGTTGGAAAACGTGGTGCGCCGCGCCGCCATCCTGACGCGCGAAGGCGTCGTCGGCGACGAGCACTTTCCCGACTACGTGCGTTCGGGTCTGGGCGGCCCGGTGGTGCTCAGCGCCACCGACCTCCAAGAGGCGAAGCGGCGCGCCCGCGACGAGGCGTACGAACGTGTCGAACGGCCGTTCGTCGAGGCGGCACTACGGCGGTGCGGCGGGCACGTCTCGCGCGCCGCCGAATCCGTCGGCATGAGCCGCGTGCACTTCCACGTCCTGTTGCGCAAATACGACATCGATACGCGAGACTTCAAGGAGCGCTGGCGCGGGCAGGGGCGGCGCCCCAACGCCGGACGGCGCCTCCCTGCGGAAGCGCCGTCCGACCCAGCGTGATGCGCGGCGGTCACCGCGCGTGCAGCATGAACTCCTCCGCGCCCCAAAGCGCCTCGTGCGCCACCACCGGCGCGCCGCGGCGCAGCTCCAGCGGACACCCTTCGAGGCGGAGCAGCAGTTCCTTCATCCAGGTGTGCGGACCCGCGTAGCCGCCCAGCGTGCCGTCGGATTGCACCACACGGTGACAGGGCACGAGCAGCGGGTGCGGGTTGGCGCGGTTGGCTTGGCCGACCGCACGTGTGCCGCCGGGTGCGCCGGCCGCGCCGGCAAGCCAGGCGTAGCTGGCGGCCGAGCCGCGCGGAATGCGCGTGAGCGCCTTCCACACCTTGCGTTGGAATTCGGTCCCGACGTGTGTCACCACGGGGAACGCGAGCGGCGTCGGATCGCCCGCGAGGTAGGAGGTCAGCGCCTCGCGCACCGCGGAACATGCGCGGCTGTCGCGGGACGCGAGAACGTGATCGGTTTCGGTGGCCACGTGCCGGACCTCATCCTCGCGGGTGTCGAGGAGCACGCGGAGAACGCCTTCGTCGACCAAAAGGACGCCAAGGGTTCCCAGCGGCGAAGGCCACAGATCGTAGGCTGCCGTCTGAAGGGGTAACGCCAATGCGGACATGGGTGCACTCTCCCTGAAGTCTTCGGCGGGGGGACATCCGCGGCCGGATGTCGCGCGTCCGTCAGGCGTTACAATACGCCGTCAGTGCGAAACGATCACTGCGACTGAAGTACCCTATGGGCCAATGGGTCTTGAGGATCGAGCCGCAGGGCGTCGCGGGCGGCGGCGACCGCCTCGTCGCGACGCCCGAGCGCCAGCAGCGCGTCCGCCAGCCGCCCATGGGAGGTCGCCACCGCGGGATCCGCCTCCACCGCCGCGCGGAACGATTCGACCGCGCCGGCGAGCTCGCCCCGGGAGCGCTGCAGCGTGCCCAGGCTCACCCACGCCGCGGCGAACGTCGGCTGCTGGGCCACCGCGGTGCGCAACTCCGACTCCGCGGCCGCCAACTGGCCGAGCCGGGTGAGCACCGCCGCCAGGTAGTAGTGCGCGTCGGGAAAGGGTGACCGCAGGGCGATCGCCTGCCGCATCTCCGCGGCCGCGGCCTCGAAGGCACCCTGTGACGCCAGCAGGTTCCCCATCCCCTGGTGCGCCTCGGCGTAGTCCGGCGCCAGCGTCAGGGCCCGCTGATACGCCGTGCGCGCACCCATCGTGTCGCGCTGCGCCGCCAAGACGTAGCCTTCGAAGAACGCGGCCTTCGCATAGCGGGGATCCAGTTGCGCCGCCTCGCGCGCAGCGGCCAGCGCGTCGTCCGGACGTCCGGCCTGCAATGCCGCGTAGCCGCGGTAGTAGACCTCCTCGGCCCGCTCGCGCGGCGTTTGTCCCGGCGCCCGCGGCACGTTGACGGCCAGCGCCGCCAGGACCCACACCACGAGTCCGGTGCGGAAGCGCCCCCATTCGTGATGCCGCACCCGGCGCAATAGCCAGGTGGCCGCGTACGCCGCGACCAGACACACCAGCGGCAACATCGGTGTGCGATACCGCGAGGTCACGAAGAACAGCAGCAGGGCCGCGCTCTGCCCGACGAGCACGAGATGGATCAACGCGTAGCGCCGCCACTCCAGCACCAGGAGCAGGACACCGAGCACCGCGAACGGCCCCAGCACGCCGAATGGGAACCCGAGCGGCGACGGCCACAGCAGCACGCGGAGCACGCCCGAATCGGCGCGATAGCTGTACGGATCGAGATCGCGCTGGATCTCGCGCGCGTTGAGCGCCAACACCGCCTTCTGCGCCATCACCCCGAGCCACGGCCGCGTCTCGCGCACCACGAACGCCAGCCCGCGCGAGTAGAAGTACGCCGATTGGTCGCCCGCCCGCGTAATGCCCTTGCGCACCGGCTCGCGAATCAGGCGTTCCCATTCCTCGCCCGGCCTTATGCCGACCGTCTGGTCGTAGTTCGGGTTGTTCCCGATGTAGAAGTTCACGCCGCCGTTCGACGACACCACGACCCACTCGCCGCCGCGCACGCGATTGCTCAGCGTCGCCGCGCTCACCGGCACCAACGCGCAGAGAAGGAACGTACCGGCCCAGCCCAGCCGCACGTTGCGTTCGCGCTGTGGCTGCGCGTAGCTGAACGCCCACAGCGTGAGCAGCGGCAGCAGCAGGAGCGCTTCACCGCGCGCGATGGCCAGCAAGCCAATGACGAAGGCGCCGAGCGCGAGCCGCGGGAGCGAACCGCGCGACTGCGCGTGATGCAGCAGGAGCAGCGCGCCAAGGAGCAGCACGGTCGCCAGGGTGGTGGCAAGCAGCTGCGTGTCGGCGAGCACCAGCGGGCCGCACAGAGCGGCGGCCAAGGCGCCTCCCCAGGCGGCGGTGCGCGGCAGGATGCGCGCGCCGAGCACGAAGGTCAGCGCGCATCCCACTGCCCCGAGCAGCGCGGTGACCAGACGCGCCGCGAGGTATGCGCCGCCGGTCAGCTTGTAGACGATCGCCAGCCAGTATGCGTAGAACGGCGGCTGCCAGAATACGAGGCGCGGGAACCAGTCGCCGTGCGACAACATGCGCGCCCATTCGTCGTACGACTTTTCGTCGATGACGGGATGCACGAAGAATGGCGTGTCGCGGAGTTGCCAGACGGTCAGAACGCGCACGAGCGCGGCAACGACGAAGACGACGTACGGGCCGGCATCGAACAGTCGCGCCGGCCGTGCCGTGGCGCGGCGGCCGCGCGCGACGGCACCGGCGTCAGTGGGAGCTGAGCGCGGGGCGGCGGAACGGCGTGGGACTCGGCGATCGGCCATGCCCGATCAGCGCCGCGTCTCGGAGGTGGAATCATCGGCGGCGACGCGCCGCGGGCGGGTGTGGCGGGTCACCGTCGGGGTCTCGGCAGACGCTTCCGCACGGCGCGGGGTGGAGTCGCTGCGCCCGCGGCGAGACGGCCGACGGTCGGGGCGCGGCGCGCTTTCCTCGGCGGCCTGTTCGGACTCGAGCACCGCGAGCGCGGCGCGCGCCGCATCCTGCTCGGCGTCCTTCTTGTTCTTGCCGTTTCCGCGACCGAGCAACACGTCGCCGATGTAGACCTCGACCGAAAACGTCTTCTCGTGATCCGGACCATCTTCGCGGCTCACGCGATACCGCGGATGCGTCTTGAAGTGCCCCTGCGCGAACTCCTGCAGCAGGCTCTTGTGATTCATGTGCGATTTGTCGACGACGATGGTGTGCGCCTCGCGCAGCAGCCGCTCTTCGCAGAAGCGCCGCGCCGGCTCGAGACCGCCATCGAGGTAGATCGCCGCGATCACCGCTTCGAAGGCATCGGCGAGTATCGAGGAACGGTCGCGTCCGCCGGACTCGGCCTCGGCATCGGAGAGGTAGAGGAAGGCTCCGAGGTTCATCGTGCGTGCGATCTTCGCCAGCACGGCTTCGCTGACCAGCAGCGACTTCATCTGGGTGAGCGAGCCTTCGCGGTTGTTCGGGAAGGTCTTGTAGAGGTGCTCGTTGACCACCAAGCCCAGCACCGAGTCGCCGAGGAATTCCATGCGTTCGTTCGACTCGCGACCGTCGCCCGCATGATCGTAGACGAAACTGCGGTGGGTCAGCGCCTGGCGCAACAACGTCGGCGTCTTGAAGCGCATGCCGATGGCACGCTGGAATTGCTGCAGGCGTTTGTCGCTCGCGGCATCGGCGCCCTTGCGGCGCGCGACCACCGCCTCGATCAAGCGGGCGATCGGGTTGGTCGACGGCGCCGGCGCCAGCGCCGCGGCCTTGCGCGCGGCGGTGGCGTGGACGCCGCCTTCCGTGGACGCGGCCGCGTTGCGCTTGCGCGCGGGGCGGCGGCGCGGCGGATTGCCGGAACTCGCTGTCATGCGTTCCATCGCATGTGTCTCACCTGTGTGGGTTCGACGCCCAGGAGGCCGAGGCTCCGCACGAGCGGCGCCGAGCGGCGCGCACGGCGCGCGGCTCGGAGGCGTTCGTTGCCCGCGCTGGCGAGCGGGGCTATCCGGTGCCCTCCGTCCACCGCCGTACCGCGAGCGACACATTGTGTCCGCCGAACCCGAACGAGTTCGACATCGCGACATCGACGGAGGCGGCGCGCCCGACATTCGGTACGTAGTCGAGATCGCAGTCGGGATCCGGCGTCGAGTAGTTGATGGTGGGCGGGATGAAGCCGTGCTGCATGGCCATCACGCACACGATGAGTTCCACGCCCCCGGAGGCACCGAGAAGATGACCGATCATCGACTTGGTCGAGCTGACAGGGATCGCGCGCATCGCCTCGCCAAAGGTCGAGCGCAGCGCCATGGTCTCGAACTTGTCGTTGAGCGGTGTCGAGGTGCCGTGGGCGTTGATGTAGCTGACGTCCGCCGGCGCCAGGCCGGCCACCTGCAGGCAACGCTTCATGGCCCGCGCGGCGCCTTCCCCTTCCGGGGCGGGGGCCGTCATGTGGTACGCATCCGCGGTGGCGCCGTACCCCACCAGTTCCGCGAGGATGGTGGCGCCGCGCTGCCGCGCATGTTCGAGTTCCTCGAGCACCAGGATGCCGGCGCCCTCGCCCATCACGAACCCGTCGCGCGTGCCGTCGAACGGGCGGCTGGCATGCTGCGGATCGTCGTTGCGGGTGGACAGCGCCTTCATCGCCGCGAATCCGGCGACGCTCAGCGTGGTGATCGAGGCTTCGGTGCCGCCGGTGATGATGACATCGGCGTCGCCGCGGCGCACCGCATGGAACGATTCGCCGATGGCGTGCGCGCCGGACGAGCAGGCGGACACCGTGCAGTAATTCGGCCCCTTGGCGCCGAACATCATCGAAATCTGTCCCGACGCCATGTCCGAGATCATCATCGGGATGAAGAAGGGCGACACGCGGGCCGGCCCCTTCTCCTGCAGGGTGAGGAACTGCCCTTCCCAGGTTTCGATCCCGCCGATGCCCGAGCCGATGATGACGCCGAAGCGCTCGGGATCCACGGTGTCCTTCGACACCCCGGCTTGCGTCAGGGCCTGGACGGTGGCGCTGGTCGCGAACTGCACGAAGCGGTCGCTCCGGCGGGCGTCCTTGCGGTCCATGAATTCGCCGGCGTCGAAGTCCTTCACCTCGGCGGCAAAGCGGGTGTCGAGCGAGGACGCGTCGAAACGCGTGATCGGCCCGACGCCCGAACGGCCGTCGCGGACGTTGGACCAGAAGGTGTCGCGGTCGTGACCGAGCGGCGTCACCACACCGGTTCCGGTGATGACGACGCGGCGCGGTGCGAAGCCGCCGTTCCCTGCGGTTGCGCTCATTGCTCTCCAGACGTCACTGCGTACGACATGAGGGGCCTCGGAGGACGCCCGGGGAAGCTCGTCGCGCGGTATACCCGCCCTGCGGCGCGGCCGCCGCACGCGACCTTCCCCGGACACTCGCTCCGACGTGCAACTGCGAACGCCTTAGGCGCCCGCGGCGAGGTGCTCCTTGAGGTAGCCCATCGCGTCGCCGACGGTGCGGATTTTCTCCGCGTTCTCGTCGGGAATCTCGACGCCAAACTCCTCCTCGAGCGCCATGACCAGCTCCACGGTGTCCAGCGAGTCGGCACCGAGGTCGTCGATGAAGGAGGCGGACGGGGTCACCTGCTCGGCGGACACCCCCAACTGCTCCATGATGATTTCCTTCACACGCTCATCGCTGTACGGACTGGGCATGTATCGACTGACTCCTCTCTTTGGATTGTAGGGTGATGCGGTGCTGCCACCCCATGCGCGCATGCGTCGGTGTCGTCCGTCGAATGCACCGGGGGACCGCGGCTCAGCCGTCGGTGACCGGGTTAGACCCAGCCTCCGTCGACTTGAATGACCTGCCCGGTGACATAGCGGGCAGCATCGGACGCGAGAAAACCGACGACGTCCGCGACATCTTCAGGTGTGCCGAATCGCCCGAGGGGGATCCGGGTGAGCATGCCCTCGCGAATGGCCTCGGGCAAGGCTTGCGTCATCGGGGTGTCGATGTATCCGGGTGCAACCGCGTTCACGGTAATGCCGCGGCTCGCAACCTCGCGCGCCACCGCCTTGGTGAAGCCGATCACGCCCGCCTTCGACGCGACGTAGTTGGCTTGGCCGGCGTTCCCGGTGATGCCCACGATGGACGTAATGTTCACGATGCGTCCCGCCTTCTTCTTCATCATGTTCCGCAGGACGGCTTTGGTGCAATTGTAGGTACCCTTCAGGTTCACGTCCAGGACTGTATCCCACTGCGCCTCGTCCATCCGGAGAAGCAGGCCGTCCTTGGTGATCCCCGCGTTGTTGACCAGGATGTCGATGCCGGAGCCGAGCGCCGCTTCGGCTTGCTGCACCATCGCCTGGACGGCGGCCGTGTCGGCGACGTCGCACGCGCACGGGACGACGGTCGCGCCGGTGTCGGCGCGCAACTGGCTGGCGGCGGCTTCGATCGTCTCCTGCTTGGTGCCGACGATCGCCACCGCGGCGCCCCGGGCCGCGAAGTAGCGCGCGACCGCCTCGCCGATCGAGCGCGAGGCGCCCGTGACGAACACGTTCTTGCCGGCGAATTCCCGTTCGCTCATGAAGCGGGGATCTCCTTCCCTGTCGTGTCGATTACGCGGTGGCCAGCGCGCGCAGGCGCTCGAGCGCCGCGGCCAGCGTCGCCGGATCTTCGACGTTCAGCACTTCCGCCTCCGGGGCGATCTGACGCATCAGGCCCTTCAGCACCTTGCCGCTGCCGACCTCGACGAAGAGCGCATAGCCGTCCGCCACCAACGCGCGCATCGAGGCTTCCCAGCGTACCGCGCCGAGCAGCTGCCGCGACAGCGCATCGGCGATCGCCGGCGGCTCGGTGACCGGCGACGCGCTGACGTTGGCGTACACCGGACCGCGCGGCGCGTGGATCGTGGTCGCGGCGATGGCCTCGGCGAGACCGGCCGCCGCGCTGCCCATCAACGGCGAGTGGAACGCGCCGCTGACCTCGAGCCGGATCGCCCGCTTGGCGCCGCGGTCTTTCGCGAGGGCCATCGCGGCTTCGACCGCCGCGATCTCGCCGCTGATCACGACCTGACCGGGTGAGTTCAGGTTCGCCGCCTGCACGACGCCGTGGCCGGCGGCGACGGTGTCGGCGCACAGCTGCTCCACCGCCTCGCCGGCGAGGCCGAGGATCGCGGCCATCGTGCCGGGATTGTCGAGTCCGGCCTGGTACATCAGCGCGCCGCGCCGGCGCACCAAGCGCAGCGCGTCCTGCCACGCGAGCGAACCCACCGCGACGTTCGCGCTGTATTCACCCAAGCTGTGGCCCACCGCCGCGTTCGCCTCGATGCCGTGCGCGCGCAGCGCGGTCATCGCCGCCACCGAGTGCAGGAGCAGCGCCGGCTGCGTGTTCACCGTCTTCACCAGCTCGGTGTCCGGCCCCTCGAAGCAAATCGACGAGAGTGGCGCGCCGACGATGTCGTCCGCCTCGCGATAGAGCGCGGCGATCGCCGGATCGGCATCGGCGAACGCCTTGCCCATCCCGACGTACTGCGCGCCTTGCCCCGGACAGAGGAACGCGATCTTCGGCGCCATCAGAACTGCACCACCACGGCGCCCCACGTCATGCCGCCGCCGAAGGCGACGAGTTCGACCAGATCGCCCGGCTTGATGCGGCCCGATTTGCGCGCCTCGTCGAGCGCCATCGGGATCGACGCCGAGGACGTGTTGCCGAAACGGTCGATGTTGACCATCACCTTGTCCATCGGGAAGTCGAGCGCGCGGGCGACCGCTTCGATGATGCGGATGTTCGCCTGGTGCGGCACGAGAAGATCGAGTTCGGCGGGCGACTTGCCGGCGCGCGCCAACGCCTCGAGCGCGATCTCCGACATGTTGCGCACCGCGATCTTGAACGTCTCGTTGCCGCGCATGCGCAGGAAGTGCAGGCGCGCGTCGACCGTATCGTGGCTGACGCCAAGGCGCGTGCCGCCGGCCGGCAACTCGAGCAGATGCGTCAGCGTGCCGTCGCTCTGCGACAGCGCCGCCAGCACGCCGGTCTTCGGATTGTCGGTGGCGGTGTAGAGCGCCGCCCCCGCGCCATCGCCGAACAGCACACAGGTGTTCCGATCGGTGTAGTCGACGATCTTCGACAGCGACTCGACGCCGACCACCAGCACGCAGTCCTTGAGACCACTGGCGATCAAACCGGTGGCGATCTGCGTGCCGTACAGGAAGCCACTGCACGCCGCGCTGACGTCGAACGCCGCGGCCTTCGTCGCGCCGAGCTTCGCCTGCACGTGGCAGGCAGTGGCGGGGAACGGTTGGTCCGGCGTCACCGTCGCGACGATGATGCAATCGATCGCCTCGACATCGATGCCGGCCTCGGCGATCGCCGCCTCCGCCGCGTGACACGCCATCTCCGACGTCGGCATGTCCGACGGGGCGATGTGGCGCTCCTTGATGCCGGTGCGGGTGGTGATCCATTCGTCGGTGGTGTCGACCAGTTTCTCGAAATCGCCATTCGTCATGACGCGCTCGGGGACGTAGGCCCCGGTCGACACCATGCGGATGCCGCGCAGCGATCCTCTCATTGACTATCCCCTTCCATGGCAGCCAACTCGTCACGAATGCGCGTCGCCAGACCGTCCCTCACGAGGCGGGCGGACGACCGCACTGCGTTCTTGACCGCGCGGGCCGAGGAGGACCCGTGGGCGATGAAGCACACACCGTCCACGCCCAACAGGGGGGCGCCGCCGTATTCGGCGTAGTCGATCCGCTTGCGCAGATTCGCCAACACCGGCCCGAAGGCCTCGGCCGCACCGCCCGGCTGAGCGCCGGACGTTCCGCTCATCGACTCGCGCACCAATCCGGTGATCCAGCCGATGACGCTCTCCGCGAACTTCAAGAGGATGTTCCCCGTGAAGCCGTCGGTGACGATGACGTCCGCTCCCCCGCTCAGCACGTCGCGTCCTTCGACATTGCCCACGAACGGCATTCCGGATGCCGCGAGCAGTTGGTGCGTGGCGATCGCCAATTCGTTGCCCTTGCCGGGCTCTTCGCCGATGTTGAGCAGCGCGACGCGCGGCTGGTCGCGCTCGAGCAGCGCGCGGCAATACACCGAGCCCATCACGGCGAACTGCAGCAAGTGTTCCGGCTTGCAGTCCGCGGTGGCGCCGCAGTCGAGCAGGATGCAGCCGCCCGCGTTGGTAGGAATGAACGCGGCGATGGCGGGGCGCTTGAGCCCCGCGATGCGCCCGAGCGTCAACATCGCCGTGGACGCGACGGCGCCGGTGTTGCCGGCGCTGATCATCGCGTCGGCCTCGCCGTCCTTCACCGCCTTCAAGGCGACGGCGATGCTCGAGTGCGTCTTCTTGCGCGCGGACGCGGCGGCCTTCTCGGCCATGTCCACCGATTCCTCCGCGTGGAGGATCGACAGGCCGGGCACCTCGCCGGTGCCGAGGCGCGCCAACTCGGCCTCGATGGCGGCGCGATCGCCGACCAGCGTCACGGTGAACTCGCCGGGCGCCTCGGTGAGGGCCGCGAGGGCGCCTTCGACGACCACGCCAGGTGCGTGGTCGCCGCCCATCGCGTCGAGCGCGATGCGGGGGAGAGAAGTGGAGTCCGTCACGGGAGTGTCAGGGCCGCCCGGGCCCCGCGGAGCACGCGGCGCGACACCGGCATCGTGCCGGTGCGCTCGATGGCGCGTCGCTCACGCGAGGGAGCGTTCACCCTGTTTAGTCGTCCAGGTCCTTCTTGAGCACCGCGACACCCTTGTAGTATCCGCATTCCTTGCAGACACGGTGCGGGAGCGCGGGCTGGCCGCAGTGAGAGCAGCGGCCGAGGAGCGGCGCGAACAACTGCGAGTTGGTGTGGCGGCGCTTGTCGCGACGCGTCGACGAGTGTCGTCTCTTCGGAACAGCCATGAGGCGTTCTTCTCCTTCAACGAGTCCCGGCCTGATGCACGCGGCCGAGCGTGTGGTCAAGAGCGTCCCGATTCCCTCAGGACGCTCGCGTGTCCGGCGCACCCGCGCACGCACACGTATCCCGGTTGAGATCCGCCCCGCATCCCGCGCAGAGACCCCGACAGTCCTCGCGGCAGAGTGGTCGCATCGGCACCGCCAAGAGCAAGGCTTCGCGCACCGCTTCGCCGATGTCCAGATAGCGGCCGGTGTGATAGATCACGCCGCCTTCGTCCATCTGGTCTTCGAAGTTGCGATGGGCCGCCGGCCCTTCCCCGCGGCGGACGAAGCCTCGAAAGCTCGTCTCCACGGTGCTGGCGTACCAGGTGAGGCATCGCGCGCACTCCAACTCGACCGGCGAACCGAGATCCGCGTCGAGCAGGAATTCGTCCTCGTTGCGCGTGATGCGCAACGCGGCGTGCACCGGCCCCGGGAACGTCGCCCCGAGGGCCGCATCTGCGTGAGCCTCCGTGTCACCCGCGGCCTCCTTCCGAGGTTCCGGAAGGTGAAGTGTGGCGGGTGCCTCGTCCACGCTCAACGTATTGAGCCCGTGGACGAGATGGGTGACGTCGATGCGCACGGATGCCTCCGGAGATCTCACCTGCCGCAGGGCGGCGTACACGGCCGCGAAGCCACAGGGGGTCCCAACCGAAGCGGGCACCATACCAGACACGTCGGGAAGTTTCAACCGGGAAGGGGCGACAGGCGGCCCCCTGGTCCAGCGGCTAACCCCTTCCCCGCCTGGACCTTGGACTCGTCTGGCGGACGGTGCCACACCACCGTCGTCCGGACCGTGTCACCGCGGAACGTGGCCGGTCCTTTGCCCCACCCAGCACAAGCAGCGGTGGAACGGATCCACCGGCGGGCAGAACATCAGCGGGCAGCCGCCGTCGATGCACTCGACGCCGTGCTCCGCGCAATAGGCCCGCGTCTCCTCCGGCACGTGTCCTTCCCCGATCGTCCAGTGAAACCAGATGCGCGGCACGCCGGCCGCGACGCACTCGGCCGCCAGCGCCAGCGATCCGGCAGGCCCGGGCGCCACGAAGGCGCCGTCGAGCGGGCCTGCGACGGCCCCGAGCGCCGGGTAGCAGGCGTGCCCCTCGAACTCTACGACCTCACGCGACACCGGCACCACCTCATGTCCGGTCGCGGCGAGCCGCGCGGCGATCGCCCGCGCGGGATCGGGCGCCTCTGCCGTCAGCCCGACGACGGCAATGCGTTTGCCCTCCAGGAACCGCGCGATGGGCGCGGGTACCGTCGACATGCTGGCATCCTCCCGGCCCGGGACGCCGCCCCGTGCGGGTCCCGTGGCCACGGGCCAGTGTGGGCGACGGCTCTGCCGCTGTCCGTGGCGCCCCGGCGGTACGCGGTCCGCTGCCGGAGGCGCACCACGCATGCGACGAGGGCAGCCCGCCGAAGCGGACTGCCCTCGCACACTGCGCTGCGGCACGGCTCTACGCCGACACCTTCTCCGGCGTCAGCTTGATGCCACGCTTCACCCAGTAGGCGATCTCGATCTGGCCGTTCTCCGGCGAGTCCGAGCCGTGGCACGAGTTCATCTGCTTCGACAGACCGAACTCCTTGCGGATGGTGCCCGGCGCGGCTTCCGCCGGGTCGGTCGCACCGATGGTGTCGCGGAGGTGCTGCACGGCGTTGTCGTGCTCGAGCACGCAGACGACGATCGGCCCGGACGTCATGTAGGACACGAGGTCGGGAAAGAAGGGCCGCTCCTTGTGAACGGCGTAGAACTCCTCCGCGTCGGCCTGGGACATCTGCTGCAGGCTGACTCCGCGGATGGTGAAACCGGCCTCTTCGATCCGGGCAAGGATGCGGCCGGTGAGGTTACGCTGCACCCCATCCGGCTTGATCATGAACAGCGTCTGCACTACTCCCTCCTTCATGCGATGAATACGGAGCTCGCCCGCCCCCGGCGCGCGTCCTGCTCCCAGGGCGTGTGGCGCGGCCGGCGACGGGCGAGTGGTCCGCGAGTTACTTCTTGGCGGCCTTCTTCGCGGCCTTCTTCGCGGTGCGCTTCTTCGCCGCCTTCTTGGCCGGAGCCTTCTTCGCGACCTTCTTCACGGCCTTCTTCGTCGCCTTCTTGGCCGTCTTCTTGGTGGCCTTCTTCGCGACCTTCTTCGTGGCCTTCTTGGTGGCCTTCTTCGCCGCCTTCTTGGCGGTCGACTTCTTCGCCGCCTTCTTGGCAGCCTTCTTCGGAGCAGCAGTCTTTGCCATTCTTCCTCCCACGGTAGTCCGAGACGCTTTCTGCGTCTTGGGTGCGGTGGTCTCCGTGCGCGTTCCTGCCTGGGAGCTCGACGCGCGACGCGTCCCGCCCGACCGTTCGGACGTGACGCGTGACCCACCGGACGCCTTGGCCGTCTTCACGGCCGCCGAGCCGGCGGGGCGACCGGGCTGCGCCTTTCCGTGCGCAGCCGGTCTCGTGGAGGATGCGCGCTTCGCGGACACGGCAGACTTCTGCGTCGTCTTCACCGACGATGCAGCCTTGGGCGCCGTCTTCCCCGACGGTGCTGTCTTCGCCTTGTTCGCGGTCGCCTTCGTCTTCGCAGACGCGGCCTTGGCGGCGGGGGTGGGCTTCGTCTTCACCGACGATGCCTTCGCGCGCCGCTTCGCGCCGTCCTCCAACGTCTTGCTGGCAGGCGTGGCCTTCTTCGGCGCGGGCTTCGCTGCGCCGCGCTTCGCCATGACCTGCCGAATGAGTCCCGGAATCTCCGAGGTGATGCGCGCCACCGGTACGCCGGCGCGGCGGAACGCCTCGATCTTCGATTCCGCGGTGCCCGAGTTGCCGGTGACGATCGCGCCGGCGTGGCCCATGCGGCGGCCAGGCGGGGCGGTCTGGCCGGCGATGAATCCGACCACGGGCTTGGTCATTTGTGTGCGGATGAACTCGGCGGCGACTTCTTCGTCATTGCCGCCGATCTCGCCGATCATCACCACGGCCTTGGTGGCCGGATCCGCCTCGAACATGCGCAGCACGTCGAGGAAGTTGGTGCCGTTGATCGGGTCGCCGCCGATGCCGACGCAGGTCGTCTGGCCGAGGCCGGCTTCGGTGAGCGCCCATACCACTTCATAGGTGAGCGTGCCGGAGCGCGAGACGAGGCCGATCGGTCCGGGCGTCGTGATGTGGCCCGGCATGATGCCGATCTTGGACTGGCCCGGCGTGATGAGGCCGGGACAGTTGGCGCCGAGCAGCCGTGTCTTCGGCTTGTCCTGGAGCGCCTTCCACACCTTCGACATGTCGAGGACGGGCACGCCCTCGGTGATGGCGACGATGAACTCGATGCCGGCGTCCGCCGCTTCGAGGATCGCCTTCGCGGCGAACGGCGCGGGGACGAAAATGCAGGTGGCGTTGGCGCCGGTGGCGGCGCGCCCTTCGGCGACACTATTGAACACCGGCATGTCGTCGACGAACTGGCCACCCTTGCCGGGTGTCACTCCCCCGACCACCTGGGTGCCGTACGCCTTCATGGAGCGGGCGTGGAACGAACCGTCGCGGCCGGTGATGCCCTGGACGAGGACGCGGGTGGAACGGTCGATCAGGATGCTCACGAGCGCACCCCCTTGACCGTCCCGCCGGCAGCCTTGATGACCTTCTGCACGGCTTCGTCCATCGTCGACGCCCACATGAGGCGTCCGCGGCCTTCCTTCTCGAGCAGTTCCTTGGCCTCCGCTTCGCGCGTCCCGGTCAGGCGGATCACGATCGGCAGCGTGATCGTCAGTTCGTCGAGCGCCGTCAGGATTCCGCGCGCCACATCGTCGCAGCGCGTGATGCCACCGAAGATGTTGATCAGCACCGCGCGCACATCGGGATCGCTGGTGAGGATCTTCATCGCGTTGACGACCTTCGTCGGATTACTCGAACCGCCGATGTCGAGAAAGTTCGCCGGTTCGCCGCCGAAGTACTTCACGAGATCCATCGTGGCCATCGCGAGTCCTGCACCATTCACGCAACAGCCTATCGCACCTTGCAGTCCGACGAAAGAAAGATCGGCATGCCGCGCCTGAACTTCACGCGGATCCTCCGCCGACTCGTCGCGCAACGATTCGAGATCACTGTGCCGGAAGAGCGCGTTGTCGTCGAGCGAGATCTTTGCGTCCACCGCCCACACCGCCTGATCGGGCGACACGACGAGCGGATTCACTTCGACGAGCGACGCGTCGCTCTGCCAGAACACCGTCTCGAGTTTGCGGAAGATGTCGGCGGCTTGCCGCGCCGCGTGTCCGGTGAATCCGAGACGCGCCGCGACATCGTCGGCCTCCGCCTGCGTCATCGGGCGATCCGCGGAGAGACCGACCTTGACGATCTTCTCCGGCGCCGTCGCCGCGACTTCCTCGATGTCCATGCCGCCGGCGGAGCTCGCCATCAGCATCGGCGCCTTCGCCGCGCGGTCGATGAGGATCGAGACATAGTACTCGTGCGCGATGTCGACGGCGCTCGAGACCAGCACCTGGCGTACCGGCAGTCCCTTGATGGTGAGCTGCAGGATGTTCGCCGCGTGCGTGTGCGCCTCGTCCGGCGTGCGCGCCAGCTTCACGCCGCCGGCCTTGCCGCGGCCGCCGGCGTGCACCTGCGCCTTGATGACCAGGAGCCCGGGCGTGCGCTCGGCGATGGCGCGCGCCTCCGCGGCGGTACGCGCGACCTCGCCGCGCGGCACCGGGATCCCCCCCTGCCGCAGCAGCTCGCGCGCTTGGAACTCGTACAGATTCATCGACGGCTCCTCTTGGACGTGGTCTTCGTGGCCTTCTTCGCCGAGCCGTTCGCGGAGGGTGTCGCCTCCTCGTCGAAGATCTCGGCGAGCATGTCGTTCAGCGTCGGCGCGCCGATCTCGGCGAGCTCGTAGCGCACGCGCACCGCCGGCTTGGTCAGCTTGGCGACGCGCCGGATGTCGATCGGCGTCGCCACCACGACGACGTCGGCGTCGGAGCGGTTGATCGTCTTCTCCAGCTCCTTGACCTGCGTGTCGCCGTAGCCGAGCGCCGGCAGGACGCGCTCGAGGTGCGTGTACTTCTTGTACGCGGCGGCGATCGAGCCCACCGCGAACGGCCGCGGGTCGATCATCTCGGCCGCGCCGTACTTCTGCGCGGCGACCCAGCCGGCGCCGTACGCCATCTCGCCGTGCGTCACCGTCGGTCCGTCTTCGACCACCAGCACGCGCTTGTGGCGCAGCGCGTCGCCATTGTCCACGAAGATGGGGCTGGCTGCATCAACGATTCGCGCCCGCGGGTTCAGCGAGAAGACCGATTGGCGCACTGCCTCGATGTTCGCGTAGGTGGTCGTGGTCTCCTTGTTGATCACCACGACGTCGGCCATGCGGATGTTCGTCTCGCCCGGATGATAGGTGACTTCGTGACCGGCGCGGTGCGGGTCGGCCACCACGATGTGGAGGTCCGGCCAGTAGAACGGCGTGTCGTTGTTGCCGCCGTCCCACACGATGACGTCGGCTTCCGCCTCGGCGGCGGCGAGGATCTTCCCGTAGTCGACGCCGGCGTAGACGATCGTGCCGGTGTCGATGTGCGGCTCGTACTCCTCGCGCTCCTCGATCGTGCAGTGGTGCTTGTCGAGGTCGGCGTAGGTGGCGAAGCGCTGGACGATCTGCTTCGAGAGGTCGCCGTAGGGCATCGGGTGACGGATCGCCGCGACTTTGAGGCCGCGGGCCTTGAGCAGCTCGCACACCCGGCGCGTCGTCTGGCTCTTGCCGGAACCGGTGCGCACGGCACAGATCGCCACCACCGGCTTCTTGCTGCGCAGCATCGTCTCGCGGGTGCCCATCAGCACGAAGTCGGCGCCGAGCGCGTTCACCATCGACGCGTGGTGCATGACCGTGGTGTGCGGGACGTCCGAGTACGAGAACACGACTTGGTCGATGCCTTCGCCGACGATCAGCCGGGCGAGGTCCGCCTCCGGCCGGATCGGGATGCCCTTCTTATAGAGAGAGCCGGCGAGCACGGCCGGATAGGTCCGGTCGTCGATGTCGGGAATCTGGGCGGCGGTGAAGGCCACCACCTCGAACTCTTCGCGATCGCGGTACCGGACGTTGAAGTTGTGGAAGTCGCGGCCACCGGCCCCTTGGATCACGACACGCGTGCGCTTCATGGGTTCGCTCCTCACGAAAGGTACGTCGCCTGGTCGGCGTCCGCTCCCTCGGGGAGCCGCGCACGGTCGTGCGCGATCGATGCGGCGAATCATGATGGAGGGAGGAACGCATGGTGGGCGATGCGGCGGGTAGGGACACGCCACCGCACCGGCGCCCGCGTGGAAGCGGGCCGGCGGTTCACGTCACGGGAACGCGTAGACGTTTTGCCCGAGACGCCACTTGCGATGGACGGGAACGGATCGCATGACTCGCGTACGGATCCTTCGCTCGGCGGAGGTGCGACGCGACTGACGTCGCACGCAACCTCAGAGTAGGAGCCTGCCGGGCGGCCGTCAACACACGGCGTATCCTCCGAAAGGTGGAGGCCGCCGGACCGCTACGCCGGGTTGCCCGCCTTCTCCACCGCCTCCGACGCCTTCTCCCACCGCCCCACCGCGCGGTCGAGCGCCGCCTGCGCGTCCTCGTATTGCTTCGAGAGGTCGACCAACTTGGCGTAGTCGTCCGGATTCTGCGCGGCGATCTGATCGCTCAGCGTCTTGAGCTTCGCCTCGCACTTCTCGACGTCCTTCTCGGCGTTCTCGAGCTCGCGCTTGAGACGGCGCAGCTCCTGCTCGGCGGCCTTGCGATCCTCGCGCGACGGCGCGGGTGCCGCGGCGGCCGCCGGCTTCGCGGCCGGCTTCGGCGCCGGCGCGGGGGCCGGCTTGGCGCTCGGGGCCGGCGCGGCGGGACCGCGCAACGACCCGCCGGCGCGCCCGGCCGCCACCTTCGCCCGCCACTCGCTGTACTTCGAGACGATCCACTCCGGCTCGCCGTGGCCGAGCACCAGCAGTTCGTCGGTGATGCGGTCGAGGAAATAACGGTCGTGGCTGACCACGATGACGGTACCCTCGTAGCCTTCGAGCATGTCTTCCAACGCGCCGCGGCTCGAGATGTCGAGGTGGTTGGTGGGCTCGTCGAGCATCAGCACGTTGGGGCGCGTCAGCAGGAGCCGCGCGAGCGACGCGCGGCCGCGCTCGCCGCCGGAGATCGACTCGACCTTGCGGAACACTTCCTCGCCGCGGAACAGGAAGCGGCCGAGGTAGGTGCGGATGTGCTCCTCGAGCGCGAGCCGTTCGACTTCCCACACGCAGTCGATCACGCGCTGGCCGGGCGTGAGGTTCTGGTGGTCCTGATCGTAGAAGCCGACTTTGACGCCGGGCGACCAGGTGAACGAGCCGTGGTCCGGCGTCATCTCGCCGGCGAGGATGCGCAGCAACGTCGACTTCCCCGCCCCGTTCGGCCCGCAGATGCCGACGCGCGCGCCGCGCTTGACCGCGAAGCTGACGTTGTCGAGCACTTGCTTCGGCGGCGCGCCGTCGCGGCTCGGATACGTCTTGCTCACGCCTTTCACCCGCAACACGACCTCGGCGATCGGCTGCTCCGGCGTGATGTTCATCTTCATCACCGCGGTTTCGGCGGTCGGACGCTCGAGGCGTTCGATCTTCGCCAGCTGCTTGCGGCGGCTCTGCGCCTGCTTGGTGTTGTTGCCGGCGATGTTGCGGCGGATGAACTCCTCTTGCCGGGCGATCTCGCGCGACTGCAGCTCGTACGCCTTCTGCTGCTGCGCGATCTCCTCGGCGCGCTTCTCGCGGTACGCCGTGTAATTGCCGGTGTAGTGCGTGAGCTTGCCGTCCTCGAGCGCCGCCAGCTTGGTCACCGTGCGGTCGAGGAACCGGCGGTCGTGCGAGACGACGACGACGGCTTCCGGCATCTGCGCGATGAACTCTTCGAGCCACTCGATCGCCTCGATGTCGAGGTGGTTGGTGGGCTCGTCGAGCATCAGCAAGTCGGGCTCGGCGAGCAGCAGCCGCGCGAGGCTGATGCGCCCGCGCTGCCCGCCGCTGAACGACGCCAGCGGCCGGCCGCGATCGCCCGCCGCGAATCCGAGCCCGTCGAGCACCGCCGCCGCGCGCGACTCCAGCGAGTAGCCGCCGAGCGCGTGGTAGCGGTCTTGGAGCAGGCCGTACTCTTCGAGCAGGTCGCTGAGTTCTTCGGAGTCCTCGCCGCTCGCGCTCAGGCGTTCGATCTCGTGCGTGATGGTGGCGAGGCGCTCTTCCATCTGCGTGACGTCGCCGGCGGCGCCGAGCAGGACGTCCCACAGCGGCGTCGGGTCGTTGGCGTCGAGCAACGTCTGCTGGCGCGCGGTGCCGATGCGCAAGCCGGGCATGCGGTTGATGCTGCCAGTGTCGGCCTCATACTCGCCTTCGATGATGCGCAGGAGCGTCGTCTTGCCGGCGCCGTTGCCGCCGACCAGCGCGACCTTGTCGCCGGGCTGGATGCGCCAGGAGACGTCGGTGAGCACGGGCGTGCCGAGGAAGCCTTTGGAGATGGATCCGAGTTGGACGAGAGACATGGGGGGAGATTATGCGACGGCAGAGGGTGCGGTGGCGAGGGCCACGCGGTGTTTCTAGCGGTCGAGCAGCGCCGTCGTCGACCGCCCCGGCACCGTCGCCACGATGAGCACGCGGCCTCCGGCGGCCTCGACGGTCTCCCGCCCCACCACCGTCTCCGGCGTGTAGTCGCCGCCCTTCACGAGCACGTCCGGCACCAGCGCCTCGATCAACTCGCGCGGGGTGTCCTCGTCGAACAGGGTCACCGCGTCGACGCAGCGCATGGCCGACATCATCGCCGCACGGTCGCCCTCGCCGATGATCGGGCGCGACGGACCCTTGAGGCGCCGCACGCTCGCGTCGGTGTTGAGCGCGACGATGAGCGAATCGGCGGCGCCGCGGGCCGCCTCCAACACGGCGAGATGTCCGACGTGCAATAGGTCGAAGCAGCCGTTGGTGAACGCAACACGACGTCCGGCGGCGCGTTCGGCGGCGCGCCACGCGATGGCCGCGTCCCGCGACAGCACCGGCGCGTGGCAGCCGCTCACGACGACTGCACCTTGCGGAAGTAGTCAGCGAGCGCGCCCTGCTCGGCGGCGGCGCCGTCGTGCGCGCGTTCGCCCTGAGCGCAGGCGGCGAGCAGGGCGTCGCGCGCCGGCGCGGCGGTGCCAACTTCGGCGACGACGAGGCCTGCCGCGTGGTTCGCCATGACCGCGGCCTCGTACGCGCTGCCGCCGGCGGCGCGCACGGCGGCGACGGTCGCGACGACGGTGTCGCCGGCACCGGTGACGTCGAACACTTTGCGCGCGACGGTGCCGATGTGGCGCGCGCGTCCTTCGTCGTCGAGCAAACACAGGCCGCGCGGCCCGCGCGTGATGAGGAGGCAGCGGCAGCCGATGCGTTCGCGCAGCGCCCAGCCGATTTCCTCGACCGAGTCGTCGGTAACCGGGCGGCCGCCAACCTGCGCGGCGCGCGATTCGTTGAGCGAGACGATCTCGGCGCCGCGAAACTCGAACAGCAGCCGCGCCTCTTTCGGGTCGACGAACACGGGAACGCCGCGCGCGGCGGCGGCCTGCATCGCGGCGGTGACCACATCGCCGCTCAACACGCCCTTCGCGTAGTCGCTGAGCACCAGACCGTGCGCGCTCTTCACGGTGGTCGGGCGCCCGGGATCGACGATCAACCCATCGGCGTCCACGCCGGCGGCGGCGAGTTCGGTGCGGAACACGTCGGCGGCGGCGTCCGCGCCCACCACGCCGAGGAGCGACACCCGCACGCCGAGGGCCCGCAGCGTGCGCGCGACGTTGGCGGCACCGCCAGGCCGCGTGGACTCGGCGGCCACTTCGACGACCGGCACCGGCGCCTCGGGCGACATGCGGTGCACGGTGCCCCACAGATAGTGATCCGACATCACATCGCCGAGCACCACGACACGCGTCGCCTCCCACGCGGCGGCCAGCGCCGCGACGCGCTCACGCGGCAGACGCGGGATGGCGACGGTCTCAGACACGCGACATCCGCAGCGCCTCGCGCATCGCCTTGGCGCGCGCGCGATCGCCGTAGCCCTCGGGGTGCGCGACCAGCCACGCCCACGCCGACTCGACGATGGCGCCGACGTCGGTGTGGCGCGGCTGGAATCCGAGCAGGTCGCGCGCGCGATCGCCGGCTGCCACCAACACGGCGGGATCGCCATCGCGGCGCGGTGCGTCGACGCTCGGCAACTCGCGGCCGGTCACCCGCCGGACGATGTCGACGATTTCGCGCACCGACGTCCCCGTCCAGGAGCCGATGTTCACCGTTATGCGATCGCCTGCCTGCATCTTGTCGAGCGCCAACAGGTGCACCGCGGCAATGTCGGACACGTGCACGTAGTCGCGCACGCACGTGCCGTCCGGGGTGGGATAGTCGGTTCCGAACACCTTCACCGGCGGTCCGCCGTGCATCGCGGCGTTCAGACAAATCGGAATCAGGTGCGACTCCGGCGCGTGGTCTTCGCCGCAGCGTTCGGTGGCCCCGCTGGCGTTGAAGTAGCGCAACGTGACGTACGACAGCGCGCCGGTGAGCGCGGTCCAGTTGATCAAACGCTCGGCGGCCAGCTTCGATTCGCCGTAGGGATTCACCGGGCGGTCGGCTTGGTCTTCGGTGATCGGGACGGAGAGCGGATGGCCATACGTCGCGGCGGTCGACGAGAACACGATCTTGCCGACGCCCGCCTTCCCCATCGCCTGCAAGAGCGCGGTGGTCGCGGTGACGTTCGATTGGAAGTAGCGCACCGGCTCGCGCATCGACTCTTCGACCAAGCTCTCGGCGGCGAGGTGAATCACGCCGTCGCAGCCGTCGAGCAGCGGCACCATCGCGGCTTCGTCGCGGATGTCGACGATGTGGAGCGGCAGCCCGGCGGGCAGCGCGTCGGGATGGCCCTTCGAGAGATCGTCCACCACCACGACATCGGTGCCGCGCGCCAGCAGCTGCTCCACCACCACGCTGCCGATGTAGCCCGCGCCTCCGGTCACCAAAACCCGCATCGCCCCATCCTCCTGGCCGTTCCATCCGAGCTTTCCGTGCCGGTATCGGCACCCCGCCCGGTGTGCCGCACCTCCGCCGTGGCTGCCGCACGCGGAAGGACTAGCGGATCGGCCCGTACTTCTCTATATATTGGCCCACCCCCGCTCCTGGCGCACTTCCGCTCGCCGGATGCACGCGTGTGCCACTCGGCCGCTGATTGGCAAGGAGACGGTATGTCCCGACGGACCGACAACCTTAGAAATTCCCTCCGGGCCGGGCAAGCGAAAAGCCCGGCGTCTGGTCGCCCACTGCGCGTGGTGGCCGCGGTCGGCGCCAGCATGGTCGCGGCTGCGGCGCTGGCAGGATGCGTGAACTCCAACCTCCTCGACCCGCCGGCGCTGTTCGAGCGCACCGCGGCCTCGAGCCTGCCGCTCGACTGCGGCGGCGGAAAGGGCGACGTGCCGACGTCCCTGCTGATGTGCGGCGACGCGAACGTCGCCAGCAATTCGCCGATCACGCTCACCATCTACTCGCCATTCGCGCCCGCCAGCGCCGATTCGCTCGAGATGACGCTGACCATCCTCGACGCGCACGGCGAGCTCGTGCGGCGCGTCCAGGGCATGCGCGCAACGCCGGGCTACATCACCGAGGTGTGGAACCTCGACACCGATGCCGGCGCGCCGGCTCCGAGCGGCGACTACCGCATCTACGTCAAGATGTCGAACCAAACCATCCATGGCGATGTGAGCCTGTTCCGATGAAAGGAGGACGCTCGATGCTCGCAGTCGTTCGTCGTGTCGCGTGCGTCCTCTCCGCGGCGGGAGTGATCGCCCTGTGGCTGACGCCGCCGGCGCATGCCGAAGTCGTGCGGGTGGCCAGCGCCTGGCCGCGCGGCTTCTACGATCGCGCGGTGTTCGGCCGCGCCGAAGCGCCGCTCCCGCTTGGGCCACAGGTCAAGAACGTCGCCGCCGCCGTGGAGGTCTACGGCGCGTCCCGTGATGGCGTGAACTCCACCTCGCTCGCCGCGTACGTGATGTTGCGGCACTATGCATTCCCGAAGGCGGTGGCGAGCCCCTTCGTCGCGGTGGGTGCCGGTCTACACGCGATCCGCAGCCGCCGCACCATCGAGGGCATCGGCACGCTGAGCGGCACCGAGAGCAGCGTGAAGGGGCACTTCTGGGCCGGCGTGCGTGGCCCGTCGATCGAGGGCGCGCGGCCGTTCCTCGAGACGCGGTGGACGGCGCCGAGCAAGTACGTGTTCGACTACGTCGCGGTGGGCATCGGATTCTAGGGCACCGCGGCGCGGAAAAGCCCGGGACACCGTGCGGCGTCCCGGGCTTCGGCACACCCCTTCACGGCCGCCTCAGACGCCGAGCCAGTACGTCGCCTTGACCACGAACACGTTGTCGGCCGGCTGGTGCACCAGCGCGCTGAAGTCGCGGTGGAACGAGAAGTCCCCGTATCCCTCGGCCCCCTGCCGCGTGTGCTGCCACACCGCGTAGAGCGTCGACCCCGGCCGATACTCCCAACGCACGACCGCGTTGCCGAGCAGCGAGCGGAAATTGAAATCGGGATTCGGGATCGTGAACGTCGTGCCATTGCCGGGATCGACGACGTAGTCGCCGTTCTCCTGGCGCGTGATGGTGCCGCGATCGCGCCCGAAGATCGCGTACGCGAGATGCCGCGGATCGTAGAGGTCCTTGAACTCGGAGTACTTGCCCGTCGACACCAGCGGCTGGAGATACAACTGCACGCTGAGGCGCGGCGTGAACGTGGCGTCGAGCCGGGTGACCAGCGAGAGGGTGCGCTGGTCGAGCGCCGACACGATGTAGCGCGTCCCGTACGCAACGTCGCTGTCCGCCACCTTCTGCACGTACTGGAAGAGGCTGTGCGATTCGTCGTACGACGGTTCGAAGGAGAACCGCAACGTCGGCGAGGGCCGGAACGACGCGGTGAGTCCGGTCGAGTTGCCCCACCCCCCAAGGTCATTCGCCGAGTGCGAGTAGTTCGGCGAAATCGACCACGTCTTGCGCGAATCGGTGCTCACGCCCATGTCGTACGAGTGGATGTGCGGCAGCAGCGTCGCCGGACCGCCGCGGGTCAGGCGGTTGTCGTAGGCACGCCGGTTGTCGGTGTAGCTTCCCCATACGTTCCAGAAGTTCGCGAGCGTCGCGTTCCCGCCCACCGCGTTGCCGTCGTAGATCTTCTTGCCGCCGAAGTCCCACACCCAATTCGTGTACGGATAGATAGTCCACGAGCGCACCACGCGGTGCGGCGTGTTCTCCTGGTACATGAGGATCGGCGACACCGCGTGGTAGTCGGCCTGCGTGTGGAAGCCGAGATCGTTGAACTCGAGTCCCGGACTCTTGCCGCCGAACGAAATCGAGCCCAGCCAGTGCTTGCCGCCGTTCTTGGCCAACGATGACTCCCAGCCGAAGCCCGCGAGCGACGTGCGCGTCGGATCGTAGTGTTCGTACGATTCGTGGTCGACGCGATTGAAGTAGCGCAGCGGCGAGCGTTGCGCCGCCGCGATGGCATTCGGCGAACCCTCGAGCCAGGTCCCGACGACCGACGCGTCGAACGCCCACGTCTGCCGTGCCCAGGCGTGGTTGAGGTCGACGCCGGCCAAGTAGGCGCTCGAACGATATTGGTCGCGGAGCGCTTGCTCGGGCAGTGCGCGCTGCGTCGCGGTGACCAGGCCGCCGAGCACGGTGTCGCCGTGGCGCATCTCGCGCGAGACGCGGGCGATGCCGTAGTGCGTGAACGGCTCCACGGTTTCGACCCCGCGGGTGCCGCCGCCGTAGATGACGTCGGCGCGTTCGCGTGCGGTGAGGGCATCGAGGACGCCGAGCGTCCAGCCGCCCCCGAGTCGTCCGGTGACCTTCGCCGCGCCGAGGATGGTGGCTTCCGCCGGCGCATCGACGTCTTCGACGCCGCGCAATGCACGCGTCGGCGCCCGGCCGATGCGGCGCGAGTGGAACACCCGCAGCAAGCCGAAACTGTTCATCGACCGTGAGCGGCCGAACGCGAAGTTGTCCGCACCTTCGACGAAGAAGCCGCGCTTCTCGGGATAGAACGTCTCCGCCGTCGTGAGGTTGACCGACGCCGGATCGACTTCGACTTGGCCAAAGTCCGGATTGAAGGTGGCGTCGAGGGTCAGCGTCGATGTGAGGCCGTACTTGGCGTCGAGGCCGCCTTCCAGCGACTGCGCCGGCGGCTGCAGCGGCCGCAGATCCGCGTCGTGCAATGCTTGATCGCGCGCGAGCAGGTACGGCCGCACTTCCAAGCGGCGCGTCGCCGGGAGATCGCCGACGCCGTGCAGCACGCCGTACCGCGCCACGCCGCCGGTCTCGCTCTTCGGCGTGTGCGAGAACCAATCGATTTCGCCGGTCCGGAAGATGACGCGGGCGATCTGGATGCCCCAATCGCCACCCGACTGCGGCGTGTAGCGCAGTTGGCTGAAGGGAATGCGCATCTCGGCACACCAGCCGAGTGAGTCCACGTGGGCGGCGGCGTCCCACACAGGATCCCACGAGGCATCTTCCCCGCCTGCCGCGGAGATCAAACCGTCGTAGATCGCACCGCCGGGATTGACGCGAAAGTGCGCGCCGGTGAGCCGGTTGTGATAGCCGTCGATCATCACCTCGAAGCGGTCGGTGCTGACCGAATTGTCGCGCCGCGAGAGCTTGGTGAGGATCTTCGAGGGATCGTGATCGTACAGCCGCGCGCCGATGTACAGCGCATCGCCGTCGCGCAACACGCGAACCTCTGTCCGCTCGCTCGCCGGGGCGCCATCGGTGGGATCGCTCTGCGTGAATTGCGTGATGGGTGTGGCGGCGGCCCATTCCGGATCGGTGAGCCGGCCGTCGATGTGCGGACCGCGGTCGACGCGGGCGGCCGTCGCTTCGGGCACCGGTGCCAGCGCCGCGGCGGGGGCGAGGCCGCCGGAGGTGACGACGAAGGCGGCGAGCAGCGCGGATGCGTGGGTGGAGGCGCGCATGCGGGATTCTCCCGTGTGGGGCGGGCTCAGGTTGCACGTCGTCGCGAGGTTCCTGCACGCGCCCGCGGGGCCGTCAGAGCTGATTTCCGCGCGCGCGGCGGCGCGGTGCGGGGCGGCGGCACGAGCGCCCCACGCGCGCACGCCGCCGCCAGCGCCTCGCCGGTCAGCGAACCCGCGGTGGCGGCGATCGTCTCCGGCGTCCCCTGCGCGACGATGCGCCCGCCCGCTTCGCCGCCGTCGGGCCCGAGATCGATCACCCAGTCGGCGGCCCAGATGACCTCGAGATTGTGTTCGATCACCCAGACGCTCGCTCCGCGTTCCGCCACCAATTCGAGCAGCAACTCCAGCAGCTTCTGCACGTCGGCGGCGTGCAGCCCCACCGTCGGCTCGTCGAGGACGTAGAGCGCGCCCGGCTTGCCGCCGTCGATGAGTTCGCGCGCGATCTTGAGCCGCTGGGCTTCACCGCCGCTCAGCGTGGTGGCCGATTGGCCGAGCGTCAGATAGCCGAGCCCCACGCGCTGCAGGAGCCACAGCTTGTGCGCCAGCTTCGGCGTGCGGGCGAAGAACCGCACGGCCTCGTCGATGGTCAGCGACAACACCTGGTGGATCGACAGGCCGTGGTGGAGGATGTCGAGGGCGTCGCGGCGGAACTTGGTGCCGCCGCACGCACCGCACTCGACGGTGACGTCGGCGAGCCAATACATCTCGATGCGCTCGATGCCTTCGCCCTCGCACGCGTCGCAGCGGCCGCCGGGAACATTGAACGAGAAGGTGCCGGCGGTGTAGCCGCGGCGCCGTGCCTCGGGCTCCGCGCCGAACAGCGCGCGGATGTCGGAGTAGAGACCGCAGAAGGTGGCGGGATTCGATCGCGGCGAACGGCCGATCGGCGATTGGTCGACGAGCACCACCTCGCGTAGCGCCTCGCCGCCGGCGACCTGCGCGAGGCCGGTGTCGGCGGCGGGCGCGTCGTCGTCATCGCCGCCGTCGGGCGCAGCGTCGGTGCGCAGCCGCGGGACGACGAGGTCGCGGATCAGCGTCGATTTGCCGGAGCCCGACACGCCGGTGATGCACACCAGCAGGCCGAGCGGCAGATCGACGTCGACGCCGCGCAGGTTGTGCAGCGTCGCCCCGCGCACCGTGATGCGGGCCGCGCCCGGCGCCAGGCGCGGCGCGGTGCGTGCGACGCGCAGATCGCCGCGCACGAACGCCGCGGTCAGCGAGGTCGGATGCTCGCGGATGTCCTCGGGCGTGCCCTCCGCCACCACCTCTCCGCCGCGCGTTCCGGCTCCCGGCCCGAGGTCGATCACCCAATCGGCGCGTTCCAAGATGCCGCGATCGTGTTCGACCACGACCACGGTGTTGCCGCGCTCCACCAAGCAGTCGAGCACGCCGTAGAGGCGGCCGGCGTCGCGCGCGTGCAATCCGACGCTCGGTTCGTCGAGCACGTAGAGCGTGTCGGTAAGCTGCGCGCCGAGAGCGCGTGCCATCCCGATGCGCTGCATCTCGCCGCCCGACAGCGTGCGCGCCGGGCGATCGAGCGTGAGGTACGGCAGCCCGACATCGTCGAGGTACGCCAGCCGCGCGGTGGCCTCCGCGAGTGCGGGCGCGGCGATCGTCGCGCGCGCGCCCTCGAGCGACAGCGCCCCCAGCCAGCGCCGCAGATCGCGCACTTGCCACGCCATCGCCTGGGCAATCGTCTTGCCGTCGAGGCGCACCGCGAGCGCATCGGCGGTGAGCCGCGCACCGCCGCATGCGCGACACGGCACCGCACTCTGGAAGCGCTTCACCAGGAAGCGGCTGCCCGGTTTGTAGCTTTCCTGCTTGATGGCCTCGAGGAACGGGAAGACACCTTCGAAGCGCGCGTCGCCGCGCAGGATGATCTGCTGTACCACCGGCGGCAAATCAGCCCACGGCGTGTCGAGTGAGAAGCCGAGGCCCGCCGCGAGCTTGGTCAGTTCGCCCATGTAGTAGCGGCGCCAGCTGCCGGCCCACGGCGCCAGCGCGTTCTCGCGCAGCGAGCGGCGCGGATCCGGCACGATGCGGCGCAGGTCGAACTCGAGCACGTCGCCGAAGCCGCGGCACTGCGGGCAGGCGCCGAGCGGCGCGTTGAACGAGAACAGCAGCGGCGTCGGCGGCGTGAAGCTGCGCCCGCACGGCGCGCAGGCGGCGCGGTCGCTGAGCGCACGGATGTCATCGCCGATGCGCACTGCGGCGCTGCCATGCCCGGCGCGGAACGCGAGTTCGAGTGCCTCGACGAGCCGCGCGCGTTCGCTCGGCAGGAGCGTGACGCGATCCACCACCACGTCGACCCGCGCCGCGCGCGACGGCAACGAGCCGGGATCGTCGGCGCGGAACAGGACGCCGTCGGCGTACAGCCGTACGAAACCCTGTGCGAGGAGCCGTTCGGCGAGCTCCCGCAGTGAGGCGTCCGCCCGCCACTCGGGCGCGAAGGTGACGACGGCGGACTCCTCGGCACGCGGCGTGGCGAGCACGCGATCGGCGACGCCCCCCGGCGTGTCGGCTTCCACCTCGCGCCCGCAGTCGGGGCAGATCGTCACGCCGACTCGCGCCCAGAGCAGCCGCAGCGCATCGGCGACTTCGGTCACCGTGCCCACCGTGCTGCGCGCGGTGCGCGGCGGATCGCTGCGCCCGATCGCAATCGCCGGACAAATGCCTTCGAGTGCGTCGAGATCCGGCCGCGCCACGCGCTCGAGGAACTGCCGCGCGTACGCCGACACCGACTCGCTGTACCGCCGCTGCCCTTCCGCGTACAAGGTGTCGAAGACCAGCGACGACTTGCCGGAGCCGGAGACGCCGGTCACCACCGTGAGCCGGCCGCGCGGGAAGCGCACGGTCACGTCGCGGAGATTGTGGTGGCGGGCGCCGCGTAGCAGCAGCACCGGCGTGTCGGAAGCGTTCTCGGTCACGATGCGGCGCAGTCTACCACCGCGGCATGCGAGGCGCGGGGTTGTCAGAGGCGCGGCGGCTCGCCACAATCGCCCGCATGTCCTCCCGACGCTCCACGCGCCCGCCGCGCCCGACTGCTGCGCCGGCGCCGTCCGTTCCGCCGCCGCGCCTCTCGCTGATCCCGCGCGATCGCCGCGACGCCTTCGATGTCGCGCTCCTCGCCGTGGTCGTCCTCGCCTGGTGGGGCGGCACCGCGCGACTCGCCCTGCACCAGGATGACTTTCTGCTCGCCGGCGCGTGGCACGGCCCGTGGCGCATCGTCGTCGTCGCGATGTTCCACGCGCTGTGGGCGGCGGCAGGGGCCACTGCCTGGCCGTATCACGCCGTGGTGCTGGCGCTTCACCTCACGGTCGCGTGGATGGTGACGCGCGTGGCGCGCCGCTACGGCGCAGGCCGTGTGCCGGCGGTGGTCGCGGCGGCCGCGTTCGCCGCCGGGGCGACACATGCCTACAGCCTCTACAACGTGGCGAGCGCGGCCGATATCGCGGCGGCGCTCGCCGCGCTGGTCTCGCTCTGGCTGGTGCTCGACGGGCGCATCGCCGCGGCGGTGGGTTGCTTCGTCGTCGCCCTCGCCTGTAAGGAAACCGTGGCCGCGCTGCCGCTGGCGATGCTGCTGCTGCCGGGGCGGCGCCGCGCCGCGTGGACGATGCTCGGCGTGAGCGTCGCCTGGCTGGCGCTATTGCGGCTGACCGGCGCGTGGGTGACACAACAGTTCGCGCACCTCTACATCTCCGCCTCTCCCACGGAGGCGCTGGGTCAATTCCTTGGCTACGTGAGCGCGACCGCAGATTGGTTCGGCACGCGGGTGGATGCGTACCGCAACGTGGCGTCGCCGTCTCCGTGGTTCATCGCGGCGGCGGTCGCGGCGTGGGCGTCGTGCGCGGCGCGGCCCGCGGTGCGGCCACTCGCGTGGTTCGCCGCAGCGTGGTTCGTGTGCGGCATCGCGCCGGCGACGACGACGCGCAGCATGTTCGTCCTCTACTACCTCTACATGCCGCTGACCGGCGTGGCGATCCTGGCGGCACGCGCCCTGAGTGAGCCGCGCGTGCCGCCGGCGATCGCTTGTGCGCTTGGCGCCGTGTGTCTCGCAGGGTCGGCGACCACACTCGGCCGCATCGAAGACGCGCGGCTGCCGGGGACCGACGTGCACGCGCAATCCTCGCTGCGCCACGCGCAGATTGCCGGACACGCGGTGGGCGATCTCGCCGGCGTGCCGCTCGGCGACGCCGTCGCGGTGTGGATGCCGCGCCGCTATCCGCGCGCCGCCTGGCGCAATCACGGCTGGTACGGGCAGAACGTGCGCAGCGCGCTGTCCGATGGACGGGCGTTGACGATGGTGTGCCCGCGACTGCGCGCCGTCGCGTTTCCGCAAGTCGGCGAGCCCTATCCGGGCCGCACCGTGGTGGCGATGGGATGGGACGGCCACGTCCGGGCGATCACCCCGTACGCGCCGTAGTGCGTCATTCGGCGGCGCGCGCTGCCGCGGTCAGCACGAGCGTGAGCGAATCGTCTGGCGGTTCGGGAGACCGCAACGCCACCACCAAACACCACTGCCCTGGACGCACCAACGCCGCGGCACGGGCTCCCCATTCGCCCGCCTCGGGCGCCTCGGCCAACAACACCACGCGATGCGTCGCGCCCGCCGGCTCCCCCGCCGGCGCCAAGTACAGCCCTTCGTAGCGCGACGAATCCGTGCCCGGCGCGTCGGGCGGAAACACGAGGCGCACCGGCAACTCTCGCACCGCCGCGGTTCCCGGCGCCAACGTCCGCGGGCGCCAGTCGCCCGGCGGCAACCGCAGCGTGTAACTGCCCGGCGGCGGCGCCACCACCGAGGCGGGATACGAATCGGCGCGCGTCAGGCCGCGGTCGCGCGGCGCCCACTGCGCCACCCGCCACCCCGCGATCGCCACGCATGCCGCGATCGCCACTCCCATGCCGATCGTCCGAGCCGTCACCGCGCGCCCCCAAAGAAGCGGGGGACCACCGAGAGACTCGGTGATCCCCGCGAGTACCGCATCCAGCCGAGGTTACTTCTTCGCGGCCTTCTTCGCGACCTTCTTCGTCGCCTTCTTGGCGACCTTCTTCGTCGCCTTCTTCGCGGCCTTCTTCACGGCCTTCTTGGCCGGAGCCTTCTTGGCCACCTTCTTCGCCGCCTTCTTCGCAGCTGCCATTGTCTTCGTCACCTCCCCTCGTGGTTTGCAGAGGACTCGTCAGACCTCGCGTGCTCCGTACAGAGCGGCGATGGTCGACACCATGTCCGGCAGATCGAACGGCTTGTGCACGTAGCGATCCACCCCGAGTTCCGTGGCCTCTCGTTGTGCGTCCGCGCTCTCGAAGGCGGTCATCAGGACGACCCGCCACTCCAGACCTCGCGCACGCGCTTCCCGCAGCATCTCGATCCCTGAGCGCCCGGGAAGGCGATTGTCCAGCACCGCGACCGCGATCGCCGCGTCCGGCTCGAGATATTTCTCGGCCTGTTCCGCGGACGATGCCGTGACGGTACGATACCCGGCCTCTCGAAGAGCCGCCGAGAGCGTGCGAACCAGGAGGCGCTCGTCATCGACGATGAGAATTGCCTGCGCCACCGCCCCACCTCCTCACGTCACGGTCCACGCATTTCGCAGCGTCACGAGATAGCAGTCGGCGTGCCAATTCTCCGCGACGCACACGACGTGCAGCGAAAACCGCATACGGACGCCACGAAATCGTCGCGCCGCATTCGTCCGCCGCACGGGCGCGCGCGAGGCGCCTGTGAACGATGTGGACAGCGCACGCAGGCGCAGCGCGCGCTCGCCTGTCTACTTCGTTGACACGTCTAGATTGTGGACAGGATCAACTCGTGATGCGGGGCAAGCGATCTTGCAAACTGCGCAGACGATTGAGCAGACCTTGGCGCGACAATCCCAACACGCGCGCGGCCTGCGAACGATTGCCGTGGCAATGCTCCAACACGGCGAGGATATGGCGATCGGTGATTTCGTCGAGGGTGAGTAATCCGTCGGGCGGAGTGCCGGCGAGTTCCTCGTCCGCCGCCTCGTCGAGCAGCGGCGCAACGTCGTCGAGCGTGTGCGGCGGGAGCGCCACGTCGGGCGCGCCGAGCAACGCGATCTCTGCCGGCAGGTGCGCCGGCTCCAGCCACACCGCGTCCTCGAGCAGCACGGCGCGTTCGATCACGTTCTTCAACTCGCGCACGTTGCCCGGCCACGAGTAGTGGCGGAAGACCGCGCGGCAGGCGTCGCTCAAGCCGCGGAAGCGCTTGTGGAAGCGCTTGGCGTACTGCGCGAGGAAGTGCTCGGCGAGCAGTTCGACATCGCCGCCACGCTCGCGCAGCGGCGGCAGGGTGAGCGACACGACGCGGAGGCGATAGTAGAGATCGGCACGGAAGCGTCCGTCCGCCACCGCGTCGGCGAGCGACTTGTTGGTGGCGGCGATCACCCGGAGGTCGACGCTGATCTCGCGCGTGCCGCCAACCCGCTTGAACGTGCGGCCGTCGAGGAAGCGTAGCAGCTTCGCCTGCACCGCCGCCGGCATGTCGGCGACTTCGTCGAGGAACAACGTCCCGCCGTCGGCGAGTTCGGCGAGCCCGCGCTTGAGTTCACGCGCATCGGTGAAGGCACCGCGTTCGTGGCCGAACAGTTCGTTCTCGAGCAGCGTCTCCTGGACCGCGGCGCAGTTGATGTCCATGAACGGACCGTCGCGCCGGTCGCTCTCGCGGTGCACGGCGCGCGCCACCACCTCTTTGCCGGTGCCGCTTTCTCCCTCGAGCAGGACGGTGGTGCCGCTGCCGCGCGCCACCTTGACGATGAGCGCCCGGAGTTCCTGTACGGCTTCGCATTCGCCAAGGAAGGTGTCGCGGCGCAGCGTGTCGGCGTCGCGGGCGCGATAGCGGGCGAGCTCGGCCTCGAGTGCCGCGCGACGCGCCGCCGCGGTGACCGACAACACGACATCTTCGAGTTCGTACGGCTTCTTGAGGAAGTCGGCGGCGCCGAGACGCAGGGCTTCGACCGCTTCGGAGACGTCGCCGTACGCAGTGATCATCAGCACCGCGACCGCCGGGTCGCGTTCCTTCAGGGCGCGCAGGATCTCGAGCCCGGTGGCGTCGGGCAACTTGAGGTCGAGCAACACCACCGTCGGATCCCAGCGTTCGGCGGCCTTGAGGCCGTCCCCGCCGGTGCGCGCGGTTTCGACCTCGAAGCCGCGCTCCTCGAGCACGCGGGTGAGCGAACGGCGAATCGATGGTTCGTCGTCGATGACGAGCACGCGCGTCGCGGCGCGGACGAGTCCGAGATCAGGCATGTGCCGCCTGCCGCGCGGAGAGCCCCGGCAACAACACGCGGAACTGCGCGCCGCCGCCTGGCCGGTTGGCCGCACTGATCAGCCCGTCGTACTCGCGCACGATCTGCTGCGAGATCGCGAGCCCGAGTCCGGTACCCGCCGACCGCGTGGTGAAGAACGGCGCGAAGATCTTCTCGAGCGCCTCGGGCGCGATGCCGCCGCCGGTGTCGGCGAACACCACGTCGACCATGTTGCGGCGATAGCGCGTGCGCTTCGGCGACACCGAGACGCTGAGAGTGCCGCCGCCCTCGGTCATCGCCTGCACCGCGTTGAGCGCGAGATTGAGGAAGACCTGCAGCAGGAGGTCGGCGTCCGCCCGCACCAGCGGCACCGCGTCGGCGATCGCGATCTCCACCGCGACCCCCGCGCTCGCGCACTGCGGCGCCACGTTATCGAGGGCGCGACGCACCACGTCGCCCACCGCGGTCGGCGATGGCTTGCCCACTGGCGGCCGCGCGAAGATCAGCAGGCTGGTGATGATCTGCTCGATGCGGTCGATCTCGGCGATGACGTCGGCGAGGTCCTGGCGGCGGTCGTCGTCGGGCGCCAGCTTCGACCCGACGAATTGCACCGTGGTCCGGATACCGGTGAGCGGATTGCGAATCTCGTGGGCCACATAGGCCGATAACTCGCCGAGCGAAATCAGGCGGTCGGTCTTCCGGGCTTGCTCGAGGTCGGGGTCGCTGTCCTCCTCCTCGAGCAGCACGACGGTGCCGGCCGCCGTGCCGCGGCCGTCGAGCAGGGCCGCCGGTTCGCTGCGCAGGGCGACCTCGCGGCCGCCGACCTCGAAGCGCAGGACGCGCTCGGCGTCCGGTTCGCCGAGCCGGGCGTCGCCTTCGGGGTCGAGCCAGCGGTCGTCGCGGGCGCCAAGGGCGGCGCAAATCTCCAGACCGGCCAGTTCGTCGCCGGAGCGGCCGAGCATCTCCTCGGCCCGGCGGTTCACGAAGACCACCCGGCGCTCGTCGTCGAGCGCCAGCACGCCCCGGTCGAGCGCGGCCAGCGCCAGATCCATCCAGGCGTCCCGTGTGCGTGGTTCGGTGCGAGTCGGCATACGGCTCCAGGGCGGGGCGGCCGCGTCGGTTGCGGCTGCGTGGCCCGCATGGTACAGTGCTCGGTCTCATTTGTGGAAGGGCGACACGCGGCGGACGCGCGGACCCCTCGTCCGATTCGGCCCCTTCGTGGGCGCCTTTGCCTCACCCAGGAGTTGTCTCAGCCATGATGCAGCACATGCGCCAGCAGGCGAAAGCCTACTTCATCGTCGTGACGGCCGCGTTCCTCCTCTTCGGCTTCATCATGTGGGGCCGCGGTTCGAGCGGCGGCGGCAACGCGCCCGCGAACGTGATCGGCAAGGTGAACGGCGAGGCGATCTCGATCACCGAGTATCGCGCCGCCACCGCCCGCGCCTACAATGACTACCGTCAGCGCGGCGGCGGCGAGATGGACGATGCCACCCGCACCGCCATCGACGACCAGACCTGGCAGACGCTGGTGCGCGACAAGCTGCTCGCGCAGATGGTCAAGAAGTACAAGATCACCGTGAGCGATGCCGAGATCGTCCAGGCGGTGAAGACGAACCCGCCGCAGGACGTCGCGCAGATGCCGCAGTTCCAGACCAACGGCCAGTTCGACCCGGCGAAGTACCGCGCGGCGCTCGCCAATCCCAACGTCGACTGGTCGCCGGTCGAAGAGGAAGTCCGCCAGCAGCTGCCGGTGCAGAAGCTGCAGATGCGCTTGCTCGCCGGCGTGACGGTCTCCGACGCCGAGGTCAAGCAAGCGTTCATCGACCAGGCCGAGAAGGCCGACCTCATGGTGGCGGCGGCGAGCGCCGCCGGCTTCCCCGCCGACTCCTCGAACATCGGCGAGTCGGACATGAAGAAGTTCTACGACGGCCACCACGCGCTCTTCACCACCGACGAGCAGGCGAAGCTGTTCGTCGTGCAGATCCCGACTATCCCCTCGCCCGCCGACCAGGCGCAGGCGATGGAGACCGCGAAGGCGGCTCTCGACGAGCTCAAGACGCGCGACTTCGCCGAGGTCGCCAAGTCGATGTCCGAAGGCCCGTGGGCGTCGAACGGCGGCGCCTCGCCGCAGCCGATGCCGGCGAACGTGGTGAGCCCGCAGATCAAGAGCGCGCTCGACGCGCTCCAGCCGGGCGCGGTGAGCGCGCCGGTCATGGATCAGGCCGGCATCCACATCCTCAAGTTCGGGTCGAAGGGCGCGGTGACGTCGAACGGCCTGCCCGGCTACCAGTACTCGGAAATCTTGATCAAGGTGCGCCCGGGTGACGAGACGCTGCGCAAGGCCAAGGAACGCGTCGATCAGCTCATCGAGGCAGCCAAGAAGAGCGGACTGCAGCAGGCGGCCACCGAGATGAAGCTGATGGCCGGCGCGACGCCGTACTTCAGCAAGGACCGTCCGCTCCAGGGCCTCGACAGCGGCGGCATCATCGACTACGCCTTCAGCGCGAAGATCGGCACCGTGAGCGACGCCATCAACCGGCCGAACGCGTGGCTCGTGGTGAGCGTGCTCGACCGCCGCAAGGCCGGTTTGCAGCCGATGGACGCGGTGCGGCCGGAGTTGCGGCAGATGGTGGTGCAGCAGCGCCGCATGGATGCCGCGAAGGCGCGCATCGAGCAGATCGCCAAGGCGGTGGCCGGTGGCCAGACGCTCGCGGCGGCGGCGGCGGCGGCTGGCATCCCGGTGCAGGCCGCGCCGGGCATGTCACGCGTGCAGGCACTCCCCGGGATCGGCGAGGCGCCGGCTCTTCTCGGTGCCGCCTTCGCCACGCCGGCGGGCGGCGTCACCAAGCCGCAGGAACTGCCCTCGGGCTGGGCCATCGCGCAGGTCGTCTCGAAGACGCCGGCCGACATGACGCTCTTCGCGACACAGAAGGAGCAGCTGCGGCAGCAGTTGATGGGGAACCGCCAGCAGATGATGCTGAACCGCTGGTTCCAGGACATCTACAAGGCCGCGAAGATCGTCGACTACCGCGCCAAGGCGGGCTACGAAGGCTAGCCGCCCGCAGTCACGACGGAGCAGCGCGAAGGCCGGTCCTCTCCGCGAGGACCGGCCTTCGGCGTTTCGGCGGATGGGCGCTCAGCGCGAGGCGGGCGCGCCGACGATGACCGTGACGTCGGCGCTCGGCCGATCCTGACGCTGCACGATCACACGCGGCGTGCCGAGCGAGGCCGCGACGCGGCGTGCGCGCGCGAGGCCTTCCGGCGGTTCGATCCGCGCGACCACCAGGAGTCCGTGATAGTCGCGGCGATCCGCGCGGCCCGTCCGCACGACGGTGAAGCCTGCCTCGCGCAGTTCCGCCGCCATTTCCCCCGCGCTGCCGGCCCCTGGCTCCCCACCGAGCACTTCGACGGTGATCTCGCCCGGAGTATCGGGTCGCGTGACGGGAGCCGGACCCGCGTGGTCGCGCCGCATCCACCAGCCCACGCCGATCGACCCGGCGGCGGTCAAGACCAGGAGTCCCCCGACGATGAGGATGGCGAAGGCGGCGGGGTGTGCGGACTCCCGCGCGCCGCGACGGCGGCGCCCCATCAGCCTCGCGCGCGCGGACGGCGGCGCGCCGTGGCGGCGCGCGCCAGCGGTGTCGGCGGCGTGGCACGTCGCGACACGCGGCGCGGCGCGGCCTCCCCCGCGAGCGCGGCGCGCAACTTCTCGTAGGTTTCGAGCAAGTCTTCGGGCAGCACCTTGGTGGCGCCGATCACCGGCATGAAATTGGTGTCGCCGTTCCACCGCGGCACGACGTGCAAATGCATGTGACCGAGCACTCCTGCCCCCGCGGTGCGCCCCAGATTCACCCCGAGATTGAAGCCGTGCGGCTTGTACACCGCACGCAATGCCGCCTCGGCGCGCGCCGCGAGCGCCATGTATTCGATCGACTCGGCCGGCTTCAATTTGGCCGGCCCGGCGATGTGGCGCTTGGGCACCACCATCATGTGCCCGACGTTGTACGGATACGCATTGAGCACGAGGTACATCGTTTCGCCGACCTCGAGGATCATCGAGCGCGCGGAAGCCGGCTGGTCCTTCAGGCCGCAGAACAGGCAGCGCGCGCCATGCCCATCGAGCCCCTTGATGTAGGTCATGCGCCACCCGGCCCACAGTCGTTCCATGCGCATCGCTCCTACCAGGCGAGTCCAGGGTCCGCGGCGACGCGCGCCGCGTAGATCGCATTGACCTCGGCGAGCTGCGCCACCGTGTTGATGCCGAGGATCTCGTTCGGCTCGGAGGCTTTCACCGCGGCCACCGGGCGGCCGGCGCGGCGCAACAGGCCGATAGTGTCGGTCAGATAGAATTCGCCCTGCGCGTTGTCGTTGGTGACCTGCTGCAGCGTGTGATCGAGCGCCTCGATGTCGAAGGCGTAGATGCCGCTGTTGATCTCGTGCACGGCCTGAATCTCGGGCGACGCATCTTTGTGTTCGACGATGCGGTCGAGCATGCCGGCGCCATCGCGCACCACGCGGCCATAGCCGGTGGGGTCATCGAGGTCGGCGGTCAGCACGGTGGCGGCGGCGCCGCTGGCATCGTGGCCGTCGGCCAACGCGAGCAGCGTCTCCGATCGCAAGAGCGGCGCATCGCCGGCGAGCACCAGCACCGTCTCCGACCACGTCCCGCGCAGGAACGGCATCGCCTGCTGCGTGGCGTGTCCGGTACCGCGACGCTCGCGCTGCTCGACGCACGTGACCTGGATGAAATTCCGCACCGCCGCCTTGACGTCGGCCGCTTGGTGCCCGACTACCACGACGATGATGTCGATGCCGGCACGCACGACGCTGCGCACCACGTGCTCGACCATCGGATGGCCGCCGACCTCGTGCAGCACCTTCGCACGGTCGGACTCCATCCGGGTGCCCTGCCCGGCGGCAAGGACGATCGCGGCACGCGCCTTCTGACTGCTCACGCACTCCTCCTTGGGGACCGCGTCGCGCGTGGCGCCCGCGGCGGCACGGCGACGATGTTGTCGATCAAGCGCGTCGTGCCGAAGAATCCGGCGAGCGCCACCAGCACGGGCGCCTCGATGCGACGCGGCGGCTGCAAGCTCGCGCGATCCACCACCTGCGCGTACTGCATGTCGAACCCGGGCACCCGTGCCAGCGCACGGTGCAGATGCCGCTCGACGCGGGCGCGCGACGATTCGCCGGCGGCGATCCGCGCCGCGGCCTCGCGCAACGCCGCGTACAAGCGAGGCGCCGTCGCACGCTGTTCCGGCGTCAGGTACGCGTTGCGCGACGACATCGCGAGCCCATCGCTCTCGCGCACCGTCGGCGCGACCACCAAACGCGTGGGCACCCCGAGGTCGTCGAGCATGCGGCCGAGGATCGTCGCCTGCTGCGCGTCCTTCTGCCCCATCACCATGACATCGGCTTCGACGAGGTGCAGGAGCTTCAGTACGACGAAGCACACGCCGGCGAAATGCCCGGGACGATACGGCCCGCACAGCGTGGTCGCGAGCGCCGGCACGTCCACCGCGGTCAGCGGCGGATGCGGATACATCTCGTCGAGCGCCGGCGCGAAGAGCACATCGGCACCGGCATCGCGCAGCAACGCCGCGTCGCGACGCAGATCGCGCGGATAGCGGCTGAAATCCTCACGCGGGCCGAATTGCAGTGGATTGACGAAGACGCTCACCACCACGAGGTCGCCGAGGCGCCGCGCCCGCCGGACCAACGCCAGGTGTCCGTCGTGCAGCGCCCCCATGGTGGGGACGAACGAGACGCGGCGACCATCACGCCGGGCGGCGCGGACGACGCGACGCACCGCCGCCACGCGGCGCACGGTCTGCAGACGAGGAATCGAGCGAGTCATCTCGGCGGACTAGTCGTACGTGTGTTCGGGCGCCGGGAACGCGCGTTCCTTGACCTCGCGGATGTACTCCCGCGTGGCATCCCGCATCGCCTCGCCGATCTCGGCGTAGCGCTTGACGAACTTCGGACGGAGGTCGCCGTACAGTCCGAGCATGTCGTGCACGACGAGGATCTGCCCATCGCACTCCGCACCCGCTCCGATGCCGATGGTCGGAATGCTCACCGCCTCGGTCACCGCGCGCCCGAGCGTGCTGGGAAGGCCTTCGAGCACGAGCGCGAAGCAGCCGGCGTCCTCGCACGCCTTGGCGTCGTCGAGCACGCGCTGCGCCGCCGCGTCGCTCTTGCCCTGGACTTTGTAGCCGCCGAACGCCAGCACCGACTGCGGCGTCAGTCCGACGTGCCCCATGACCGGAATCTGCGCCTCCACCACCGCCCGCAATGTCTCGGCAATCCGCACGCCGCCTTCGAGCTTCACCGCGTCGCAGCCGGTCTCCTTCACCAGGCGGCCGGCGTTGAGGATGGTGTCGCGCGGACCCGTGTGGAAGGTGAGCCACGGCATGTCGGCCACCACCAGCGCGCGCCGCTTGCGCCGTGTCACCGCGCTGGTGTGGTGGATCATGTGCTCGAGCGTCACCGGCAGCGTGCTGTCGAAGCCGAGCACCACCATGCCGAGACTATCGCCGACCAGGATTACCTCCGCGCCAGCCGCATCGACGTGGTCGGCGGTCGGGCAATCGTAGGCGGTGATCGCGGCGATCGCCTCTTTGCGCTTCTTCATCGCGCGCAGCACCTGCGGCGTGATCTTATCCGGCGTCACGTACCCCCCGTGCCGGCGAATAGAAGACCGTCCCGCCGGGATGTGCGCCGATGCGCTCGAGGATCGCGTCGAGTTCGCCCGGCGATTCGACCGGATCGACCTCATTGACGTTGATCACCAACAGAGGCGCATCGGTGAAGTGGAAGAAGAAATGGTTGTACGCCTCGTTCAAGGCGTCGAGGTAGTCGCGCGGGATCTCGCGCTCGCCGGCGCGGCGCGTGGTGGCGAGATGCCGTTGGAGCAGATCGGTCGATGCCTGCAAGTAGATGACGAGATCCGGTGTCGGCCCGCTCATGCGCAGTTCGCCGGCGATCTCCTCGTACAGCGTCAGCTCGCGCTCGTCGAGCGTCGCGCGCGCGAAGATCTTGTCCTTGGCGACGAAGAAGTCGGTGATCAGCGTCCGATTTCGTTCTTCCTCCGCGGCGGCGATCGGCGTCAAGGCCTGGTGACGCGAGAGCAGGAACGCGAGCTGCGTGTGCAGCGCCCACCGGACGCGGTCGTCGTAGAAATCGTGCAGGAACGGATTCGCGCTCGGTTCTTCGAGCACCAGCCGCGCGTTGAGCCGCGGCGCGAGGGCTTTCGCCAGCGCCGCCTTTCCGGCGCCGATCGCGCCTTCGATGGCCAGGTAGCCAAGCCGGCCGCTCACGGCGTCACCCGTCCTTGGTGCACGACGTCGTGGTCGGCATCGCCATCGAGCGCGCGAAGATGTTGCAGCACGGTGAGACCGGTCTCGGGATGCACGACTTCGGGCGCCAGTTCGCACAGCGGCACCAGGACGAAGGCGCGGCGCACCATCTCAGGATGCGGAATGCTCAGCCCTTCCTCATGCACGACCCAGTCGTCGTACAGCAGGATGTCGACGTCGATGGGGCGCGGCGCCCAGCGCCGCGTCCGCACACGTCCGAGCCGCTGTTCGATCAACATGCAGTGCCAGAGCACTTGCGGCGGCGCCAGAGCGGTGTCGATCTCGACGACGAGATTGAGGAAGCGCTCTTGCGCGGTCTCGCCCACCGGCGCGGTGTCGTAGAGCGACGACACCGCCACGACCTCGGTCTCCGGCATCGCGCGCAACTGCGCGAGCGCGGCCTCGAGCGCCGCGCGGCGGTCGCCCATGTTCGAGCCGAGACTGAGAAACGCCGTGTGGCCTAGAGACTGCACGTGCCGACCTCGATCTCCGCGTAACTGTCGCCGCCCGGGAACGGCACGTTGGGTTTGCGCACGCGCACCGCGACCTGCTCCGCGGCGAACTCCGCGAGCACGGCGTCACGAATCGCGGCGCCAAGCGACTCGAGCAGCTGGAAGTGCCGATGCGTGACGACTTGCTCGACGGTGCGGAACACCGCGGAGTAGTCGACGGTGCTCGACAAACTATCGCGCGGATCCACCAACACGCGCATCTCGACATCGACCTCGATGCGGGTCCCGACCTCGCGTTCCGCCGCGCTCACGCCGTGATGCCCGAACAGTACGACGTTCTTGAGCCGCACGACAGTCGGCACGCGCTCGCCGGTGGCGGTCATCGTCGCGCGCCTACGCCGACGGGTGCGCCGCGCCGGACCACGGCGCCAACGCGGCGAGCCGGCGTCCCGCCTCGCGCATGCGGTCGACGTCCTTCGTGCAGGAGATGCGGAAGAATCCTTCGCCGTGCGCGCCGAAGCCGACGCCCGGAGTCATCACCACGCCGGTCTCCGTCAGCACACGCTGGACGAACGCCATCGAATCGGTACCGGCAGGGACAGGTGCCCACACGAAGAACGTCCCGCGCGGCGCTTCCACGGGACAGCCAGCCTCACGTAGGGCCGCCACCGTCACATCGCGGCGCGCCTTGTATGTGTCGACGATCTGCTGCGGCACCGACGCCGGCAACCGCAACGCCGTGATCGCCGCCATCTGGATCGCGCCGAATTGGCCGGAGTCGAGGTTCGACTTGATCGCATGCAGCGCCTTCAGCATCTCCGCGTTGCCCACCGCGAATCCGATGCGCCAGCCTGTCATGTTGAAGGTCTTCGACAGCGAGTGCAGTTCGATGCCGACGTCCTTGCCGCCGGGGATCTGCATCAGACTCGGGGCGCGGAAGCCGTCGAAAGTCGTCTCGCTGTACGCGCAGTCGTTGATCACGAACACCCCGTGTCGATCCGCGAAGCGCACGACGTCCTCGAAGAACGCGGGGTCGGCGCACGCGGCGGTCGGGTTGTTCGGATAGTTGAGGAACATGAGCTTGGTGCCGGCGAGATCGGCGGCCGTCAGCGCGTCGAGCGCCGGCAGGAAGCCGCGCGCCGCGGTGAGCGGCAGCGTCACCGGCTCGCCGCCGGCGAAGATGGTGCCGCTGCGATACACCGGATAGCCGGGGTCCGGCACCAGCACGCGGTCGCCGGGATCGATCATGGCGAGCGGCGTGTGCCCCAGCGCTTCCTTCGACCCGATGATCGGCAGGATCTCGCTGGCTGGATCGAGCTGGACGCCGAAGCGCGCGTGGAACCAGCGCGCGATCTCCTCGCGAAGCTCCGCGAGGCCGTTGCTCGGCGGATATTGGTGATGACGTGCATCGTGCGCGGCCTGCGCCAGCGCCTCGATGATCGGCTGCGGCGTCGGCATGTCGGGATCGCCGACCCCGAGGTCGATCACGTCCTGACCGCGCGCGAGTGCCTCGCGCTTCAAGCGGTCGATTTCGACGAAGAGATACGGCGGCAGGACGTCCAGCCGGTGGGCGCGCGCGAATGGTCTCATGGCGCGCGCGAGCCTACGGGCCACCTCCGGCGGTGTCAACGAGCGGAAGGTCCCGTGGTATAGTGCCCGGCCGTGACTCCTGCCCCGCTGTCCCCCGACCCGTCTGCCGCACCACGCCGCCTGCGCGTGGTGCTGGCCGGCGCCTTCCCGGCGTCGCCGGATCGCATGGTTGGCGGTATCGAAGCCGTCATGACGGCGCTCGCTGGCGAACTTGCGCGGCGGCCGGACGTCGAGCTCCACGTCCTTGCGGTGCGACGCGATGGTGGTCCCGACGAGGTGCAGCAGCGCCCGGGGATGACGGTGCATCTGTTGCGCGCCGCGGCCCGGCTTCCCTTCGTGCTTCGCGTCACCGAACTCGACCCCGCGCGCATCACCGCGGCCCTCCGGCGCATCCAGCCGGACATCGTCCACGCGCACGCGATCGATGCGCCGATGCTCGGGGCGTTGCGGAGCGGCATCCCGACGGTCGGCGTCATTCACGGCATCGCCGCGCTCGAAGTGCGTATCCTGCTGCGCACGCTGTGGGACCGCGTGCGGCTGCTCCAGATGGAGCGTCTCGAGCGCGCGTGTCTGCCGCGGCTGCGCTACCTCGCAGCGTGTTCGCCTTTCGTGCTCGAGGAATACCGCGCGCTGCTGCCGCGCGACCTCGTCGTCGAGTCCCTCGAGAATCCGGTGCTCGATCCGTATTTCGACGTGCCGGACATGGCGGAGACGCGCACGGCCTTGTTCGTCGGCGCAGTCACGCCGCTCAAGGGTGTCGATGTCGCGGTGGAGGCGTTCGCGGAGGTCGCACGCGCACTCCCGGAGGCGCAACTGCGCATCGGGGGCACGCTGTTCGACGCGCCGTTCGCCGAGACGCTTCGCGCGGCGATCGGGTCGCGGGGGCTTGCGGATCGCGTGCACTTGCTCGGGTACCTGAGCGACGAGCAGATGCTCGCGGAATACGCACGCTGCCAGGTGCTCGTGCTGCCCTCTCTTCGAGAGACGTTGCCAGTGGCGGTGCAACAGGCGATGGCCGCCGGGCGCGCGGTGATCGCAACCCGCGTCGGCGGCATTCCCGGCTTGGTCGACGAGGGCCGCACCGGCTATCTCGTCGATCCCAGTGCCGTGGCGCCCCTCGCGCGAGCCCTCACCCGCGTCCTGGGCGACGCGTCTCACGCGGCCGCCCTCGGCAGTGCGGCGCGCTCCGAGGCCGAGGCACGCTTCCGGCTTCGCGGAGTGGTCGACCGCACGCTGGCCTTCTACCGCCGCGTGCTCGCGGAACTCCCCCGCGGCAAATGAAAGAGGCCGCGAGCCTGAGCTCGCGGCCTCTTCCGCGTGGTTGGAGGGAGCGCGATGCGCTCCCCACCCGGGACGACGGTTACTGCGTCGTGGTGTACAGCGACTTGATCGAGCCCCACGTGGACGGGCGCACCGGCGTGACCGGCAGCAACTCCACCTTTCCGATGGCGTAGTGCTGGTAGCCCTGGTTCGCGAAGCGGTTGAAGTCCGCACCAAAGGTCCAGCCGCTCCGCGTCGGGAGGCTGCTGAGCAGCGTCCCACCGGTAAAGTTGACATCGCCGGAGAACGTCCCCTGCTGCGTCGAGATGTTCTGCACGATGCAGAAGTTCGACATGTCGCCGAGGAGCACGGTCGGGCCGTCGGTGAAGGTGCTCGGGGCGCAGTCGTTCGGCGGCGTAGTGGTGCCGTAGCAGGACGCCGGGGAGTTCAGGCAGTCCTCGTGCACCTCGATGGTGCCGCCCGTGTAGCAGACGGTGACCTTGTTGCCGTTCACCGACACGCTCTGCGCGACGAGGTTCGACAAGTAGAAGGTCCAGGTGCAGCCCGAACCCTGCGTGAGGAACGGTGCGATACTGTCGACTTCGCCGACGGCGTAGGCGGTGCTGCCCAACGAGCCGAACGCACCCACCTCCCACACGTTCCCGTGGTAGTTGTACAGGAAGTCGTTGGCCTGCGCCTGAGTCACACCCGCGACGCAGAGCAATACGAGCAACGCGACCACAGCAAAACGCATGTAGCTGTCTCCTTCTGGGAAGTCCGTCGTAGAGGAGCTGGCGGTCTAGAGGAGCGAGTGGACCAGAGATCGGGAGGCAGAGGTCATCGTCCCACGCGTGGGACCTGTCTCTCCTGTCGAGTACTCACCTAGTCTACCTGATCGCCCAGCGAACCGGCAAGCGGCTTAGCACGATGTCATGCACGATGCTGTAAATAACCCAGCACTGCGACGCGGGATGGCGGCCCGTCGTTCGGGGAGGACGCGCCCACCCTGAGGAGTACTTCGAGAGACCTCAGGCGGCGGACGAGTCAGCGCTCCGGACGGACGGCGGGTACCGCTCGAGGGGCGTCCGGGCGCGGTGCGAACCGAGGGATGCGTGTTGCGTGCGCCTGCGCTGACGAGATGCCAGCATACAGGTAGACACTGCCCGATGTCGTGTTAATCGTGAGTGGCACGGTGCCTCCACCCACGAATCCGCTCGTCCGTGTGCCGTCCGGCCCACTGACCACGGCCAAGGGCAAATCGGTCAGAATGTGGCCCCCCACCGCGCGCGCCTCGACCGAGGCCGGAATCGTCGGAGAGACGTAAATGACTGCGGAACCGTCTATTACGTCTGCACGCAGGCCATGGAGCGGAGCACCGTCGCGGGCGTCGACGACCACGTCGCCCCGCTGGCTGTTGAGGTGAAGGCGCCCGCTCGGACTCTGGACGCGCGTGAAGGCGTCGCGCGCCTCGATGTCGATGTCGCCATCGCCTTCCTCGACCTCGAGCGAACCGCGGCGAACGTGGACCGACGCCCCGGATTGGAGGCGCGTCAGCCGCACGTCTCCGAGATCCGAGGTCAGGGTCACCCGCCCCTCGATGTCGCGCGCTTCGAGCGTCGCTTTCTCACCACTCACCGTCAGGGATCCCTGGATGTCGGACACCAGACCACTGCCGCCCCGCAGGTCGAGCGTGCAGGCCCCGTCGAGCATGCGCCCGAACACCTCGCTCAGACGCCCGGACACCGACACGGCGCCGCTGACGTCCACCAGGTTGACGGCGCCGTTCGCATTGTCGATGACCAGCGAACCGTCGTGCCGGCGTACCACCACGTCCCCGTTCTGACAGCCGAGGACGAGCGGGCCACTGGTCCGCACCACTTCGACATCACCGAAGGAGGAGCGGGCGGTGAGCGGCGAGGTCAGCCCCCGCAGCACGACATCCCCGTAGGACGACCCGACCACGATGGGATGCCCCGCCGGAACCCGCAGCGCCAGGTCGAGGCCGAGTTGACTAATGTCCGGCGGACGAACCGCCGGCCGCGTCAGCGACACCAGGACGGAGTCGCCACGACGCACCGCGGAGACGGTGAGTGCGTCCAGGTAGCGCGCGACCGCGTCGGGATCGCGGCCCTGCCAGTCCACAGACACGCGTTCGACGAGTTCGATCTCCTCGCCGTCGCTGGGCTCGACACTCACATCGCCGTAGCTGTGCGTGATGCGAATGGGCGCGCCGCCGGGCACCGCGATGGTGTGCGAGCGCCGGGCGACGTACTCCCGGTCGTCGGTGGCCGCGTCGAACGCCGGCGACCAGCAGTTGGGCACATGCACCGGCGCGTCGTCCAGCCGGGCCAATCCACCCGGGGCGATCGGCGATGCGCGACGCAAGGACGTGGCGATCGATTCGGCGAACTCCGCGAGGAATCCGAGATCGAAGGTGCCTCCGCTGTCATCGAGGAGCGCCGGCGGCACCGGCACGACGTGCGCGCGGGCAGGCGCGCTGCCGCGCGTGCGCGGAGACGAACGGAGGGCATCGAGCCGCTCGCTGATGCGCTCGAGCTGCGCGCGCGTGCGCGCCAACTCCGCTTCGAGCGAAAGCGTATCCCGCGTGGCGGGCGACGGCACGGCCGGTCGCGTGACGACCACCCGGTGGTACACGGGCGCCGGAGCCGCGGGACCGTCCGCCGCGGCGGAGGCGTAGGCGAACGCCACGCCTGCCACCGCGAGACTCCACGCGCCGGCGATCACTCCCGACCATCGGCGCCGCTGCATCTCTACCACCGGCGCGGCGAGCCCGCCGGTTCCAGACTCACCGGGTACGCCTCGGGCGATCCCGGCGACGAGAAGGTCGACCGGCCCGCAGCACGGATGACTTCCAAGGCGTGCGCCTTGATTTCGAGTGCGCGCTTGTACTCCTGGTTCACGCGCGGATCGTTCGGGTTTTCGCGCAATGCCGCTTCGCAACTGGCGATCGCCGCCTCGGCCTGGAAGAGCTTTTCCTGTTCCAAGGCGACCTCAGCCTGCTGCCCTTGACGCGAGCCAAGCGAACGGTCGAGCGACACCCCGGTGAGCATCATGCCGTCCACCACCATGCCATCGCTGAGCAACGGGTTGGTGCGTGGCTGCGCGTCCGAGGACGTCGCGGAGGCAAGCTGCGCCGGCGCCGCATTCGTCGTCGCGCGCGTCCCGTGCGAGGCGTTCGCGGAGTGCGCATCTGCCCCCGCGACGGGCGAAAGGACGGCCGCGGTGCTCGGCGGGGTGACCGCCGCACGCTGCGTCACCGGTGCCGCATCCCGCGAGGCGACCACCGGCACGTGCGCCCGCTGGATCAGGGTCGGAACGACCACCGCGGCGGCCGCCGCCGACACGGAGAGTCCCGCGATCCATCCCCGCCAGCGCGGGGCACGACGGGTCGCTCGCACCGGCGGCTCCACGTCCGCGCCAAAAGTGCCGGTCCCCCACTCGGGGAGCGGATCGCCCTCGCCACTGTCGTCACCGCGGTCGGACGCGGCGCCGAGCGAGGCGGCGATGGACTCCCAGAGGTGATCCGGCGGCGCCAGGCGCGGCATGTCCGCGACCTGTGCGCGTAGTTCGACGACGAAGGCACGCTCGCTCTCGCACACCGCGCATCCCGCGAGGTGGGCCGCCACGCGACGCTGAGTCGCGGGGTCGAGCGTGCCGTCGACGTATTCGTGCACCAACGGCAGGTTGACGCACGGCAGGTTCGGCAGGGGGTCGAGAAGCTGAGTGTCAGGCATGACTGCCGCTCCAGTGACGAGACTCCAGGTTGAGGGGCTCGCTGAGGTGACGGCGCAGCGCTTGCCGCGCCTTGAACAGTTGCGACTTCGAGGTGCCCGAGGAGATGCCGAGCATTTGGCCGATTTCCTCGTGCTCGAGGCCCTCGATGTCGTGGAGCAGGAACACCGACCGCGCTCCGTCCGGGAGCTTGGCCAGCGCCTGTTCGATGAGAGGCTTCCAGGAAGTGCCTTCCGGCCGCGCCTTGAGGTTGCCCATCAGCGCCGGGTCCCACGGCTCGGGGCGGCGCTTCTTGCGGCGCAGGATGGAGAAGCAGACGTTCAGCGCCAGGCGGTAGATCCACGTGCCGAGAGCCGACTGGCCGCGGAACGAGCCCAGCTTACGGTGGAGCAGAAGGAAGACTTCCTGCGTGGCGTCCTCGGCGTCGTGGGCATTGCCGAGCAGCCGCAAGGACACCGAGTACACGGTGGCGCGGTGGCGGTCGTAGATGCAGCGGAAGGCGTTGATGTCCCCCGCCACGGTGCGGGCGACCAGTTCCATTTCGTCCGCACGTTTCGACGTGGCCGACGGCTGTCCGGCTTGCCCGTCCGTGACAGGGTCGGGCGCGGTGTTCATCTGGGCAGTCCTCCTCCGGCGTGCGACTCGCGTCCCGCGCGAGCGACGTGACCTAGACGCCCGCGGTCGCGGGCCGGGTTGCCCGGCACTCCGGCAAAAGTGCGTCGATTCGGACAATCGCGCACGGCCGGCTGGCGTTCCCGCGCCGCAGGACGCGGCATCCGCCTATTGTCGCATATCGAACCGGCGCGCGTCAGTGATCGCGCCGGGAAGCCTCGTGGATGGCGAGCAGGCCCTTGATCGTCAATTCCTCGTCGACCACGGTGATGGTCTCCGAGACCTGGGCGACCAGCGGCGCCAAGCCTCCCGTGGCGATCACCGTCGGCGCGAATTGCTGCTCGTCGATGATGCGCCGGACGATGCCGTCGACCTGTCCGCCCGCGCCGTACAGCACGCCGGACTGGATCGACTCCTCGGTCGATTGCCCGACCACCCGGTCGGGCAGCGACAACTCGACCGCCGCAAGCCGCGCGGCGCGACGGAACAACTCCTGGGCGCCGGTGACGACGCCGGGCGCGATGACGCCGCCGAGGTATCGCCCCTCCGCATCGATGACGTCGAACGTCGTCGCAGTGCCGAGGTCGACGACGATCGCCGGCGCGGTGTAGTGCTTCAGCACCGCCATGGCATCGGCGAGACGGTCGCCGCCCACCGAGTACGGATCGCGGTAGAGGATCTCGAGCCCCACCGCGGTGCGCGCGCTGACGACGACCGGCGGTTCGCCGAACAGACTCTCCAGGCACGCCTCCCAGGCGCCGGTCACCGACGGCACCACCGAGCAGAGCACCGCGCTCCCGGCGAGCCGCTGTCCGGGCGCCGCGCCATAGCCGGCACCGTCCAGGAGACCGCGCACCAGGAGTCCGACATCGTCACGCGTCCAGGTTGCCGGCGTGGTGATGCGGAACGCGTCCCGCACCTCCCCCGCCACGCACACCCCGACCACCGTGTTGGTGTTGCCGACGTCAACCGCCAACAGCATCGGCGCTCTCCTCCCGTCGCTTGCGTTTGCGGACGATGCCCGCGAACAAGATGCTGAGGAAATACAATCCGGTGACCGGCACGCCGAGCATGAGCGTCGAACTCGCCGCGTCCCCGGGCGTGATCACCGCCGAGAAGACGAAGATCCCGAGGATCGCTTCGCGCCAGCGCGCGAGCAGCATCTGGGGCGTCACCAGACCGAGCCACGCAAGCACCGCGATCACCAGCGGCAGTTGGAACACCCCGCCGCAGGCCAGGCTCATCCCGAGCACGAAACTCAGCGTGTTGTCGACACTGATCATCGCCGTGATGTGCGGGGTGCCGAACGACAGCAACACGCGCGTCATCCCCGGCACCAGCAGGAAGTAGCCGAACGCCGTGCCGAGATAGAAGAACAGTGTCGACAGCAGCACCAGCGGGCCGATGAGATCGCGCTCGCGCTTCAGCAGCCCGGGCACGATGAATCGCCACAGGCGCCACGCGACGAAGGGAAGCGCGGCTATCACGCCGAGCGTCAGGGTGACGCGCACCCGCGCGCTGAGCGCCTCGGTAGGATTGAGGAAGACTGCCTTGGTGATGGTGTCGGCCACCAAGCGGTCGAGCACCCAGCCGCTGACGAACCAGGCGGCGATCGAGGTCAACGTCACCGCGCACAACGCGTGGATGATGGCGTTGCGGAACTCGTCGATGTGCTCCCAGAAGGTCATCTCGTGGACCTTCTCGTGGAGCGGCGCGTCGCTTGCCATGACTTTGAAGAAGTTGGACATGCGGCTCAGCGCTTTCGCGGACGCGCCGGCGGCGCATCGGCGGCCGCAGGCGTCCCCTCAGCGGACGGCGCGTCGCGCCGCGCACGGACCGGCTGCCGCGAGCGCAGGAAGCCGCTGATGACCTCTTGGAATTGCTGCACGTCGGTGAATTGCCGATACACGCTGGCGAATCGCACGTACGCCACCGGATCGAGCGCTTCGAGTTCGCGCATGACGAGATCGCCGATGTCGGCGCTGGTGATCTCCGACGAGTGGGCATTCATCAATTCACCGCAAATGGTGTCCGCCACTTGGTCGACCTGTTCGCGGCTGACTGGACGCTTCTCACAGGCCTTGAGCAAACCAGTGAGCAACTTGTCGCGTTGGAAGGCTTCGCGCCGGCCGTCCGACTTGACGACGCTGAGGACGGTGGTTTCGACATATTCGTAGGTGGTGAACCGGTGCTGGCATGCCACGCACTCGCGGCGACGGCGGATCGCGGTCCGGTCGCGCGAGGCGCGGGAGTCGATGACCCGGTCGTCCTCACAACCACAAGATGGGCAGCGCATTGGAGCGGAAATAATCGGCGTCGCGCGCGCAGCCGGTCAAGCGCAAAGCCGGAGCCGCTAGGGCACCGCGAGGCCCGCGGCAACCGCGTCGCTGCCGCCGGCGGGCAGTGCAGCGCCCCGTGGCGCGAGAACTTCGAGCAAGACGACCCGCGTCGGTCCGGCGATCGCCCAGAATTCCACCAGGCCTCCCTGCTCCCCCGGCAGTGTCAAGCTGGCGCGCAGCGCCGGTCCGTGCGGCGAGGCTTCCCGCCGCACGATGGGCAGCACGCGCAGGGGATCGACCGGGGCACCGAGATCGTCCGAGAGCGCCTGCGCGATCCACCGCGCCGCGTCGGTACCCGAGAGCGCAGTCGCGGGACGCGGACGCGACCGCACCGCGATGAAGCCGGCGCCGTACGTCGCGGTGTCTCCGTCGAGCGGGTACAGATGGATCCCGGCAGGCGCGTCGATCCGGACGCCGCCCAGCGTGAGACGGCTCCGCGGCACCATCGCGCGGCCGATGCCGACGCACAACGCCACCGCCGCGATCGCCGACACCGCGGTCGCCAGCGGACGCAGCGCGCGCGACTCCGGCAGCCAAGGCGCCGGCCGCGTCCCGAGCGCCGCCCCCACCACGACACCGGCGAGGAGCCCACCGACGTGCGCCGCATTGCTCACCTGCGGAATGAGGATGCCCGGCAGCGCCAGCATGAGCGCCGTCGGCGCCCACTGCCGCGCGAGTTGCAGCAGACGCTGCGTGCGCGACCCCCGCGCCACCCGCACCGTGAAGACGACCAGCGGGCCGATCAACCCGACGATCGCGCCCGAGGCGCCGACCAGCGTGCCCTCCGACGTCGCCATGCCGAGCACCGACGACGCGAGCGCCGCCGCCCAGTACACGATCAGAAAGCGAGCGCTGCCGAGCAATCGCTCGGTGACCCGGCCCACCGACCACAAGCTGAACATGTTCGCGGCGATGTGCAGCCCACCGGCGTGCAGAACCGAGCACGTGAGCAGCCGCCACCACTGGCCGTCGAGCACCAGACCGCGCGCGCCGGCGCCGAGGCGGAGCAGCACCGCCGCATTCTGCGAACCGCCCGCGGCGGTTTCCCAGGCGAACATCGCCAGGCTGAGCGCCATCAACGTGGCGGTGGCCGGCGCATCGCGCCACCAGGCGCGCGGCCGCGGCGGCGCCTCGGGGGGCGACCGGCACCGGTGTGTGGGTGACCGGCGGCTCGTGCGGGTCGTTCATTCCGCGAAGCGCACCAGGGTGACATCGCCGGCGACGACGTCCTCACGGACGCCGTCGTCTCGCCGGAGCACCAGCGCGCCGCTTTCGCGTACGTCCGCCACCACGCCTTCGAGCGTGCGCGATCCGAGATTGACACGCACACGCTTCTCGAGCATCGCGCTGTGCATGCGCCACGGTTGCAGGAGCGGTGCCAGTCCTTCACGGCCGGCGATCGCATAGGCCTCCGCCATGCCGCGCAGCGTGGCGTCGAGCAAGGCGAGGCGATCCACCGCGGCGCCGCGGACCGCACTCAGTGAGGTCGCGCGCGCGCGGAACTCCTCGGGAAACGCATCGGCCGCGAGGTTCACGTTGATGCCGATGCCGACGATGATCGGCAGCGTGCCGTCGGCGCGCGCGGGCTTCGCCTCCGCCAGGATGCCGCACACCTTGCGCCCGCCCACCAGCAGGTCGTTCGGCCACATGATTTGCGGATGGATGCCACTCGCCATCAGGACGCCGCGCAATACGCCGAGCGACGCGCACACCGTCGCGGCCCAGCCGGCATCCGGCGCAGCGGGCGGCGTGAGCAACACCGAGAACCACAGGCCCGACCCCGGCGGTGAGTGCCATGCGCGGCCGAGCCGACCGCGGCCTGCAGTCTGTTCGTCGGCGAGGACGACGGTGCCCTGCTCGGCGCCGTCGGCCGCGAGCGCACCGAGCACCGCGTTCGTGCTGTCGACGCTCTCGAACACGCGGATGTCGCGCGCCAGCGCGCAGCCGCTCAAGCGCTCCGCGAGCGCCGCCGGCGTGAAGCCTGCCTCCCAACTCATCGCACCTCCTCCACCAACAGGCTCAGGTCCAGGGCCGGCGCCGAGTGCGTGAGCGCGCCCACCGAGATCTCGTCGACGCCGGTCTCGGCGAACGCGCGCACGGTGGCGAGCGTGACGCCGCCGCTCATCTCGAGGACCGGGCACCTCGCGCCGCGCTCCGCCGCATAGGCGCGGATCGACTCGACGCGCGCGCGCAACGTCGGCGGATCCGCATTGTCGATCATCAATCGCTCCACGCCCGCATCGACCGCTTCGCGTGCTTCCGCGAACGTCGTCGTCTCGACTTCGACTGGCACGCCCGGCGCCGCGGCACGGGCGGCACGCACCGCCGCCGTCACACCGCCGGCCAGCCGCAGGTGGTTCTCCTTGAGCAGCACCATGTCGAACAGGCCGATGCGGTGATTGCGCCCGCCGCCCGCGCGCACCGCGTCCTTCTGCAGGCGGCGCATGCCCGGCACCGTCTTGCGCGTGTCGAGGATCGCCGCGCCGGTGCCGTCCACCGCGTCGACGAACGCGCGGGTGAGCGTGGCGACGCCGGAGAGCTGCTGCAGGAAGTTGAGTGCCGTGCGTTCGGCACCGAGCACCGCGCGCGCATCGCCATCGAGGCGCAGCACGATGTCGCCGGGCACGACGCGGTCGCCGTCGGCGTACGGCGTCTCCACGGAGCACGCGGGATCGAGAGCGAGGAACGCGGCGCGCGCGACCTCGAGACCGGCGAGCACGCCGGCCGCCTTGGCGCGGATCACCGCGCGCGCGCGGGCGCCCGCGGGCAGGGCCGCGCGCGAGGTGACATCGCCGTCACCGTGGTCTTCTGCGAGCGCGGCGCGGAGCAGCGCTCGCGCATCGGGATGCAACGTCATCGTCCTGCCTTGCCCGGCAGGCGGCGCGTGGTGCGCTTGGGATGCCGGCGTGGTGTGGGGCCCTCGGGATGTCCGGCGCCGGGCGCCGGCGGGTAGAGATGGCGCGCGCCTTCCGCGCCGGGCTCGGCATCGCCGCGCGCGCGGGCGCTCAGGCGGCGCGACGCGGCGCGACGCAACGCGGCCGCACCGTCGCGGGCCTGCTCGGCGCCCTCGCCCGCCGGCATCGTCGCCAGCACTTCCTCGATGCGGTCGCGCAATGACGCGGCGCGCTCGAACTCGAGCTTCTTCGCCGCCGCCAGCATTTCTTTCTCGAGAGCGGCGATGATCTCCTCGCGCGACATCGCGGCGAGATGCTCGGGCATCAGCTCGGCATCGCTCTCGAGTTCGGCGCTCGCGTCGGCGACGCTGGTCGACAGCATGACCTCGTCGATCGACTTGACGATGGTGCGCGGCACGATGCCGTTCGCCTCGTTGTACGCGAGCTGCTTCTCGCGGCGGCGGTTCATCTCGCCGATCGCGCGCTCCATCGAGCCCGTCATCTTGTCGGCGTACATGATGACTTGGCCGCCGACGTTGCGCGCGGCGCGGCCGGCGGTTTGGATCAGCGAGCGCTCGCTGCGCAGGAAGCCTTCCTTGTCGGCGTCGAGGATCGCCACCAGCGACACTTCCGGCAAGTCGAGTCCTTCACGCAGCAAGTTGACGCCGACCAGCACGTCGAAGTCGCCGAGCCGCAGCCCGCGCAGGATGTCGACGCGCTCGATCGCGTCGATGTCGGAGTGCAGATAGCGCACCTTGACGTCGACGCCGTGCAGGTATTCGGTGAGGTCTTCGCTCATCCGCTTGGTGAGCGTCGTGACCAACACGCGTTCGCGCCGCGCGATGCGCTCGCGGATGCGCGCGAGCAAATCGTCCACCTGTCCGTCGATCGGCCGGATAATGACTTCCGGGTCCACGAGCCCGGTCGGGCGAATCACCTGTTCGACGATGACGCCCTGCGAGCGCGCGATCTCGAAGTCGGTGGGTGTCGCGCTGACGTAGACGAACTGCGGCACCATCTCCTCGAACTCGTCGAAGCGCGCCGGCCGGTTGTCGAGCGCGCTCGGCAGACGGAAGCCGTAGTCCACCAGCGTCTGCTTGCGCGAGCGGTCGCCTTCGTACATGCCGCCGATCTGCGGCACGCTGACGTGCGACTCGTCGATGACGCAGAGGAAATCCTTGGGGAAGTAGTCGAGTAAGCAGAACGGCCGTTCGCCGGGCGGCCGGCCGGTGAGGTGGCGCGAATAGTTCTCGATGCCCGGGCAGTAGCCGAGCACGCGCAGCATCTCCATGTCGTACTCGGTGCGCTGGCGCAGGCGTTGCGCTTCGAGCAGCTTCCCCGTCGACTCGAAGTACGCGACCCGCTCCTCGAGTTCCGCCTTGATCGACTCGCAGGCGCGTTCGAGCTTCCACTCCGCGGTGACGAAGTGTTTCGCCGGATAGATCACGGTGCGTTCGAGCGGACGAATCGTGCGGCCGGTGAGAGGATCGACCAGCGCGATGCGGTCGATGGTGTCGCCCCACAATTCGATGCGGATCGCGCGTTCGTCGTAGGCCGGGAGGATTTCGAGGACGTCGCCGCGCACGCGAAACCGGCCGCGCTCGAGGTCCATGTTGGTGCGCGAATACTGGATCGCCACCAGCTTCTGCAGCAGTTCGTCGCGGTTGATCGTCTTGCCGACGCTCACCGGCACCACGAGCGACTTGAAGTCCTCCGGAGACCCGAGGCCATAGATGCACGACACCGACGCCACGATGATGACGTCGTCGCGCTCCAGCAGCATGCTGGTGGCGGCGAGCCGCAGCCGGTCGATGTCCTCGTTGATCGACGCGTCTTTCTCGATGTAAGTGTTGGTCTGCGGGACGTAGGCTTCCGGCTGATAGTAGTCGTAGTAGGAGATGAAGTAGCCGACTGCGTTGTGCGGGAAGAACGACTTGAACTCGCCGTACAGCTGCGCCGCCAGCGTCTTGTTGTGGCTGAGGATGAGTGTCGGCTTGCCGATGTTGGCGATGACGTGCGAGATGGAGAACGTCTTCCCGGAGCCGGTGGTGCCGAGCAGCGTCTGATAGCGGTCGCCACGCTGCACGCCTTCGGTGAGTTCGCGGATGGCCTCGGGCTGATCGCCCGACGGCGCAAACGGTGCGACGACCTGGAAGCGCGGGCTGCTACTCACGGCTGGCTCCTTCGACGGCACGCGCGAGCCCGGAAGCGGCGCGGCTTCCGGGCTCGCGGACGACGCGGCGCGCGGGGCGGATTAGTAGGTCCACCGCACCGTGTAGCGCACCGGCACCTCCTTGCCGGCCGGCACGCGCACCGTGAAGGTCACCGTATTGGCGTCCTTCTTCGCGTATTGCAGCGTGGCGTCGCTGATCGTCCAGTCGCCGCCGGGCAGCGCTTCGTCCCACACGATCGTCACGTCCTCGTCCTTGCGGTTGCGGAATGTGGTGGTCCACGACTGCTGCATTTCGCGGTCGCTGAGTCGCTTGGTGGCCGTCATGTCGCGCGTGACGCCGAGATCGAACGGCGACCCGACGGTGACGCGCAGCGTGTCGCCCTTGGCGATGTGGCCGATCTGGTCTTCGCCGAGGAGCGCGGTGCCGCCGTCGGCGATCGGCGTGTAGACCCGCACGCGGCCGGCCGGAATCGGCATGCCGAGCCCGTTGCCCTTGTCGTTGGTGAGTTCGAGCTGCGTCTGGATGCGCGCGTCCTGCGACGGCGCATAACGGAAGATGCGCCGCGTGCTCACCGCCGCCTCGTCGAACATGGCAACCTGGCGAGTTTCCTTGTCGCGGACGGTGACCGGATGGGTCAGCGTGTACATGTGGTATTCGCTGAGGCCCGACTCCTGCATCTGCTCCGGCGCGCCCTTCGCCATCATCGGGGCGCTCGCGGCGCGCACCGAGAGGTGGTCGAACGATGCGTGCGGAGCCGGCGCGCGATTCACATCCCCGGCGATCAGGTGAACGGCCGCGTCGACGAAATCCGCGCCGCTCGTGTTTTCGACGGAGGCGGCGCCGCTCAGCGTGCCCTTCGACATCTTCTCATCGACGGCGAGGACGTACTCGGCGTGCCAGTTCATGCCGCCGGCGAGATAGGCGGCGGTGACGTCCTGCGCACCGCCCTTGCGCGCCCAGAGGCGGCACGCGAGCGTCGGCGTCCGGCTCAGCGCGCGCGGCGGCTGCGGCGTTTCCATCGACGCGAGCTGCGTCTGCTGCACCATCACGAGTCCAGTGTCGGTGGAGAGCGTGAGCACGCCGCCGTCCCACGACCACAACGCGCCTTCGTACCGCTTCCCCTGCGCGGTAAACACGACCACCGGCTGACCGCGCAGCAGTTCGACGGCCCGCCCAGCATCGGCGAGGTCGAAGCGGTACGCCTGCTGGAGCAGGCTGACATCGCCGCCGGTGTGCAGCAGGTGCACCGACGACGCATCGATCGTCTGCGGAATGCCCGGCCACGCGACCTCGTGCTCGCCAGCCTCGAGGCGCAGGGTGCGGGTGTCTTCGACCAGAGCGGTGCCGGAGTTGTAGATCGCCAGCGCGACATGACGCGCCGGCGCCTCGTCGGCGGGTGCAGCCGACGGCGCGACCGGCCGCGCGGCGCCGAGTGTCAACGTGGCGGTGGCGAGCACGGCGAGTCCCCCGAGCAGCACGGGGCGGCGGACGACACGAATCGAGTCAGTGGTGTGCATGGGACCTTCCATCACGTGTGCGCGTTCGACGGGCCGCTCGCGACGCCGGCCTCGCCGGCGCGTCCTTCCGTCTCGTTCCAGGCGCTGCGGTGTCCTCGTGAACGCGCAACCGACAGTGAGGACGAGCGCTGGACCAGCGGGAGAAGAACGGGAGACGTGCCCGGACCCTACGAGCGTGGCGGAGAGTGTATTCCGTCGCCCACCGGTGGGGTCAAGCGCGGCCGTGCAGCGGTCCCGTGGGTAGAGCGGTTGGCTGCCGCGCGGTGTCGGAGGGGTGTGCTAGGCTCCACCCGGCGTTTCGCCACGAGGTGCACAGATGCTGTGCGGCCCGCGTGCATCGGTACGCGGCAACTCCCCGAAGGAGATCGGTCAGATGCAGGACAGTGCGGCGTCCACCGTCGACGTGGTGACGGACGCGGCGGGCTTCACCGTCGAACGGCACGTGCCTGGACAGGGCGCGGTCACCATCACGTTGCAGAATCCCCCGCTCAACGTCGTGTCGCTGGCCCTGATGCAGGGGCTCAACCGCATCTGCACGGAGCTCGCGCAGGATCGCACGATTCGCGTGGTGCGCTTCCGCGCCGTCGGCAAGGCGTTCTGCGCAGGCGCGGACGTCAAGGAGCAGTCCGAGAATCCGGCCGAACTGATGGTTGCCTCGATTCGCCGGCTCTGCCACACCGTCTTCTACATGCCGCAGACCACGATTTGCGAAGTCGACGGGGCGTGCATGGGCGGCGGGATGGAGCTCATGCTGTCGTGCGATTTCGTCGTCGCCTCGGAGCGCGCGGTGTTCGCGGTGCCAGAGATCACGCTCGGCATCTTCCCGCCGGTCGCGGCGGTCTTCCTGCCGCGGCGCATCGGCTGGCCGGGCGCCAAGGAAATGCTCTTCCTCGGGCGCCGCGTGAACGCCGCGGAGGCGAAGGATCTCGGTTTGGTGCTCGACGCGGTCCCCACCGACCAAATCGACACGAAGACCGTGGAGTTGGTGACGAAGCTGCTCTCGTATTCGGGCAATGCGCTGCGCGCGCTCAAGAAGGCCCTGCAGGAATCCTCGGGCAAGCCTCTGCCGGACGCGCTCGCGCGGGTCGGCGAAATCTACGTCGATGATCTGGTGCCCACCGGCGACCACATGGAAGGCTTCACCGCCTTCTTGGAGAAGCGCGCGCCGAAGTGGAACAACCCGTAAGCGCCGCTTCGCCCGGCCCCGCCCCGCGCTGCCCGTCCGGCGGCGCGGGGCGTGTGCGTCTCTAGGCCCCGCCCCGCGCCCGCAGCGCGGCGACCGCCTCTGCCGTGCGCTCCGCCACCTCGGTGGCGTGCTCGCGCGTCATCCGCGGATACAGCGGCAATGACAGCACCTCGGCCGCAGCGCGTTCCGCCACCGGGAATTGACCGGCGCGGAAGCCGAAGCGCTCGCGATACGCGGCCGTGAGATGTACCGGGCGGAAGTGCACGCTGGTGCCGACGCCGCGATCGGCCAGAGCGGCCGAGAGCGCATCGCGTCCGCCCGGCACCTCGCGCTCGTCGACCCGCACGACATACAAGTGTTCGGCGTGCTCTGCCCATGGATGGCGCCCGAGCGGCGTGACGCCCGGAACCTCCCGCAACCCCTCATCGAGCAGCGCAACCAACTCGCGACGCATCGTCTGCAACCGAGCGCCCTTGGCGAGCTGGGTGACGCCGAGCGCCGCGACCATGTCGGTCATGTTGCACTTGTACCCGACCTCGACCACGTCGTACGCCCACGAGCCACCCTTCTGGTAGCGCTTCCAGGCATCGCGCGAGAGTCCATGGAGGCTCAAGCGCCGAACCCGCTCGGCGAGGGCCGCGTCGGCGGTGGTGAGCATGCCGCCCTCGGCAGTCACGATGTTCTTCGTGACGTAGAAGCTGAAGGCCGCCGCATCGCCGAGCACTCCCACCGGCCGGCCCTTGTACCGCGCGTAGAGCGCGTGGGCCGCATCCTCGAGCAGCTTGATGCCGCGCGGCGCGGCCAGCGTGCGGAGCGAATCCATGTCGACCGGATGCCCGCCGTAATGCACCGCCGTAATGGCGCGCGTGCGCTCCCCCACCGCACTCGCCACCGCGGCCGGGTCGAGCGTCAAGCAGAGCGGGTCGACGTCGGCGAACACCGGCGTCGCTCCCAAATGCACGGCGACATTCATCGACGAACAAAACGTGAGCGGACTCGAGACGACCTCGTCGCCGGGACCGATGTCCCAGGCGGCGAGCGCCAGATGCATGGCGGCGGTGCAGGAATTCACCGCCACCGCGTGCGGCGCCTCCACCGCGGCGGCGAGGGCCGCCTCGAACGCGGTGACGCGCGGACCGGTGGTGAGCCAGTCGGAGCGCAGCACCTCCACGACGGCGGCGATGTCATCGTCGTCGATCCAGGCGCGGGCATAAGGGATTTCGGTCGGGGCCACGCTCATCGGGTTCCATCCTACGCGGGGACTCTGGGCGCTGCACGACGCGGGCGCCCCTCGAGAGGCACGCTAGCAAGCGCGCCGCACGGTGTCAAAACGCGGCGAGGGTCCGCTTGACGGACGCCGGGGCGCTTCCTAGCATCGGCGGCCTCGCATCCCACCCGTCTGCCGAGGAGAAATCGTGCGCCGTCGCCGATTCGCCGCTTGTGTCGTTCGCGTCGTGGTCCTCGCGCTGCTGGTGGGTGCCGCGCCCGCCGCGTGGGCGCGGCCCGCCGAGTTCCTCGCCGCCGGCGATCCTCTCGAGGACGACGTTCTCTCGTTGCGTGCCCGCGGACTCACCGACGATCTCGCGGCGAGCACGCGCCCGTGGGTCCGCGCCGACGTCGCCGATGCGTTGGTGCGTGCCTTGGCCGCGCATCCCGCACTCGCCGGCGACCCCGTGATGCGCCGGGCGCTGCGCCGCCTGGCGCGCGAGGTGGCCGAATCTCCGCTGCCCGAAGCCGCGAACGCGCGCACGATCGCCGGCGAGGAGGTCGCGCCGTTCCTCCACCTCGGCGACGCGCACACCGATGCGCGCGCTTCGGTGTTCATCGCGCCGCTGCTGCGCGCCGCGCCGGACACGTCGCTGGAGTGGGCGCCCGGCGGCCGAGGGGGCGTGCGCGCGTTCGTGCGCATCACACCGTCGCTGGTCCTCGCTGAGGAGTGGCACATCGGCCGCGCCCCGGCGGGCCGCCACTGGCAGGGCGATTTCCTCTTCGGGCTCGACGACTTCGAACAGGACATCTCGCGCGCATACCTCGCGTGGTCCGCCGGCAGTTGGCGGTTGTGGGCGGGTCGCGACGCGCCACGTTGGGGACCGGGATTGGAAGGTACACTGCTCCTCTCGAACACCGCCGGCCCGCGCACGCAGGTCACGGCGACCGGCACGCTGCTCGGCCGCCTCACCGCCACCGTCCACACCGAGGCGCTGAGCGCCACCGACGGGCGGTACCTCGCCGCGCATCGACTCGAGTGGCGCGCGACGCCGCGGTTGCGGCTCGGCCTCGCGGAGACCGCACTCTATCGCTCGCGCTCGCCGGAACCGCTCTACTGGCTCGGGTTCCTGCCCTACACGCTGGTGCAACGCGCGATTACCGTCGACTCCAACGCCGACAGCGTCGCCCTCGCGGCGCGCAATAACCTGCAGGCGGCCGCCGACGCCGTGTGGCGCCCGACCGACGGCCTCGAACTGCGCGCCGAACTTCTGGTCGACGACCTCCAACTGGGCTCGAGCGCAGTCCCGTCACGCGGCGGAGCACAGGTGGGCGCGAGCTGGGTCGGCCCGTGGCGGGGCGGTGTCGGCGGCCTGCATGCCGAGTACACGCGGGTGGCGCGGCACACCTACAGCGTCTTCTATTCACAAAACGGCGATCGCGATTACGCCTTCCGGGACCAGCCGTTGGGGTTCGCCGGCGGGCCGGGGAGCGAGGATGCGCTCCTGCGCGCAACCTGGGACCGCTCGCGCGACGTGCAAGTCGGCTTTGCGGTGCAGCGCGCGCGTAGCGGCGCGGAAGGTCTCGGCGTCCCGTGGCGGCCCGGCGATCCACGGGCCGGTACATGGGGGTTCGCGGGACCGGTGGAACGCCGCACCAGCATCGCCGCCACGTTGCGCTGGGAACGCCGGCAGAATCAGTCGTGCACGCTCGGAGCCGGCTACCGGGACACCCGCAATACCGGCCACATCGAGGGTCGCACCACGCGCGGTCCCATCGTGTGGTGGGCCGCGGAATGGCGCAAATAGCGGGTTAGCGCAGCGACGGCGGTGCTTGCTCGGTGCCGGTGCCGCCCAACAGCGCGAGGTACTTCATCGCCGTGGTGTCGCCAGGGTGCGACGTCAGCCAGCTGCGCACTTCGGCGGCCGCCTTGTCCATCTCGTTGTGGCGATAGAGATCGCCGATCAAGTCTTGCACCGGATCGAACGTCGACGTCGGCTTCTGCGCGGCGAGCCGGAGTTGCGCGCGGCCCTGCTCGGTCTTGCCCTGCTGCAAGTACAGCCACCCGAGGCGCCACGGGTACTCGTATTGATCCGGCGACTTGGCCGCGGCCGCGGTGTAGAGCGACTCGGCGCGCGCCCACTGACCTTGCTCCTCCATCGAACGGCCGGCCCACACGATGAAGAACGGGAGCGACGGTGCCAGGCGCGAGGCGTGCAGGATCGACTGCGTGGACTGCTCCAGCTCGCCACGGCGGCGCGCCTCGGCCCCGAGGTCGAAATGGGCCATCGCGATGCCGTTCTGCAGGAAGCCGTAGGTGATGTCGTCGCGGTACACCGACGGATCGAGGTTCCCGTTGGCATCGAGCATGCCGCGCAGCTTGAGCTCCTTCAACTGCCGCGCCATCGTCACGCGGTCGAGCGCCAGCGAATCCGGCACCGCGTGCGTCATCACCTGGTACGCGAAAGCGGTGCGCACTGTGCGGCCCGCCCAGTCCTGCGCATCCGGCACCGAGAAGGCGAAGTAGATCGGCCGCGTGTCGCCGATTGCCTGGATGATGCTCTGCACCGCGATGTCCTTCGGCATGACGATGCGCCCGCTCTGCGGATCGCGGTATGCCTGCAGCGCCAGCACCTGATCCTCGGTGAGCGTGATCGGCACCTTGGGTTCCTGGGTCGTCACCTGCTTGACGTACCACGGCGTGTTGAGGAGCGAGAGATTCACCACCCGCACGTCGGTGCGGAATCCCTCGACATACTGCACGTACCACAGCGGGAAGGTGTCGTTGTCGCCGTTGGTGAACAGGATGGCGTTCTTCTCGAGGTCCTTGAGCACGGCCTCGGCGAAGTCGTGGGCGACGAAGTTGCGGGTGCGGTCATGGGTGAAGTGGTAGCTGCGGAACAGGAGCACCGCGACGAGGGCGGCCAGCAGAAGTCCCACGCTCGCGAGCACGTATCCGAGCGGCCCCTGCGGCGCGGCGTCTTCCTTCGTGCGGTCCATGGTGCCCTGCGACATCTCCCCTGCCCTCCCAACGATCGCCATGCGAAGCCGAGCACGCTAGGAGGCGGCACGGTCCGGTGTCAAGGACAACGCGGGCTCGCCCGGGGTTGCCGCGCGCCGCGAACTGCCAGGTTGGCACAGAATTGCCATCCTGGCGTCACTCGCGGCGTCCGGGCTTTCGGCCGCCACTTCGGTTCGGCTTCACACTAATGTCACAACACGTTGACGCGTCGATGCTTAGAATTCCGCCTTCGTCATTCGCCGAGACTGGCCCTGGGGTTGCTCATCTGCAACCGAATGCTCGAGGCAACCTGCCTCGGCGGCCCGCGCCGCCGGATCGCCTCGCGTAGCCAACAGTCACCCGATTAGGAGCATCTGCAAGATGTCCACCTCCGCGTTCGAAGACCGCACCCTCAGCTGCCGCGACTGCGGCGCAGACTTCCTCTTTACCCAGGGCGAACAGGAGTTCTACCGGCAGAAGGGCTTCACCAACGAGCCGACCCGCTGCCGGGATTGCCGCGAGTCGCGCAAGAAGCGCCTGGGGAGCGAAAGCTCGGGCGGGCGCGGGATGGACACCAACGGCAAGAATCTCCACTCGGCGGTGTGCTCCGCCTGTTCGAGTTCCACCCTCGTGCCCTTCGAACCGGCACCGGGCAAGCCGGTGTACTGCCGCGACTGCTACCACTTGCGTTCGCGGCGACGTGAGGCGTCACCGCACGCCGCGGCCTGATCGTCGCCACCGCCCTCCCGCCGTCACGCCCGTGGGTCCTCTCCGGACTCGCGGGCGTGACTCTTGGGCGACTGTCCGAGCCGGCTGCTAGACTCGCCGCCACCCTATGGACCACGCCACTCCCATCCAGTTCATCCGCGGTGTCGGCCCGCGCCGCGCGGAGGCGTTCGCGCAGCTCGGCATCCACACCGCCGGTGATCTCCTGCTGCATTTCCCGCGCGACTACGTGGACCGCAGCCGGATCCGTGCAATCGCGCGCCTGGTGCCCGGTGAGATGGCCACCGTCGTCGGCCGTGTCCGGGCGGTGCGTGTCCTGCGATCGCGCCGTGGACGCGCCGACGTGCACGCGCGCGTCGCCGACGCCAGCGGCGAGCTACTGTGCGTGTGGTTCAACCAGCCATTCCGCGAGAAGCAGCTGCCGGTAGGTGGCATTCTCATGTTCAGCGGCGACGTGGGGATCTATCGCGGCGTCCAGATGACCAATCCGGAATTCGAGCCGCTCGACGACGACGAACGACAGCGGCTGCACACCGGCCGCATCGTCCCGGTGTATCCGCTCAGCGAAGGGTTGGGCCAAGGCGTGGTGCGTCAGGCCGTCATGGAGGTCTTGGAAGCGCTCGCCGACGCATCGCCAGACCTGCTGCCGGAGGCGATACGTCGCGCGCACGCATTGGCACCGCGCGGCGAGGCGCTGCGCGGCATCCACTATCCCGAGGACTTCGCGCAGCGCGATCGCGCACGCGAGCGGTTGGCGTTCGAGGAACTGTTCCTGCTCCAACTCACGCTGCAAGCGCGTCGTCACGCCGAGACGCGGGGCGTGCCGGCAGTGGCGATGCCCGCCGACGGCCCGCTGGTGCAGGCGCTGCGCGCCGCGCTGCCGTGGGCTTTGACCGGCGCGCAAGAACGCGTCTGGCGCGAAATCGCCGCCGACATGGCGCAGCCGACGCAGATGCACCGCCTGCTCCAGGGCGATGTCGGATCGGGTAAGACCGTCGTCGCCGCGCTCGCGGCGATGGCGGCCCTCGACAGCGGGCATCAGGCCGCACTGATGGCGCCCACCGAAATCCTGGCCGAGCAGCATTGTCGTTCGCTGCAGGCGCTGTGCGCGGGTTTGCCGGTGCGCATCACGCTGCTCAGCGGTCGCGTCAAGGGCGCGGCGCGGCGCGAGATCCTCACCGGCATCGCCGATGGCACCGTGCACCTCGTGTGCGGCACCCACGCGCTGATCCAGGACGCGGTGCGCTTCGCCCGGCTCGGCCTGTTGATCGTCGACGAGCAACACCGCTTCGGCGTCCGGCACCGCGTCGCACTGCGCGCCAAAGCGGAAGCGCCGCACGCCCTCGTGATGTCCGCGACGCCGATTCCTCGCACCCTGGCGATGGCGTTCTACGGCGACCTCGACGTCTCGACCCTCGACGAACTGCCTCCGGGGCGCGGCGAGGTGAGCACGCATCTGGTCACGCCCTCGCAGCGCGAGACGGTGTACGGGTTCGTCGCCGATCGCGTGCGGAAGGGGCGGCAGGCCTACGTCGTCTATCCGGCGATCGACGAATCGGACACGCTGGCCGTGCGCGCCGCCACTCGCGGGGCCGAGACGCTAGCCGCCGACGCCCGCTTCGACGGTCTGCGCGTCGGACTGGTCCACGGGAAGCAGAAGCCGGCCGAGCGCGACGAGACGATGGCGGCGTTCCGCACGGGTGCGGTGCACGTACTGGTCGCCACCACGGTCATCGAGGTCGGAGTCGACGTGCCGAATGCCTCGGTGATGGTGGTCGAGAATCCCGAGCGCTTCGGGCTCGCGCAACTGCACCAGTTACGCGGGCGGATCGGCCGCGGCGCGGCGCGCTCCTACTTCGTGCTGTTGCCGGATGCGCCGCTCGCGGCGCCGGCGCGCGAGCGGCTCGAGGTCTTGGTCCGCACGCGGGACGGATTCGTCATCGCGGACGAGGACTTGAAACGTCGCGGACCCGGTGACATCCTTGGCACACGCCAACATGGGCTGCCGGAGCTGCGCGCGGCCGATCTCAGCCGCGACGGGGCATTGTTGCGCGCGGCGCAACGCGAGGCGCGGAACCTCGCTGAACACGATCCGCATCTCGATCACGAGCCGGCGCTGCGTGCGTGGATCGCC
>JBGATO010000101.1:0-11521 GCA_044229145.1 Candidatus Eiseniibacteriota bacterium | reverse complement strand
TATGCTGATGTCCACGGGGTGGCCGCGGATACCAGATCCGCACGGCGCACCCCGTCCCCTCTGGAGGTGTCCTCATGCTTCGCCCCCTCGCGCTGCCGCTCGCGCTCGGCGCCGCGGCGCTCCTCGCGTCGGCGTCCCACGCCCAAATCAACGGCATCCTCATCGACATGGCCGACGACGGGAACGATCTCACCCACGACGTCGTGACCACACTCGTGCACGGCACCGCGACGCACACCGCGTGGACCGCGCCGATGACCGACGACTGCTTCCTCATGCTCGACGCCGCAACCATCGGCGCGGCCGGCTATCAGGTCAGCGAGAACGGCCAGGCGGCGGGCGGCCTGCTCATGTTCCGTCCCGGCTTCCGCATCGTCGATCCGAAGGGCACCGCCTGGACGCCGGCCGACGGCGCCGGAATGCTCAAGGTGTTCGACACCGACAATGACGATCTCATCACGCCGGCCGATCTCGTGTGGGAGCACTTGTGGCTCTTCATGGACAACGACGTCGACGGCGAGGTCCGCGTGAACCAGGAGCTTCACCGTCCGCCGAGCGCGCTGCTGTCGATCGCCTGCCTCCCGGGGCCGGGCGTCCCTGATGCGATCGGGAATCTGCGCTACGCCGCGGCGGCGGTCACCGACGAAGGGTCGCACCTCCAGGAGTTCGTCGACCTCTTCGAGCTACCCTCCAGCGTGCCGGCACGTCCGTCCACGTGGGGAGCGCTGAAGGCACGCTATCTGACCGGCACGCGCTGAGCGAGGCACGGTGAGGAGCGGGGGCGGGCACGGTGCCGCCCCCGCGTCGCATCTACAAACCTTTCACCTTGCACGAGCCGCCGTGAATCTTGTGGTAGTCCTGGTGGTAGCCCTCGGCCTCCCAGAACGCCGGCCCCGGCGCCACCACCTGCGTGGCGATGGTGCGCCCCGCGAATCGCGCCGATTTCCGCTGTGCGGCGAGGAACGCGCGCGCGCTGTCCGCCTGCGCCTTGTTCGCCGCGAAGATCGCCGAGCGGTAGTTGCTGCCGATGTCCGGCCCTTGGCGATCCACCTGCGTCGGGTCGTGGTTCATGAAGAAGATCTCGAGCAGCTTGCCGTACGACACGCGCGCCGGATCGAACCGCACGCGCACCGTTTCGGCGTGGCCGGTCTCGTGCGACGAGACTTGCTCGTACGTCGGGTGATCCACGGTGCCGCCCATGTAGCCCGACACCGCGTCGAGCACGCCAGGCACCTGCTCGAACACGTCCTCGACGCCCCAGAAGCAGCCGCCGGCAAAGTACGCGACCTCGGCCTTCACCGGTATCACCGGCAACGCCTCGCCGTCCGGCACGAAACGCAGCGCCGCCGAATTCATGCAGTAGCGCTGATGCGTCGGCGCTGGTCCGTCGTCGAACACGTGTCCGAGGTGCGCGCCCGATTTCGCATCGAGCACTTCGACGCGATCCATGCCGAGGCTGCGATCCGGCTTGAGGATCACGTGCTCGCGATCGAACGGCCGCGTGAACGACGGCCAGCCGGTGCCGCTGTCGTACTTGTCGGCGCTGCGGAACAACGGCAGCCCGCTCACTACCGACACGTACGTGCCCTTGCGCGTTTCGTGCGCGTAGATGCCCGTACCGGCGGGCTCAGTGCCCGCGTGCTGCGTCACCTCGACCTGCTCGGGCGACAGCGTCTTCACCACCGCGTCGATCTGCGCCGGCGTCATCGGCGTGAGATCGTAGCCGGCGCCGGAGTAGTGCGGCGTGACCGGCGAGGCGGCGCGGGTCGTCTGCGCCGACCGGCATCCCGGCGCCAAAGCCGCCACCAGTGCGACGGCGAACAGTGTGCTGCGAAGGCGTTTCATGCGATGCGCATCCTCGAGGGGTGTGATCGATGGGGGCGACGTTCCATCAGAATGCCGCGGGCGAGGAAAAGGTTCGCGGCGACGCGCGAGGTGGTGGGAGTTCGGCTCCGGCAGGCTCGACGCGGCGAGCGACTCCGCCCGCCGCGTCGCCGTCTCAGTGTCCCTTCGCCTCGAACGTCTTCGAGTCGCTCGAGTGGCCCGGGAAGTAGTGCGCGCCTGGATCGATGCGCATCTTCGCCTGGCAGACGGCGGTGGCGGCTTCGCCGACGCCGGTGGCGATCAACTTGAGCTTGCCGGGGTACGAGCACACGTCGCCGGCCGCGTACACGCCCGGCAGCGCGGTTTCGAGCGTCTGCGACACGCAGATCGAGTTGCCCTGGATCTCCATGCCCCACGTCTTGAGCGTGCCGAGGTTCGCGCGGAAGCCGAAGTTGACGACGACGTCGTCCACCTCGATCACCGTCTCTTCCTGCGTGCGATTGTCGTAGATCACCGCGCGCTCGACGCGGCCATCGCCTTGGATGGTGCGCAGTTCGTGGAAGAGGATGACCTTGCACGACGAGGCGAGCAGCTTGTTCACGCTGTCCTCGTGCGCGCGGAAGCTGTCGCGGCGATGGATCAGCGTCGACTGCGACGCCAGCGGCTCGATGTGCTGCGCCCAGTCCACCGCGCTGTCGCCGCCGCCGGCGATCAGCACGCGGCGGCCGCGGAAGGTTTCGAGATCGCGGATCACATAGTGCAGTCCGTGCCCCTCGTACGCGGCGAGCGCCGGGTCCTCGAGGCGGCGCGGTGCGAACGCGCCGACGCCGGCGGTGATCAATACCGTCTTGGTGTGGTGTTCGCGTCCGGCCTCGGTGGTCAGCACGATGTGGTTCTCGCCGCGCTGCTCGTACCCGACGACCTTCTCCTCGAGGCACACGGTGGGCGAGAACTGCAGCGCCTGCTCCTTGAGCCCGTTCACCAGATCGCGCGCCAGCACCTTGCGGAAGCCGGCGACGTCGTAGATGTACTTGTCGGGATACAGCGCGGCGAGCTGCCCGCCGAGTTCGGCCAGGCTGTCGATCACCTTCACCTTCATGCCGCGCATGCCGGAGTAGAACAGGCCGAAGAGGCCGACCGGCCCGCCGCCGATCAGCGTGAGATCGTAGAGTTCGGTGTCGTGTGCAGTGCTCACGAGAGGACTGACGCTCCTTCCAGTCGCGGCGCGCGCTGGCGCCGGAAAATCGAGCGCGCCGCGGCGATGACCTTTCGGCCGGTGCCGCGGCGCGCGTCGTTCATCGGACGACGAGGGGCCGCTTAGCGGCTCGCCACCATCGCCTTCACCTCGCGCACGGCCTGCACGATGGTGCGCATCTTGTCCCAGCTCTCCTCGATGGTGCGGGTCTTGAGGCCGCAGTCGGGGTCCGGGTAAATCTGCTCGGCCGACATGACCTCCAAGCCCTTGAGGATGCCGTCGCGCACTTCCTCGACCGTCTCGAGACGGTGCGAGTGCACGTCGACGCAGCCGTAGCCAATCAGCTTGGTGTACTTGTGCTTCTTGAACTCCTCGAGCAGGTCGTAGTGCGAGTTCGCCAGTTCGAGGTCGAGCATGTGCACCGGCAGATCGAGGATCTGCGGGTAGATCGTCGTGAAGTCGCCGTAGCAGATGTGGCTGATGGTGATGACGTCGCTCGGCAAGCCGTTCGTCACGATGTCCATCGCCTTGATCGCCATCGGCAATTCTTCCGGGCGCACGCTGATCGCCGGCTCGTCGATCTGGATGTATTTGCAGCCGGCCTTGGCCAAGTCGTGCACTTCGTCGCGCACCAGCTCGGCGATCGCGTAGGCGACCTTCTCGCGCGAGCCATAGTACTCGTCGAACGACCAGTCCATCATCGTGTACGGGCCGGTGAGCATACCCTTCACCGGCTTCGGCGTGAGCGACTGCGCGTACTTCCACCAGTCGAGCGTGACCGGCGCCGGACGGCCGACCGGCCCGGTGACGATCGGCTTGCGGTAGTAGCGGTTGCCGTACGAGCGCACGAGGCCCGAGATGGTGAAGCCGTCCCAGCTCTCGGCGAAGTAGGTCGCCATGTCGCCGCGGTACATCTCGCCGTCGACCAGGATGTCGACGCCGATCTCCTCCTGCGTGCGGATCATGTACTCGGTGGCCTTGCGCTCCTCGGCGGTCAGCTCGTCGCGGCCGATCTTGCCGGCGGCGAACTGATTGCGCAGCGAGGCGAGCGCCGGCGTCTTCGGGAACGATCCGACGGAGGTGGTCAGCAGTCCGTCACTCATACCAGCACCTCCGTTGCCTTGGCAGCCACCTCCGCACAGCGCGCGAGCTTGAGGAATGCGGTGTCGCGCGGCACGAACTCGAGGCTCGTGTTCGGCGCCACGGCCATGTTCTCCGGCGACACGGTTTCGGTGAGCACGCGCACCAACTCCACCGTCTCGTCGACGCCTTCGACCAGCGTGTTGCGCGCGTCGATCAGGCCGGCGATGAGCTTCTTGGTGAACGGGGCGGCCTGGATCGCCTTCAGGTTCGGCTTCGCCGTGTGGTACGCGAAGTCGAGCGCGATGGTGGACACCGGCAGGTCGAGGATCTTCGGGTACAGCGGGTCGATGGCGGCGAAGAAGAAGTTGACGGCCGTCTCGCAGTTCACGCCCTGCACCGCGGCGGCGAGCGCCTCGGCGAACAGGCCGTAGTCGTCCTTCTGGTGCAGCACCATCGGCTCGTCGAACTGGATCAGCGGACAGCCGGCGGCGGCGAGCGCCTTGGCTTCCTGGTTGAGCGCCGCGGCGAACTGCATCACCAGCTGCTTCTTGGTGCCGTTCTTCGCCAGCGACAGGCGGCCCAGCGTGTACGGACCCGGCAGGATCATCTTTACCGGCACCGTGGAGTGCGCCTTGGCGAACTCGTAGTCACGCACCAGCACCGGCGCCTTCCAGCCCACCGCGCCCTCGGCGACCGGCTGGCGGAAGTAGGTGTTGGTGTCGAGGTAGCGCAGCAGGCCGGTGATCTGGATGCCGTCCAGCTTGCCCGCGAAGTAGGTCAGCGGGTCGCTCCAGCGGATCATGCCGTCGGTCACCATGCCGACGCCGGCACGGATCTGCTCGTCGATGACTTCTGCGGTGACTTCGTCCTCGATGCGGGCGAGATCGTCCTTGGTGATCTTGCCCTGCTCGAAATCGGCGATGGCCTTACGGACGCGCGCCGGCTTCGGGCGATCGAAAATCTTCGGATAACTACCGTTGCTGGTGGCGATCACGATGAGTCTCCTGTGACCAGTGGGATCGGTGACACGACATCGGCCGGCGAGACGGTTCCGCACGGGCGCCGAGCGCCCGCACAGCCTGACGTGCCGGTGCAACCACAGCCGGCGCGCCGCCGATGCAACGTGAAGGCAAGCGCAGGATCTGCGCGAATCCGGCGGATTCTGGACGATGCGCCGGAGAGGGTCAAGCGAGCGAAGGCCGGCGCGGTCTCCCGGCGGCCCCCGTCCCGCGACCGGTCGAGGCTACCGAGTCGCGGGGGCGTAGACGGCGCGGCGCACGATGCGCCCGGCGTCCGTGTCGACGTCCAGCAGGTAAATGCCGCGCGGCGCGGGGTGCCCGTCTTCGCGACGTCCGTTCCACTCCACGACGGTGCGACTCTGCGCGCCGGCAGTGTGTGACAGGGCCGCGATCCGGCGCCCCGCGACGTCCCGTACCTGTGCGTCGCGGATCCGGAAGGGCCGCGGGCCGTCCACCCGCAATGCGAGCCTGCGGCCGCCAACGGTGACCACGCTGCGCATCTGCGACCCATCCGCGCCGCCCGGCACGCCGACCACCGCCGGGGCGAAGGTCAGCGTCCAAATCTCCTCGCGCGCGCCATGGCGGAACAGCACGACTCGCGAGCGCACCGGGTCGTAGATCGCCGGATCCATCGAGGTGCGCGGGCCGCTGCCGGAGGGCGTGAGCGCCGTCCAGGCCGGCACCGCATCGCCCGGGGTCAACGCGAAGACGCTATCGCTGACGAGATCGAGGTAGCCGATTTCGCCGCCCAGTTGCAGGAAGCGCGCGTTCTGCGCATCGAAGGCATACGACGCGAATGCGTGCGGTGTGCCCGGCGCGCCCACGGATTCGGCACGCCAGCCGGTGGTGCCTTGCAGATCGAGGCTCCACGTGTCGCCATAGTACTGCGCGGCGCACCCGCCACCGCCGATCTGCCAGCACGAGTCGCGCACGCCGCCGCTGATCCACAGGCGATTCTGCGCGGGGTCGAGCCAGGTGTCGGCGCCGGCCCGCCGCGGCGGCGCCGGTGCGTTCGCCGGCACCGCCCGGCTCCACGCTTGCGTCGCGAACGGCATCACCCACGTGTCGTTCGCCGACGTCAGCTTGAAGGCGCCGAGGGTGCCGCCGTAGAGGACCAGGCGATCGTGGGCGGCGTCGACGGCGACGCTCGCGTGGTAGCGGGCAGGCGGCGTGTTGGTCATCGTCAGGTACGACCACGCGGGCGCGCCGTCGAGCGGCAGCACCCACAGATCGTCCAGGACAAACCCCGCGCCGGAGACGCCGCTGACCACCAGCAGGCGGCCACGCGCGTCGTCGTACACCACGCCGGCGCCGCGCCGGGGGACTGGAGGTGTGCCGCTGGCGATGATCGGCGTCCATTGGAAGGTTTCCGGATTCACGGCCCAGACGCGATTGTCGGCGCTGCCGGCGCCAGCGAAGAGGATGTAGCGATCGTTGTGCGCGTCGTACACCGCGCCGCCGTCACTCAGCGGTGGCACGGGGAAGACGAAGCGCTCGCCCGCCACCGGATCCCACGTCGAGACGCGGGAGTCGCACACGCCGCCATAGCGGACCAAGCGCTGCGCCGCGTCGTCCCACACCGCGCGGCTGCCGTAGGCACTGCGGGCCCACGACGTGTACTGCGTCCACGTTGGCGTGCCGGCGAGCGACAGGCCCCACGCGTCGCTGAGGCAGACTTGCGACGGTGACGCGCCCGGCGTGCCCTCGAGCACCAGCAACTGGTCGTGCACGGGATCGTAGGCAAAGGCGGCGTCGTAGCGATTCCGCGGGTACGTTCCCGCGATGGTGACCGTCGACCAGCCGTTCGGCGCGCCGAGGTTCAGCGCGTGCAGGTCGCCATCGCAGAAGCTGCCGTCGAATCCGCCGCACACCAGCATGCGATCCCGCAGCGGATCGTAGATGGCCGCGCCGCCCACCCGCGGGCCGAATGCCGTCGAGGCGCCCCAGTCGTTCCACGCGAGTGTGTCGCCCAGGGAGAGGGCCCACGTGTCGCTGAGGAAGGACCACCCGGTGGCCTGACCGCTGAAGACGATGAGGCGGTGCCGGATCGGGTCGAGAATCGTGTTCGCCAAGGTGCGCGCCGGAGGAGTGGGGCCGGCGGGGAAGAGCTGTTGCCACGCTGGCGAGTCCCCGAGCGTGAGTTGCCAGAGATCGCCGAGCGCGGTGCCGGCGGCGTCCATCCCGCCGTATAGCAGCAGGCGATCGCCCGCGGGATCCCAGACCGCCGAGGCGCCGGTGCGGGCCGGCGGGTTGGACGGCGTGGTCACGGCGTGCCACACCAGTGTGTCGCCAAGCGGCAGGTACCAGGTCGTGCTGTCGACGCCGCCGCTGGTGAGCGTGCCGCCGAAGATCCACATGCGCCGCCGTGCACTGTCGTAGGCCGTGGCTGGCTGGGTGCGGTCGGCCGGCGCGGGATCCGCCGGGACGAGATTCCAGCTGCCTTGCAGGTCGGCGGGGAGGTCGGACGGACGCGGAGCCGCGACGGGGTGCGCCCACGCGGAGGCCGAGACACTGCACGACAACGCGACGAGGACGGCGCAGCGCGGCGCGCGACGGATGCGCAGGGCGGTCGAAGCGAGCACCGGATTGTCTCCGCGAGGGATGGGGCGGATCGTTGCGGGAAGTACGATAGCGCACAGCGTAGCACTTGCGCCGTGCGTCGGCAACGCCCCGTCGGTGTCGCGCCCGCGGGATCCGGCGCAGGGACGGCGCCCGCCGGCCGATACTCAGAGAGCGATCCCCGTCCCCGGAGGAGCCTCAGCGCCATGGATGGTCCGATTCTCTCGCCGCGATCCTTCCTGCTCGCCCTGCATCTGCTGTGCGTCGCCATCGCGGTCGGCGCGGCGGCCAGCGGCATGGTGGTGCGGTCGCTTGCGGTGCGCGAGAGCGGCGAGGCGCAGCGAGTGGTGGCGCGGCTGCTGCGCGACATCGGGACGCAGGTCGAGATGGCCGGGCTCCTGGGCACGATCGCCACCGGTGCGTTGCTGTGGGCCGGCGAGGGCGTCCCGGATCCGGCGATCTGGTTCGTCGTGAAGTTGGTGTTGGTGGCCACGGGGACGGCCGTGAGCGTGTGGGATGGCCGCCGCTGCCGGCGCGCCGCGGAGTGCGAGGACGGGGCGAACGCGGTCAGTCAGCTCCTGCGCCCCGGCCTCCACCAGGCCGTGTTCGGGTGCTACGCCGTGGCGATCGTGTTGGCGGTGGGGCAGGCGCTGTAGCGTCCGCATCGCCCCGAGGTCCTTGCCAGGCGCGCGCGCCGGGTGCATCCTGCGCCCCATGCCGTGTTTGCATCTCGAAGGTGTGCCCGACGATCTGCACGATGCGCTGCAGCAGATGGCCCGCCGCCAGCATGAGTCGGTGTCGCAGATCGCCGTGGCGATCTTGCGCCGCGCGCTCCTCAATCCAAAGACGCGCCAGGGCGTGCTGTTCCCGCTGTCGGCGACGTCGCCGCGTTCGCAGCGTCTGCGCGATGTTCTCAAAGACGCGCCGGCGCCACGCCGAGCTGCCCGCGTGGCCGTCGCCGCGGAGGAGCCCGGCGAGGAGCCCGAGCCCGCAGGCGGCCTGAGCGGTGGAGGCGACGGCGGCGCCGCCCGCGTCGCCGCGCCGGGAGAAGGCCGATGACCTTCAACACGCACGCCGCACTCTTGGCGCTCCACCTGATGTGCATCGCCGGGTTGGTCGGTGGCACATTGTCCGCAGTCGTCATGCGCCTGCTCATGCGCTCCGCCGATGACAGCGCGCGCCGCGTCACCGCGGTGCTGCTGCGCGAACTCGGCCTGCGCGTGCAGCTGCCGATGCTGCTCGGCGCGTTCGCCACCGGCGCCGGGCTGCTGCTCGTCGGTGGCTTCCCCGGCAATCGCGTCGGGTTTGGGATCAAGCTCGCGCTGGTGATCCTGGCCTCCGGTCTCGCGCACGTCGACTCGCTGCGCATCAAGCGCGCGACCACCACCAAGCCCGACCCCGCGACGCTCGCCGAGTTGTTGTCGCCCGGCTTCCAGCAGGCGACGCTGCTCGCCGCACTTGCCGCCATCGCCCTCACCGTCCTACTCGTCGCCGCGCGGTAGTCCGCGCGCCGCGGCGCAAGGAGTCGCCGACATGCCGCGCATCGCCCCGCTTGCACCCGACGCCGCGCCGCCCGCCGTGCGCGCCGCCTACGACCGCTTCCTCGCCGAGCGCGGCAACATTCCGAACATGTTCCGCACGCTGGCGTACCGCCCCGAGTTCATGACCGCCACCGAGGCATTCCTCACCGCGGTGATGACCACCGGCACGCTGCCGCGCGTGATGAAGGAACTCGTCTCGGTGCGCGTGTCGATGCTCAACGCCACCGACTACTGCCGCGCCTCGCACACGATGTTGGCGAAGAAGTTCGGCGCCGGCGACGATGCGCTCGCCGCGACCGTGGCGCGTCCGCTCGCGCCGTCCTCCGATGCGCTCGAGGCGCGCACCCAAGCCGCGCTGACGTTTGCCGACGCCGTGGTGGCCGGCTCGAAGTCGCTCACCGACGAGGACTTCGCCGCGCTCCGCCCGCACTTCGACGAAGGCGAAATCGTCGAACTCACCGGCGTGATCGCCGCGTTCATGTTCTTCAACACGTTCAACAACGCGCTCGACGTCGAGATCACGAAGTAGCTCCACGCGCCTCGCGGCCGCACGCGGCGCTTCGCCCTTCGACCACCCCGCAGTGCCACCGCGGTCGACTGGCGCGCTGGCCCTTGGGAGGGCAGCATCGCCGCCGCTTGCAATCCCGACGCGCGGGCACGGAGTCCGCGCGCGTGACCGTGGAGGAATCATCGTGAAGAAGCACACCGTCGTGATCTCGTGCCTCGCGCTCGCGGCCCTCGCCGCCGGCCCGGTGCGCGCCGCCGACAAGGCGAACCCGCTCAGCGTTCGCGTCCGCGCCCTCGAGATCATCCCTGCCGACAAGTCCGACGCCATCCCGTCGCTCAGCGTGCCGGCCGACGACATCACCGTCAGCAAGAAGCTGATCCCCGAGGTCGACCTGCGCTACGCGTTCAACCCGATGCTGTCGGCCGAACTCGTGTTGACCTACCCGCAGCAGCACGACGTGATGCTGGGCGGCGACAAGATCGGCACGTTCAAGCACCTGCCGCCGTGCCTCATGCTGCAGGCGAACTTCCTGCCCGACGCCAAGGTGCACCCGTACATCGGCGCCGGCGTCAACCTGACGCTGATCTCGTCGGTGGACATCGCGGTGGAAGGCGTCGGCACGCTGGACCTCGAGAGCTCGAGCATCGGGCCGGCGTTCCAGGTGGGCTGCGACATCCCCGTGTCGCCGAAGGCCTTCATCAACCTCGACGCCAAGTACGTCCAGATCCGCAGCGACGTGCTGCTCGGCACCACCAAGGTGAGCGCGGTCAAGGTCGACCCGTTCCTGGTGGGTGGCGGCATCGGGTTCCACTTCTAGACGACGGTCCGAGATCCCCCGATCTCGGCGCGGCGCGGGGCGAGCAGTGCGCTCGCTCCGCGCCGTTGTCGTGTCCGGCCGTGCGGTGCGCGGTCCTGCGCGGCGTGCCCCATGCGGCGCCAATCGGCTTGACCCGCCCCGGCGGCCCGCGTACTATCGCGGTCCTTGTCGCCCCCTCGGGTGCCGACAATGTTGGCGCGAGTTGACGCGCACGATCCGGACCGATAGCTCAGATGGTAGAGCACAGGACTGAAAATCCTGGTGTCGCTGGTTCGATTCCAGCTCGGTCCACCACTCCATGAATCCGCCCGCAGCCGCCAACATACGCCAACTTCCGTAACTAATTGCAAAACAAGCTAAATAAGAGCCATTTGACGTCCGCCAGCAGCCGTGGGTAACTGTTGACATCTGGACTTTTCTGTGGGTAGCTTTGCGGGTAAGCCACGTGCCCGCAGGAGGAGTTACCCGCATGGCGCTCACCGATGTCCAGATCAAGAAAGCGATGCCGCAGGACAAGCCGTACAAGCTGCCTGACGGCCGGGGCCTGCTCCTACTCGTGATGCCGACCGGGAGCAAGTGGTGGCGGCTCCGGTATCGCCACGGTGGCAAGGAAAAGATGCTGTCGCTGGGCGTCTACCCGGAAGTTACCCTCAAGTCCGCGCGTGAGCGATGCGAGGACGCGCGCAGGCTGAATGCAGAGGGCATCGACCCCAGCGCGAACCGGAAGGCGCTCAAGGCCACGGTGCGCGCCGTCACCGAGGACAGCTTCGAGGCGGTCACGCGCGAGTGGTACGCGAAAATGTCACCCGCGTGGGTGCCGGAATACGGGGAGCGCATCCTGCGGCGCTTCGAGCGCGATGTGTTCCCGTGGCTCGGCGCCGAGCCGGTGAAGGAGATCACGGCGCCGCAGATTCTCACCGTGCTGCGCCGGATCGAGGAACGGGGCGTGGTTGAGACAGCCCATCGCACCCTGCA
>JBGATO010000100.1:0-11653 GCA_044229145.1 Candidatus Eiseniibacteriota bacterium | reverse complement strand
GCGCCGTCGAAGGCGCGAGCCAGGCGAGCCTCATCGTCGCCATCATGTCGACCACGCCGCCGCCGCTCGAGGCGGTGCAGCCGACCAGCCCGCCGGCGCTCGATCGCGCGATCCGCACCTGTCTCGCGAAGGATCCCGAGGATCGCTACCAGAGCGCGCACGATGTGAAGCTGCAACTGGCGTGGGCAGCGGAGGGCGGATCGCAGAGCAGCGTCGCGGCGCCGCTCGCGACGCCGGCGCGCCGGCGCGGCGCGCGCGCATGGCTGCCGCTCGCAGGATGGCTCGTCGCGCTGGCGGCCGTGGCGTGGGCGGTAATGCAGACGCGGCGCGGCGGCGAGCACGGCGCGGTGTTTCAGGCCGACGTGCAGCTGCCGGCGCGCTTCTCGCCGCTGTCGCTTTCGACTGGTGCCGTCGCGTTGGCGCCGGATGGCAGCGCGATGGTCCAGATCGCGGTCAGCGATTCATCCGCCTCTGGCCTCGTGGTACGCGAGTTCGCCACCGGCGAGACGCGCCGCCTCGACGGCACCGACACTCCGGAGTTCCCCTTCTGGTCCCCCGACTCCAGGTGGATCGCCTTTTTCAGCGACGGCAAGCTGCGCAAAGTGCCCGCTAGCGGCGGCCCAGTGACCACGATCTGCGAGGCGCACGCGATGCGCGGCGGGACGTGGAATCGCGACGATGTGATCGTGTTCGCGCCAGACATCACGGGTCCGCTGGTGCGCGTGTCCGCGGACGGCGGCACGCCGGAGCCGGTGACGCATCCGGCCGAGCCCACGTGGACGCACCGCATGCCGTGGTTCTTGCCGGACGGGCGCCACTTCCTCTTCGTCGAACGCCAGAGCAGCACCGATGCGTTCGGGCACATCGCCGTCGGGTCGCTCGATGGCGCGCCGGCGCGCCGCGTCGTCGATCAAGGGTCGAACCCGGAGTACGCCGACGGCTATCTGTTCTACTGCCGCGACGGCAACTTGGTGGCGCAGCGCTTCGATCCGCGCACCGCGAAGGTCTCCGGGGCGCTGCATTCGCTGTTCAGCCGCGTCGCCTATTACAACCCGCGCGACCTTGGCGACTTCTCGGTGGCGCGCAGCGGTCTGCTCGCCTTCCGCTCGACCTCCAACTTCGCCTCGCGTCTGGCGTGGTACGACCGCGCGGGCCACGAACTCACGGCGTTCGGCGACTTGGCGATCATTACTTTCGGGATGATGAGCCGCGATGGCGGGCAGGCCACGCTCCTGCACCGCGGCGTCGATGGCGCCAGCGAAGACTTCTGGACCGTCGATCTCGCGCGCCGTCAGTTCTCGCGCGCGACCTTCGTCAGCGGCACCTCGGACATGGGCGTCGCGTTCTCGCCGGATGGCAGTCAACTCGCGGTGAGCAACAGCGCGGGCGGCAAGAATACCCTGTGGCTCCAGCCCTCGACCGGCGGCACGGCGCGCAGTCTGCCGCTGGTGCAACAGCGATTCTCCGTCGAGGACTGGTCACCGGACGGCTCGCAGTTGCTGGGGGATTCGCAACTGCCGGGCACCGGCCACAACTTGTACCTGCTTCCCGTCGGCGCGCCTGGGACGAAGACGCAACCACTCGTGGTGACGCCGTTCGACGAGCGCGACGGGCGCATCTCGCCGGACGGCAAGTGGCTCGTCTACACGTCGAATCAAACGGGCGATCATGAGATCTATCTCGCCGATTTCCCTGCCCTGCGCCGCACCACGAAAGTGTCGGTGGGCGGCGGTGGCAATGCGGGGTGGAGTCTCGACGGCCACGAGATCTTCTACTCGTCCAAGACCGCGCAGATGGCGGTGAGCGTCACGGCCGGCGATCCGCCGTCGGTCGGCAAGCCGGTCGAACTCGCGTGTCCGTTCCCGTCGATCATGATCGGCCTCACTCGCGACCGTGTGCTCGTCGCGCGTCCCGACACCAAGCCCGTCCCGCCGCCGACGCGCATCGTGCGCAACTGGCGCGGCCTCCTGGAGAAGTAAACGATGCCGTTGACCCCCGGCACCCGTCTCGGCCCCTACGACATCGTCGCGACCGTGTGCTCGTCGCGCGTCCCGACACCAAGCCCGTCCCGCCGCCGACGCGCATCGTGCGCAACTGGCGCGGCCTCCTGGAGAAGTAAACGATGCCGTTGACCCCCGGCACCCGTCTCGGCCCCTACGACATCGTCGCGCCCATCGGCGCCGGCGGCATGGGCGAAGTCTACCGCGCGCGCGACGCCGCGCTCGGCCGCGACGCGGCGATCAAAGTGCTGCCCGAGGCGTTCGCTCGCGATCCCGAGCGCATGGCGCGCTTCGAGCGCGAAGCGCGCATGCTCGCCTCGCTCAACCATCCGCACATCGCCGCCATCTACGGCGCCGGCGCGGAAGGCGGCACGCGCTTCCTCGCGATGGAGATGGTGGAGGGCGATGAACTCGCCGCGCTGATCGCGCGCGGCCCGCTGCCGGTGGCGGACGCCGTGAGCATCGCGCGGCAGATCGCTGAGGCTCTCGAGGTCGCGCACGAGAAGGGCATCATCCACCGCGATCTCAAGCCGGCGAACGTCAAGCTCACCGCCGACGGCGCGGTCAAGCTGCTCGACTTCGGTTTGGCGAAGGCATTCGAGGGCGATGTCACAGAGCAAGACGCCGCGAGCGCGTTCACCGCGACGATCACCACGCCGATGACGGCGCCGAATGTCATCCTCGGCACCGCCGCGTACATGAGTCCCGAGCAAGCGCGCGGCAAACTCGTTGATCGCCGCGCCGACATTTGGGCGTTCGGCGCGGTGCTGTTCGAGTGCCTGACCGGCAAGCGCGCGTTCCTCGGCGAGACGGCGTCGGACACGCTCGCGAAGATCCTCGAGCGCGAGCCGGACTTCGCCGCGCTGCCGTCCGACACGCCGCCGCGCGTGCGCGAGTTGCTGCAACGCTGCTTGGTCAAGGATCCGAAGCTGCGGTTGCGCGATATCGGCGACGCACGCATCACGCTCGACGAAGTGCTGGCGACGCGCGCGCCGTCGGGGAAGTTCGCGGCGGTGGAGCCGGCGCCGGCCGCCGCGCCGCGCGCGAAGTCGCCGCGTCTCGTGCTGACGCTGACCGCGATCGCCAGCCTCGCGCTCGGCGCCGTGGCGTGGCGCACGTTCGGCCCGCACGCGCCGGGGCCCGAGACGCGGTGCGTGTCGGTGGCGATGCCGTCCGGACTCACCGGCGCCAGTGCGCTGCTGACCAAAGATGGCCGGACACTCATGGTGCAAGGCAACGTGGCCGGCGCGCAGGGCGATGCGTCCGCCGACAGACGCCTGTTCGTCCGCGACCTCGATCAGCCGGAGTTCACCGAACTCACTGCGGTGCGCGGACTGGCCGGCAGTGGCTGGTTGTACAACCCCCGACAAATCGGCCCGCTCCTGCCACTCGCCCCGGGTTCGTCTCAGCTGCGCCTCGTTCAGGTCGCCGTGGACGGCAGTGCGCCGCCGACGCCACTCGTCGTCTGGAAGGACACGTACCGGTCCTTGATTCAGATGAAGAATGGCGACCTGCTCTTCCAGGACGGACTCGACAGCTTCGTGCGCCTGTCGCCGGGCGGAGGAACCGCCTCCAAGCCGGTGAAGATGGACGCCGGCCGAAAGGGCGTCAGCCGCTACGAGATGCAATACGAGTGTCTGCCGGGCGAGCACGCCGTGCCCGTCAATGTCGTGATGTACGACGACACCGGCTGGCACTACAGCGTTGGCATCCTCGACCTGCGCACCGGCAAGGTGAAGATCGTCGTCGAGGACGGCGGCAACGCGACGTACTTGCCGGCGGGATATCTCGTGTTCTCGCGCGGCGACGCGCTACTCGCGGTGAAGTTCGATGCGGGACGCGCCGAAGCGCACGGTACGCCGGTGGCGGTGTGGAACGGCTTGAGCACGCGGTACTCGTTCTTCCCCGCCATCTTCACCTTGACCGACGACGGAACGCTGCTCTACCGGCCGGGTTCCTTCGGCGGACAACGACAGTTGGCGGTACTCGATGCCGCCGGAAAGCTGACCCCGTGGTCGTCCGACCGGATTTCGCTCAACAGCGGGCTGGTGCCCTCGCCCGACGGGCGCCAGTTCGCGTGCCAGATCGCGAGCGCGCGCGGGATCGACGAGATCTGGGTGTCGACTGTCGACCGGCCCGGATTGCGCCGACTTGGTACCGACCCCAATGCCGACTGCTCGGGGCCGCACTGGTCGCCGGACGGCACGCACATCGCCTACTTCCGGCACGGCGGCGACGCGCGTGACGGCATCTACGTGCAAGGCGTCGAGGGAGGCGCGCCGCAGCGCATCTTCGCGTCCGAGTCTCCCAACACGAGTTATGGTGACGCGACGTGGATTGCGGGCGGCACGGCGATGATTCTCTCGCGCAACGAAGGCGGCCCTGCACGCCTGGCGATCTTGCGGCTGGCGGGACGCGAGACGGATGCCTCGCGGCTGACGTACCCGCTCCCGAGTGGCATGCAGATGGGCGTGGAGGTCTCGAATGACTGCCGGCTCGTCGCCTACGGGTCCACCGAATCCGGCAAGCTGCAGTCGTATGTCGCGGAGGTCAGGGCCGACGGCACGCTGAGCCGTCCGGTGCTGGTGAACATCGGCAGCGTGTACGCCCACAAGTGGGCGCCGGACGGCCGGACGCTGATGATCGAGGACGACCATCACACCGTCCATCGCGTGACGGTCACGCTGGGGACCGAGGTGTCGACGTCGGAGCCGGTCGCTGGCGTCAACCTCGAAAAACTGGGCATCGCATCGCAAAGCTGGACGCCGTTGCCGGGCGGGCGGCTGTTCGTGGCGCTCAGGAACGACAGCGACGGCGACGCCACGTCCTACAACCTGGTGCTCCACTTCGACACCGAGGTGAAGCGCCGCATGCGGAAGGCGCGATGACGCTCACTCCCGGCACACGCCTCGGCTCCTACGATGTCCTCGCGCCGCTCGGCGCAGGCGGCATGGGCGAAGTCTATCGCGCGCGCGACACGCGGCTCGGCCGCGAGGTCGCGATCAAAGCGCTGCCCGCCGAGTTCGCGTCCGATCCCGAACGGCTCGCGCGCTTCGAGCGCGAAGCGCGTCTGCTCGCGTCGCTCTCGCATCCCAACATCGCCGGCATCCACGGCCTCGAAGTTGTCGACGGCGCGCGCTATCTCGTGCTCGAGTTCGTCGAAGGCGACACTCTCGCGGCACGGCTGGCGCACGGGCCGCTGCCGGTGGACGAGTGCATCGATGTGTGCCGGCAAATCGCCGCCGGCGTGGAAGCCGCGCACGAGGCCGGCGTCGTGCACCGCGACCTCAAGCCGGGCAACGTCATGCTGCGCTCCGATGGCGTGGTGAAGGTGCTTGATTTCGGGTTGGCGAAGGGCAACGCCGCGCAGGCCGGATCGTCGAGCGACGTGTCGATCTCCGCGTCGCCGACCATGACCTACGCGCCGACCAACGCGGGCGTGATCCTCGGCACTGCGGCCTACATGAGTCCAGAGCAAGCGCGCGGCCGCGCCGTGGACCGCCGCACCGATGTGTGGTCGTTCGGGTGCGTGTTGTTCGAGTGCCTCACCGGCGGGCAAGTTTTCATCGGCGAGACGATTTCCGACATGGTGGCGCGCATCCTCGAGCGCGATCCGGCGTGGGAGACACTGCCGGCCGCGACGCCGCCGCGCTTGCGCGAGCTCCTGCGCCGCTGCCTCACCAAGGACATGAAGCAGCGCCTGCAGTCGATCGGCGAGGCGCGCATCGCGCTGGAGCAGCCGATGACGTCCGAGCCGGCGGCGGCCGCCGCGGCACCGGCGCGGCGCCGCTCGCGCGTTCCGGTGTGGGCGCCCTGGGCCGCGGCGGCGGCGTGCGCGCTCACCGCAGTCGTCGCGCTCTTCGCGCCGGGCGCTCGTCGCGGTGCCGTGGGCGAACAACGCGTCGAGATCGGCACGCCGGCCGGCCAGCGCGTGGACGAATCGTTCCCGGCGGTGCTCTCGCCCGACGGCCGCCAGATCGTTGCGCCGGCCGATGACTCCTCCGGCGTCTCACACCTGTGGCTGCGCGGTCTCGACGAGTTCGACTTCCACATGCTCAAGGGCACCGACGATGCCTACTTCCCCGTGTGGTCGCCGAATGGACGCGAACTGGCGTTCGCCGCGCACGGCGCGCTGTGGCGCCTGTCGCTCGCGGACGGCAGCGTCCAGAAGATCGTCGGTGGCGTGAGCACCGCGCGCGGCATGTCATGGGGGCGTGACGGCACGATCCTCTACACGCCGGACCCGAACGAGGACATCTGGCGCGTCCCCGCGAGCGGCGGCACGCCGGTGCGCGTCACGCATCGCGACACCACACTCGTCGATGTGTCGCATCGCTTCCCGCTGTGGCTGCCGGACGGCAAGCACTTCCTGTTCGCGTTCTGGAGCAATAACCCGCACGTGCAGGACCAGCACGGCGGCATTTACCTCACGACGCTCGATGGCAAGCCGCCGCGGCGCCTGAGTCCAGACACCGGCGCGTTCGCGCTGCTGCCTCGCGGCTATCTCCTCGTCGCGCGCAACGGCGGCGTGGCGGCGTTGCCGTTCAATCTGCGCACGTTCGCGGTGGGCACGGATGCGATTCCGCTCGCCGATCATGTGGCGAAGAGTGCGTCGTCCGGCCTCGTGCCGGTGAGCGCGAGTGCGAGCGGCGACATCGCGCTCACGATGTCGGTGGACCGCGCGCGCACCGACCTCGCGTGGGTGGATCGCGCCGGACATCGCGGCGCCCCGCTCGGCTTGCGCAACGATTTCGAATCGATCGTGCTGTCGCCGGACGCCACGCACGTCGCCGGCGAGATCGGCGATGCGAACGGCCTCACGCAGGTGTGGGTGGCGGACCTGACGCGCGGCACCGTGTCGCGTCTCACGCACGGACAGAACGACTCCGGCGAGCCGGTGTGGTCGCCCGACGGCATGCGCCTCGCGTATTTGAACTTCGATCGCGGACTGCCGGAGTTGCACGTCCAGGTGGCGGCCGGCACGCGGCCGGCGGAACGCCTCTGGGCGCCACGCGACATGGAACTGCGTGTCGCCGAGTGGTCGGCCGACGGCCGCTTCATCTTCTGTCAGGCGCGCGCCGCGACGGGGAACGCGCACGGTCAGGTCTGGGTCGTCGATACGCAGACACGCGCCGCACGCGTCGTGCTCTCCGACGACTTCGACCAGTACGCGCCCCACTTGTCGCCGGACGGCCGCTGGCTCGCGTATGTCTCGAACGAGTCCGGACGCGACGAGGTGTACGTGCGCTCGTATCCGGACCTGGTGGGGAAGTGGCAAGTGTCCACCAACGGCGGCACGCCTCCACACTGGCGACGTGACGGTCGCGAGTTGGTGTTCGGCAATGGCGCCGGCCCGTCGGCGGCGCTGTGGAGTGTCGGGGTGTCACCCGCTGGCGCGAACCTCACCATCGGCGAACCGCAGCGGCTCTTTGCGCGCGGATCCGACGTACTCGACGTGCAGGCCGCCCCCGACCACTCGCGCTTCCTCGAACTGATCGAGGCGAACTCCGCGTCGGTGCGCTCGTTCCACCTGGTGCAGCACTGGAATCCGAAGGGATCGCGATGACACTGACTGCTGGCACACGCCTCGGGCCCTACGAAATCGTCGCGCCGCTCGGTGCCGGCGGCATGGGCGAAGTCTATCGCGCGAAGGACACGCGCCTCGGGCGCGAGGTCGCAGTGAAAGTCTTGCCGCAGCATCTCAGCGACAGCGCCGAGATCCGTGCCCGCTTCGAACGCGAAGCCAAGACGATCTCCGCGCTCAATCATCCCAACATCTGCACGCTGTTCGATGTCGGGCGCGAAGGCGACGTCGACTATCTCGTGATGGAACTCGTCGACGGCGAGACCCTCGCGCAACGCATCGCGCGCAGCGGCGCGCTGCCGCCGGCCGATGTGCTGAAGATCGGCGCGCAGATCGCCGACGCGCTCGACCGCGCGCACCGCGCCGGCGTCGTGCACCGCGATCTCAAACCCGGCAACATCATGCTGACGAAGGCCGGCGCCAAGTTGATGGACTTCGGCCTCGCGCGCGCGACCGAAACCAACGGCCCGGTGAGCGCCAGCGGCGTGACGATGGCCGCGCTCACGCGCACCGCGCCGCACGCCTCGCCGCTCACCGCCGAAGGCACGCTGGTCGGCACGTTTCAATACATGGCGCCCGAGCAACTCGAAGGCGGCGAGGCCGATGCGCGCGCCGACCTCTGGGCGCTCGGCTGCGTGCTCTACGAGATGGCGACGGGGAAGCGCGCGTTCGATGGCCGCAGCCAAGCGTCGCTGATCGGCGCGATCATGACGAGGGAGCCGGCGCCGGTGTCGCAGGTCGCGCCGCTCGCGCCGGCGGGACTCGACCGCCTCGTGCGCACGTGCCTCACCAAGGATCCCGACGAACGCGCGCGCACCGCGCACGATCTCAAATTGCAGTTGCAGGGTCTCGCCGAGAGCGGATCGCAGAGCGTCGGCAGCGCCGCGCCGGTGGCGCTGCCTCCGCGCCGTGCGACACGCGCCGCCTGGCTGCCGTGGGCGATTGCCGCGGTGTGTGCGCTCGCCGCTGTCGCCGGGTTCGCACTGCATCGGGGCGGCGGCGCGCCGCGCACGGTGTTCGCGACGATCGACCCGCCGGCGGGCGCCGAGTTTTCCTCGGCGAGCACCACGCCGATGCCGCTGGCGATCTCTCCCGACGGGACGCGGATCGCGTTCTGCGCGCGGCGGGGCGAAGGGCCGGACATGCTGTGGGTGCGCGATCTCGCGTCGCCCACGCCGCGTCCGCTCGAGGGCACCGAAGGCGCCGAACAGCCGTTCTTCTCGCCGGACGGCAGCGCGCTCGGGTTCTTCTCGGCGGGCAAGTTGCGGCGCGTCGGCGTCGCCGGTGGCCCGGTGATGGTCCTCGCCGACGCCAGCGATCCGCGCGGCGGCAGCTGGGGCGATGGCGTGATCGTCTTCGCCCCGCGGTACATGGATGCGCTGTCGCGCGTGTCGCCGGACGGCGGTCCGGTGACGCAGGCCACGGTGCTCGATTCGACCGCCGGGGAGTCCACGCATCGTCATCCGCACTTCCTGCCCGACGGCAAGCACTTCCTCTACTTGGCGCGGAGTTCCAGTGCCGGTGCCGGCGCCGCACCCGCCATCTACGCGACGGCGATCGGGTCGGCCAAGCGCACGGCAGTGGCGCGCGTCGCATCGAATGTCGCCTACGCGGGCGGGCACATCCTGTACGTGCAGGCCGGCACGCTCATGGCGCAACCGTTCGATGCCGGGCGGATGCGTACCACCGGTCCCGTCGTGCCGCTTGCCGAGCACACACAGTGGGACGAGCGATTCAGCCGCGGCGTCTTCGCCGCGTCGCGCACCGGCGTGCTGGCGTTTCGCTCCGGGGCGGTGTCGACGTTCACCCAACTCAACTGGCGCGATCGCACAGGGAAGCGGCTCGCGAACGTCGGCGAGTTGACCGACTTCACCTACGGCGGCACGCCGATGCTGTCACCCGACGGTACGCGCACGCTGATGACCGTGCTCGATCCGGATCGCGGCGATTCGGATGCGTGCGTGATCGACCTGGCGAGCGGACAGCGCCGGAAGCTCACGCTCGACGGTCACGATCACTCGTACGCAGTGTGGATGCCGGATGGCCGCAGCTACGCCTACAACGCCCCGGGCGACTCCGGCGCCACGAGTGCCATCGTCGTGCAGCAACTCGATGCCGCGGCGGGCCGCACGATCGTGCAGGGCGTCAAGTCGGGACTCTATCCCTGCGCGTCTTCGCCCGATGGCCGCTATGTTCTCTACTCGGCCGCGCATCTCGCGACGGCGAACGACCTGTTCGCCGTGCCGGTGACGGGTGGGCCGCCCATTGTGGTCGCAGGCGGGCCGTTGGATCAGTTCAGCGGACAATTCTCGCCCGATGGCCGCTTCGTCGCGTACGCGTCGTCGGAGAGCGGGACGCGGCAGGTGTACGTCGTGCCGTTCCCGCCGACCGGCGCCAAGTGGCAGGTGTCGCAGGACGGCGGTGTCGAAGCGCGGTGGGGCCGCGATGGGCGCCAGCTGTACTTCGTCGATCGCGACAATTGGATCGTGAGCGTCGCCGTGAATGTGGCTGGCGGCGTCTTCACCGCCGGCGCGATGCAGCGGCTGTTCCAGATCCACAGCTGCGGCGGCGACTGGCGCTACGATGTCACGGCGGATGGCCAGCGATTCCTCGTCACCTCGCCGCCGGCGGACGTCGATGGTGTCCGCCTGACGCTCGTCACCAACTGGACGGCGACGTTGCGCACGCCATGAGAGCGCAGCGTCCCACTCATTCCCCTGAGGTCCTTCGCGCATGACGCTGGCGTCCGGCACCCGTCTCGGTCCCTACGAAATCGTCGCGCCGCTCGGCGCCGGCGGCATGGGCGAGGTCTATCGCGCCCGCGACACGCGGCTCGACCGCGACGTCGCGGTCAAGGTGCTGCCGCAGCATCTCAGCGACAACGCCGACGTGCGCGCCCGCTTCGAGCGCGAAGCCAAAACGATCTCGTCGCTCAACCATCCACACATCTGCACGCTGTTCGATGTCGGGCGCGAGGGCAGCACGGACTACCTCGTGATGGAGTTGATCGAGGGCGAAACGCTCAGCGAGCGGCTCGCGCGTGGCGCATTGCCGACCGCCGACGTCTTGAAGTTCGGCGCGCAGATCGCCGACGCGCTCGAACGCGCGCATCGCGCCGGCGTCATCCATCGCGATCTCAAGCCGGGCAACGTCATGCTCACGCGCGCCGGCGCCAAGCTGATGGACTTCGGCCTCGCGCGCGCCACCGAGACGCTCGGCCCGGTGAGTTCGAGCGGCGTGACGATGGCAGCGCTGACGCGCGCGCAGCCGGCGGCCTCGCCGCTCACGGCCGAAGGCTCGCTCGTCGGCACGTTCCAATACATGGCGCCGGAGCAGCTCGAAGGCAAGGACGCCGACGCACGCAGTGATCTCTGGTCGCTCGGCTGCGTGCTCTATGAAATGGCGACGGGGCGGCGCGCGTTCGAGGGCGCGAGCCAGGCGAGTCTCATCGTCGCCATCATGTCGACCACGCCGCCGCCGCTCGAGGCGGTGCAGCCGACGAGTCCGCCAGCGCTCGACCGTGCGATCCGCACCTGTCTCGCCAAGGATCCCGAGGATCGCTACCAGAGCGCGCACGATGTGAAGCTGCAACTGGCGTGGGCGGCGGAGGGCGGATCGCAGAGCAGCATCGCGGCGCCGGTCGCGACGCAGCCGCGACGGCGCGGCGCGCGCGCGTGGCTGCCGCTCGCCGGATGGATCGTCGCGCTGGCGGCCGTGGCGTGGGCGGCGATGCAGACGCGGCGCAGCGGCGAGAATGGTGCGGTGTTCCAAGCGGACGTGCAGATGCCGGCGCACTATGCCCCGGTGACGCTGACGGCCGGTCCCATCGCGTTGGCGCCCGACGGCAGTGCGATGGTCCAGATCGCAGCCGGCGACTCGTCGGCTCCTGGCCTCTTGGTGCGCGACTTCGCCACCGGCGAAACGCGCCGGCTCGACGGCACCGACTCGCCCGAGTTCCCCTTCTGGTCCGCCGACTCCAAGTGGATCGCTTTCGTGAGCAACGGCAAGCTGCGCAAGGTGGCGGCCGCCGGCGGTCCGGTGAGCACCATCTGCGATGCGCATGCGATGC
>JBGATO010000099.1:0-11658 GCA_044229145.1 Candidatus Eiseniibacteriota bacterium | reverse complement strand
TGGTGAGCAGCTTCGCGACCACCGGATCGGCGTCGGCCATCGCCTGCAACTCCGGCACCTGCTCGAGCGCCTTCTCGAGCGTCATGCCGAGTTCCGCCGGCACCAGCTTCGCGATCTTGTCGACCTCGCTGAACGGCAGGCCGAGCACGCGCGCGACGTCGCGCACCGCCGCCTTCGCGGCCAGCGTGCCGAACGTGATGATCTGCGTCACGTTGTCGGCACCGTACTTGTCGACGACGTACTCGATCACCTTGCCGCGTCCGCGATCGTCGAAGTCGATGTCGATATCCGGCATCGTCACGCGTTCGGGGTTCAAGAACCGCTCGAAGATGAGACCGAAGCGGATCGGATCGAGGTCGGTGATGCCGAGCACGTACGAGACGAGCGAGCCCGCCGCGCTGCCACGCCCCGGCCCCACCTGCACGCCGAGTTCGCGCGCCTTCGACGTGAAGTCGCGCGTGATGAGGAAGTAGCCGGGGAATCCCATCTGGATGATGGTGTCGAGTTCGAACTGGAGACGCGCCTCGAGATCGGCTTGCTGCTCCGGCGTCGTCGCCGGGTAGCGCTGCGCGAGGCCTTCGCGGCTCAGCACCGTCAGGTATTCGTTGGCGTCCTTGTACTCCGCCGGGATCGGGAACTCCGGCAACAGCATCTGCCCCATCGGAATCGATGCGTTGCACATCTCGGCGATGGTGAGCGTGTTGGCGATCGCGTCGGGCCGCTCGGCGAACAGCGTCGCCATTTCCTCCGGCGACTTGAAGTACGTCTCCGGCGAATCGAAGCGCAGGCGATCGTTGTCGGCGACCATCTTGCCGGTGCCGATGCACAGCAGTGCGTCGTGGGCCTCGGCGTGCGCGCGTTCGAGATAGTGGCTGTCGTTGGTGGCCACCAGCGGCAGCCCCGTCTTCTTGGCGATGTCGATGCAGCCGCGCGCGATGTCGCGCTCCATCTCCATGCCGTGATCCTGGATTTCCAGGTAGAAGCGGCCCGGCCCGAAGATGTCGGCGTAGCGGCTGGCGGCGGCGTAGGCGTCGTCCATGCGGCCTTGGCGGATGGCCAGGCCGACGCGCCCGCTCGGGCAGCCGGAGAGCGCGATCAAGCCCTTGCTGTGCTGCGCCAGCAGTTCGTCGTCGACGCGCGGCTTGTAGTAGAAGCCCTCGAGGTAGCCCTTGCTCACCAGGGCCATCAAGTTGGTGTAGCCCTCGGGCGTCGAGGCCAGCAGCACCATGTGCTCGTACGCTTCGCCGCCGCCCGGCTTGCGGTTCTTGTCGAAGCGGCTGGTGGGCGCGACGTAGATCTCGCAGCCGAGGATCGGCTTGATGCCGGCGTCCTTGCACTTCTCGTAGAACAGCACCGCGCCGAACATGTTGCCGTGGTCGGTGAGGGCGACCGCCGGCATCTCGTACTGCTTGGCGCGTTTGACGATGGCGCCGAGACCCTGGGCGCCGTCGAGCAGACTGTATTCGCTGTGCGTGTGCAGGTGGACGAACGACATCGGGGCGGGGCGCTCTCCTTCCACGTCGGGCAGGCCGGGATGCTAGCGCGCCGCCGCGCGACGGGTCAAGGAAGGCGGGTGCCAGCCTGGCCAGGGTACAGCATGGGACCGACAGTGGCGGCGGACGCCCCGGAGACGCGGTCGTCTCACGAGGCGTCCACGCTAGCCCCGCGCTACCGCACGAGCACGAACCTCCGGGTACACGCCGTGCCGGAGGACGACAAGCGTGCCCAGTAGAGTCCCGCGGCAAGGCGCCGCGGCCCTGATCGCAGCGGCGCGCCCTCGATCGCGTGGCGCCCCGCCGGGTACCACCCATCGATCAGCCGTGTCACGCGGCGGCCGTCCACCGACCAGATGTCGAGCGTCACCTGCGATGCACGCGGAACCGAGAGCAGGAAGCGCGGCGTCCCGCCGCTGGACGCGATGCGCAGATCGGCCATCCGCGGCGTGGAGCTCGACGGCGGTTCTGCGCCGGTCACGCTCCCGGTGTGCGTGTTGCGCACCACCGCCGGGCCGAGATCAGTCTCGCTCCCCAAGATGACATCGGCCGCTCCGTCGTGATTCACGTCCACCAGCGCGCCGGGGAACGGCGTGCCGCTGGTGCCGTACCACACCGGCCGCTCGAAGTGGCTGTCGGACGTGCCATGCAATGTCCCGATCCCGTTCGACCACTGGTTCACGGTGACGATGTCGAACACTCCATCGCCGTCGACGTCACCGAACAACGCACCCGTGCAGCTGGCTGTCGCCGCGGAGGTGATCGGCGCGCCGAAGCTTCCGCCGGCCTGTCCCGGAAACACCTGCACGGTGTCGCTCGCGGTGACCAGCACCACGTCGGGATACGCGTCGCCGGGCATCTGCGTGACCGCGAGACCCACCGGACTGGTCGCCGCGGTGTACGTCACAGGTGCCAGCAGCCCGCCGTTGCCCTTCCCGGCATACACCGAGAAGCTGTGCGTCCCGTGGACGACCAAGTCGAGATGTCCGTCTCCCGTGACGTCGGCGACGACGGGATCACTCGCGCCTGTCATGAACGTCTGAACGTCCTTGGAACGCGGAAAGCGGCCGTCTCCCGAGCCATAGAAAATGGTGAGGCGTCCCGTCATGACGAGCATGTCGAGGAAGCCGTCTTCATTCAAGTCGCCGAAGTTGATCGTGTAGGAGGCGCCGAGCACATAGTACGTTGAGAATTGCGTGAAGCTGCCATCTCCGTGACCGAGCAACACATTCACCGCCCAGTTGTGCAGATATGAATCGCCTTCTTGCGAGACAACCAGGTCGAGAATACCGTCGCGATTGAGGTCGGCAAGCGCGAGGACATCCGTGCCGGTGTACCGCGGGAGCGCGGGACCAAACGTATAGGTCCCCGCGGCGGATCCGAGCCACACGGTGATCGAATCGGACCATCCGCAGGTCACGATGTCCGGCCATGAGTCGCCGTTGATATCACCCGTCACCAACATCTGCTGCGTGCCGGGTCCAGCGAGAGCGAGCGGAGTCCCTAATGTGCCGTCCGGAGCGCTGTGGTAGACCCCGAACGAATAGCCGTACGGATTCGCGGCGGCGATGTCTTGCCGGCCATCGCCATCGAAGTCCGCCGCGCACAGAGCGGGTTTTCCGCCTCCGGACGGCAGCGCTACGCCGAACGGCTGCAACAGGCCGGACACCGCGCGATAGCACGACACGAGCCCATCTGGCCCAAGCACGAGTTCCGCGACGCCATCGCCATCGAGGTCGGCGGTCGTCAGCAGAATGTCGGAGGTGCCGCCGGTGGTCACCTGCTGAGCGAGCGTGAAGTCCCCCGTGCCGGTGCCGGCGAACAGAGCGAGGAGCCCCGTCGAGCCCACGATCGCGGTGATGTCCAACACGCCGTCGGCGGTGTAGTCGTGCAGCACGAAGTGATAGGGCGCGCCCGCCGACGACACACGATCCACCCGACGCCAAAACGTGCCGTCACCCGCGCCGAAGCACACGCTGAACGCGCTCAGGTACGACGTGGAGACGACGAGGTCGGAATGGCCATCGCCGTCGACGTCGCCAATCGCGACGTCTTGCGGGTTGCTCGCGACGAAGTACACGACGGGAGCCGCGAACGCTCCGCCGCCGAGCCCGCGGAGAACCGAGACGCACTGGCCCGCCGTCGAGGCAACCGCGATGTCCACGAGGCCATCGCCATCCAGATCGTGCACCGCCACGGCGACCGGCTGGGCGGGCACGGCGTAATCGACGCGATCGCCGAGCGTGCCGTCCGCGTGGCCGTGCAGGATGCTCACGCTGTTCGCGTTCTTGTTCGCCACGACGATATCGGCTCGGCCATCGCCGTCGAGCTCCGTCGCGGCGAGCGCGACCGGAAGCGCCCCGGTGGGTGCCGCGAGCGTCCCGCCGAAGATTCCACCCGGCAAACCCAAACGCAGTTCGACGTTGTCCGCGAGCACGCCTCCGGTGAGGCAGGTCACGACGTCGGGGCGCCCATCCCCGTTGACGTCGGCGGTCACCGCGTCCGAGGGTGTGCCATCGAGCGGATAGCTGATGAACGGCGTCGAGAACTCCGGCGCGAACGTCGTCGTCGCCGGCGCGCGATCCGCTGGGGGCCGCGAACTCGTGAGGCTTGCGCGTGTTTGTCCGGCATTCGCGCCCGCGAGGCGTGCCGCCGGTGCCCAGACCGCCAGCACCGACGCCGGATACTCGCCCGCCGCCGGCGGTGTGGCCGCCGGTGCGCCGGCCCGCGAGACCGAGGCCGCTGATGTGTTCGTCAAGACCGTGGCGGTCGACGCGGTGTAGTCGGCGGTGGCGACCTCCGGCCGCCCATCGCCGGTCAGGTCGGCGAGGGCCACGCTCCACGGATAGGTCCCGGTGCCGAACGTCTCGCCCGCGAAGAATCCACCCACGCCGTTGCCGCGATGGACTTCGACCGTGTTCAGATCGGGTGCGGCGGCGACGAGATCGACCGCCCCGTCGCCGTCGACGTCGGCGACCGCGATCGACGCTGGCTGCCCGACCGCGCGGACGTCTTGGCGAGGCTGGAAGGTGCCTTCGCCGGTCGAGAGGTACACGCTGATGTAGTAGCTGCCCTGCTCGGCCACCGCGATGTCCGGCAGGCCATCCCCGCTCAGATCGGTGGCGACCACTCCCGTCGCGAAGCCCGCAGCCGAAAGCGTCGATAGCGTGGAAAACGTCCCCGCACCGCCATTGCGCAAGACCGTCACGTTGACCGACTGATAGTTCGCGACCGCGAGATCGAGATCGCCATCGCCGTCGAGATCCGCCGCGGCGATGCCGTCCGGGGAGGTTCCGGCGGCGTATTCCACGTGCGGCGCGAACGTCCCGTCGCCGTGCCCGAGCAGGACACTCGCGTTGCCGCCGCCGTAGTTCGCGGTCGCGATGTCGAGATGACCGTCGCCGTTGAGATCCGCCACCACCACCGCCTTGGCCTGCGATCCCGCCGGCACATCCACGCGCGGCTGGAAGCTCCCGCCACCGGTCGCGAGCAGGACCGACACGCTCGAGGACGCGGAGGAGAACGAGTTGGCGACGACGAGATCCGGCGTGCCATCGCCGTTGAGATCTCCCACCGCGACACCGGTGGGGTACGAACCGACGGCGTAGTCGACTCGCGGACCGAACCCGCCGCCCGCGAGTCCCGGAAACACGCCAACCTGGGCCCGCGTGTAGTCGGTCACGACGAGCTCGGGCTGTCCATCTCCGCTGAGGTCCGCCATCACGAGCGTCCACGGAGATTCGCCCGCGGCGTAGGTGTGGGTCTGGCCGAACGTGCCATCGCCATTGCCGCGCAGCAGCGCGACGGTCGTGCTGAGCCCGTCGCTTACGAGGAGATCGGCGTGACCGTCGCCTGTCACGTCGCCGGCGACAACGCCGTTCGGGCCGGGGCCCGCGGGATACGACGTCGCCGTGCCGAACGTCCCGTCTCCCACGCCGCGAAAGATCGACACCGAGTTGCTCCGCGTGTTGGAGTTCGCGAGCACGATGTCGAGGTGCGTGTCGCCGTCGGCGTCGACGATCGCGGTGGCCCACGATCCCACCTGCGCGAGGTACTCGGCGCGCGGCGCGAATCCACCCACGCCATCTCCGAGGAACACGACGAGGTGATCGGCGTCGATCGATCCCTTGAACGTCGCGAGTGCGACGTCCGGCACGCCATCGCCATTCAGATCGCCCACCGCGAACTGTTCGGCGGGATAGCCGGAGGCGAAGTCGGTGCGGGTTCCGAACGTGCCGTTGCCCAGGCCGTGCAGCACCGACACGGTCGCGGCGCTGCCATTCGACACCAGCAGGTCACGCACGCCGTCGAGATCCATGTCCGCTAGTGCCACGCACTCGGGCTGGGTGCCGGCGGTCACGTCCCAGCCGCGCTGAAATCCGCCCGCGCCGTCGCCGTGCAGCAGCGTCACCGTCCCCGAGCCCGAGTTTGCCGCGAGCAGATCGGCATGTCCGTCGCCGTCGACGTCGTCCGCCAGCACGTAGGCACAGAGGATGCCCGTGCCGTAGACCTGTCCGGGCCCGAAGGCGCCGCCGCCGGTGCCGAGGAAAACGGTCAGCCCGTTGAGGTACACCTCGGCGACCGCGAAGTCCGCGATGCCGTCCTCGTTGAAGTCCCCCGTGGCGATGCTGTGCGGGCCGGATCCCGCGACGAGGCTCACCTTCCGCGCGGCGCCGAACGAACCGTCCGCATGTCCGGGCAACACGGACACCGTACTGCCGGAGTAGTCCGCGGTGAGCACATCGGCGATGCCATCGCCATCCATGTCGTGCAGGACGACACAGGCGGGGTACGCCCCCGTGGCGAATGTCTGATAGACCGACCCAAAGAGTGGCCCGGCGCTGGCGGATGCGGCGGAGAGCGTCAGGAACGCGAGGGCGCTGACCGCCCTCCACCACCCTGATGGGCAGCGAGACGTGGCGAAACGCATGGGGTGACTCCCGGCAACCGGCACGAGGTGGAGTACGAGCAAATCTGAAGGGCAGTGCATCGTAACAACTATCCGAGCAATCGTCCAGCCGCGCGCCGGCCGCCGGTCAGCGCACCAGGACGGCACGCGACACGGTGGGCGGCGCCGTGCCTGCCTGCGCGGTGACGAGAACGACTCCGCTGGGCAATCGCGCCCCCGCCCCGAGATCGATGCGTCGCGGACTCGCCGCCCGCACCAGCACGCTGCGCGTGCTCAACCTGCGGCCCGCCACGTCGAAGTGCGACATGCGTACGGTCGCATCGCGCGCGGTCCGGACTTCGGCGAGCAATCGATGCGGCGCAGCCGTCCCGCCGGTCACGATGCGAACGCGGAGGCCCGGCGCCGCGTCTTCGTCCGGACTCTCGCCGGGAGGACCGACCGCCGAGGCCGCGGAGGTCCCCACCCATCCCGTGCGTCCCGGATCGTGGCTGGCGCAGGCCCACGGCGCGGCGGCACTGGTGCGCGCCGTGCCGGGGAGCGTCATCGCCTCGGCGAAGGAATCGGCGGCGGCGGTGACCAGGTTCGCGTCGCCGTCGCCACCGAGATCGGCGACCAGAGGCGCGCCGCGCACCGCGCCGCCGGCGTAGCGCGGGAAGCCGGCCACCGCGGCGCCGTGCGCGTCGTAGCCGAGGATCGCATTGGTGGTGGTTGCGGCGAGGATGTCCGGCGCGCCGTCGCCGTCGAGGTCGGCGACCACCGGCGCGGCGCCGATGCTGCCGGGCGCGGCCAGCGGCCACCCCGCGAGCGGCACGCCGGCCGCGGTCAGCACGGTCAGTGTCGACCCCGCCGCGCACACCACGTCACGCTGTCCGTCCCCGTCGACATCGGCGAGCGCGGGCGGCGCGGAGGACGAAGCTGCCACCTGGACGGGCCATCCGGCTTGCGCGACGCCGTCCGCGCCGAGCAGCGTCACCGCGCCATTGCTGCACGCCACCACGACGCGCTGCGCACCGCCGTCGGTCACCGGCCCCACGGCCACCGGCGACAGGCAACCGGCCGGCACGCGCACCGGCCAGCCCGGCACCGCACTGCCATCGATCCGCCACGCGTACGCCGTCGAATCCGCGGCGGCGATGACGATCTCGTTCGCCCCATCGCCGTCGAGGTCGGCGAGTGCCGGCGAGGCGCGCACCACACCGCCGGTCGACTGTGGCCAGCCGGCCAGCACCGCGCCGTTGGCGTCGAGGACATAGACGCGTCTGCCTTCGGTGCCGCAGGTGACGACATCGACCGGCGGCGATCCCGCCTGACCGATCGACGCGCCGCCGCGCAGCGCGGCGCCGAGGTGCGCGGGCCAGCCGGAGCGCTCGGCGCCGCTGGAGTCGAAGGCATGGAGCAGCGAATCGAGTCCGCCCGCCACCACGACCGGTGCGCCGCCCAGAGTGCCGCTGGCGACCGGACCCGGTGACGCGCCCACCGATACAGGCCATCCGGCGACTTCCCCGCCGCCCGCCCGCAGCGCGTGCACCGCGCCGCCGTCGGTGGCGACGAGCACGAGGCCGCGCGCGCCAACGCCGAAATCGCCGAGCCCCACCGCGGTGCGGGCGCCGCCGCTGAGCGCGGCTTGCCAATACGTCGTCTCGCTGCCGACGGCGGCCGCGGCGTCGACGCGCCCGCGTCCCAGCTTGCCGCCGTACGTCGATGCGTTGAGCGCGTCGATCGGCTCGCAGGTGGCGAGCAACCGCTCGCGCAGCAGCTTCGGCGGCCACGACGGGAACCGCGCGCGCAGCAAGCCGACGATCCCCGTCACCACGGGCGCCGACAGCGAGGTGCCGCTGGCCGTCTCGTAGCCGTGCGTGTCTTGCAGTGCGGCGTAGGACGTCGTGAGCACGCGCGTGCCGGGCGCCGCGCAGTCGACCCAAGTGCCGTACGACGAGAAGTTCGCCAGCAGATCGAGCGTGTCGGTGGCGGCGACGTCGATGCAATCGCCGCGCTGCGCGAGGTAGTTGGAGTTGAACGACGACGTCGCGTGATTGCCTGCTGCATCGACGATCACCACGCCAGCGGCGATCGCGTAGTCCACGGCGGCGGTGAACGCATCGGTCGGCGATGAATCCCACGAACAGTTGATGGCGGCGACGCCGCGGTCGGCGGCGTAGGCGAGTCCGGCGGCCGCATCGTCCGCGGCGATGTAGCCGCCGTCGACACCGGTGACGCCGTAGCCGATGCGGATCGGCAGCAACGTGCAGCGCCACGCCACGCCGGCGACGCCGACGGCGTTGTCGGTGGCGGCTGCCGTCGTGCCGGCCACCAGCGTGCCGTGGCCCACCCAGTCGCGCGGATCGTTGTCGGGGGGACCAGGATCCTCGCCAGACGCGACGGAGGCGGGATCGGCCGTCACGAAGTCCCAGCCGCGGATGTCGTCGACGTAGCCGTTGCCGTCATCGTCGACGCCGGGCACGCCATTCGCCTCCGCCGCATTCAGCGCGATCTGTGAAGTGAGGTCGGGATGCAGCCAATCGACGCCCGTGTCGGCGATCGCCAGGACGACGCTAGTATCGCCTTGCGTGCGATCCCACGCGGCGGGCAAGCGGGCGTCGTGGCCGTCGCCACGTTGCAGATGCCATTGCACCGGGAACGAGGGATCGTTCGGCACCGCGGACGTGCGCCACAGCGGCACCGTCTCCGCCGAGGCGACCTCCGGCAACTCCCGCAACGCCGCGGCAACGATGCGCGGATCGCGGGCCGGATCCAACGTCAGGCGAAGGAAACGCGGCAGCGCGCCGCGTGCATGCGTCGTGTGGCGCGGCGTCGGAAACAGCGGCGTGGCGTCCCGCACACCGAATGGCGCGAAGGACGGCAGGGTCGCGACCGCCGGCTCGCGCAATCGCACCACGACGCGATGCGGGGCGATGGCGTCCTGCGCCCGCACCGGCGCCGCCATCGCCCCGCACACCGCCGCACAAATGAGAAAGGACGCGCGTCGCCGCGCCGCACGCACCGTCATGCCGACAAGCGTATCACACCGTCTCGCCGGCGATCTCGCGCAGGGTGAACAGGGCGACGAGCGGCACGCCGGCAGCGGCCAGCGCCTCGCGTCCGCCTTCCTCGCGGTCCACCACCGCGGCCACCGCGACCACCTCGGCGCCGGCGGCGCGCACCGCCTCCACCGCGCGCAGCACCGAACCGCCGCTGGTCACCACGTCCTCCACTAGCGCGACCCGCCAGCCGGGCTGTAGGTGCCCGTCGATCTGCTTGCCGGCGCCGTGATCCTTCGCTTCCTTGCGCACCATGAAGCCCGGCAGCGATTCGCCGCGCCGGCCGGCCTCGACGAGCACCGCCGCCACCAACGGCACCGCGCCGGCCACCGGCCCGCCGACCGCTTGCGGCGCGTAGGGCACCAGCGCGGCGTAGAGCCACGCGCCGAGTGCGCCGACGGTGTCGGCGTGCAAGCTGGCGTTGCGCACGTCGAGGTAGAGGTTCGACTCGCGGCCGGAGGCGAGGATGAAGTGGCCGCGCTTGACGCAGAGCGCGTCGAGGCGCGCGCGCAACGCGGCGCGGTCGAGCGGAGCGGCGGTGTCGGTCGGGTTCATGGCGAAGACCTCCGGAGCGTGGCGTCGGCGATGGCGCGCGCGGCGGCGGCGCGGCCGTACGGGCCGTCGTCGCAGGTCGCGAGCACGGGGGTGATGTCGGTGAACGCATCGCCGAGATACGGCGTGCGCAAGCTGACGAGCAACGTCGGCACGCCGGCGGTGAGCGCATCGCCAAGCGCATCGCAGGCGTCCTCGCCCACCGCCGCGCGTTCGGCGACCGCGACGATGACGGCGCCGGTGCGTGGCCCCACCTGCGCGGCGATGTCCTCGGGCGCGCAGCCAACGGCGTCGCATCCGGCCTCGCGCAGGAGCGGCGCGAGCGTCACGGCGTCGGTGGCTTCGGCGATCAGCAGCGGGCCGCGGCGCGGGCGGAACGACGGGCCGCCCCACCGCACCGCCTGCGTGGCGAGGCGCGCGAGCAGCGGTGTGTGCGCCTCGTCGAGCCGCACCGCGTCCGCGAGCGTCGTCGCGGGCCGCCGGGCGAACCGCTCGCGCAGCGCGCGCACGCGCGCCAAGCTCTCCTCGAGCGCATCCTCGTCGAGCCTGCCACGGCGCAGCGCCGCGACGATGCCCTCGAGGCCGGCGATCGCGTCGACGCCGCGGCGCGCGAACAGCAGCCAGTCGCATCCCGCCGCGAGCGCGCTCGCCGCGAGCGCGTCCGGCGCCCCCAGCGCCGTCGCCCCGGCCATGTCGAGATCGTCGGTGCAGATCACGCCCGCGAAGCCGAGCGTCTCACGCAGCAGACCGCGCACTACCGCCGGCGAGAAGGTGCCGGGCAACGTGCGGTCGAGTGCGTCGACGTAGACGTGCGCGGTCATCACGAGAGGCGCGCCGGCCGCCAGCGCGGCGCGAAACGGCGGGAGATCCACCGCCTCGAGCGTCGCGCGCGACGCCGATACGCGCGGTGAGGCGACGTGCGAATCGAGATGCGTCGCGCCATGCCCGGGAAAGTGCTTCGCGCACCACGCGACGCCGGCGCGTGTCAATCCACGCGCGGTGGCGAGCCCGTACGCCGTCGCCGCCGCCGGCGTCTCGCCGTAGGCACGCGCGCCGATCACCGGATTGGCCGGTTCGCTGGTGACGTCGAGCGAGGGCGCGAAGTCCACCGTGATGCCGCACGCCGCGAGCCGCGCGCCGAGCAGCGCGCCGACCGTCTCCGCCTCCTCGACGGTGCCGCCGCGTGCCACCGCGAGCGGCGCCGGCACCGGAGCGAACGGCGCGCCGAGTTGCGAGACGAAGCCGCCCTCCTCGTCCGCGCAGACGAGCGGCGCGATGCCTTCGGGCTCGAGCACGTCCCACACCCGTTCGACCACCTCGCGCATCGCGGCGGCGTCCGGCGCGTCGCGGCGGAAGACGATGACACCGCCGGGCCGCACCCGCTTCAACGTCTCGATGGCGGCCGGCGTCAGGCCGTCGTCGAGTCCGACACAGCAGAGTTCTCCCCACTCGCGCACGTCGCGCATCCTGCCCCTCGTCCCTGTGCTCGCGGGTGCCGATTCTTGACACCCTCGCGCGGCGGCCCCTAGCATGAAGGGTGTCCGTCGCCCGACCTCTGCCCTCGTCCTGTGCGGTCCGTCCCCCGGACCCGGCGAACACTTCCGCGATGTCCCCAGGCGGGCGCATCGCCTCCGACACGCATCGACCCGTGAGAGGATCCTGCATG